>JBBDNN010000047.1:0-100764 GCA_040877545.1 Balneolaceae bacterium
GACAACCATTTTCGGCGACCCAAACTGGTGGGGCGACTATAAAGTCAGTACAGATATAATGCTGGAGGAATCTGGCTATGTAGAACTAATTAGTCGTATTACCTCCCAGTCAGGATTACGCATTTCCGGATATCATTTTCAAATAAGCAGTTCCGGAAGCTGGAAGTTATACCGGGAGGATATAGGTTTAGAGGAAGATGTACTTGCATCTGGAAATACTGTTTTTGGGATCGGTGAGTGGCATAATCTGGCTCTGGAAATGCAGGGGCAGGAAATAGCGCTGGTAATTAACGGAGATACAGTAGATACCATTAATGATGAAACATTCACAACCGGACAGGCAGCGCTAACGGTGAGTTCATGGCACAATGCCCAGTTTGACAATGTGGAAATTACGCCTCTTGGCGACTGGCCTGTTTATCTGTCAGGGGAAGGAATAACCGCCCGCGCCACAAGTGACCAGCCGGGAAATCAGGGAGGTCGTAATTATATTGCTTCAAGAGCTATTGATGGGCGTCCCGAAACCTACTGGCATACCGAATATTTAGATAATAAAAGGCCGCTGCCTCAATCTATAACTTTGGATTTGGGCGGCAGTTATGAGGTTGAAGGCTTAACCTATCAGCCAAGAATTGATGGCCAACGAAATGGTATGATAACTTCTTATGATATTCTTATCAGTAATGACGGTGCTACATATAGCAAAGTGGCATCCGGAAACTGGCCAACAGGTACATCGGTTAAAACAGCAATATGGGAAAAGCGAAAAGCGCGGTATGTGAAGCTGGAGGCAACACAGGCGGTGAATGAGAACGTGTCGGCTGGAGAAATCAGAATTGTTACAGATAATCTGGCAACTCATACAGAGCCTGCCGGAACAGACAAACCCTCTGAATTTAGCTTAAAGCAAAATTATCCAAACCCATTCAATCCAAAAACCAACATTGAATACTCTGTTTCAAGAAGAGTAAATTTAAGTTTAAAGATTTACGATAGCATGGGGCGATTGGTGAAAACTTTAGTGGATAATAAGCTAATGTCACCGGGTAATTATAAAGTTGTATTTGACGGCTCTCAATTCG
The DNA here is from genome assembly GCA_040877545.1 of Balneolaceae bacterium. Taxonomy (GTDB): domain Bacteria; phylum Bacteroidota; class Rhodothermia; order Balneolales; family Balneolaceae; genus Gracilimonas. Next base: position 1,083 of record JBBDNN010000047.1, read on the forward strand.
CCAGCGGCACGTATTTTTACAGAATTGAAGCTGATGAATTTACCCAGACCCGAAAACTGATTTTAATAAAATAATTTTAACCGAACGGTTCCAGTTCATCTAATACTGCAGTATTTATCATGAAAAATATTTTTGTAAAGACAATATTTAAGTGGGTATTTATTATACCGTTGTTAATTCTGGGATGCTCTGGTCTGCAGCAGACACAGCAGCAAAATTCTACCCAAAATCAGGATTTTGGAGCAGGGCCAGGAATAAATATTCAAAAAGATGTGGTTATTGAATTAGATGGTAATGACACCGGCAGACACTTTGACGGATTGGGAGCATTAAGTGCTGGTGGCTCTTCACGCCTGTTGGTTGATTATCCTGAAAAAGAGAGAAATGAAATACTTGATTATCTATTTAAACCGGGGTATGGCGCAAGTATGCAAATTTTAAAGGTTGAAATAGGCGGAGAAACAAATTCAACCTCCGGCTCCGAAGCCAGCCATATGCGTTCTCCCGATGAAATTAACTGCAACCGCGGATATGAATGGTGGTTGATGAAAGAAGCGAAAAAGCGAAATCCTGACATAACACTGGCTGCTTTGCAGTGGGGCACGCCGGGCTGGGTAGGTGAGTTCTGGTCGGATGAAAATATAGAGTATAATATTGAATGGCTTGAATGTGCAGAAGAAAATAATCTGAAAATTGATTATGTGGGTGGCTGGAATGAGCACAGGTGGGATGCAGACTGGTATATCGCTTATAAAAAAGCTCTTGATGCATATAATCCAGATATTAAAATTATTGGCGCTGATGATGTATCACATCCGTTTTCAATAGTTGCTGAAATGGCAGATAATCCGGAGCTGGTAAAAGCTGTGGATATAGTTGGTGAGCATAGCCTGTGCGGCTGGAGGGGGGCTTACCGTACATGTGAAAGCACAGAAGATGCGGTTAATCTTAATAAGCCAATATGGTCAGCCGAGCAAAGTACTATGGGTACAGATACAGGGGCACCCTCACTGGCAAGATCTGCCAACCGTCTATATATACAGGCACATGTAACCGGAAATATTGCCTGGGCATTAATTTCAGCATGGTATAGTAATCTTCCCATTGCCGATACCGGGCTGATGCTGGCTGAATGGCCGTGGTCAGGATATTATCATGTAGGTAAAGATATTTGGGTTTACGCTCATACCACACAGTTTACTGAGCCTGGTTGGTTTTATATGGATAATGCCGCTGAAATCATGCAGTCTCAGGCCAGTTATGTAACTCTCAGGGCTCCTGACAATTCAGATTTCACCTCCATTATAGAAGCTATGGATCTGGATATAGAACAAACCATTACATATTCAATTACAGATGACCTGCCTGATGATAAAGAAGTACACCTTTGGGCTTCAGATATTTATTCTGATAACCAGGATGATCATTTTGCCTATAAGGGTTCGGTTATGCCTGAAGATGGCAAATTCCATCTTACCATACAGCCGGGGTATTTGTATACATTATCTACTACCACAGGGCAGGGAAAAGGCAACGATAAGCCGGATTCAGAAATTTATGATATAATGAAACTTCCATATTCTGAAGACTTTGAAGATTATGAACAAGCAAAACTGGCTCGTTATTTTTCAGATGTAAACGGCTCTTATGAAACGGCTCCCTGCAGAGGAGGCCGGGAAGGAATGTGTTACAGTCAAATGACTTACAATCAGCCGGTGATCTGGAATGGTCGTGGTAATATGAGACCAACTACAGTAATGGGAGACCCTTCTTTGTGGGGTGATTATGAGGTAAGCACAGATATAATGCTGGAGGATTCCGGGCATGTAGAACTTGTAGGACGGGTGGATGTGCAACATGGTGTGATAGTTGGAGGGTATCACCTTAAGATCGGGAGTGACAGAAACTGGGAGTTGTACAGAAGGTCCTGGAAGAAGAATGATGAATCATTACTGAGCGGGAATGTGCCGTTTGAAATTAATGAATGGCATCAAATAGCTCTGAGAATGATCGGCCAAACCATTGAAGTTATCATTGATAACGAAATGGTTGGCTCTGTAGAGAATAGCTATAATGTAACCGGTCAGATTGCTTTGATAACAAGCAAGTGGGCACATGCCCAGTTTGATAATGTTAAAATTGAACCAACCGGTCCTGGTCCGGATTTTATATCAAAAAAGGGAATGAAAGCCACTGCTACATCAGAAGAAAATCCGGAATTCCCGCTAGAATATATATATAGTCTTGGATATGAATTTACCGCTGATAAAGCTATTGACGGCCGTCCGGAAACAGCATGGCATTCATCAAGAACTCCTAACAGAGCCCCACTGCCTCAGTCGGTTATTATTGATATGGGCAATGTGCATACTACCCAAGGATTATCGTATCGGCCAAATTTTATATCCCATTCTCCTGGTGGCATAATGACGGGCTATAATATTTATCTGAGTCGTGATGGAAATAATTTTGAAAAAGTTGCTTCAGGCGAGTGGCCGGAAGATGTGGCTACAAAACTTGCAAGTTGGCCGGAGCAACAAGCCCGTTACGTAAAACTTGAAGGCGTGAAAGGTGCGAGTGATATGCTTTCAGCAAGTGAAATAGACATATTTCGGGAATATTCTGAACTGCCGCCGGATAATTGAAAAACGGAGATTATGATTTTTCAATATCAATTATTTTTAACAGATTAATTAGTACACATTGAATACCTCAACAAGTAAAAAAACATCTTTTGGCCGGCCGAATGCATGCCAAATACTTTTTTTTCTATTGTTAATCACCTTACCTGCTTTTGCACAAACAGATGTAGAGTTGACATCCCCAGATGGCCAGATTGTTTTTTCGTTTCAACTAACAGAAAAAGCGCCTGTATACAGTGTTTTATATAAAGAAGAAACATTGATTGAAGATTCGGAACTGGGCCTCTTGTTTGAAGAAGGTGGCAGCTTACAGGCGAATCTCAATATGATGGAGCCACAGTTAAGTGAAGTTGATGATACTTATGAATTGGTAGTGGGTAAGGCAAAAACCGTTCGAGATCACCACCGGGAAGTGGTAATTCCATTAATCGAAGAAGGTGGAGCCAAACGACAAGTGAACATTGTAGTTCGGGCTTTTAACGATGGCCTGGCATTCCGGTACGAATTTCCCGAACAGGAAAACTGGAATTCTTACGCACTCCTTGATGAAAAAAGCAGCTTTAACATCGCCGGTAACCCTACCGTACGTACTCTCTTTTGGGATAATTATACAAACAACCATGAAGGCTTTTACCATACACTGCCTTTCAGCGATGTGAAAGAAGATACACTAATGGATATGCCCGCTCTTTTTGAATTCCCGGGAAATAATTATATAGCTATTACCGAAGCTAATTTGCGGGATTATGCGGGCATGTATCTGGTGAAACGAGATGGTTTACTCCATAGTCAGCTTTCGCCGTTACCCGGGCAAATGGATGAAAAAGTAAAAGCAACGTTGCCGCACCGTACACCCTGGCGTGTGATGCTGATCAGCGACCGCATCGGTGCATTGCTTGAATCAAATATTCTTACCAGCCTGAATGAACCTTCAAAAATCGAAGACCTGTCTTGGATAAAACCAGGCAAAACTACCTTCCACTGGTGGAACGGCGATATTGTGCCTGATACTACTTTTGCTCCCGGTATAAATTTTGAAACCAATAAATACTATATCGACTTTGCCGCCCGGAACAATATTGAATACCATGCGGTAATCGGATTCGGAGGTTTCGCCTGGTATAAAAGTGACGCGGCTGGTTATGGCGTTGTAGGCCCAAATACAGATGTTACGGAAACCGTTCCCAGTTTAGACATGTACAGAGTCAGCAATTATGCTGAAGAAAAAGGGGTAAAAATCCATGTATGGGTTCATTGGGAAGCAATTTATCCGAATTTGGAAGAAGCGTTCACACAATTCGAAAAATGGGGAATCAAAGGCATGATGGTTGATTTCATGGATCGGGATGATCAGGAAATGGTGAATATACAGGAAGAGATTTTGCAAATGGCTGCAAAGCATAAGTTGCATATTCAATTTCACGGAGCTTTTAAGGGCACAGGATTACACCGCACTTATCCAAATGAATTTACCCGGGAAGGCGCACTCAACTATGAAAATAATAAATGGAGGGAAGAAGGCCTCAGCCCCAATCACGATCTTGACGTTGTATTTACACGACTTCTTGCCGGCGCAACAGATTACCATTTAGGCGGCTTCAGAGCAGTGCCTGAAGATGAATTTAAAACTCAATACACTCGTCCGCTTATGACGGGCACACGAAGCCATATGCTGGCTATGTATGTGGTTTTGGAGAGCTACCTGGCTTCATTATGCGATTATCCGGAGGCGTATGAAGGCGAGCAGGGTTTCGACTTTTTACAAGAGGTGCCAACTACGTGGGACGAGACCTATGTTCCCTCTGCTGAAGTAGGTGAGTATGTCTCACTTGCCCGTCGAAAGGGCGACAACTGGTATGTTGGCATTTTAAATAATGATGTCTCCAGAACCTTCGACTTACCCTTAGATTTCCTGAAGGACAAAAAATATACCGCTGAAATTTATGGAGATGCACCCGATGCAGACGAAAATCCTAACAAGCTTCTTAAAGAAACTAAAACTGTAGATAAAAATGATATACTTATCGTCGATTTAGCATCGGGAGGAGGACAAGTAATTAAGCTAACATTAGAGAAATAAAATGTGAACAAATAAAGCAGGCTACAAAATTTATATTAGTAACAATGGTAATAATTTTGAGGAAATAGCCTATGGCGAATGGGAAAATACCAGGTCATCCAAACTGATAGCCTGTCCGAAAAGGGAGGCAGGGTTGTCCGTCTTGAAGGAGTGAAAGGAGTCAGTAACTTACTGTCAGCCGGAGAAATTAACATCGTAAAGAATTAAATATGACGAATGATAAATATAAAAGCAGCAAAAAGTTAAAGGAAGTTATTCTTGGAACTTTTTTACTAAGCTTATTTCCTTCTATTCTGCACACTTTATGTGCCAGTCAACAGAGGGTAAAGCAGAATGGATTATGCCTGATGGTGAAGATGCTGAAGCTGTCTGGGAAATTACAGCCGCCTGCGTCAATTATATCTGAAAAACAAGGTGATAGATTCCAGAGAGCTATACGAAGAACTTGCTTCATGGCCGCAGGCCGAAGGAGATGGGCGTGAAACTTCCTGAATAACTTAAAATCTAATTTGTAACTATTATGACATTAAATGAATCTGCATCGGCTAAAGCAAATGGTTCTGGTGGGAACTTTAAAGAAAAATTCGGCATCCGGGTGCCACTTCTGGCTTTCTTCCTTATTACAAGTTTATTCTTCATGTGGGGTGTGGCACATAATTTAACTGATACTTTATTAGCTGCATTTAAAAGAATAATGAGTTTGTCCGATTTTCAGACCTCATGGATTCAGATTGCTTTTTACGGCTCTTATTTTTCACTGGCTATTCCGGCAGCTATATATATTAAAAGATATACCTATCAGTCGGGTGTATTACTAGGGTTGGCCATGTATATAACCGGAGCTCTACTTTTCTATCCAGCAAGCCTGGTTTTACAATACAGTTTCTTTTTAGTTGCACTATTTATTTTAGCCGGTGGGCTGGCAGTTCTTGAGACCGCTTGTAATCCCTATATTATTGCCATGGGCGACGATGCCACAGGTACCGGCAGATTGAATCTGGCACAGGCATTCAATCCTCTTGGTGCTTTGTCAGGTGTAGTAATCAGTAAGTTCTATATACTTTCACAGCTGGATATTTCCAGTGCAGATGAAAGATCGGTTATGAGTGCCGAGAAGCTGAACGTAATTCAGGAGGCGGAATTAAGTGCAGTAATGGGACCGTATGTAACGGTAGGTATTTTACTGATTGTACTCTGGATCATTATCTATTTCTACAAAATGCCTAAAATTTCTGATGAATATACCTCGATTGATTTCGTGCCGACTTTCAAAAGACTTTTGAACAATAAAAATTATACACTTGGGGTTGTAGCACAGTTTTTCTACGTTGGTGCACAAATTTGTGTCTGGTCTTTTATAATCAGATATGCTATGGTAGAATTGAATATTAATGAATCTGAGGCTTCAAATTATTATATCGCTTCTCTGCTTGTTTTTATCCTGTTCAGGTTTATTTATACCACACTGATGACATACTTCAAGCCAGCCGTATTACTAAGCCTGTCTTCTATTCTGGCTATAATCAGTACATTATTTGCCATCGTGTTCAGTGGAATTGTGGGCGTGATTGCTTTAGTGACAATATCAGGATTTATGTCTTTAATGTTCCCTACCATTTTTGGGCTGGCTTCCGAAGGCTTAAGTAAAGACGATACAAAAATGGCAAGTTCAGGACTTATTATGGCTATCGGAGGCGGGGCAGCATTTCCCGCAATTATGGGTTTAATTTCTGATTATACAGGAAGCATCCATATTTCCTATTTGGTGCCTTTATTATGCTTTGTAGTAGTTTGGTATTTCGGCTGGTACCATAATAAAATAAGTAATTCATCGCAGGGTACTGTGGCCGGTGCCTGATATATAAATATGCACACCTAATCCTAACAAAAGTAAAATCCTATGAAAACATTAAACTTATTATCCACACTGATTGTGCTCCTGATGTTTACAATACCCGAGTTAAGTATTGCCCAGAGTTCAGAAGTTTCAGAAGGTGAAATCTGGCAATTGAAAAATTATTCTGCTGAAAGGATCTCAAGCTATGATCGTAGCGGGGCTAATGATGACGGTAACTGGAAAAACCAGATTCAGTCGGATGAAACCCGCCTGATCGGAGAAGTAGAGGGTCCTGGCATTATCAAACACATATGGACTACCATCGCAAGTAATGAATTTTACCACCTGAAGAAAATAGTGCTGAGGATTTACTGGGATGGTGAAGACGAACCAAGTGTGGAAACTCCTATTGGTGATTTCTTTGGGTTAGGTCTGGGAAAATATAATCTCTATGAATCTGAGTTTACTTCTGTAGGTTCTCAAAGGGCTTTAAATGCCAATTTCCCCATGCCATTTCGTAAATCAGCAAAAATTACTGTCACAAATGAAGGCGATCACGCTATTGATGCCTACTATTACAATATAGATTGGGAAAAGCATGATTCACTGCCTGAAGATATAGGATATTTCCATGCTCAATATCGTCAGGCTGTTCCAACTGACGGCTGGACATCCGATTGGGTAACCACGAATGATTCTAATGTGAATAACAAAGAAAATAAGACCGGTGAAGATAATTATACAATAATTGAAGCCGAAGGCAGAGGGCACTTTATTGGTGTTACTCACAGTATTATTCAAAATCAGGGTGACTGGTGGGGTGAAGGTGATGAAATGATATTTATTGATGGTGCAGAAGAGCCGCAAATACACGGAACTGGAGCTGAAGATTATTATCTGGGTGCCTGGTGTTATGGCGGATGTGCTATTAACCCTTTTGGTCATCAAAAACCGGAATTCAACTATAGCGAATATGGCAACCCTATAAACGGGGGCGACGACCGTGGTTCTCAGTGGACTGTTTACCGTTTTCACTCAGAGTCACCCATTCCATTTAACGAATCAATCCGGGTTACCATAGAGCACGGACATGCAAATCATCGTTCTGATAATTATTACACTGTTGGATACTGGTATCAGACAGAACCACATGCATCTTTCCCTGAATTACCAGATGTTGAAGAACGTCTGCCAAGAGGTATTAATACTGACGGGCCTACAAGAGGTAAAAATTAAACTATGCCGGTTCAGGGAACCTGGAAAAACTGAAAATAAAATGATTAAAAAAACTACATTAAATAAACCAGCAAACACTGTTACTGGCAGAATTCTACTCAGCCATGTGTTTCTCTTTTTCTTTGCAACGGCTGGTTTCAGCCAAACAGTAACAACAGGTTCCCTGATAAAGGAAATGGTAAACCTGGAAAAACTGGCAGAAAATCCTGTACCGTTTTACCGGACTATACAGTTTTCTTCCTATGACCGAAGTAGCGATCAGCCCGACGGCCCGGGATGGTACGCTAATTCTGATGGTTTTGGTAAAGAACCTATTCCTAACTTTGAAGAAATTCTCGAGGAACCGAATGAAGAAGGTGTTGGCACTTATCTACTGTGTGATATTGAAGGCCCGGGTGCTATTGTAAGAGGCTGGACAGCCCGGATGGATGGTATTTTAAAAGTATACCTGGATAACTCAGAAACACCAGTTTATGAAGGCCCGGCTCGGCCTTTTTTACAGAATACCTATAATATTTTTTCTGAAGAAACCGATATAGATTCAGAAATCTACAATAATACATTTTCCCAGCGGGATGCGGGATATTTTCCCATGCCTTATGCAGAGCATTTACGCATAGAATGGACGGGAAATATTGATAATCTGCACTTTTATTATCTGCAGGTTCGTGTGTATGAAGAGGCTACGCAGGTACAAACATTTCAGTCAGAGGATATACAGATATACAAAAAAGAAATTGAACAGGCGGCAAAAATACTTAATAATCCCGATCAGAATTACTCTGCTTCTGCATCAGGTGGAAAATCAGAAAATATCTCAGCCGATGTAAAGGCTGGTGAAAAACAGCAAGTATTTTCAGCAGAAGGAGAAGCGGCAATTCAGTTCCTGGAGCTGGAAGTTGAAGCCGATAATCTCGAGAAAGCACTGCGACAAACAGTGTTAAATATTAGTTTTGATGGCGCACCGCATGCACAGGTTCAGATGCCTGTTGGTGATTATTTTGGAGCAGCACCTGGTATTAATCCATACGTGTCTCTGCCTTTTACGGTCCACGCAGATGGAAAAATGGTAAGCCGGTTTTTTATGCCATTTAAAGATTCAGCAAGTGTGGTAATCGACAATAAAGGGGAGCAAAATGTACACGTTAAAGGCTCTGTTAACTTTGCTGATTACTCCTGGAATGATGAACGTTCAATGCATTTTCGTGCCCGCTGGAGAGTAGATCATGATATGGATGAGAATTTCCCATACGATCTGCCTTTTATAATTGCAAAAGGTGAAGGCGTTTATGTAGGCAGCACTTCCATACTTTTTAATCCTCTTGAAATACCCACTGCCGGAGGAAACTGGTGGGGCGAAGGGGATGAAAAGATTTTTGTGGATGATGATACTTTTCCATCAACTTTCGGCACTGGTTCAGAAGATTATTATAATTACTCCTGGTCTTCTCCCGATATTTTTCAAACTCCGTATTCAGGACAGCCGCGCAATGACGGTCCTGCAAACCGTGGTTTCGTAACCAACCACCGGTGGCATGTTGTGGACCCGCTTCCCTTTAAATCGGACCTTCATTTTTATATGGAATTATTTCCGCACACCAATGTTAAAGGATTTTCCTACGCCCGTGGAAGTTACTTCTATGCAAGGCCCAGACTTAAAGATGATCATATACCTGTTTCATATGATGATGTCAGACATCTGGAACATACATACTGGACACCCGAGGCGGCAGGCGGGGCCAGCAATTCCGTTTTTTATCAGGTTGAGGAGATTCTGAACGAAAAGCCAAGAATCGAAACAATGGAAGATAATATGTGGGCTGAAGGCAGGCTTTTAGTCTGGAAACCTGCACAGACAGGTAGCGAACTGGAAATTCCATTTTCAGTTTCTGAAGAGGGAAATTACAGGGTTTGGATTACTGCTGCTTTAATGAATGAGTCTGGAAAATTTTCTGCCAGAGTAAATGGTGAAGAAGCTGGATTTGGCGGCTCAGAAGGTATTATAAATCTTCAGATACCGCATCGTAAACTACTGCGAAACTATGGCTCCAGTACTATTCTGCTTAATGAAGGTAATCATTCTCTCAGCATCCGTTATGAAGGCAGCGAAAACGATACATATAATAAAATTGGACTGGATTTTATCTGGATACAAAAACGCTGACTTTATAAAAACCAGATTTAAACATTCATGAAAATGGCAGATACCATGTTAACTCCAAAAAAAAATTAAAGAGGCCTTTTAAAAAACCACAGGATTCAGATTAAGTTAGAGTAGGAAAGTTTACAATGGGAAAAGATTATTTTATTGGCTGCGATGTTGGTACAGGTTCAGCAAGGGCGGGTGTATTTGATAAAGCAGGAAACATGCTTTCAATGCAGACAAAAGAAATTCAAATGTGGCGCCCTGCTGCTGATTTTGTAGAGCAATCATTAGATAATATGTGGCAGGCCTGCTGCATCACTATTAAAAAAGCAGTGAAAGAAGCTAGTATAAATCCCGAACAAATCGGCGGAATTGGTTTTGACGCTACCTGTTCGCTGGTGGTCCTGGATGAACAGGGTCGGCCGGTAAGGGTTAGTCCGGATGAACCAGATCAACAAAATGTAATGGTATGGATGGATCACCGTTCACAGATGCGAACCTAATCACCACATCCGGCAAAAGATGTATATCTTTCCGGGTAATGTGATATTGTTTTAACTATTACAGAAAAATTAAAATTACATGAAAAAGACAATCGTATTTGGATTGCTAATTGCAGTCATAACTGGATGCTCTGATAAAGAAACTGTAAGTATTAAAAGTACAAATAATACTTTCGCTTTGGAAGGAGATTTGGAGTCTGTGCTTGGACAATATGTGAACGATATCAGTTTTGACTCTTTAAGCATCTATGATCCTGAGATTACCTATACAGAAGTCTCTGACGGGATTACAAAGATATCCATGAGCTGGAATATTGACGATACCCTGAAACAAGACGACTGGCAGCTGACTTTCAAACCTGCTTTTACACCCGATTTCCATTGGGCACCTCATTTAACCCCCACTGAAGATTATATCATCGGTCAGCATGCTTTCAGAGCACCGGCTATGATTGTGGCTTCAGAGTCAGAAAAAAAACAATTTGCCATAATTCCTGATTTGGATGTTATGAAAAAGGGTAGCCCGGTTCAGTGGTACATGGATTTAAACGCACCGGAAAATTCCATGACACTGGGTTTAAGTAATCAGAGAAGGTTAAATCATATATTCTGGCAAAAACATGAAGGGGCTATATATCCGCCAGGCGAGTTTGAATTTGGTTTCTATATAATGTCGTTAAGCGAAGTGGAAGATTTATTTAATCCATGGAGAAAACCACTTCAGTTTTTCTGGGACAGGTGGGGAAAACCTTTATACAATGATGGACAGCCAATGGACGGAGACCAGGAGCATTATGTGGAACATACTTACAACTGGGCTTTTAATACCTGGAAAGAAAACGTATGGCAGGAGTTTACTTTGGATGGTAAAAAAGTAGGTGCACCCACCTTTATAGTAAACGTTACCCAAAGTCCGAATTACCCTGGGGTAGTTGATGAAAGGGAATTCCGGTCGGTTTGGAATCAAGCTTGGTTTAGTTCACTGCGGTCAGCACAGGGGGTTTTCCGTTATGCCAGACGCACCGGAAATGATGACCTGCTGGAAAAAGCCAGGATGACCAAAGAACTGGCTCTTTCATTTCCGCAGGAAAAGGGATTTTTCCCATCTGTTATTGGTACGGGAATGGAACAGGTGGAAGTAGATGGAGAAGAAAAAAGGCGTTCCACTGGCTGGGAAAATTACTTTTTTGGTAATTCGAACCGTAATCCGTATTCACGTCAGCCCGAATCTGCACCATACCATATCCTTGATATGAGCTGGACTGCCTACCTGATGCTGACTTGGTATGAGGAACTCGAACAGGATGAACGTTTGCTGGAATATGCTACGGAATTTGCCAACTCTTTAGTTGAAATACAGGATTCTAGCGGCTTCTTCCCGGGGTGGCTGGATGATTCATTAAAGCCAATGCAGCATCTGAACAATTCGCCAGAATCATCTATGTCGGTTACTTTTCTTTTAAAATTATATGAACACACAGGTAATAAAAAATACTTCGATTCTGCTATTAAAGCTATAGATGCAGTAATTGAAGATATTATTCCAATTGGTAGGTGGGAAGACTTTGAAACTTATTGGTCTTGTAATCCTTTTGGTTCAAGAGACTTGGTTAATAAGAAAATTGAACGTAACAACATGTTCAAGCAAAATAACTTTTCTATGTACTGGACCTCGCAGGCATTGCTTAATGTATATCATCAAACTGGCAATGATAGATATTTGGAATATGGCCAGCGAACTCTCGATGAACTCCTGATGACTCAGGCTACTTGGCAGCCGCCATATATGTATGTAAATACTCTGGGTGGTTTTGGCGTAATGAATGCAGATGGTGAATGGAATGACTCACGCCAGAGTCTGTTTTCAGAATTGATAGTACAGTATGGCGAAGTAATGGATAACGAGGAGTATATAGAACGGGGACTGGCTGCTCTAAGAGCTTCATTCACGATGATGTATGCTCCTGAAAATCCAAAAACCAAGGAACAGTGGGAGAGAAAATGGCCATTCTTTAGTGAAGAGGATTATGGCTTTATGATGGAAAATTATGCTCATGGTGGAACCACAAGCCCCGACGGAGTTGGAATCGGAACATTTACAATCTACGACTGGGGTAATGGTGCTGCTTCGGAGGGCTATAATCGAATGATTGACCATTATGGTGTAGATTTTATCCACAACCGCTGATTGGTTATCATACATTGTTATACAACAAAAAAGGAGTTCAATGAATTTGCACTCCTTTTTTGAGAGTAATTGTATTGCTATTAAGCATTCAAGAATTTCTTAGCCTGCTTCTTTAGTTCATCCCAGTTTTCATTTTCAATGAGATTTTCACCAAGCAGCTGAACTCCTAAACCCATGGCTGTACAGCCAATACCGAACAACTGCTGTACCGTCTCAAAAGTCAGTCCCCCGCTGGGCATAAATTCTATTTTATCAAGAGGGCCTTTTAACTGAGTAATATATTTTGCTCCAAGTACATTAATGGGAAATATTTTTATTATATCGCCGCCAGCTTTTGAGGCTAATTCAACTTCGGTGGGAGTCATGGCTCCGGGTGCGGAAACCATTCCAAGTTCTTTTGTACGTTTAATTACATCAGTATTTGTATTTGGGGAAATAATATAGGTGGCGCCTGCTTCATGAGCCAATTCCACTTGCTGAACTTCAGTAACAGTACCTGCACCGATAAAAGTATCAGCGGGCATTTTAGTACTCAGTAATTTTATTGATTCTTCGGTTTTCTCTGAATTCATGGTTACCTCAAAAAGACGAATGCCTGCTTCATATAAAATTTTTGATACTTCAAGGCATTTCTCCGGACTTAATCCGCGGTAAATAATAACGATACGATTTTGTCTGATTGCCTGAATAGTTGATTCGTACATATTCATCTGTTATGGATCTCCTTAAATATTTTGCATGCAATTTATATATCGTGTAGAGTAAAGCCTTTTTTATCACTGAAGCTATACCAATGGCCCATTTTCAATATCATGCCTTTTGTTATACCACTGGAAGCCTCTGCCTGTCGAATAAATTCCTCAGGGTTGGCGGTATTTTCTTTAAACATTCCGTAATGCATGGGAATTACAAAATTTGGTTGTATATGCCCCGTCAAACGTACGGCATCGGAAATATTCATGCAACCCAGCCGGCCATTAATACACGGCATCATCACATTCGGTTGTTCCTTTTTGATATTAATTAATTCATTGGAATAAGTGGTGTCTCCTGTAATGTAAAAGCTTAGGTTACCGAATTTTATAACAAAACCTACACTGTCATCAGTATGCAGAGCTAAAACCGCTTTTACCATTGAATTCCCAATTTTTTTCTCTTCACCTCTTTGTATAGGAATCAATTGTCCATAATTTATTCCAAGTTCCAGCATTCGGCTGATACACGAGGGCGGCGCAACGAATTTCATGCCGGGGTTTGCTTTTGCCATTACCGGAAGTGAATCATCATCCAGATGATCTTTATGGACATGTGTTACAAATACATAATCAGCGGTTATTTTCGCAGCACTAACAGGTGCCGGAACCACTCTGTGATATCCGACGGTTTGTGAACAGATATTAGATAGGTAAGGATCTGTGTGATATATTTTACCATCAGAATCTTTAAATACGAAACCAGCCTGTCCCGTCCAGGCTATGCCAATTTCATTTTCGGTAATATCTAATATTTGTTGTATGTCGGAAAAAGTACTCATTATTTTATCTTAAATGACCATTTCAGATATCTTATAACCATTAATCATAAGGTGTATTTATTTATTGCAAAATAATAAAGCTTGTATTTCATTTAGCAGCTCTGGTGTCCATACAACTTCATCAAATACAGTATCAAACTGGCGAACTTTTCTGTTGTATTCTTCCATGGAAAGTAGAGTCTTTTTGATTTCTTCCCAGGAAATATCCAGTTCTTTAGGCAGATATGTAACATTTGCCTGATCTAATGCATCTTTTAATTCTAAATAATGCTTTTTATGCAGAAATGAGGATATCAGAATGCCAAGGGCTACAATTTCGCCATGAATAAAATGTCGGCCGGTAGTTACTTCAAGGTTCCATGCAAATAGGTGATCGGAACCCGCGTTTATAGGCAGAGACAGATTCTGCATCATCAGGTCGGTGGAATCTTCAATCAGTTTCATCAGTATTTCAATACCCCGTGGACTATTTGAGCCTATCTCTGTTGCAGATTCTAAGGCTATAGCAATCATTCCCTCCAAAGTTTTTTCTATCTTAGGATCTACCGGAACACCTTTGCCTTTTTCAGATGCCAGCCTCCAGTCGTCTAAAGTCGTTTGCATAAAAATTAAGTCACCATATCCTGCTCGATTAAAACGTGGATTAGCTTTACAAATCAGTTCATAATCTACTATTATACGTTTTGGCCAGCCAAGTTTTTTAAAGCCAAAACGATATCCATTTTCATTGGTAATGGAGATAAAATCAGAAAAAGGTGCATTAGTTGAACTGATTGTAGGTATCAGTAAGGGGGATTTATTTCTCAGATAAGCAAAGTATTTTGCAGCATCAATAACCGCACCACCTCCTAATCCAACAAAGTCTACGTTTTCAGGAATGGTTTTTAACATTCTATCTAATGTTGCCATATCTAATGTATCCGGCGTCACCACTTGTAATGGTTTTTTCTGAAAATGGTCTTTATAGAGTTCCCATGGTACTTTATCAGTTACCACTATGTAACCATTTAAATTACTCAACTCATTTGCTAAAACTCCGCTGCCATAAATTGTTTTAACGTTTGTCATATATCTTACCTAAAATACCGATATTTATTAGTTTAATATTCTTGTAATTAGCTTAAATCTGAAACTCTATCGTTCAGCTACAGTTCCATCTTCGTGGCGCCATAAGGGGCTTCTCCATTGATGCCCAGTTTCAGCAGCTTCTTTAACTTTTTCTTCATCAATATTTATCCCAAGTCCGGGTAAGACAGGTATGTTCACAAATCCGTTGTTGTATTCAAATATTGAAGTATCTTCCAAGTAATCCAATAAATCATTTCCCTGATTATAATGAATCCCCAGACTTTGCTCTTGTATAAAAACGTTTGGTGTGCAGGCATCCAGCTGAAGTGAAGCTGCCAGATTAATGGGGCCCAGAGGAGAATGAGGAGCCACGGCAACATCGAATGCTTCAGCCATTGCTGCAATTTTTCGCGTCTCCAGTATACCGCCTGCATGCGATAAATCGGGTTGAATTATATCCACAATCCCGTCAATTAATAATTGTTTATAGCCCCACCGGGTATACATCCTTTCCCCCGTTGCGATAGGTATGGTTGTATGAGAGGCAATATGCTTCAGGGCTTCATTATGTTCAGGCACTACAGGTTCCTCAACAAACATAGGTCGGTATGGCTCCATTTCTTTAACAAGAATTTTAGCCATAGCTTTATGTACCCGTCCATGAAAATCAACACCTATGCCTATATCATCACCAATTGCTTCTCTGACAGCAGCAAGTCTTTCTATGGCCGCATCAATTTTAACATGAGAATCAATATAGTTCAGTTCTTCTGTACCATTCATTTTAAGGGCTGTGAATCCCAGTTTTACCTGCTCTATTGCAGCTTCTGCCACACCAGCCGGCCTGTCTCCTCCTATCCAGCTGTAAACGCGTACTTTATCGCGGCAGGCACCCCCCAATAACTCATATACCGGTGCACCATAAAATTTGCCTTTTATATCCCAAAGGGCTTGTTCAATGCCAGAAAAAGCACTTGTGAGTATGGGGCCGCCCCTGTAAAAAGTACCATGAAAAAACACCTGCAGGTGATCCTCAATCTTCATTGGGTCTTTGCCGATCAAGTATTCACTTATTTCCTGAACAGCTGTTTTTACCGTATCTGCACGGTTTTCAACTATAGGTTCCCCCCACCCGGTGAGGCCTTCATCCGTTTCAATTTTTAAAAACAACCATCGGGGTGGAACTTTAAAAAGCTCCATTTTTGTAATTTTCATAAAATGCCTTTATGCTTTTGCAACATTTGTTTGCGTATATGATTTCAGTTTCACAAGACTGAGGTTTCGGATTTACTGGGAATAAAATCATCAGCCTCTCCTTTGAGTGATTCACCTTCAATTGAATTTCTCTCGGTTTTCATTTTTTCAGCAATTATTTCAAAACTGTCTTCTGGCCTTGGAGAAGGTGTAAACTTGCTGACGGTAATATGTACAAGCAGCCCAACTACAGTAGCCGGCACTGTTGGATTACCCCAGAATTCAGATAGTGAGGGAATAAACATCACGGATAAAGCTACAATTGGTGTTGCAATAAGGGCAGCTATAGCTCCCTGCCAAGTGGAGCGGTTCCAGAACCGGCCAAGCAATATAATTACTGCAAGTCCACTCATTGTTACTGGCAAAAATCTCACTATAAATTGAACTATGTTTCCTGTATAAAGAGCCAGCACGGTACAAAGCAGAAATGCTCCCGTAAGTGCACGTCTTACTGATACCATTGTATTTTTTGGATATCCTTTACCAAACAATGGGTAGATATGGCGTATATAAAAAGTGCCGGCAGTGGCTGCATTTGTATTTGCTGATGAAAAAACCGAAGAGGCTACCGCTACAACAACAACGGCTGCCAGCCATGGTGGAAGTACATTCATAACCAGCCATGGTAAAGCCTGATCCGGATTAGCAATATTTGGGTTTAGGTGAAAGGTGTACATCCCTGTGATGCCTACAATAACTGAGAAGAGCATTACAATGGTACCGCCAATCACCATACTCCATTTTGCGCCTGCTTCAGAATAGGCACTGTACATTGCTAACCTTCGGCCAGGATCAGCGATAATACTTAATACAAGTACAAGAATCAGACTATAGACTTCCCAGGAACCATACGAACCGGTTCCCATAAAAGAAAAATATTCAGATGGTACCGTATTTTTTAAACCACCGAGACCGCCTACATCACTCATAGAACCATAGGCAAGAATACCGAAACCCAGCAAAAGAATAATAGCTTGTAGAAAATCTGCATAAACAACCGTTTTGAGTCCACCGGGTATGGATATAAGAGCCGTGATAAAACCGGCTAATATTATACAGAGGTTCAAATCAAGGCCGGTAACCACACTGAAAACAGCGCCGCCACCCATAATTTGAACGGTTAGCCATCCTAATTGAGACAAAAACAGGCTAATGTATGAGAATTCAACCACAATTCTTTTTTTGCCACAATAACAAGCTATTTCTTCTCCAAGGGTCATAAATTGGTAGCGGCGCATCTTTGCAAAAAATAAGCCGGTTAACAAACTGCCTAATCCTAACCCTATAGGGTATGCACTGCCTGCCCAGCCATGCTGATAAGCAAGCCCAGAGGCACCGACAACCACCCCTGTTCCAACACCGGTTGCCGTGATAGTTCCAATTAAAACCCAATAAGGCAAACCGCGGCCGGCCAGCAGATAGTCACTTGGTTTTTTTACCCTGCGCATCCAGTAATAGGATACACAGAACATTATTAAGGCGTAGATTACCAAGCCTAGTATTATTGCAGGTTGTGAAGACATTTAATCTAATTTTAAATTTTCAGTTAGGAGCGATAAAATTACTCTTTAATTCAGGATTTCACCCCCAATGAAATGTGTTTGGTCTCGAGAAATGATTCTAAGCCTTCAATTCCTAATTCCCGGCCCCAGCCGCTGTGTTTAACTCCCCCAAATGGGCTTTGACTGGTACTTGGCACGGCGTCATTTAAACCTATAGTACCAGCTTCCAGAGCTTCCATTAACCGGAATGAACGATCAATATCATTTGTGAATGCATAAGCACTTAATCCGTAAGGTGTGTTATTTGCCTTTTCAATTACTTCAGATTCTGAGTCGAAAGGACAAACCGGAGCAATTGGTGCGAAGGTTTCTTCTGACATACATACAGCTGTATCAGGAACATCTGCAAGAACAGTTGGTTCCAGGAAAAATCCTTCATCTCCGACGCGTTTTCCACCACATAGTAATTTAGCTCCGCTATTAATGGCATCTTCAATATGCTTTAAAGCATTATCTAAACCTTCCTCATTTATCAACGGGCCAATATCAACATTATCTCCAAGACCGTTGCCAACTTTTAATTTTTTTGTTTTTTCAACAAAACGTTTGAGAAATTCATCATAGATAGAACGGTGTACATACATCCTGTTTGAAGCTATACAAGATTGTCCGGTATTTCGGAATTTAGTAATTATCGCTCCTTCAACGGCTGCATCCAGATCGGCATCATCAAATACTAAAAGAGGGGCATTTCCACCCAATTCCAGTGATAAAGGTTTAATGTCGTCTGCAGCACCTTTTATCAGTTTCCGACCTACTTCAGTAGAGCCTGTAAAAGAAATTTTCCGGCATAGCGGATTTTCCAGAAATTCCTGTGCTATTTCTGATGCAGAACCTGCTACCAGCTGAAATACTCCCTCAGGCACACCGGCGGCTTCAATACATTCCGCCAAAGCAACGGCACATAATGGAGTTGAACTTGCCGGTTTTAAGATAACAGGGCATCCGGCGGCAAGTGCAGGGGCTACTTTTCGAAGTGACAACACAAGCGGAAAATTCCAGGGGCTGATGGCTCCAACCACCCCAATCGGTGTTTTAATAACCAAATGACGTTTGTCATCAACCTGATGTGGCACGGTGCGGCCATACACACGCCGGGCTTCTCCGGCAAACCATCGCAGATGATCTGCAGACATACCCACTTCGCCTTTACTCTGCGCCAGTGGTTTTCCGTTTTCTTTCGTAATTATTGTGGCTATTTCATCGCTTCGCTTTTCCAGCTCATCAGCAATTTTTTCTAAATAGGCCCCGCGTTCTTTGCCGGTTAATTTACGCCAGCCTTTAAATGCTTCATGAGCGTCCTTAATGGCCTGTTTTACCTTATCACGATTGATAGTGTGTAGCTCTGCGAATTTTTTATTATCAGCAGGATTTAATATATCAATTTTAGTATCTGATGTAATCCATTGTCCGTTAAGGTATAAAGAATGAGTTTTCATAACTTTAAAATCTTCAATTATAATTATCGATTCAATTTCAGCCTTGAAATACCGGCTGTATTAAATTTAACTGTTGCATCCTGATTATCCGATTTCTACAGCCTGTTTTGGTTTTGGGAAGTTAACTGAATTCTTAGCTCCGTTTCCTTCCAATACGGCAGCTACATCTTGGCAAACCGCATTAACAACCCTTTCCTGTGCTTCGTGCGTAAATGCGGCGATATGAGGTGTAAGAATCACATTATCCATTTCGGAGAGTGCACTTTGAACCGGCGGTTCCTGTTCGCGGACATCCAGTGCAGCTCCTTTAATCTTTTTATTCTCCAGAGCTTTGATTAAATCTTGCTCATCCACAACTCCGCCGCGGGAAAGATTCATAAAAAACGATTCAGGTTTCATCTGGCTGAAACGTTTATAATTGAATATATGTCGGGTTTCCGGAGTCAGGGGTATGTGGCATGAAATAAAATCTGATTTACGTAGAAGCGTTTCCAGGTCCACCAATTTAGCATGGGTTTCAGTAACAGGTGCAGCATCCGCACTTATGTAAGCATCATGAGCTAGTATATTCATGCCGAGGGCATTTGCTCGCAGAGCAGTTAAAAATCCAATACGTCCAAGGCCAATTACACCGAATGTTTTTCCATAGAGTTCAGTTCCTACAAATTTCTGACGTTGCCAGTTTCCATTTCTGACATCTGTATTTGCAGCAGGTAACATACGGGCTAAAGCCAGCATCATGCCAATAGTGGATTCTGCAACAGAAATTGAATTTTGATCCGGGGTGCTGGTTACAACAATACCTGCTTTTGCCGCTGCCTCTACATTAATATTATCCAATCCGGCACCTGCTCGTCCTATTATCTTTAAGCGGATTCCTGCATCAATCAACACAGAGTCTACATCTGTTTGATTTCGTACAATTAACGCATCATAATCGGAAATGAGATTATATAATTTCTCAGGTGATTTCCAAAGTTCAGGTTCAAGTTGAACATCAAACCTGGATTGTAGTTCTTCAACCCACCGACCCTTGATGTTTTCTGTAATTAATATTTTTGAGCTCATTCGTTACAATTTTAAAAAGACTTAATCTAGTATATATTCAATTTCAAGCTGTTGACAGAGGCTTTTAATTTCTGCAAGAGTTGAGGCATCAATAGTTATTCCTTGTTCCCGGTTTTGCTGTGCTCTTTTAAATGAGCGTTCACCAGGAATCAATATTTCCTCAGTATCAGGGCGTTTCTTTGATGACTTGATTTGATCCATAGTATGATCCATCCGGTGTTTAAAAACCGAAGGATCCATAAAGGCAGAAATATCCATAAGAGCAAAGAAATGTCCTACATCTTGCTTTCTGTCCATTTGATTATACATAGAGCCAACGGAGGGTCCTATAGCAGCTCCGGATAATACACTTGAAAAAATCTCCACCATCAAAGCGAGAGCTGAACCTTTATGGGCCGCCATAGGCCGCATGGCGCCTTCCAGAGCAGCAGCAGGGTCTGTTGTGGGTTCACCTTCTTTTGTCAGAGCCCAGTTTTCAGGAATTGACTCCCCATTCTTCTGAGCGGCAATAATATTGCCCCGTGCAACAAGCGAAGTGGCAAGATCAATTTTTACTGGATATCCTTTGCCGGTTGGGAAAGAACTTGCCAGCGGATTGGTTCCAAAATAAGCTTCACTAGCCCCTTCCGGTGCTAAAGAGGGTTCACAATTTGTGGTAGCAAAGAGTATCATATCTTTTTCAGTTACCTTATTGCAATAATATGACAGGGCGCCGAAATGCTGTGAATTCCGAATTGTACATGCTGCTATACCATTTGATCGGGATAGTGGCATAAGCAAATCAAGTGCTTTCATTGCCTGCACCTGTCCAAGACCGTTATCAGCATCCAAAACCAAAGTTGAACCTCTTTGGCGTTCAACTTTAAGTTCAGCTTTTGGGTTAATCAATCCTTTTTGCACACGTTTCATGTAAATGTTTAAACGAGAAACACCGTGAGTTGAGGTACCATTAAGGTCAGCCTCTACAAGTGCATCAGCAAATATAGCTGCATCAGGTTTATTGAAACCTGATGCAGTGGCTATATTTATAACGAGCTGTTTAATTGTTTCCAGGTCATACCGACCTGTTGATACTTTTACTCTCTCCTGTTTTTCTTCGATCGAAATCATTCTAAGCGCTCCGGTATAGTTTAGTAAGTACAAATTCACGATGACCTAAAGCTTCGGCGGCGGTAAGGCGTCCGTTACAGGTACGCATCATCACGTCGATTAACTGATCTCCGGCTTCGTCAATTCTCATATCTCCGGTTAATAAAGCTGAAACGTCTAAATCAATATGTTCCTGCATAGTGGAGCATGTCAGAGGATTAGCAGAAAGTTTGATTACCGGTTCTATAGGGTTGCCAATTATATTACCCTGTCCTGTAGGAAACAAGTGAACAACAGCGCCGGATGCCGCCCATAATGTAACGGCTTCAGCGGCAGCTGAAGAAGTGTCCATAAACCAAAAACCGGGACCTGTCGGTGCTTCAGCTGGTTTCAGAACGCCTACAAATTTCGTCTTTTTCCCCAATTTTTCAATATTGCCCAGAGCTTTTTCTTCAATGGTGGTTAAACCTCCACGAATATTTCCTTTGGTTGGCTGAGAATCTGAAAGGTCATTTGTTTTCTCTTTCAGGATGAAGTCATTATAACTGCTCCAAACTTTTTTAAACTCTTCGGCTACTTCTTTATTAGCAGCTTTTGCTTCAACTATATGTTCGCCGCCGGTTAATTCTGAAGTTTCACCAAAAGAAGCAGTAGCACCCGCATCTATTAGCTTATCAAGCAAGTTTCCTACGGTAGGGCACGAACCAAGGCCGGTAGTTGTATCAGACTCGCCACACTTCATGGAGAAGTATAAATCACTGATATCACAGTCCTCGCGATGAATTTCACTGGCCCACTGAACATATTCTTTTGCAACTTTTGATGCTTCTGCAACAGTTTTTATTTCTCCGTTACGTTCAATGGAGAATCCGGTAGTGGGTTTGCCTGTTTCGGCAATACCATCAACAATTTTTTTTGTCCACTCCGGCTCAATACCAATAACAACACAAGCTGCCACATTAGGATTGGAACCGATTCCAATCATTGTGCGAAAAAACAATTCAAGATCTTCCCCAAATTGTAAACGGCCATAAGCGTGTGGTAATGCTATTGCACCATCAATATGACTGGCTACTACTTCACAAGCTCTGTTCGAAATATCATCAACAGGTAAAATTACGACATGGTTTCTGATACCGGCCCTGCCGTTTTCACGCCGGTAACCTTTAAATGTGGATATATTCATTTTACTTACCACCTTTTTGTTTTAAGATTATGTGTATGCACGTGCTCTCCGGTTTTAATAGACTTCACTACTTTACCAATGTCGACACCATACTTTATTACAGTATCACCTGGTTCAAAATCCTGTATTGCGATTTTATGACCGAGGGAAATGTTTGATAGTGATTTTAATTGAGGAACATCTTTGCCAGCCAAAGTTCGGCCTTTGACAGCTTGGTGCTGTTCTACATCTGCGACAACTACACCGACGGTGTCATTTTCATCGTGTAAAAGAAAATCGCTCATAGATTAAACTCCTTTATTGGTTAAAAATTAAGTTATCAAATATTGCACAGTCATTTTCCCTTATGAAAGGACGAAACGACTACATAAAAACTATAAATGTAATATCATTGGATAAGCCTAATCATTTCTTGATTGTTAATGAATGGACAAAGATGCTATTACCATAGACAAAATTACGATTAAATTTGTTTGTCCGGTAAATGGTCAATCAATAAAAGGAATGGAGATAATACTAATGCTTGCAGGGATTAATTATTGTAGAGATGCCGGTACTCACTTGGCGAGAGGTTCATCATTTTTTTAAACAGCCGTGAAAAATAAAACTGATCATTAAAGCCCAGTTTATGACTTATTTCCTTGATGCTCAGATCAGTAAAACTCAGATATTGACAGGCTTTCTGAATTTTTAATTGATTGAAATAATGAATGGGTGAGAATCCGGTTTTCTCTTTAAATATTGTATGAAAATATGAGACGGAGTAATTGATATGGTCAGCCAGTTCTCCCAGTGAAATGGATTGATCAATGGAATTCTGCATATATGTGATAATCTCATTCATAAAACCGGCTTCGGTATTTTGATGCTTAATTTTCTGAAAGAAATCAGGATATATAAAAGATGACAGTAACTCCCAAAGTGTGATATTGATGTATTCAATATTATATCGGCTGTATCCCATTTCCAGAATATTTATAATATGCTGAAACAAATTCAGTCTGAATTCCTGAAAAGGAATATGCACCACTCGCGATTTTTTATTGTTATTCAGGTAGCGTTCGTATAAAAGTTCGGCGCGGGTTCCTGTAAAATGAAACCAATAGATACTCCAGGGGTCCTTTTCATCGGCTTCGTAACTGTGGGAAGTGTCAGGGGGTATTATAAAAAAGACATTCGGGGAAAGGCGGTATTTCTTATTATTTACAATAACATAGCCGAAACCTTCTACACAATAAAGAAAAATATATTGTTTGGAACCTTTTTTTCTTTCTCTGAAGTGATGCTCTGCATGCGGATAATGTCCTATTGAGGTAATGTACAGGGAACTAATTAAAGGGTTTTTTCTAACCTGATTGCGAATATCATCAGGTATAACCAGCAATTTTTGTCCTAAAAAGCCTTCTCTTTTTTTAGGAGTTGTATCCATATTATTGTCTATTTATTGAGAACAATTATCCATTTACTCCCCACTCACAAATATTTATAGTAAGGAGTGGTAAATTTACAATTAAACAGTTTCAATCGCTATCTTCTTTCATACTATAACCTTTAAACCTGATCAAGCTATGAAAAGCAACTACTTAAATTATTTTAGTGCGTTACTTTTACTCTTATTGGTAACGCTTTCAGGATGTTCAGAAGGTGACAAGGCTAAGACCACCGAAAAGTCAGAAGATAATGAATGGATTAGCATCTGGGACGGGGAAACATTTGAAAACTGGCGTGTTAGTGAGAATCCACAATCATTTAGTATTGAAGATGGTAAAATAATAGTAGATGGTCCTCGAGCTCATCTCTTCTATGAAGGGCATGTAGCTGATGCTGATTTTAAGAATTTTGAATTTAAAGCTGAAGTGTTTACTTACCCAAAAGCTAATTCAGGTATATTCTTTCACACACGATATCAGGAAGAGGGCTGGCCGGAGCAAGGCTATGAAGCTCAGGTAAACGCCACTCACAGCGATCCAAGAAAAACCGGCAGTTTGTATGCCATTAACGATGTAATGAATGATGCTCCGCATCAGGATGAAGAATGGTTTCGCTATCATATTATAGTAAACGGGCAGGATATTACCATCAATATTAATGACCAAACAGTAATGGAGTTTTCAGAGCCTGAAGACCGCGAAGGAACAAACCGGCTAAGCAGCGGAACCGTAGCCTTGCAGGCGCATGATCCCGAAAGTCGAATTTACTACCGTGATATTAAAGTACGGTTACTTGATGAACAGGGCGGGGAAAAAGAGTATAATTAAGAATAGATAAAATTTAAAAGTAATGAGTCTTGAAATAGTAAAATCATCCGGGGAATACGATGTTGTAATTGTAGGGTCGGGAGCCGGTGGCGGAATGGCAGCTAACGTGTTATCAAAAGCCGGTTTATCTGTGGCTGTTATGGAAGCCGGTGGAGATTATGACCCGGCAAAAGATGAATTCAGAACACAGCTTCGTTGGCCTTGGGAATCACCCCGGCGAGGGGCTAATACAATGCGGGCGTTTGGTGATTTTGATGCTGCATGGGGGGGCTGGGAAATTGAAGGTGAACCCTATTTAAGAAATTCCGGTACTAAATTCGAATGGTTCCGGAGCCGTATGCTTGGTGGAAGAACGAATCACTGGGGGCGCATTTCACTGCGTTTCGGCCCAAAGGATTTTAAAAGAAAAAGCATAGACGGCTTAGGTGATGACTGGCCAATTGGCTACAATGACTTGAAGCCTTACTACGATAAAGTAGATAAACTGATTGGCGTATTTGGCACAAATGAGGGGTTGGAAGATGATCCTGATGGTTTCTTTCTGCCTCCGCCCAAACCCCGATTACACGAACTATACATAAAAAAAGGTGGAAAAAAAGCCAACATTCCAGTTCTGCCCATGCGGATGTCGGTGCTTACACGACCGATTAGTAAAGAGCGGGGTGTTTGCTTCTTTTGTAATCAATGTAATAGAGCCTGTAGTGTCTATGCAGACTTTTCATCCGGTACCTGTCTTGTACAGCCTGCCATGAAAAAGGGAACGGTTGATTTATACACAAACGCTATGGTGCGGGAAGTTATTACTGACAGCAGAGGACGCGCCACGGGAGTTTCCTATATTAGTAAAGAAGATAATCAGGAGTATCAGGTGAACGGAAAAGCTGTTGTTCTCGGAGCTTCTGCCTGTGAATCAGCCAGAATATTGCTTAACTCCAAATCTGCTGCTCATCCAAATGGACTTGCAAATGGCAGTGGGATTGTGGGGCGTTATTTGCATGATTCAACCGGTGCAGGCCGTTCAGCTTTTATTCCTGATTTAATTGACCGTGACCGATATAATGAAGATGGTGTTGGCGGAGCTCATGTTTATACACCCTGGTGGCTTGATAACAGTAAACTTGACTTCCCGCGAGGTTATCATCTCGAGTTTTATGGTGGAATGAGCATGCCAAGCTATGGCTTCGGTTTCGGTATGGATAGTCGGCGCCAATTAGTGAAGGATGAATTTGGCAATCCATCACCAAATGGCGGCTATGGAGAGGGCCTGAAAAAAGATGTTCGAAAACTCTATGGCTCCACAGTAGGAATTGCCGGCAGAGGAGAAAGCGTGGCACAATATGACAACTACTGCGAAATAGATCCAAATACAGTAGATAAATATGGCATTCCGGTATTGCGCTTTAATTATAACTGGACTGAACATGAAGTGAAGCAGGCTAAACACATGCAGGATACATTTGAGGAACTTCTGACAAGTATGGGAGGAGAATTGCTGGGAAGCAAGCCAGGAGCTGATAAACAGTACGGATTGGCAGAACCGGGCAAAATTATTCATGAAGTGGGAACGACCCGAATGGGGAGTAATCCGGATACATCCGTTTTAAATAAGCACTGCCAGGCGCATGAATGTGACAATTTATTTGTAGTGGACGGCGGCCCCTTTGTATCTCAAGCTGATAAAAATCCTACATGGACCATTCTTGCGCTCTCCTGGAGAACCTCCGACTTCATAGTGGAACAATTCAAAAAGCAAAATTTAGGTTAAATGAAATTTTTAATAACGGGTATTTTATGGACAGAAGAGAACATCTGAAATTACTGTTTGCAGGTTCAATAGGAACCGGTTTTATGATTACTTCCTGTACGGATGAAGACAGGGAAATAAGTGAAAAAATCATAGAAGAGAATGGCAGTTCCTATGGCAGAACTGAGCAGGAAAGCCTGAGGGATGAAAAACTTCATGCCGATACTTTCTTTACTGATGCAGAACGAAAAACAGTTGAATCACTGAGCGACCTTATTATACCTGCCGATGATATTTCAGGTAGTGCCACCGATGCCGGTGTACCGGATTTTATAGATTTTATGATGAAAGATGTACCTGGAATGCAGCTACCGGTACGTGGGGGGTTAATGTGGCTGGATAATCAGAGCAGACAAAACTTTGGTAAGATA
The DNA here is from genome assembly GCA_040877545.1 of Balneolaceae bacterium. Lineage (GTDB taxonomy): Bacteria > Bacteroidota > Rhodothermia > Balneolales > Balneolaceae > Gracilimonas. Next base: position 28,348 of record JBBDNN010000047.1, read on the forward strand.
TTTACTGAATGCAGTCCTGCCGAACAAAAAGAACTTCTGGATAAATTTGTCTACCCCGATAAGGCGGACCCGAATATGGGATATGGCGTCCGATTTTTTAATCGGATGAGAAATCTTACTGTCACAGGATTTTACACTTCAGAAATGGGATTTAAAGATTTGGGGTATATGGGAAATACACCAAACGTCTGGGATGGTGTGCCGGAAGATGTTCTGAAAAAACATGGTTTCTCTTATGGCAAAAAAACACTTGAAGAATGTGTCAAGCCGGCTGAACGTGGAATGGTTGCAGAGTGGGATGATGAGGGTAATCTAATTAGAGATAAAGGTTAGAATTTTTGTTTAGGTGTGGCAAAAAATTGAAGTTTATTCGTACGTCACATGCTTAAATACTCTCTACTTTTAATTACAATAGCACAATTTTATTCTGCTTCTAAGCTACCAATTGATAGGGGTATAAATTTTTGGATCGGTGATAATTGCTTCGAGACTGTTCAATTAAGTGTGTCATACCTAACTTAGATACATGAAAGCTATGAATAAAAAACAAATATAGATGGTCTGGTAGCCGCTATCCCAGAAACTTGGTGAAAGCAAACCGCTAACCGGAAAAGATGGGGTTTTTACCCCGTTACTCAAACGCGTGATAGAAGCCAGTCTGGAAGGTGAGATGGATGCTCACCTGCAAGGCGAACAAGGCACGTATTCAAATCGTCGAAATGGTCGTGGGAGCAAGCAGGTGCAAAGTTCGCTGGGAGGTTTTGAGATATTCGCCCCGTGTGATCGCCAAGGCAGTTTTACCCCGCAAACGCTTAAAAAACGCCAACGGCGTATTGATAGTGACATTGACACGAAGATCCTTTCGCTCTATAGCCGGGGAATGAGTTATCAGGATATCCAGCGCATCTGCAGGATATATACGGAGTGGAAATCCCGGCGATGGTGGCCTGTCGGTTTAATCCGGATCTGAAGGAATTTTACCTGCGGGTAATTAAAAACAAACCATCAAAAATGATAGGACAGATAGCGGTACAACGTAAACTATTGGTCCTTATGTACAGCATGCACAAAAATAAAACTACATACAGGAATATCAAAAAGTAGCCCCAGCACCAATAATGGAAACTGAGGCTACACGAGATAGTATCACTGCAGAGCAGGTACTTCTATAAGAAAATATAAATATTCTGTACATTTTACTTGTAATTCAATACAGTACCTTTTTTTATATCTGCTTTAAAAAAATAAAATCATACCTAATGAGCTGAGAGCAATAAATATCCATAATAGTATGGCTTTAATCATCGGTCTGAAGCCAACAGCTTTCAAAACACTTACAGACAAACCGGAGCCGATAAGAAACAACGTGAGTGTTAAACCTTTCTTAGCCAGTAAAACTATCCAGTCAGAATATGCTGAAATTGCGGGTACAAATGTATTTAAGAGCATTGCAACTACAAAAAGGCCAATGAAATAAGGAATCTTAATCTTTGAATTTTCAGATTTAAATAAAAATGAAGTCAGGAACGTAATGGGTAAAATCCAGAGGGCGCGGCCAAGTTTGACGGTAGTGGCAATTGATAAGGCATTGGAACCGTAACTGGCGGCAGCACCCACCACTGAACTGGTATCATGTATAGCAATAGCTGCCCAGTAACCAAACTGAGTCTGACTCAGGTCCATAAGATTTCCTATCAGGGGAAAAATAAACAGCGCCACGGAATTCAAAATAAAAACAGCCCCCAGTGCTATTGATATTTGCTTGCTATTTGCATTGATTATGGGAGACATGGCAGCGATAGCACTGCCGCCACAAATAGCTGTTCCTGAGGAAATCAGTATTGAGATCTTAGAATCTACCGAAAGTTTTTTGGCGATAATATATCCTATGGCAAAAGTACTGGCAATGGAAATGACCGTTATCAGCAAGCCGGTTTTGCCCACTTCAATGGCTGAAAAAAAGTTCATCCCAAAACCCAGACCTACTACAGAAGTCTTAAGCAGCCATCCCGTAGATTTACTGACTCCTTTACCATCAAAAACCTGACCAATAGTAAAAGCCAATATTATCCCTAAAAGCAAAGCAAGCGGTGGCTGCACCCAAGGTGTAAAACAAAGTAAGGCAACAGCAATAAACAGGATTTTTTTTATAACCGGCGGCATCAACGTGATTTAGACAAGTCTTCTGAGTTATAGATAATGAAGATAGAAGGTAGAAGTTTCCACCAGCCAGTTCCAATATCAGATATGAATTGCCTATAACTAAAGGTTATAATACTTTTTGCTAAAGCGAATAAATTCCTTTCCCAATTTATGAGCCGAACCCTGCTTCACCATAAACTGAAAACGGCGGGTTACCAGTGTTTTTTCCAGGCGGGAGATTTTAAAGAGGTTTTCTTCATTCTTCCGGATTGCACTGGTGGAAAATACCCCAAGGGCTTCAGAATCTATCAGGTAAGATTTTATACTCTCAGTACTGCCCAGGGTAATGGTGATGTTAAGGTCGTTTAAAGTTAAGCCAACTCCTTTTATTGCTTTTTCAAATACTTCTCTTGTGCCTGAGCCAGTTTCCCTCAGAACCAAAGGAAGTTCGGCTAATTTTTCTTTTGAGAACGTTTCAGGAAAATGTACGGGATTATTTTTATGGCTGATGAAAGCAATTTCATCATTCAAAAACGAGTAATAATCAAAATTATTCAGCCTTCTGTACCCTTCTGTAATTCCCACATCTATTAAATCATCATTTAAACGGGCATTTATCTCGGAGGTGTTACCTGACAAAAGTGAAATAGAGAGGCCGGGATTGCTTTCCTTAAACCGGGCTATTACCGGCGGTATAAAGTAGTGGGAAATAGTGGAACTGGCGCCAATTCTCAGGTTTCCCTTTTGCTTACTATTGATCTGACCTAATTCATACATCAGATTCTGAACCTGTTGATCAATATCGCTTCCGAATGAATATACCAGTTTTCCCTCATGAGTTAATTCTATAGTGTTCCCTTTCCTGTTGAAAAGGCAAACCCCGAGTTCATCTTCAAGCATCTGTATATTTTTAGTTATTGCTGGCTGACTTATATATAATTCCCGTGCAGCCTTAGTATAGCTAAGGTGCTTGGCAACAGTTAAAAATATATTTATTCTCCTGAGATTCAATGAAACCTGTTTAATCATTAAAACAATACTGCCTGTAATAAAAAACCAGGCTGAAATTGTTTAGATAATTTTATTTCTGGTAATTCTCTGATTAGTGAGCTGCATTATAATCTTAAATGCTGATCTCGCTCCATATCTTCTCCAGACCAGATTTTTTCGGGTATTGTTGCCTCGGCGGGCGCTGTCCAGAACTCATCATCTGCCGGTAATCCCAAGGGTAATAACGCACCCGAGCACAAATATAAACTGCCTGTAGTCACATACACTTCAGCTAGGTGCGGTTGATGTCCATAGAGGCCAAGTGTCAGCCAACCGTTTTCATCATAAGTTCCTGGAGCTTCATTGATCTTTTTAATCGCTTTTGTAAGGCTGTTGCGCACCTGGGCCGGGCTGATATTTTCCGGTAATTCTTTCATCCAGGCAATTTGTGCAAGTAACTGAAAAGCTCCGTACCGGTAGCAGATCGAACGCCCTATTGGCGGATAACTTCCATCAGGCGCAATAGAACGGTGTAATATTTCAGCATAACGTTTGCTATATGCCAGATTGGTTTTGTAGTGATTTTCATAACTTTCGTGCTTCTCCATCATTACTTCAATAATGGATAGCATAAATGGCTGAATTACAAAGCTGTTGTAATAGTCACAGTGAAAGGAGGGGCCATCTCCATACATTCCATCACCCAGATACCAGTCTAATACTGCTTTTACAGCAAAATGAATCCTTACCTCATCATGACCTTTGTCAAATTTCATCAATGCGGCTTCTACCATAGCCGTAAAAAGCACCCAATTGCTGTAAGAAGGTATAATTTCCCTACTTGATTTAAGCGCTGTTATGAGGTTTTCCTTGGTTTTGGAATCGAGTTCTTCCCAAAGCACAGTTGGAGCTTTTATCATTGCATGGGCTAAAAAAGCTGCATCAACCAGAGGCTGTTTACCTTTATTAAAATTCAGAAAGTCGGGCGAATTCGGGTTTGCCGCCACTGACATAGACTGCTGAGCAAGATCGATATATTTCGACCTGAGTTTGCCTTCCTGGGTATTATCTTTTCCCAGCTCCAGCCACGGGGCAATGCCGGTTAGCAACCTGCCAAATGCTTCCAGATAAGTATAATTTCGCCGGTACTTACTATCAAACCCCGGGCGGGATTCTACAGGCATAACCTCTTTTAATTTCTCCTGCGACAAATTAAATAATACAGGTTCAGAAAGTTGTTCTACTACCTTCAGCCAGTATTCTCTGTCATCTGTATTTATTTTCTCACGTTTGCGGGGTTTTACGACAGGCCTTATCCCCCCCGCAAGAGTAGTACCCATGCTTATCATTCCGGCTTTTTTTATGAAGTTTTTTCTGTCCATTTCTCTTCATTTTAAGTTATTGAAAAACGAAAGGATTATTGTCCTATATCTATTAATTAACGATTTTCTCCATACGCAATAATGCTTCAATAAAATAATAGTCAGCATAAATAAGGGGCACACCTACTTCAGCGTCTTTTGGCAGATGTCCCACCGACTCATCAGTAATAAAATTGCCGTTTTCACCCGCTTCGTTTGTATAATCTCTGGCAATGGTTTTCACAATTTCAATAGCGATATCCTGATAATTTTTTTTCGGAAGATATTCATGCAATTCAAACAGAGCTGAAGCCATAATTGCCCCGGCCGATACATCTCTTTGCTCCCTTTCCTCATCACTGAAATCCCAGATTGGCACTTTATCCTCTGGCAGGTTTGGATGGCTAAGTAAAAAGTCGGCAATCTTTTCAGCCTGGTCCAGATACTTTTCTATTCCTGTTTCACGGTAAGTCATGGTGAAACCATATAAACCCCAGGCTTGTCCGCGGGCCCACACAGATTCATCATGCAACCCCTGCTCCGTTCTCTTTTCTTTTATTTCTCCGGTTTCCGGATCGTAATTAAGTACATGATAGGAACTGTTGTCGTTTCTGAAATGATTTTCTATAGTTGTGTTGGCATGAGTTATGGCAATATCGTGAAAGCTGCTGTCGCCCGACATCTTTGTAGCCTGAAACAACATCTCAAGGTTCATCATATTATCAATTATAACCAGAAAATCCTCGGGACGTGAATTCCATGAACGGATACTTTTTACTTCAGGAGAATATCTGCTTGCCAAGGATTTGGCACTTTTAATAATGATTTCATCATATTCAGGTTTTGGCTCAATTTTTTTAGCATTACCAAAACTGCAAAACATCATGAAACCCAGATCATGGGTGTTGGTGTTGTACTGTTCTTTCTCGAGTATCTCAAGAGTGCGTTCGGCTTCATTCAGAAGTGTTGAATCTCCTGTTTTTTCATAAAGATAAAGCAAAGTACCTGGATAAAAACCGCTACACCATGATCTTGAGCCATGAGCTACAAGTGAATCATCTTCAAAAAATATCGGGAAACGCTCATCCGGCACCTGAGTTATCATCCCTTTATATTGGGTTACAGCCAGATTTACATGTTTATCAACAAGGGTAGAAAGATCCTTCTTTTCGGAACTGCAGGCTGCTATTAAAAAGATGAAAAGAATAAAAAAGTATCTGTAGTGGAAATTCATAGTTCAGTTATTAAATCATAGGAGGTTTGTTAGTGTAAAGCCCCTGGTCTGGCTTATGGCTAAGAACATGGTAAGGGTTTTATATTGCATCCCCACCCTTTACTATAATATATCACATGGATTAAATTACGTATTTTAAAATATAAAATACAAATTAAATAACCAGGGCTTATAGCCAGATAAATTTGAATTAATTACCAGTTCTCTTTTGTAAAATTTTATTATTCCACGCTCTGTAGCTCTCAGTCTCTTTTATTATAGGACTCGAATTTACATGCAAAAAAATACTTTTTAAAGAGTATAAGAGGGATATTTTCCGTTTTTAAAGTGCTAATGAAACCATTTTTAAATTCAAGAATATTAAAAACTCCTCTGTTTGAACCTCTTCATATTGATGATACATATTTAATATTATAGTCCATGAATACCTTTTCATTATTTTTAATTATTTATACTAAAATACAGTGATTCAATTTAAAAAATAGTAGATTCCACTTTATCCGTAGTTCCGACACAGGACCTGCAATCGATCTATAAAATTTTGAAAAAGAAAAAACACCCAAATAACATGAAACATTTAATAATTTTAGCAAGTCTTTTATTAGCGGTCAGTACGAGTTTTGCACAACAAACACCTTTTAACGGAATTACTTCGCCCCTTGGAGATTTAATGCGGGTATCCGATGCAAAATCCCGTTCAATCAGTCCTGAAAACCTGACCGGTGAAAAAGGGAAGGGCGGTATGGCTAAACTTGAAGAAGGTACTGCCAGCCATGCAGCAGGATTACTGGGTGAAGGCTGGAAAGTTAATCCATATATCAATGTAGAACCCGGGGAAACTTTCGTTTTAGGCGAAATAAATGAATCCGGCGTCATACAGCACATCTGGATGACTGTTACCGGGGAATGGAGAAATACCATTTTAAGAATGTACTGGGACGATGAAAAAGAACCTTCTGTAGAAACACCGGTGGGTGATTTCTTTGCTCAGGGATGGAGACGTTATGCACACATCAATTCACTGCCCGTTTCTGTAAATCCCGGTAGCGGTTTCAACAGTTTCTGGCAAATGCCTTTCCGTGACGGGGCTAAAATCACTATTACCAATATTGATGACACCCCCATGAGAATTTATTATCAGATTGATTATACCCTTACTGAAATTCCGGATGATGCCGCTTATTTTCACGCTCAATTCCGCCGGGTAAACCCTTTGCCTTATAAAGAAGATTACACAATTATAGACGGTATTGAGGGTAAAGGACATTATGTGGGAACTTATCTTGCTCATGGTGCCAACAGCCCGGGCTGGTGGGGTGAAGGTGAAGTCAAATTTTACATGGATGGTGATACTGACTATCCGACTATTAACGGAACTGGTGAAGAAGATTACTTCCTGGGCTCCTACAGTTATCGTTCCCGTCATGAAAACGGCCGCTGGGGTGCAACTAATTTCACCACCAATTATGCCGGCTATCATGAAATAAAAGAACCCGGTACAAAATTTGAACAAAGACGATTTGGCCAATACAGATGGCATATACTTGATCCTATCCGCTTCGAAGAAGACGTGAAAGTAACCATTCAAAGTCTCGGCTGGAAAATTGGCGGACGCTATCTACCTCAGCAAAACGATCTGGCTTCTGTTGCTTACTGGTATCAGGAAGAACCACATGCTCCGTTTCCTGAGCTGCCTTCCAGAGAAGACCTTGCAATTTCCTGGGTTGCTCCTCTGAATGTTTTAGGACAGGAAAGCAGTATACGTCTTGAAAATCAGCCATCTGCACCATATAATCTGGATGCAGAACGCCTACTGGATGCAGAAAGAGGAGAAAATAACTTTGAAGATGAAAAATGGCTTGGTTTCAGAGGAGATGATTTTGCAGCCGATATTGATCTTGAAATGGAACGGGCTATTCAGTCGGTGGAAGTACGCTTCTTGGAAAATCAGGAAGAAGGAATTTTTGCTCCGAAAAATGTTGAAATACTTGCTTCAGCCGATGGTGAAAATTATGAAACTATACTTAAAGAGGCTCATCATATAACTTATACTGCCTCCAGCCTTATTTACGATTTCAAAGCAAATTTCCAGAACCGCGAAATACAATTCATAAAGGTAGTTGCACGAAACGGAAACTATCCTGAATGGCATGATAGTGCCGGAGAACCCGCATGGATTTTTATTGATGAAATCAATATCAAATAGATAATCATTACATTCGTCAGTACCCGAATACTGGGGACTGACGAATATTTAAATTAAAACGATAAATATGATTCCATATTTAAAACAAACAGGATTTCTCCTCACTGCATTATTTATAATTGCAGGCTGCACTCAACCTAAGGAGGAAACTCATTGGTACAAAGGTAATCTACACACGCATTCCTACTGGAGTGATGGAGATAATTATCCCGAAATGATTATGAAATGGTACAAAGATCATGATTATGATTTTATTGCCTTATCTGATCATAATACACTTGCAGAAGGTGAAAAATGGATTGAGGTCGAAAAAGGCAGTACACATGAGTTAGCTTTTGAAAAATATCTTAATACCTATGATAGCACCTGGGTAGAGTTTACTGACGAAGGTGATCATTATAAAGTACGGTTAAAAACCCTCGAGGAATACCGTAAACTCAGTGAAAAAGAAAATGAATTTCTAATAATAAAATCTGAAGAAATCAGTGACGGATTTGATAGAAAACCCGTCCATGTAAATGCCACCAATATTAAAGAGTTTATAAAACCTCAGGGCGGAAATAGCATAAGAGAAGTTATGCAGAATAATATTGATGCTGTTCTGGAGCAGCGTGAAGCCACAGGGCAGCCAATGTTTCCGCATATCAATCATCCTAACTTTTACTGGGCAGTTACAGCCGAAGACCTCAAAGCTCTTGAAGGCGAACAGTTTTTTGAAGTATATAATGGTCACCCTGCAGTAAATAATTATGGTGATTCGTTAAGGTCCGGTACTGAACAGATGTGGGATGAGGTAAACACTCATTACCTGCTTAATAATAAGTCTTTGTTATTTGGTATAGCGGTTGATGACGCTCATCGTTATCATGATCAGGATATAAATAAATCTAATCCTGGCCGTGGATGGATTAATGTGAAAAGTAATAGTTTAACTGCCGATTCACTAATACATGCTATGGAACGCGGTGATTTCTATGCATCAACAGGAGTTTCATTAAATGATATCTCATTTGATGGTCGTACATTAAAAATAGAAATAGATGCTGAAGAAGACATTACTTATACTACCCAATTCATTGGCACTCGAATAAATGATACGGGAGAAATGGGGGTGTTATTTAACACTACTAATGGGATATCTGTTTCCCATGAATTTACCGGAGATGAGTTATATATACGTGCTAAAATCATTTCTGACAAAATTAAGGAAAATCCTTACGCCATAGGTGAAACAGAAGTAGCGTGGATACAACCCGTAGTTCAGAGTGTTTATTAAAGTTAAATCATAAAGCTATACAACATATTCTAATATTTCTGCTTATTTAATCAAAACTCTACCTTACTATTTCTGCAATATTGATTAAAACCAAATCTGAATAATGAATCACCTTAGCCTATGATGTTCCTTCATCTGGGGTGGCTGGTTTGTAGCACTTGGTACTTTTTTGGTAATACACTTCATGGCCAGTGACAGTTAAATTGGGTAGGGATTTGAAACACAATCTTGGGGGTCACAATCGCCCTTTTATAGTTGGATTAATTGCTGATCGTTTTTTAATGCTGAGCATATATTAGGCATAATACAATTCGTTGGCACTGTACTTATTTATTGGCAAGTACACCTGAATTTTCACATTTTTGTTCAAGCTCACCTGTGCCGAATCTCTCAGCAATTGTTCGTTGGTTACCCTCAGAAAAGAAAATGCAGCCAAAACCCCCCAAAAATAAAAAAAGCCTTACACTCATATAACTACATGAACTGCAAGGCTTTACTTGAGAGTGGGACCGGGCGGAATTGAACCGCCGACACACGGATTTTCAGTCCGTTGCTCTACCAACTGAGCTACAGTCCCTTATTCAAGGACGGCAAAGATAGCGGGTTTCCCATCCTTATACAATACAGAATTCACTTAATCTGAAAGGTGAATATCTTTTAACCGGAGTTGAAGAGTTCGTCGTCCGTTCCAGTTATTTTCTTCCAGAACATAGGCAACACTAAAAGGGTTTCCGTTGCGTACGGCCGGTAAATATTCGTGCATATTAAAACCGATACTGTCAAATACTCCCGAACCGTTTTGGGATATTTTCATCTTTAGATGTCCATTTCCAACGATGGTTGGCACCCCGACCACTTTCACCCCTTCACTTACAAAAATTGGCCGCAGGTTTGCAGGGCCAAAAGGTTCGAATTGACTTAGCAGTTTCCAGAACTTCATATCTACCTCGCCAAGATCTAATTTGGTATCAATGGTTAGCTGAGGCTCGAATGAATTATCCGATAAATCAAGGTAGGCCAATTCATTCATTCGCCTTCTGAATTCGGGCAATTTGCCTTCCGATAAAGTGAGTCCGGCTGCAAATTCATGGCCCCCAAATTGCTCGAGCAAGTCGGCACAGTTATTAATTGCATTGTAAATATTAAAACCTTTTATACTGCGTGCAGAACCTTTGATTTTGCCCTCCACATTACTGAGCATAATCGCAGGACGATGATATAAGTCTACCAGCCGGGAAGCTACAATTCCAATCACCCCAAGGTGCCAGTCTTTGCTGTACAGCACAATAGTTGCCGTCTCCTCCATATCAAAATCTTTGTCGATCAGCTCCATGGCTTCTTCCATGGTTTTGCTGTCGGTATCTCTACGGCGAAGGTTAATAGACTCGAGTTCATATGCCCAGGCTTTAGCTTCAGCCATAGTTTCTGAAATCATCAGCTTTACCGCTGTACTTGCATCACCCATTCGTCCGGCAGCATTTATTCGCGGGCCAATGGAAAATACAATCTTGGAAGTATTCACCTCTTCCTGAGAAATATTAATAAGATCGAGAAGCGCTTTAATTCCAATCCGGGGGGTACGCTGGATCATTTGAAGGCCGGCTTTCATAAGGATCCGGTTTTCATCAATTATAGGAACAATATCGGATGCAATAGAAATAGCAACCAGGTCAAGAAACTTAAAAGCAATGGTTTGAGGGAGTCCAAGTTTTTCAATGGTCCCTTGGATCAATTTAAAACCAACACCGGCACCTGAAAGCCCGTCGAAGGGATAATTACAATCCGGCCGTTTGGGATCGAGTACGGCAACGGCATCGGGAATTTCAAGGCCTGCTGTATGATGATCACAAATGATGAGATCTATGCCTTTTTCCCTGGCAACGTTTGTTTCTTCAATAGCCGTGATACCGCAATCAACAGAAACAATTAAAGTAGCCCCGATTTTTTCGGCGTATTTAATACCCGCGGGATTTATTCCATATCCTTCTTTAAAGCGGTGAGGGATGTAATAATCAGCATTCACGCCAAATTCTTTCAAAAAAGTATAAACACAAGAAGTGGCGGTGGTGCCATCTACATCATAATCCCCGTAAACGAGAACTGTTTCACTTTTACGTATAGCAAGGGCCAATCTTTCAGCACCTGATTCCATATCCTTCATTAAAAAAGGATCATGCAGAAGTTCTATCGTAGCCCTGAAAAAGTATTTTGCATCATCAAATGTATTTATACCGCGAATAGCCAATAAACTGGCTATTTTTTCCGGAACCCCAAGCTTTTGCTCTAACAGAGGCATCGGCTCTTTCTGTTCCGGCTGCGCGTAAACCCAGCGGAATGACATGATTAGTTTTCTCTTTATTTTTATTCATAGAGGTTGTGCGGCTATCAAACCGGAAAACCAACGTTTTGCACGTTCAATTACCTTAAAATACAATATAGTAGCAGAAAATCAGCATAGAGTTTTAGCTGTTTGATGAAGCCCCGAATTCTTTCTCTCCGCCTCAATTTAAAACTATAGTTTAGCCAATGCTGTTAATAATGGAGTGGTTGAAATGTAACCTGATTTAATGATTTAAAAGTTGAGAATCATGGAATAAAACAAGAGCTTTGGAAGCGGTTCCACAACAAATTTATTTACTGACCTTAATTACTAAAAAATGACAGAAGCACCCACTACCAAAAAGATTAATGTGAATAAAGAAAATCCAAAATTTCCAATCTTTAATCAGCTTGCTTCTCGCGAACACGAGCAAGTTATTATATGTTCTGATCCTGCCGTGGGCCTTAAAGCCATTATTGCTATCCATGACACCACCCTGGGCCCCGCTCTTGGCGGCACCCGGATGTGGAACTATGAATCGGAAGAAGCGGCACTGAAGGATGTCCTCCGGCTTTCCCGGGGAATGACTTATAAATCTGCTATTTCCGGTTTGAATTTAGGCGGCGGGAAAGCAGTGATTATAGGCGATCCTCACACCCAAAAAACAGAAACCCTTTTTCGTTCTTTCGGCCGGTTTGTTGATGGATTGGGCGGTCGATATATCACCGCTGAAGACGTTGGAATGACCGAACGTGAAATGGAATGGATTTATTCGGAAACAAAATATGTAACGGGAATCCCAAAAGCTTTGGGCGGCAGCGGAAATCCCTCTCCAGTCACCGCGTATGGTGTTTACATGGGAGTGAAAGCATGTGCAAAAAAAGCCTACAGCACAGATTCCCTGCAAGGAAAACGAATCGCATTACAAGGTGCGGGAAATGTGGCTTCTCATTTTGCCAGATACGCGGCCAAAGAGGGGGCAGAACTGTTCATTTCTGATTTATACGAGGAAAAGGCAAAGAGCCTTGCTAATGAAGTAGAAGCAGAAGTGGTAGAGGCCAATGCTATTTATGGATTGGATGTAGATATTTTCACACCCTGTGCATTGGGAGGTGTAATTAATGATGATACCATGGATCAGTTTAAGTGTGATATAATTGCCGGTGCTGCAAATAATGTGCTGGATGAGGAAGATCGTCACGGCCAATTGTTGCTTGAAAAAGGCATTATTTATGCGCCTGATTATGTAATTAATGCCGGGGGTATAATCAACATTGCCAGCGAACTTGAAGGATATAACGAAGAAAGAGCGCTCCAAAAGGCAGGCAATATCTATAGCACTATTTTAGATATTCTCACCTATTCAGAGGATAATGACATGCCGGCACATAAGGCATCAAATTTACTTGCCGAAGAACGAATTGCCAAGGTAGGTAAAATCAATAATGTATATTCTTCGAAAGGAAGTATTTCCGGCCGGCTGGGAGAGATTTATAAGCGGTTTTGATCACAGATTGCCAGAAAGGCTTCGAGAGTGATACTGAATTCAGTGAAAAGGAAAATTCTCCTTATCTTAAACCCGTTATGAGATTTTTATGAGTATTTTTTAAAAATAATTGTCGAGATATGGATATTGAAGATTATAAGTTGAAAGATCGTCTGCTTAAGGGAATTACCGCCGATGGAAACTTTAAAATATCTGTGGTAAAAACTACAGAGGTTGTTAAAACAGCAAAGGCCAATCACAATTTGTCGCTGCTTAATACGGTGATTTTAGGGCGCGCTCTCACTGCTGTAATGCTGATGGCATCGGAGCTAAAGGGCGAAGAACGCATACAATTACGCATGGATGGAAATGGGCCCATCGGTTTTGTGGTTGCGGAGGCAAATCAGGTTGGGGAAATTCGGGGATATGTTCAGAATCCTGAAGTAGAACTTGATTACTCTGAAGCAGGTACTGAACTGGGAGACGGTATAGGCCTGGGTATTCTTACTTTTTCTAAAATTCTTTACAATGAGGCTGAGCCGCGGGTAAGTAAAATTCAACTTATAAAAGGTGATGTCACCAGCGATATCGCACATTATCTGGCGCAGTCGGAACAAGTTCCATCTGCTGTTTTACTGGATGTTGGAATTGATAAAGAGGGAGAGGTAACCGAAGCCGGTGGGTTATTAATTCAGAGATTACCCGGTGCCCCGGATGGTCAAATTGATATACTACAGGAACGATTAGCTTCATTTCCTCCGCTGTCTCAAATGTTTGAAGATGATCAGTATATCGATGACATTATGGAGAAAGCAATTTCACCCTTACAGTATAAAGAGCTGAATCGTAATCCGGTTGATTTTTTCTGCCGGTGCACTCGTAAACGATTTCTGGATGCTTTTACCATGTTGAATTATGAAGACCTGAAAGAAATGGAGGGCGAGAGCCAGGAAGTAATTTGCCAATACTGCAATAGGAAAGAGATGATTTCCAAAGAGGAAATCGAAAATCTGATTACTGATGCAAAAGCAAAGCTAAATTGACAATTTTTTATCGGTAGGTTAAATCGCGAAAGAAGTTCCGCAGCCGCAATTTTCAACCGCGTTGGGATTTTCGAAGGTAAAGCCGCGGGCATCTAATCCATCGGGATAATCAATTTCAATTCCTTCCAGGTACATGAGGTGTTTGGGAGCTACGATCACTTCAACCCCAAAATTTTCGAATATTTTATCTTCTTCTGTGCGATGGTCTAAGCCCAGCTTATAACTTAGCCCCGAACATCCACCGCCGTCCACTGCTACGCGAAGGTAGAGGTTCTCATCCAGGCCTTCCTGCTCTTTTATCTTTTGCACCTGTTTTGCAGCCCTGGCTGTTAAACGAACGGGTTCACCGGTAAGCTCTTTTTCTTCCTGGGGTGAAGTTTTTTCCTCTTCCTCAACATCTATTAGTGAGGAAATAACATCATCTAAACTGTCTTCTTGAACACTCATTTTTTATCTCTTTATTTAGAACGAGTCAAAACTACGAACTTTTATGGGAAAATGTGTAATGTGCTACGCCATCTTTTTCAAACAAATCCAAAATGCCGGCACTCACAAGGTTTACCAATATTTTTGCGGCTCTATAACTGGTGACGTTTATAAGTAAAGATAAACGCTCTACGGTGATATCACCATACTCTTTTAGAAAGCGGAATAATTGCTGTTCTCTTTCCCCATATTGAAAAGTGACGCCTTCTTCCGAATAATTCTGCTTTAGCACTTCTATATATTCATCACTGGCAACTACACTTTCATCTTTACTGCGGATGTATACCAGCCGAACTTCTTTGCCTTTTACAAACACCGGTTTTTCTTTTGCTTCAGGTACTTTTACAATCAAAATATCGCGATCGCCCATATGTACCGTCTCAATTTTGATAGGAACTATGGGTATACATTCCTCTTTGGCCGCTTGATTCAATAAAAATTCTTCCTCGTAATACCCTTCAACACCCAACATATCGCCATTGTCTTCCACTCCGATTAATAAAGTGCCTCCTTTGGTATTTGCAAAGGCGGCTATTTCACGGGCAATCTTTTCCGGAGATGAGACACTGTGTTTGAATTCAAGGAAACTGCTTTCTCCTGTTTGGATAAGGTTCTTCAAATCCTGTTGATTCATCTTTGATACTTTAATGGTATCAGTATACTGTAAATAAAATTCTAGCTCGTTTTTCATGTCGTGCAAATTTGGTTTACGAGTTGTGGAATTCGGGGTACACTTTTGGTAATACGCTTACGGATTTCAGATTCAGAATTTAGCATCAGGAAAAAATATCCTGAGAGTTTTGCTACTCACTTCCAGCAACACCTAACCGAGTTCCGCAACCACTACATTACGATCTCATCTTTGGGATCGCGTGTCATCAGTTCATACAACGCATCTTTGGGATCAACATTTTCGAACAATACGCTATAAATAGCGTGTGTGATTGGCATTTCCACATTATTTTTTAGAGACCAATCACGTACCGATTTCGTGGTTTTAACACCTTCAGCAACCATATTCATACTTTTTATAATATCGTCGAGTTTCTCTCCTTTGCCAATTCGATATCCCACAAAGCGGTTCCGGCTGTGCGTACTTGTACAGGTTACAATTAAATCTCCCATCCCTGTAAGGCCGGAAAAAGTGTCGGAATGGGCTCCCATCATTAACCCCATCCTTTTCATTTCGTGAAGTCCGCGGGTTATCAATGCTGCTTTTGAATTATCGCCAAGCTCAGCGCCGTCAATAATACCGGCGGCAATCGCCATAATATTTTTTACCGAGCCGCCGATTTCCACACCAATTACATCATTATTTATATATACACGAAACATCGGCGTTAAAAATGTTTCCTGTATAATTCGGGCAGTTCGGGTTGAGTAAGCAGAAGCCACGACAGTAGTTGGTTTTAATTTGCTAACCTCTTCGGCATGGCTGGGTCCATATAAAACACCAATGTTATCCTCGAACGTTTTTCCCTTCATCACTTCAACCAACACCTGAGACATAGTTTCGAAAGTATCATTTTCAATTCCTTTAGAAACAGTAACTAAAATTTCATTTCCGTTAAGGGATTTTTTTATTTTTTCCGCAACTTTACGAAGCGTATGTGAAGGTGTGGCAAAAACCACCATATCCTGACCTTGCAGGCATTGTTCCAAGTTGTTATAGGCTTTTATTGACCTGGGAAGTTGTACGTCAGAAAGATAAGCTGGATTTATTTGTGTCTTGTTTATCTGCTCAGCAATCTCTTTTTCACGAGCCCATATTTGAACATTATTTCCCGCTGTATCCAGTACCAGTGCCAGGGCCGTTCCAAAGCTGCCAGCTCCTACAATAGTCACATTTCTTTTAGTCATGACTTGGCTCCTGCTTCTAAGTCTTCTTCCAAATTCTTTTTACTATAGATGTCCACTTTACTTTCACTCCCATCAATCAATCTTCGAATGTTGGATTTATGTTTGTAAATAATACCGGCTGCCACCAAACTTGCAAAAATTATAATACTGCCATCCACAAAATATCCAAAGCCATATCTCAAAAGTAACAGGCTAATTGGATAGATAAAGCTGGCTGTGATGGAAGCAAGCGATACAAATCGCGTGGTTAGCACAATCAGTATAAAAATACCAAACGAAATACTGATGGAAATCGGTTCGATTCCAAATAACATTCCACAAGCGGTGGCCGCGCCTTTACCGCCTTTGAAGCTCGCAAATATTGGAAACATGTGACCAACTACGGCCATTAAACCACAGGTAATCATTAAAAAAGCGTCAGCTTCCCAACCGGGAGGTGCCATGGGGCCGTTGCCTACATTCAGGTCGAAAGCCAGCCGGCTCACCCAAAAAGAGGCGGCAAAACCCTTCAGTAAATCCAGTATAAAAACACTCACCCCGGCTTTCCATCCTAATACACGGAAGGTATTAGTAGTGCCGGCATTTCCACTTCCATGCTCTCGGATGTCGATACTCTTTACCACTTTGCCCACCCACAATGAGGATGGGATAGACCCTAACAGGTAACTGATGAATAAAACAATCAGAAGTGAAACCATAAATTATTTTTTTTCCTTAACCCCAATTAAAAAAAAGAGAAAACCCTTACAAATTATACGTGGCGTTCTGCGTGATAAGATGATCTTACAAGCGGCCCGCTTTCAACATGTTCTAACCCTAAATTTTCTCCGATCTCTTTATATTCTGCAAACTGATCCGGATGGACCCAATCCATAACCGGATGATGCATTTTTGTTGGCTGCATATATTGCCCGATGGTGAGAACATCTACACCATGATCTACGCAATCTTGCATCAGTTCAATAACTTCGTCCCGTTTTTCACCCAAGCCTACCATAATTCCGGTTTTGGTGCGAAGTCCTGCACTTTTTGTTCGTTGAAGCAGTTCCAGCGAACGCTCATAACGAGCCTGAGGACGAACCCTGCGATACTGCCGGGGAACCGTCTCCAGGTTATGGCTCAATACATCTGGCGGAGTATCAATTACGTTTTGAAGTGCATCCCATTCCCCACGGAAATCGGGAATCAGGGACTCAATCGTCACCCCGTCTATTGTTTTGCGAAGCTCGCGATGGCATTCAGCAAAAATAGGAGCACCGCCGTCTTTTCGTTCGTCCCTGTTTACCGACGTCAGTACCACGTGTTTTAATTTCATTTTGAAAGCGGCATCTGCTACCCGCCGGGGTTCATCCCAGTCGAGGCCTTGTGGAGGCCGGCCGGTTTTGATTGCACAAAAAGCACATGAGCGTGTACAAACATCACCCAGAATCATAAAAGTAGCGGTTCCGGCGCCCCAGCATTCGCCCATATTCGGGCAACGGGCTTCCGAACAAACCGTATTCAGGTTATTATCCCTGATGGTATCTGCCACTTCTTTAAATTTCTCTCCTGAAGGAAGTTTGACCCTTAGCCAATCAGGCCTGCGCTGCGTGTTTTGCTTTTCTACTACCTGAAGTTCTTTAATCATTGTTGAAATCCTTTCCCTAAAAATAGCTCATTTCATCTAATGGCCAAGGCCAAAAATCATCGCCTTAATTTACAAAATATTATACTCCAGTTCCCGCATTCTACCCATACCGGAAATCTTTACATCAAATACATTTTGAAAGTGAAAAGTTATTCGCTCTTTTACTTCACCCATGTCAATTTCTCTTCCTGAAAGCTTTTGTAAACTGGTAACATTTTTATTATCGATGCCACATGGCACGATGTTGTTAAAGTATCTTAAGTCTGTATTTACATTGAGAGCAAAGCCATGCATGGTTACCCATCGTGAGCAGCGAATTCCCATAGCACATATTTTTTCTTGTCTAATCCAGACGCCGGTCATTCCATCAACCCGACTTGCTTTAAAGCCAAAATCGGCACAGACAAGAATCATAATTTCTTCGAGACAACGCAGATATCTGTGCACGTCTGTAAAATATCTGTGCAAATCCAGGATAGGATACCCCACAATTTGCCCCGGTCCGTGATAGGTGATATCACCACCGCGATCACTTTTTACAAATTCAGCATCCAGTTCCTGAAGCTCCATAATGGAACGGAGCAAATGCTCTTCTTTGCCGCTCTTTCCCAAGGTGTACACATGCGGATGCTCCACAAACAGAAGCACATCATTCATGCGGACACCATCAAATTCATTCGCCTGCTCGGTTCGTTTTTCACCAATAATTCGTTTTTGGATGGCATGCTGCAAATCCCATATCGGCTGATATGCGGCTTGACCTAAATCATACAACTCGACGGTTTTCCGTGGCATCTGCTTACAATTAATTGATCAGGATTCAGAGCACCTCTGAACCAGAGTAAAAACATTTAATTTGTTTAATTGCTAATTTTTGTATCAAAAATATTAAGTGTAGCTTTTTCAGCTAACTCCTGAGCTATAATCATTTGCTCATCTTTACTCTCAGGCCAGTTACCTATATTAATGTGTTTAGGAGGGGGTTCAGCTTTTATAATACTTAGTTTTGCTTTTTTAAAATCCTTAGCTAGATTTTTCGCATAGCCGTGAATGTTTATTTGAGGCCTTTTTGGCAAAACATACTTTTCAGAAATTCTTTTAATTTCTTTTTCTTCTAAGTTTTCAATATTAAAAACTGATAACTGACTATCTGGAGCAGGCATAAAAGCATTTGGTTTAACTCTACTTTTAGTACGAGCAAACCAACCAGATGAAGTTAGATATCTACCTAAATCGTTAGATAGTTCTACAGCACTTTGACTTTTAAAGTTAGGAGCTAAGTTTTTTAATTTTTTCCAAAATGGTTTCAGGAATGTCATCTCCAAAGTATTCTTTACCATGTTTTTTACTTAGTCCGAAACGAAAGGCATACGCAATTTTATCGTCAGAACTTATACTTAAGGTAAGGATATAACCTTTTTTCCTATACCATTCAAATGATACCTCTCCATCTGGATGTACTGATATTTCTGGCATGTCCAATCCAACTGGAAGATTATTCAGAAATTTCTTTGCATCTAGATAAGAGTCTTTGTTGATTTTTTTTGCCCCAAAACCATCCCAGTTATCTATAGAAGTATCTAAAGCAAGTTCATCTAACTCATTTAATGCTTCATTTAATGAGGCTCCAAATGTAACGTTCTGAATTTTAACATCCCTTCGGATGTCTTCTAGATCTTCAGAAATCTTTTCAGCAAATTCACTTACTCCTCTACTTTGCTCAAAATTCCACATTGTATTTGCATTATTTGATCGCAAGGATAAAGTATTCATTTAAACTTATTTATTGCTTTGGGTTTTAAGCTACTAAAAAAAATTTTATTCTTTAGCTCTCTTAATTCTTCGAAATCCTCCCAACATGAGTCATCCTCAATTTCATATTGTTGTTTTTTAAACGCGTCTATGTCAAGTATAATTGCGGCTTTTTTTCCTTTACTTTCAATAGTTTGCGTCAAGTTCACAAAAGCATCATGATCCGGATCAATTAGCCTTATTCTGCTTAAAGCTCCATCAAACACTTCAGGGCCGTTAGAAGGGAGCTTTGGAGTGTTTTCTAAGTAATCTTCTATATTAGAACTTATAGGAATTAAAATATGATTGATATATCTAGTCGCAATCCTTGTAATAGCTATTGGTTTTGAAGCCTGAATATAATATTCCCATTTTTTCTTTGCTTTACTAATTACATCATCCCAATTCGTGTAGGGTTTCAGTTTATTAAAAGTAAATCCTTCTTTAGAAAACTGTAAAACCTCACCTCTTTCTTCTGAGCGAAAAATTATAGCATCTATTTCATCATCTTCTTTTTGTATATCTGCTTTTTTAGGCCCAAAGTTAATCTTTGCGGAAAAAGCTTTACGATCTTCCATAACTGGAAAATCCTCAGAAAACTCATTTCTAAATTTTCTAAAATTAGTAACATCAAAATTTGGGGCGTGTTTTACCCGTATATCAATAATTGCTTCTCTGATTGGAGCTTTTGGTAAATATGGATATTCCATCAATTCTGATAGAAGGTTTTAATCATGAGTAGAAATACGTTCTTTTCAACACAAGTTGCAACTTTAAACTGTTGTATCAAACAAAACCAGAATACATCAAGTTCTAAGTTTTCAGCCTATTTTTTCTTAACAGGCGTTCCTAAATGAACACCTTCATTATAAGCTTCGGCCACAGCTTCCATCACGGCTTCACTCATTGTTGGATGCGGGTGAATGGCGCTGATTATTTCATGGCCGGTAGTTTCGAGATCACGGGCAACAACGGCTTCCCCAATCAATTCGGTTACGTGAGAGCCGATCATATGACAGCCAAGCCATTCGCCGTATTTCGCATCAAAAATTACTTTTACGAAGCCTTCTTCATGGCCGAGTCCGGTTGCTTTACCACTTGCTGAAAAGGGAAATTTCCCTACTTTTATATCATAGCCTTCATCTTTGGCAGCTTTTTCGGTTAAACCGACAGAAGCGACTTGTGGCTCGCAATAAGTACAGCCGGGAATGTTGTTATAGTTAACAGGGTGCGGGGTTTCACCAGCCAATTGCTCGACGCAAACGGTGGCTTCATGCGACGCTTTATGCGCCAGCCAGGGAGCACCGATAATATCACCGATAGCATAAATTCCGTCTACATCAGTTTTGTAGGTTTTCTTATCTACTATCACGGCGCCTCTTTCCACTTTCACGCCAATATCTTCCAGCCCGATACTTTCCACATTTCCGGTAACTCCAACGGCAGAAAGAACCACATCGGCTTCAACTTTCTCTTCGCCCTTTTTGGTCTTGATGGTAACTTCCACCCCTTTGCCTTTCTTTTTCACACTTTCTACGGTGCTTTCGGTCATGATAGTCATGCCTTTTTTCTTATAGATTTTGCCAAGCTCTTTTCCAATGGCTTCATCTTCAACAGGAACCAATGATTTCTGAAGTTCCACAAGCGTTACTTCCGTACCAATTGTGTTGTAGAAATATGCAAACTCAACCCCAATCGCGCCGGCTCCAACAATCACCATTTTCTTTGGCTGCTTTTTTATGGTCATCGCTTTTTCGGAGTCGATGATCATTTTTCCGTCAATTTCCAGGTTTGGAAGCTCGCGCGGACGTGCACCTGTTGCAATGATATAATTTTTCGCTTTGATGCTTTCCTGCTCTTTGCCTTTATCATCATTCACAGCGAGTTCAGTTTTTGATTTGAAAACGCCGGTTCCCATAAATACTTCCACCTTATTGGCTTTCATCAGGAACTGAACACCTTTACTCATTTTGTCTGCAACGCCCCGGCTTCGCTTGATGATGCCGCCGAAATCAGCCGAAAAATCCTTCACCTTAATTCCATAATCAGATGCATGTGCGATCGATTCAAATACTTCTGCCGAACGCAAAAGTGCTTTGGTCGGTATACAGCCGATATTCAAGCAAACTCCGCCGAGATGTCTTTTTTCTACAATTGCCGTTTTGAAGCCAAGCTGGGAAGCACGAATTGCAGCTACATATCCGCCGGGGCCTGACCCGATTACACACACATCAAATTCTTTAGCCATGATATCTTTTCAGTTGTTTTGGGTTTTCTTCGGGGGTGATGAGGGTTTTTGCAAGCGCCTGCCACAACACGAAGATCCTGTAATAAATTCAGGATAACATTATTTTAAAAAGCATTTAAATGTAAGGGTTTTTGCTTTGAACTTCGACTTTTGAACATCGAATATTTACAAAGGGCATGCCTTCGGCAGAATAAGGAACAGCGAATGGCGAAGAAGTTGGTTTTTACGAACCGATTGGTACCATCTTATTACAAGGCTGATTTCCAATACAGGACAAAAAAGAATACTGAGGAATATTTTTGATTTATAGAGCCCTTCCTCTTATTAGCCAAATATAATTCTTCCGGGGAAAAGCTTTGGGAGATGGAGATTCCATCCACCCCGGAAAACAGACTCCTGAGAAATAAAAATGTGTACGGGTCAATCCTTTTTTACAATATAGTTCTAAAACTTATCTAGCCCCACCTGGCCTCATACACCAGTCAATGCATGATGTATAAACATACAATGTATTAACCTTTTCAACACGTCCGGATAAAATAAAAGCCTCTCCAAAACTGAAGAGGCTTTTAAATTTCTGATCTCTGTTTACTGTAATCTGTTCGCTGCTTAACCGAGAGCTTTGGTCATGAACCACCATTTTGGCTTGCCGTACTCAAAGCCTACTTTTTCGTAAAGCCGCTGTGCGGGATTGTCTTCGCGCACTTCGAGGGTAATTTTGGAACAACCCATTGCTTCGGCTTCTTCCTGTACCTTGTTCAGCATTTTGGTGCCAATACCCATTCCGCGTGCATCGGGATGAACTGCCACATCATGGATTTTAAATACCTTACTGGCTGTGAAAGTAGAATAGCCAATAAAACAGGTTACAATACCCATTGCTTTTTCGCCAAAGTAAGCGATATAAGTCATGGTAGTTGGAACTTTTTTCATTTCCGCGATCATATCGACGCGAACCTCTTCCTCGAGAGGTTCATCCTGTCCCATAGGGTCGCGGGCAAACAGATCTACAATCTTGACAATGTCTGTTGCATGTTTTTTGTTTTCGAGATTAGCTTTAAGAATCTTCACGTCTGTTGCGACGTTGGCTTCTGCAATCAAAGTAATGTGGTTTGTTTAGAATTCGCTTTAAAGTTAAAGAGATTAATGTGAAGGTTAAAATTTATTACAGATCCCCGATAATATTTATTTAAAAGAAAACTTGAATTTTTACTTCGTTAATCAGCTCCTGCACAGGCCCTTCAGACCCGGCTAAAAGTGATTTTAACAGACCCTTTTTTAAATGCTTTAAAAGCAGAACCACATTCTTAATCGGCTTTTAAAAGATTTAAAAGAAGATTTTTAGTGATTCTTGTGCGAGCAGGATCGTAGATTTAGCGGGATTAAATGTGTGGGATGATGCTGCCGCCTGGTCCTTGTGGAAAAAGTTTAAATTCAAAAACCCAGTAGCCGGATTAACCAGCAACTACTTTTCTTGACTTTGAATCTCACCGGCTATCCGTTGAACTTCATCCAGTACGCGAAGGAGGTTTCCGCTCCAAAGTTTTTCAATTTCCTCTTCATTATAGCCCCGCCGCACTAATTCCAATGTTACATTAAAGGTTTCGGAAGCATCCATCCAATTATGCACGCCACCGCCGCCATCAAAATCAGAGCTAATTCCTACATGATCAATCCCGATGAGGTCTACCATATAATCGAGATGATCTATTAAGTCGCGCACATCAACCGGTGGGGCATCATTATTTACTTCGGCTTCAATTCGTGGGGCGGCAGTTTCACGCGCCTCAGATAACCGTTCAAGATAAGCTTCCGCTTCATCCCTGCCCAGTTCTCGAACTTCACCCCAGCCAAGCCTTTCAAAACCCATATCACTGGTGACCTCATCCAGAATTTCATCAGCCGCTTTTTGATATTCGAGATGCTTTTCAGAATCAAGATAACTGCGGAAGGCCACCGTCTGAACCACCCCGCCATTTTCCTTTAACCTCATTAACTCTTCATCGTCAAGATTTCGGCTTACATCATTCAAGGCACGTGCCGCGGAATGGGAGGCGATAACCGGTGCTTTAGAAAGGTCCATAGCTTCCATATTGGCTTCTTTGGAAGGGTGAGAAATATCAACCATAATTCCCCATTTATTCATTTCTGCAATAACTTCCCTGCCTAAATCGCTCAGGCCATTATGCAGCCATTCGCCTTCTGCTTCCCCGGTGTTGGAGTCGCTGAATTGGCTGTGACCATTATGCGCCAACGACATATATCTTGCGCCTAAATCATAAAACTCTTTCACCCGAGAAATATCTGTTCCCAATGGATAAGCATTTTCAACTCCAATCATGGCTGCTTTTTTACCCTCATCATCAATACGCTGGACATCATCGGGAGTCAACGCAAGTTCTATTCTGTCGGGGCCAATTTCTTCGGTAAGGCGGTGGATAGCATTAAATTTACTTATGGCATTTTCATATGCAGCCGCATATCCCTGCTCAGATAACGTATCTTGTCCGGTATAAACAATCAGCCAAGCCACATCCAATCCACCCTCTTCCATCTTAGGAAGATCGACCTGCGTATCCAGGTTCATGGTATAATTTTTCTCTTCGGTGAAATTACTCACGTTTATATCAACATGAGTGTCAAGAGTTATAACCCGCTCGTGAATTCCCCGGGCATTTTCAATAAGCCGCTCTTCCTCTAAAGCTTCTCCACATCCGGCAGTTATTAGAAATAGAAAAGTGATCGCGGTAAATAATTTCTTCATGGCAAGGGTTGAATTAGTGTGAAATGTGCCGGAATCTATGCTAATTTTAATAAAGTTGCGTAAGCTTGTGGAACGCAATTACAAATCATTTCATTTGAAATTATAGTTGCAAAACAAGTAGGTGAGGATTATGGATATAATGGTATTTCTATCTTATCTGACGATAGGATTATTTATTGGATGGCTCAGCCGGGTCATTGTGAAAGACCGGGGCGTGAAAATGCTTCCGAGTTTAGGTTTTGGAGTTATTGGCGCTTTAACAGGAACTGCCATTGTATATGCAATAGGTGCATCAGGAGCTGGATTCTATGCAGTAATTGGTGCGTTAGGTGTCTTATTTACTGTGAATGTATTTCGTAAGAAAAGACCTATTTTTGATAAAGATGATAGTATATGACAGAGACTTTCATTTTTGGGAACAATTTCTTTAATAAAAGTATAAGCATAGGTAATAAAAACCAGGTAGTAAAAAATCAGACAAATGTTCAATGACAAATAAAGACCGCAGGATTCAGCTTTTTCTTCAAATATTTTATCTGCTGGTCGGCATTTATACAATTATAAATACCTTCGGGGCTCTTTATTCAAGTCGATATCCCGATGATATTTTTGACTTCTATAATAGCGACATTCCAGTTTTTAGTCTCGCCGCCGGCTTTATTACCGGTTTTGCGGCTTTATTAAGCAGTTTCACTTTGTGGACCAAGGTTAACTGGGCTTTTGGTTTTGCTATTTTTACTTCGGGTTTGCTGCTTTGCTATAACCTGCTTGAAATGGGCAATGCCATTTTCCGAAACCCTTACGAGGCGGTGCCGATGGTAATAATCTTGGTCATTGTTTTGCAAAGTTTTCCATTTTTACTGAAACAGACCGACCGACATTTATAGAAGAAGTGGAAGCTTTCCGTTTTGTAATTTGGAATAGAATATGCTTTATGATGTAACCCATTTCTTTCTCCTTCGTTCAAAACTGCTATGGAAAAAATATCCCAAAAAGATATCGATTGGCTGCTGAACCTGAAATCTTCTTCAGGAATAAATAAGTCACTCACCTTATCTCAAAAAAGGAAGAAAATTGCTCTCCGGGTGGTAGGTTCACTTTGCCTGTTTTTCACCTTGACCATTCTGCCTTTTTACTTACTAATCCGAACATCGGTTTACCTGTATTTATCCTACGGTTTTAATGGATGGATTTCACTAACTATAGGAATAATAGCCACTATTTTACTGCTGGTTGTTTATATGTTGATCTTGTTACGGAAGGTGGAAAACAGAAGGTTGCTGTATCGATATTGTATTGCTGGCATAACCTCCCTGGTGTTGGGTTTTAGCCTGTATGGTGTATTTTACATTTCCAGCGTAAATGCTAAAAGTGAAGAAATACGCTCCGTTTACCGTTCTCTCCATCCAGTTTTACGGGTTGCTGTTGCCACAACTACCCTGGCGGATGGTGGGTTAATTATTACGGATATTCAAAGAAATCCCGAAGATTATGAAACCATGGGACTTCCAGTAAATCACGCTTCATTGCATTATACACAGGAAAATGGATATGTACATGCCATCGATTTGCGGACTGCTGAGCGTTGGGCCATCCGTAATTTTCTACTTCGTACTTCTCTTGAAATAATGGGATTTAATACCCTTCGCCATGTGGGAACCGCTGATCATTTGCATGTCGCACTTCCGTTGCGAAAACAATAGTATCCTTCTCTTGTTTCTATGCGGGAATATCCCGACCATTTGAGACCTTGAAATAAAAAAATAGCCACAAAGCATATGTCCACATATAATTTTTACGAACAGGTAAACAAAAACTTTGATAAAGCTGCTAAATACACTCGTTTTAATAAAGGGATTCTTTCCCAGATTAAGATGTGCAACATGGTTTATCATGTAGCTTTTCCGCTTGAAAGGGATAATGGAGACATTGAGGTTATTGAAGGATGGCGGGTTGAACACAGCCATCACAAAACACCAACAAAAGGCGGTATTCGTTTCAGCCATAAAGTGGATGAAGATGAAACCATGGCGTTGGCTGCACTTATGTCTTATAAGTGTGCAATTGTAGATGTGCCTTTTGGCGGGGCAAAGGGCGGGGTTAAAATCAGTACCCGGGAATATTCGGTGGAAGAGTTGGAAAGGATTACCCGTCGATACACTTACGAGCTCGTTAAAAAGGGATTTATTGGTCCGGGGGTGGATGTACCTGCTCCCGATTATGGCACTGGCGCACGGGAGATGGGCTGGATTCTTGATACGTATCGCCAAATGAAGGATGATTTGAATGCTGAAGCCTGTGTAACAGGAAAACCAATTCAGCAAGGCGGAATCCGCGGCCGTGCAGAAGCAACCGGACGAGGTGTATATTTTGGAATCCGGGAAGCCTGTGATGTCAAAAGAGACATGAATAAAGTTGGCCTGGAAACCGGTGTCGAAGGTAAAACATTTGTGGTTCAGGGGCTGGGAAATGTGGGTTATCATGCTTCCTTATATCTCATAGAGGCAGGGGCAAAAATGGTTGGCGTAGCCGAATTGGAAGGCTCTATTTATGATGCGAATGGAATTGACCTTAATAAGCTGATGTACTTCAGGCAAGAAACCGGCAGCATCATTGGCTTTGGAAATACCAAAGAGCTAAAGAAGAGAGATAATATTTTCCATCAGGAGTGTGATATTCTGATTCCAGCCGCCCTTGAAAGTCAGATTACCGGCGATAACGCGGATAAAATAAAAGCAAAAATTATAGCCGAAGCTGCTAACGGACCAACTACTGCCGATGGCCATGATATCCTTAAAAAACGCGGAGCATTAATTCTTCCCGATACCTATTTAAATGCCGGTGGAGTGGTGGTTTCATATTTTGAATGGCTAAAAAATATTCAACATGTTCGCTATGGCAGAATGAGCAAGCGATTTGATGAAACCAGTATTCAAAACATCCTGGGTGCTGTGGAAAATATAACTGGTAAAAAATTCAGCAAATCGGAGACCAAACGTTTAGCATATGGGGCAGAAGAATATGATTTAGTTGATTCAGGCCTGGAGGAGACGATGATAACTGCTTATCATCAAATTGCAGAAATTCGCAATGAGCATAAACTGGATGATCTTCGAACAGCGGCTTACATAAATGCCGTTAACAAGATCGGCATCATGTATGAACAAATGGGGATTTTCCCTTAATGGGAGGATGCTTTTTTATTCCATATCCTAAAACAATTATTTAGCCAGTTCTTTTCTGATTACCGGCGCCACTTCGGTAGCAAATAATTCAATGGAACGCATTAATTTTTTGTGTGGAATGCTACCCACACTCATCTGAAGTAAAAATCGATCGTGTCCAAATATTTCATGCTGAAACAGGATCTTATCAATTACTTCCTGTGGACTCCCAACCACATTGGCTCCCCGTATTGTTCGGGAGGCTTCAAATTGATCCCGAGTCATTGGCGGCCAGCCGCGTTCTTTCCCGATTTTATCCATGGTTTGTGCAAAGGCTGGAAAAGCTATATCAGTGGCATCCTGCGAGTTATCAGCAATAAACCCGTGGGAATTTATACTTAACGCTGGTTTTACATGCCCGGCTTCATCGGCTCCGCTTTTATGTAGATCAGCCAAAGATTTAAACTGTTCAGGTTGTCCACCGATTATGCCCAGGGCCAGAGGCAAACCTAAGGCTCCTGCCCGATATGCAGATTGTGGAGTACCGCCAACCGCAACCCAAACCGGAAGCGGTTTTTGCATTGGCTGCGGATAAACACCCCGCTCATTAATTGAGGGACGATGTTTACCGTTCCAGCTTATGGTTTCATTTTCCCGCAATTCAAGCAAAAGTTCAAGTTTCCCCGCAAACAGCTCGTCATAATCTTTCAGGTCATAACCAAACAGGGGAAAAGATTCGATAAAAGAACCACGCCCTACCATAATTTCCGCCCTTCCCTGGGAGAGAAGATCCAGCGTAGAAAATTGCTGATAAACCCGTACCGGATCTTCTGAACCCAAAACAGTAACAGCGCTGGAAAGCCGGATATTTTTTGTTCTGGAACCAGCAGCTGCAAGAATTACAGAAGGAGCGGAGGAAATATATTCCTCCCGGTGGTGTTCGCCAATCCCAAAAACATCAAGTCCGGCTTTATCGGCAAGTTCTATCTCTTCCATCAGGTTTTGAAGCCGTTCAGAGGGATGAAGTTTTTCCCCGGTTTCCGAATCTGGTGTATTTTCAACGAAGGTGTAAATGCCTAATTCCATAGTTTATTTTTTGAAGATTTATTATGTGATTTTAGTTTAGCCAGAAGATATCCGTATCACGGATCGCCGATGAGCATCTGGAATTTAGGATGGTAGTGTTATAAAAACTGATTTTCTTTTTATGGGTTGAAGGTTTCGGGTTTTGTGGCCTTTGCCATCGGTGTCTTCCACTAATAAAATCTCACCGGCGCCGAATGTTCTTTTTTCCCCAAGGGAGGTTTCTATTTCAATTTCACCATCTAACAAAATTATATACTGGCGTTGTGGTGCAGTGTGGAAACCGTAATCATAAGAAGGGGAGACTTCCCGAAAAATCACCCCTTTTGCTGGTATTATTTCTGAAAGGGCACCAATTTTTCCGGCATCTTTAAGTGGGACAGTGATGTCTTCGAAGTGGCTTTCACCGTTATTATCATTGTATAACCTTGTGATTGTGAACATTGGTTTTCTTTTATGAGTTAGTTACTTCCAGTAGCAATTAGCTACATCGCATTATGCCGGTATTTGATTACCCTTACTTTCCAATATCCCATTTTGAAATAAATGAAAGCAGCCATTGCCGCAATCAGGTTCGAAACAGGAAATGCCCACCAAATTCCCTCATGATCAAGCGTGGTGTTATAGGATAAAATGTATGCCATTGGAAAACGAATAATCCACAGGCTTAAAATTGAAATTAACATAGATGCTTTTGTAAAACCAGCGCCGTTAAAAGCTCCATTTAACACTTGCTGTACACCCAAAAGACCAAAACTGGGTGCCATTATCCTGATAAATAAAGCACCGTCTCTAATTACTGTCGGTTCGTTCGGGATAAAAAAAGCGGTTAATTTTTCTGCAAAAATGAAAAAGATTATACCTATTCCAGTCAGTCCAAAGAAAGCGATTTTGTTGCTGAGATTACTAATCTTTTCAGCCCGTTTAATTTTACCCGCTCCAATATTTTGCCCCACAAGTGTAGTAGTTGCAATAGACAAACCTAAAGCCGGAATTATCACCAGGCTCAGTACCCTGGCACCGATTCCATAAGCCGCAACTACTTCGCTGCCAAAGCTGGTTACAATAATCACCATCATCGTCATACCTGCTGCGCGTGTCGACTGCTCTAAACTCGCGGGTATCCCCAGTTCAAACATTCTTTTGATCCAGGAAAAATCCAGGTTCATATCCGACCAGTTTATTTTGATCCCACTTTTCCCCCGCAATAGAATATAGATACCAACTGCAGCTGAAAGCCCCTGAGTAACTACACTGGCAACAGCAGCTCCCGTCACTCCAGATCCTTTAATAGGTCCAAAGCCATAAATGAAAAGTGGATCTAAAATCAGGTTTAGAAATACTGTGACAAGAATGATGTACATAGGTAAGAGAACATTTCCAATTCCCCTCATTAAAGACTGGAATACAAAAAACATAAATAGAAAAACAAAACCCAGGGAGGATACTTTAAAATAAGATACCGAATCTGCCAATATTTCTGGGCCTGCTCCAACTATTTGCATTAAAGGCTCCGCTGCAAAAAAGCCGACGATAGCTAAGAGAATGGAGACAAAGAAAATCACGAAAACCGTCTGTGAAGAACTAAAATCAATCTGTTCCTGGTTCTCAGCGCCTTTATAATGGGAAACGATAACAGTGCCGGCAAGAGTTAAGCCTCCGCCTAAAGACAGGATCAGAAACAGAATGGGAAAGCTTAAACTTACCGCGGCCACGGCATTGGCGCCAAGCCTCCCCAGCCAAAAGGTATCTATCAATTGATAAGCAGTATGCAGCACATTTGCCAGTATAATGGGGGATGCTACAGTAATTATTGAGTGAAGGATTTTTCCTTCTGTGTGCTTTTTCTTCTTCTTTTTACTCATAGAAATCTAATGGGCTGGGGAAAAACCACTTGATGAATGTATGCTATTATTCCTACTTGGCCCCGGTTGTATAAGGAAAGCAAAGTAAAAAATGTTCAGATACTAAGTTTCAAAAGTAGAGATCAAATTAATGCCGAAAGAATGGAGAAACCAGACCTGGAAAATCAGTGCAAAGAAATTTTATGCAAAAGGAATATCCTTGAGTATATAATCCGAAATAGATTATTAATACTGATGAGGGATCAGTGAATTTGCCAAATGTGAGACAAAAGGTTATTCAATCTTTGAAACTTCTTCGCTCACATCAGTAGGTGAATTATATTCCTTATCCGGGATTTGGGTAAGTACATTCATCACCATGTCATCATTTTCATTATTCATTTCAACATGATCAATAAGATCTTGTCTTGTGGCGGGGTAATCTATTCCTTCTAATCTCTCTTGTATTTGAATTGGGCTTACTACTGGCATAATAACAGGATTTTGCGGATTCAATATTTACATTTAATTTTATTTCCCTGTTATTTATACTTCGCAATTTTAAAAGGTTTCCAAATTTCCTGGTGTTTGTATGAAAAAATATATTGCCTTACTTCGCGGAATAAATGTTGGCGGGAATCATATTCTGCCCATGAAAGAACTAAGAACCATGTTAGAAATGCTCGGTTTTCAAGAAGTCAGAACTTATATCCAAAGTGGAAATGTGGTTTTCTCGCATGATGGTCAGGTAGGTGTTTCAGAAATGGCCGACAGAATTAGCCGGCAGATTAGCAAAGAATATGGATTTGAGCCCCGGGTGCTTTTACTGGAACTTGAGGAGATGCAGCAGGCCGTAGACTCTAATCCTTTCCCTGAAGCAGAGGAGGAACCGAAAAATTTGCATCTGAATTTTTTAGCTGCTGTTTCTTCTAATCCAAATCTGGATGAAATGGAAAAACTTAAAAAACCCAGCGAACAATTCATTCTGAAGGATAAGGTGTTCTACCTGTATGCGCCTGAAGGCATTGGCAGGTCGAAACTTGCTGCAAAAGTCGAAAAATTACTTGGAGTTTCTGTAACCGGCCGAAACTGGCGGTCGGTACGAAAGATTATGGAGCTGGCGAAGGAATAATCCAAAACTGAAGTATTACCTTCTTCCTCTTCCTGTCGGACTTGAGCTTCTCTCCAGGTTTTTCAACACAGGCAATTTCTGAAATAAGCTTTGGATTTGAGAACTGTTTACACTCAACCTGAAGAAGTAATATTGAAACTCACCAAAGGGATTGATTTGGAAAGAAAGATCCCAGCAAACCAGATTCCGGGTGAGAGAGAACTGAGAAGGTGTTAACTCCTTCTCAATAAAATCATATCCTATTTCAGTATTAAATTGCCATTTAGGTGTGAGATTAAATGAAATATTCTGAGCATTCAGAACGGCACTTCTTTGGGGTGAGTCATCAAAGCGGTAGGTCCATCGATAGCTAAAGCTAAGGTTAATACTCCAGGGAGAGCCTACCGGGGGGACGGGTTCGTAACCAAAACGTTGATCGATGGGGTGGAATATTGACTGGTTAAAAGGATCATATCGCCGCCGGTAAACCGGGGTAAAAACTTCCACACCTCTGCTTCCACCCCTGAAGGAAGTCCGCGCACCGAGCGAAAATGACCGAAGCTGGGCCAGCTTCCGGCTGTCTTCAATAAAAAACCGGTCAATCTCTCTGCCGGCAGAATCCACTTGATAGAATGAGAAGTTAGCCGAAGCATTCAAATTCAATCCCGGAATAGCGCCGGAACTGATGGAAGCATTCAGGTTACTGAGCTTTAAACTATCAGCCGCAAAATTATAAGAGGTACTTAAGGAAAGGTTGTCTATGAATCGCAAATTTCGTTCAGTGATTTCCCCGGTACTATCGCGGTTCACAATTTTGGTTTCAAATACATTCCGAACCGAAAAATTGATTGCCCGTTGTTCACCACGGCCGGGCCCGCTAATTAATTCATCGGCAAAAATGGAATAACGTTGTGTATTGCCAAGTGTATCTGTTTGCACGTTGCGGTAAAATCCCCAGAAATCTGAACTAAAATCCGGCTGATAGCTCAAACCCACACTGGGCGAGAAGGTGTGTCGAAATCCCTGCAGCGATCCGATTTGTTGATTTGATATTCCATACATGGTGGTTGAGAGATTTATGCCGGTGTTAAAATCCCTGGCTGTATAGAACCCATACATTTTCTCAGTTTCCACACGATTTTCTTCCGGGTTAAAGCTTCGGCGGATTGAAGAGGGATACCAATACTCATTATAATTTATACTGGCAGATGAATTAATAAATTGGCTCTCGATTATTTGTCCCAATCGCAAACCTGCCGTTTGTTGAAAAGCAACCTGAATGTAATCATCATCTGCGGTGGCTTCCTCATATAAATCGCGGTCGAACAAAGCATCCAAAAAGGAGATTTCAGCAGTATCTGCATCTATCGGGCGATAATTAAAACGCGACCGAAGGCTGTTATTATAACTGATATTTAAGGTTTCATACCAGTTTTGCTCGTTTGCAGCACCCAATCCATCATCAGTAAAAGGAGAGAAATTCTTTAAGCGAAAAGTGGCGGTTGGCCCACTTAACGAGGTGGTATTATTGTTGAAATTTTGGCTTAACTGAGCATTCGTACTAAAGGTATAAAGATTCTCCGGGTGATTATAATTGTAGGAGACACTGGATCTTGTAGTGGTTTGTGCACGATCGGATATATCATAGGAGTTACGCCGCAAATAATCACTTGTCATTAGATTTATATTTGCTGAAGCATTCGCATAAGGGGTAAAACGTTGATTGTGGCGTAAAGTCAGCGACTTTTGGACAGATTCCCCAAAATCAGGATCTGTTTTCTCCAACCCTCTTTCATTAGAATATCCAACACCTATAGAACCATCAAAATTGTCCCGCTTTCGATATTGTACCAGGCTGTTCACAAAAAAGGTTCCTGAGGTATAAATATCACCATCTACCTGTCCTGTTAAATAATCATTGAAATATTGAAACCAGCCCAGATTTTGTAAGCCCAGCCCTCGCTGAGCCTGATCCTGAGAAGCGTAGGTTGGTGTTAATAAACCGGAACGCTGCTTGTCTATATCTGTGGGAACATATCCAAAAGGAAAAATCAGAGGATAGGGGATGTCGAGAATATAAAGCCGCGCATTGCTAAAGAATAGTTCGTCCTGGTCTACAACCTTCATTTTTTTTGCCTTGATATAGTAGTAGAGGTAATCCGGCGGACAGGTTGAATAAATTCCATCTTCAATGAAAACTTCTGTTTCACTTACATTTTTTACTTGAGAGCCAATTAAATGTCCTTCAGCTACCTGTACCTGCGCAGATTCAAATTTCCCTTTTTTGGTCTGATAGTTGAAAAGAATGCGATTGCTTCTGATTTCATCTGTCTCCCGGGTAAGCACGGGTTGAGAAAGAGTATCTTCAGGAGTTAAGGTGGTAGCCTCCACCGTTGATCTTTCAATATCCATATTTATTTCACCGGCGGTAAGTTCGCCTGAAGTATGGGTTACTCTTGCCGACCCAAAAAGAAACGCATTTTTTCCGCTTTCAAAATCAATGATAAGAGAATCAGAAGATTCGAATTGGACGGCATCTTCAGGAATAGGTGCATCAGGCCTTTGTTGCAGCGGACTTTGCGGCTCTAATTGTGTTGTATCTTGCTGTACTCCAGTGGTATCAACTTGCTGTGCAAAAAGAGAGGATGTCATTAAACATAAAAGACAAATGCAGGTAAAGCATCTGGCTGTAAGCACTTTAATGACGTAAAGCATGAGTTTGAGATTAAGAGAAAGAATCGAAAGCGAGGCTGCCGGCCCCTAATAGTGCACTATCATTGCCCAAATCTTCGTGTACAAGTTCGAAGCCTTCCTGATATGGCTCCATCATATATTTTCGTACGATTTCCTTTGCAGGGGTAAACAGGAAGTCTCCTGCATTGGAAACTCCGCCGCTTATTACAATTTTTCTAATATCCAACATATGCACATAGTTGATTATTGCATAACCTAACTTTTGGCCATTTTTCATCAGTATTTCGATGGCGAGTTCATTTCCTTCTTTAGCTGCCTCGGTGAGATCTATAGGCTCCAGTTTGTCTAATTTATTTCTGAATTTTTTATATAATGGGTTTTCCGGATGCTGGGAAATTAAATCAGAAGCAAAACGACTTAAAAAACGTTGTCCAAGATAAGCTTCAACGGTGCCGCGGGTTACACTATTTGATAAAGGCCCGTGATAATCAATAATGATATGGCCTAATTCGCCTGCCATCCCTTTAGGACCTTTAAAAAGCTGCTTATTTAAAATAATACTGCCACCTACACCAGTTCCCAATGTTATCAAAATAAAATCATTAAACCTGCTGCCCATCCCAAAGTGGAGTGATCCTAAGGCAGCTATATTTGCATCATTTTCAATTTTACAGGGAATATTTGTTCTTTTTGTTATTTCTGCTGCCGCATTTACCACCTCCCACCCCGGCAGATTGGGGGGGTAACTTACTGTAGTCTGATCTACAGAAACCATGCCGGGCAAACCCAGGCCAATTCCAATTATATCTACATTTTGAGCCAGTTTCTTAGCCGTTTCTGAAATACGATTCAGTAAATGTTCCGGACCTAAATTTGCTTGTGAGGGAATAGTAACCTGTTCAATTATTCCCTTTTTATGATCTATAACAGCAGCCTTTAAATTTGTTCCGCCAAGATCAATGCCAATAGCTTTCATTCTTAATTGCTTTATTAATTTTTAAGGAAGATACGTGCAAAATAGCACCAGCCAAACCGTAATTTATTTTTCGCGCTTCACTTTATATACTGTCTCACCGGGTTTTCTCATGCCATATTCTTCACGAGCTATTTTTTCGAGGAGGGCAGAATCTTTATCCAGATTTTCAATCTTAGTTTTTAGCTCGATGGAATTTTTATTCAATTCGGTAGTTCGGTTTTTAAGCTCCATTTTCTGAGAATGTAAATCCCAGCGAGTTTTCAGGCTATACGTATCAATTAAAGAAAACCAAGCTATTACAAAAGCGGATAAAAGCATCACAAGGAAAGACTTTTTCCAGCGTAGAGGATTTAAAAATTGAAGATTCATTTATTAGCCTGTAGATGTTACTTTACCTGTGCGAAAATACATTAATTTGGCAATTAATTACAATCAAAGGTTGACGGGTATATGAAGGTCTTTATTCAACGGTTTCTATTCTTGGGGTTATATGTAGTTGTAGCACAGAATTCGGCATTCTCTCAACAAGCAGCCGATGAGTGGATAAAAGTATATTTTAATATGCCCGCAGATCATTCTGTGGCCCTTCCGAACAATGAAAGTAACAGTAATCTGGACCTGATAAAAACTCTTGAGGTGCGAATAGATTCTGCCACCACAAGTGTGGACCTGTGTATATACGACCTGGAAAATCCCCGAATAGCCAATGCATTAGTTCGTGCAAAAGAGCGGGGAGCGAGAGTTCGGGTGGTAACCGATAACCACAATCGAACTGACGGCGGTAAATATGACGAGGAAATCTGGAGGATTCTTAGCGAAGGCGGCATTATATCTATTGATGACGATGGAGACATTTACAACCCGGGCGGCAGCATCACCGATTATGATTTAGTGAATGACGGAGCAGATATGCACAATAAATTTGCCGTTATAGACTATTTAAGCCCCAGCCCGGATGATGATTTTGTCTGGACTGGATCAACAAATCTGACTTTCACAGGTAATTTTAATACCAACCATTCTATCGTAATAAAAGATCGAGACATTGCAAAAGTATACACCGAGGAGTTTGAACAAATGTGGGGTGATACCGGCGACAAACCAAATCCAAAATATGCGCGCTTTCATAAAGACAAAGTGGATGTAAGCCAGCATGTTTTTGATGTAAATGGAACCCGGGTGGAAATTTATTTTGCCCCGATAAATCGTGACCGGACAAAACCAAGTGTAAGCGAGCGCCTTGAACGGCTGATAGAAGAAGAAGCCCAGCATGATATTAACTTCCAGGCTTTTGCCATTACTCCCAATATTCCTATTAGCCAAAAAATGTGGGAGAAAAGTTCAAATGGAATAATAAAATTGGATGGCGCGATTGATCGAAGGTTTTACAGTCGCTATGAAAAAGCCGGAGATATTTGGGGATTACCAGAGGCAAAAATTGGTAATCGTATGATTCTTCCGGCAAAAGAATTAAGAACTCTTCACCATAAGGTGTTAGTTCTGGATGCGATAAATCCAGACTCAACTGATGTAGGGGTTGTAGTTGCAGGCTCCTATAATTTTTCGAGCAATGCTGAGAATAACAATGATGAAAATACGGTAATCATTTTCTCTGATGAGATAGCCAATCAATACTATCAGGATTTTATGGGAGTGATGAGCCGGGCCCGGGAAGAAACCTTTCCACCTGCTCCGCCTATTGAAGCAGGAAAATGGTATGATATCTTTTCCGTTTCTGATGGCAGTCGTTTTGAAATTGAAATAACGCACGGCTTTGGATATTCAGTTCGGTTTTTAGGGGTGAATGTGCCTTCTATTTACGCCGGTGGCGATTCAGCTTATCATTATTCCGGAGCATCGGCAGAGTATCTGCGAAATTTATTAGAAGGCCGGCGTGTGCGTTTAACCGGTTTCGACGGTGGTATTCCTGAGTCTGCATACAATGCTTTTCAGGCTTATGTGGAGGTTGATTATAATGGCGAGCCAGTAAGCTTGAATAAGTTAATGCTGGATAAAGGCTTTGGCACCTATTCAGTTTATTACCGCCAGAATGAAGATTCTGTTGCTGCTTTCAAAGGCTATGAAGAAAGAGCTATGTCGAAGAGTGAAGGAATCTGGAAATCACCTGAAAAAATTGGCAGTAAAATTCTGCGGGCTTCCGAAGTAGAAGGCAGTAATGCTCTGAATGTGGTATATCCTATCAATATAAACACAGCCGATGAAGCCACTCTTCAGTTACTCCCGGGAATTGGCCCCGCATATTCTAAGCGAATGGTTGATTATCGAAAGGAGGTGGGAAGTTTTAAGAGCGTCGATGAAATCACCAATATAAAAGGCATCGGACCTAAAACCCTGGCAAAATTGCGCCCTATTGTAACGGTTGAGTGAGGGGGCAGAGTTTTTATATACTGATTCATATTTTATCCATAAAAAAACCCCATACGAGGTCAATCGTATGGGGTTGGTCAAGAGAGAGTCATTATAAAAAAATCGAGTGAACCGGGAGGGACTCGAACCCTCGACCCACGGCTTAAAAGGCAGTTGCTCTACCAACTGAGCTACCGGTTCCAAAACAGATTCCAAAGATAAGGCATTTCAATATTAGTATACAATCAAAATCCCCATTTTTTGGGATTTCTTTCTACTTCAGTAAATGCCATTCTTATTTAGAATGTTAACCAGCTCAATCTCAATTAGTTGTTGCGGTGCTTCATCAATTCGTCCAATTTCTACATCACCCTTTAGCACTACCACTGTGGGAATATATTTGATATCAAACGTTTTTAAAAATGTTTCAGGAAATTTTTTTTGTGCATCCACACCAATAAATTTTAGAGTGATAAATGGATTAGCAGCAACATCTAATGTTTTTACGAGTCCGGGGATATATTTCTTGCTTTCCCGGCACCAGGTGCCTATAAAAGCATAAAGAGTAATGGAATCCTGAACAGAACTTAAGTGCTTAAGAGCGTCTTCATTGGGATGATATCGATCCATGTAAACTCGGAAGGTTTTTTCTGTGCGCGAGATTTCTTCTAAAGTAGTTGCGCCAACTAGCGGGTCGCTTTGTGCGTGAATTTCAGGGTTGAATGCCATTCCCACAAAAAGAAAATAAAAAATAAGTTTAAGGAGCCTTTCGCAGATCATGAGGAATTCTGTTTTTCAGATAGTATCTTTAAGAAACTAACAAGTTTTAGCCACTATTATGTCTACCATTTTCACCAAGATTATTGAAGGCGAGATTCCCAGCTTTAAAATTGCTGAGGATGAAAACTATTATGCTTTTCTGGATATAAATCCTTCTGCCGAAGGCCACACACTCGTCATCCCCAAAAAAGAAACCGATTATATTTTTGATATACAAAGCGATGAACTGCGCGGCCTTATCATTTTTGCTAAAAAAGTAGCGCAGGGGATGGATAAGGCTCTCCATCCAATTCGAACGGGAATTATTGTGGAAGGCCTGGAAGTGCCGCATGCTCATATTCACCTCATTCCTATATACGAAAAAAGCCAACAATTTAGCCTGGGAAAAAAAGTGAGAGTAAGCGAAAACCGCATGAAAGAACTTGCAGAACAAATCAGTAAAAAAATTCAATTATGAAAATCCTGGTAATAAATGGCCCCAATCTTAATTTACTGGGAACTCGTGATACCGGAATGTACGGCAAGGGAACTCTTGATGATCTGAGTGATTTCTTAATGGAAGAATTTCCTGAACATCAGTTAGATTTTTTCCAAAGTAATATAGAAGGCGAACTCATCGACAAAATTCAAAAAGGGATGAAAGATGGCACTGAAGCTGTTATTACGAATCTCGGAGCTTATACACATACCTCAATTGCTCTTCGCGATGCACTGGAACCGGTGCACATTCCAAAAGTGGAAGTGCATATTTCCAACATCCATGCACGGGAAGATTTCAGGGAAAAGTCGATCACCGGCGCTGTCATGAATGGTATTATTACGGGTTTTGGAAAATACAGCTATGTATTGGGAATAAAGGCAGCAGAACAGCTAACAAAGAATAGCACGGATTGACAAAACTCAGAGAGCTTTTTTCGGATACTCTTATTTATGGTATCAGCAGCGTATTTGCCCGTTTTATTGGCTACCTGCTGGTTCCTCTGCACACAGGTGTATTCGAAAGAGATCAATATGGAATCGTCAGTCTTGTATTTGCAGCCATTGCGCTTTTTAATGTGCTGTTTACCCTGGGGATGGAATCTTCTTATATCCGTTATGCCAAAGACAGAGGCAAAGCGAAAAGCTACTTTAAAACCCTGCAGCTTTTTTTATTAGGCTCTTCTGCTATACTGGTATTTCTTGTATGGCTGGCTCAACCTGCAATTTCCCCTCTATTAAGCTTGGAAACTGGGGACCCTATATTATGGATGATGCTCGGAATCTTGTTCTTCGATACGATGGCAATTGTTCCTTTTGCCGAGCTCAGGCTGGTGCGCCGAACGATATCCTTTGCCGCTCTTAAAACAATAAATGTCGGCATCAACCTTGGAATGAATTTCTACCTGATTCTCGGCCTTGGGTATGGTATTGAAGCTGTTTTCATTAGTAACCTTGTGGCTTCTTTGGTCACTGCTCTAATTATCTGGATTATAACGATACCGATGTTTTTTGGGGAATGGAATACAGATTTTCTCAAAAAGGCACTGATCTTCGGCCTGCCTTTCGTACCGGCTGGCTTTGGGCATGTGATAAATGAACTGTTGGATCGATTTTTCCTGAAAGCCATGGATCCCGAAACGGTTCATTCCTTATATGGAACCGAAACAAGTGCAGAAGATATAGTGGGGATTTATAGTGCCTGTTATAAACTGGCAGTATTTATGCTGTTACTCGTACAGATGTTCCGGATGGCCTGGCAGCCTTTCTTTATGCGGGAATCTGAAGACGAGACGGCACCGCAAACTTTCGCGAAGACTTTTTCGCTGTTCAACTTTGGTGCGGCAGCCATATTTTTAAGTGTGGCTTTATTCGCCGGGCAAATTGTATCAATAAAAATCCCAATTCTCGATTTCTATTTAGTGGGTGAAGAATATTGGGCAGGTTTAACCATTGTTCCGGTACTGTTAATCGCATATTGGTTTCAGGGATGGTATGTGAATTTCTCTGCGGGGATTTTCATCAGTGAAAGCACAAAAAGATTAGCCCAAATAACTTTAATTGGTGCCACAGTTACAATTGCAGGAAACCTTGTTATGATTCCTGTTTTGGGGATGATGGGCTCCGCACTTGCTACACTGCTTAGCTATGGAGTGATGGCGATGATTATCTACTACTATTCCACCCGCTCATTTAGCGTGCCTTATAATTTGGTGCAGGGTTTTGGAGTGATGATTTTATCGGCAGCGGCTGTTGTATTACAGCCAACATTAGTTGAGATGGGTTTACATGAGATGCTTGCTTCCTTTCTGCTACTGGTGATTTCGCTATCGGTTATTGGAGGGGTTACTTATAAATCTGTCACCACAGCTCAGAAATTGCCGACATAAATCTTCGCACAATTGCCAGCAGCACAACCTATACGTATCTGAATGGCATATCACCGAGTCATATCCCTCTGTAATAAGCAAAAAAAATCCCACTCACGGAAACCATGAGCGGGATATTTGCAAGTAGTGAAGACCTTAGTCCTCGATTTAGTTTACTTGTTTATTAGTTTATTGAAATCCTCCAAAGTACCGCGAACGGCTTTGGCTGATTCACTTAAAAGATCTCGTTCTTTTTGGTCTAAATCAACCTCGATTACTTCTTTGATTCCACCTTTTCCAAGTTTTACAGGCACACCGATGTATAAATCATCAATGCCATACTGCCCGTCGATATGAGCACACACGGGAAAAATTCGATTTTGATCAAGTAAAATAGCTTCCACCATTTGAGCCGCTGCCGCGCCGGGTGCGTACCATGCTGAAGTTCCCATCAAATCAACAATTTCGCCGCCGCCTTTTTTGGCGCGATCTACAATTTCACCCAAACGTTCTTCGGAAATAAACTGGGTCACAGGCATTCCCGCAAGGGTGGTAAATCGTGGGAGCGGGACCATAGTATCGCCATGTCCTCCCATTAGTAATGCCTGAATATCTTTCGGGGAAACATCCAGCTCATCTGCGATAAAAGCACGATAGCGGGCAGTATCCAGAATTCCGGCCATTCCCATCACTTTTTCATAAGGTAGTCCGCTGGCATCTTTGGCAACCTGTACCATTACATCCAGGGGATTTGAAACCACAATGATTATGGTGTCTGGCGAGTATTTTACCAGTTGCTCGGTCACACTTTTTACAATTTTGGCATTTATTTCAAGCAGGTCATCGCGGCTCATTCCGGGCCTTCGGGGAACACCGGCCGTGATTACGCAGACATCTGAATCAGCAGTATCGGCATAGTCAACTGTTCCTTTTATGCGTGTATCAAACAAGTGGATCGGCGAAGATTCCCATTGGTCGAGGGCGCGGCCTTTTGAGGGATAAAAGGTTTTATCGCCATCTTTTCGCTCCAGGTCTACCGCTATAACTTCTTTAGCAAAATCCCGCTGTGCAATGCAATCTGCTACAGTTGATCCTACATTTCCCCCTGCTCCAACTACTGTTACTTTCATTTTTAGATATAATTTATAAGTTAGTACTCACTGTTTTTTTTAAGATAAGAATTCAGAACTCAGGAATCAGGATTCAGATCAATCTGATTCCTGAGTTCTATACTCTTCTGGAATCCATTCCCCACATCAATTTTTTTCGTAGAGTTTCAAAATAATCCTGTCCGGGAAGATGAATGAGATTAAAGGTTAGTTCTGATTTTACAATTTCCACCTCAAAAGGCAGTTTCTCGATTTCATGAATTTGCCCATCAAAAGAAAAAAGAACTTCATTTTCCTGTTCTTCCAATATCACTTTTAGGGGGCGTTTTGAATTTAATACCAACGGACGGGTAGTAAGTGTATGTGGATTCACCGGTGTCACACAAAATACATCTGTATCAGGAGAAATAATGGGTCCATCCGCAGCCAGATTGTAAGCGGTTGATCCTGTTGGAGAAGCAATAATAAGTCCATCTGCCCAATAGGTATTAATCAGGCTTCCGTCATATTCTGCAGTAATATTTACCATAGAAGTGGAAGCTTTCCGGGTAAATAAAAATTCATTTAAAGCATGATATGTGTTTCCTTCACTATCCTTAGCCTTGAGAAAAGCGCGTTTATCGAGGGTGAAATTAT
This sequence comes from Balneolaceae bacterium, assembly GCA_040877545.1. GTDB lineage: Bacteria > Bacteroidota > Rhodothermia > Balneolales > Balneolaceae > Gracilimonas. Next base: position 71,291 of record JBBDNN010000047.1, read on the forward strand.
CAGTGAGCAGGTAATCCAGAGCACGTTCCAGTTCTTCGTTTTGTGTATTGGCCATAAATCCCAGCCGGCCACTGTTGATCCCCAAAATTGGCTTCCCATGATCTTTAGAAATGCGTGCGGTATATAAAATGGTTCCATCGCCCCCCATCACTAAAACAATATCTGCCTGCTGAATACTTATTTCGTCCGACTCTGTTTTATGAAGGTATTTCGCAGCCTCCAGGTTATTTTCACGAAAAGTATCTGTACTTAAATATAAAGGGATGCTATTTTTTTCTGCCCAAATCAAGGTTTGGGTTAAGGCATTCTTCACTTCATATTTTTTGGGGTTGGCAATAATGGCGAGCTTCATCAAATTTCCTCAGAAACCGAAATTTGGGAGATGTCTATATTCCACGGTTCATGACTGATTTGAATTCCAGAAGCATTGTTTTGCATCAGAATAAAAAGAGGTGTATTCCATGTTAAAATATGAGTTGTATTAGGGAAAAGCCGTGTGCTAATTGTTACATCATCGGTGATGGCATAGGAGGCGTTCAGGAAAGCAGTAAAACCCAATGAGGCCGCTCTTTTTAAAACTCTGTTAATGAGATATAACTCTGATGAGTGAGTAGTGTGAGCAATGGTAATTGCTCCGCCGTTACCCTCATTTGCATTCGTGGTATCTAAATCGTGTACCTCAATAGAACCAAGCACAGGATTTTCAAACATATTATCTGTATTCAATGTAGATAAAAACATATTAATAGCTGATTCCTGATTCGAGCTTTCATTATAATAGAGGCTGTATGAGGAGTTCGCAGGGGCTTGAACCAGCTTGTAATTATCGGCATAACTGTTGGTTATCTCTCCTGTTGAATCGGCCACCATAGTGATGGTTGAAGGGCTGGGTTCAATCACAGCATCCAGCTCATTTCGTACAAATAATTCGAATAAATCACTTTCAGATAACCCGGAAATAAAATCCAGCCTGTTGATGTCAGGTTTTTGGCCATGATAGCTATTGTTAACCGCTAAAATGTGGCGATTTTCATCCGTTGTTACATAATAAAAAACGCCGGTGCCCGCTGGTCTTTGAATAGGGGGATTTATTGAAGTTGTACTTTCACTGGCATAAACAGAGGCATATGGATGCGTTAGTTTATGCAGGAAATCAGGAGAAGGCTGATTTAAGGTGATAACAATGGTAGAATCATTTTGAACATCTAAACCGTCAATGGAATCATAAACACGTTTCTCTGCATTTTTAACAAAAGTCTGTTCGTTGTGGTAAGCGTTAAATCCCCGGATATTATTGAACATTTCCGCAGCAAAATCGGGTACCAGAATTGAAGCCATTCGTTCAAAAATGAAACTGACATCTGAACCGGTAAACTTTCTGCCTATACCGCCACTAAATGAATTCACATCATGAAAAAAAACATCAGTTCTGAGATTAAAGGTAAAGCGGGTAGAATCTCGGTTTACCTCCCAGTTTTTGGCAAGAGCGGGTTCGGGATTACCAGATTCATCTAATTTTGCCAGTCCATCATATATAAGATGTGTAATCCTTAACTCACTATTTGTTTCTGCAAAAAGTGGGTCGAGCGATTCTATATTATTGGTTTCACCAATTTTAAGATGAATAAAATCATCTTCAGCAGGCGAAGTAACTCCTGAAGCGGTATCAGGGCCGGTGATAGGCTCAAGAGGAGGGGATTCTACAGTTACTGTTTCCACACTCCGTCCGCAAGAGATTATCAAAAAGAACAGGGATATTGAAAGAAATATATATTTCATGGAATTGGGCTAATGGATTTCAATAATGATAAAACCTACGGTGCTAAAATAATTCCAGATGATGCTCATAAGTGTGGGTATTTAACTTTTAGTTCCTTTTAATCCTTTGATGCCTTTTGCAGCTTTTTCACTTAACAAATTTGTGTCGTAACTACGTATACGGCCATTTTTTGCCTGGTGGTTTTTTATCCCAATTTCTATGAGTTCTTCGAGCAGTTTATCAAATGGCAGGTCATTTTTTTCCCAGAGATAAAAACTGAATGACCCCGGGATGGTATTAATTTCATTGAAATAGACCTCTTCAGTATTGGCATTTACAAGAAAATCGAGCCGTGCAATACCGGATGCATCTAAAGCAGAAAATGTTTTAACGGCAAGGGTTTGAATTTTTTTAGTGAGTTCAGAGGAAATATCAGCGGGAATAATACGATCGGCAGACGCCATTCCTTTGTCGCTGCCTTCGCCACTTTGATATTTATCCTGAAAAGATAATGTGGCGGATTTACCAAGTGGTTTTTCGCATACACTGGGGCGGCAGTCATCAGGCGTCCCAATTACCGAACAATTAATTTCCATCAGCGGGTTTATTGCTTCTTCAATAAGTAAGTGATCATCAAACCGGAAGGAAGTTTCTACAGCATTAATTAACTCCTCACGGTCATCCGCCTTGGCTACTCCAATACTGCTGCCCAGGCTAACCGGTTTTACAATTAGCGGGAAATCAAAACCTTCGGCTACAGCTAAAATATCTTCCTGTTCTTTTTCCCAATCACTCTCATAAAAATTAACCGCTTTTGTTACCCGAATGCCATTAGCGGCTGCCACCAATTTCGCCTTTACTTTATTCATTCCAAGTGAGGAACCTAAAACACCGCTGCCTGTGTATGGAATATTCATAGTCTCACAAACTCCTTGAAAAGAACCATTTTCTCCCTCGCTTCCATGAAGAGCACACATCACCGCATGCACGGAATAACTTTTTGGTTTGAGAAAAAAGCTTGTTGATTCCTGTTCCTTTAGGAGCGTGTTACCTGTTTCATCTTTTACAAAAGCACAGGAAATACTTTCTTTTTCTAATGCAGTGAGATCTTTAAACCGGCTAAGATCGGTTAAACTTTCTCCTGTTAACCAACGGCCGTTTTTGGTGATGTATAGTGGAATGCAATTCCATTCACTTTTTTCCAATGCAGATATGCTTTGCATGGCCGTTAACACCGACACTTCGTGCTCCGGGGAAACCCCTCCAAATGCAACTATCAGATTTTTATTTGTCATTTTATCTCTGTTAAAATTCTGGTGCTAAAATAGGCTTTTCAACGTTAATTGTTAATGTAATCTCTCTAATCGTTGCAATTTTCTTCAATTGAATATTGAAAATGAATTTGTTCCGTACTGCGAATTTTTCAATATTTGCTGGTCTTACCTAATTACAAAAAAATAAAATATATGGCGCAAGTAATCACATCTGTTGATCAACTAAATTTTGATATTTCGGAGCTGGAAACCATGCCGGTACCCCATAAAGTTATGTTGGTGAAGCCGACTTATTTTTCGGTTGAGTATGTGATTAATCCCCATATGGAAGGCAATATTGGAGAGGTGGATAAGCTGGCCGCTTTCAATGAATGGAACCATCTCAAAAATGCCTACGAAGAACAAGGTTTACACACTCATGTGTTAGAAGGTGTGAGGGGATTTCCTGATATGGTTTTTTGTGCTAATCAAAGCTTGCCAAATATAACCGCTGATGGCAAAAAGCAGGTAATTATGAGTGTGATGCATGCCGAACCTCGAAAGGGCGAAGTTTCTTACATCCAGAAAAACTATGAAGAAAGCGTCTATGAAATAGTGCATTTGGATGAAAGCAAGTTCAAAGAATTTGAGGGTATGGGAGATGCTATTTGGCATAATAAAAGAAGGCTGCTTTGGGGTGGTTTTGGGTATCGCAGCTCACCTGAAGTGTACCATTATATATCTGAAATTTTCAAAACACCCGTTATTGCCCTGCAGTTGGTAAATGAGAAATTTTATCACCTCGATACCTGCCTTTGCATTCTGAATGAAGATACAGCTATGTTTTATCCCGGAGCATTTTCGGATGAAGCAACCGCCTTAATACGGGCAGTTTTTAAAAATGTAATTGAAGCGTCAAAATACGAAGCTGAAAATTTATTTGCCTGCAACGCCACTTCCGTAGACGGTAAAAATGTTTTCATACAGCAGGGTTGTGTAGATGTAAATCACAAGTTGAAAGCGGCCGGTTTTAATGTGCATGAATTCAGCACTTACGAATTCCTGAAAAGCGGCGGCTCTGTTTTTTGCATGAAGATGATGCTTTGGTGATGTTATCTCTCTTGAGAGAAGGTGCCGAAAGTACTTTGGAAAACTTGCGATATGGAATGACTAAATGGGTAGTTTTCTGTAGGGTTCGGTATTAACTGCTTACTGCTTCGCCGCCATTTATGTGAATTACCTGCCCGGATATATAGGAGGCATCTTTTGAAGCCAGGAAAACATAGGCCGGCGCTACTTCGGATGGTTGTCCGGGCCTGCCAAGAGTGGTAGACTGGCCAAAATTTTGCACATGATCTTCATCAAAAGTAGAAGGAATAAGGGGAGTCCAAATGGGCCCGGGGGCTACTGCATTCACACGTATTCCTTTACTTCCAAGATCACTGTTTAAGGAGCGCGTGAATCCAACTATTGCTCCTTTTGTTGCGCCATAATCAATCAAGTATTTTCGTCCCTGATAGGCTACTATACTGGTAGTGTTAATAATAGTGTCTCCTTCCTGGAGATATTTTGCGGCGGTTTTTGTGATGTAAATCATTGAAATGATATTGGTGCGGAAAGTGCTTTCCATATCATCAAGATCTAATTCATCAATTCCCTGCCTGATATGTTGTTCGGCTGCATTATTTATCAAAATATTAAGCCTGCCGTAATGTTCAACGGTTTTTTCAACACAGCTTTTACAGAATTCTTTATCGCGTATATCTCCTTTTATAATCAGGCATTCTCCGCCGGCTTCATTCACTAACTTCCTGGTGGTTTCTGCATCCTCATCTTCCTGCAAATAGATGATTGCCACACTTGCCCCTTCTTTTGCATAGTGAACTGCAATTGCGCGGCCAATTCCCGAATCTCCACCTGTTATAAGTGCAATTTTATTATTTAATTTATTGCTGCCGGTATAATCATCCCGGATTATTTCAGGCTCGGGTTTCATCTTTGATTCCTTGCCCGGACGTTCTTGTTCTTGTTTTGGCAGCTTTTTTTCTTTCAGTTCTGTTGGATCCATTTCTCTTTCTCTTGTTTTTATTTTTTGGCTACTGTTGAATCAACAACAAATTTTTATCTACCATTTGCTTAAAGAGTAGAAGGGTCACCATTTTGATCATCGGTTGGGGAAAATTCGTCAGCTGTGTCTCTTTTAAAAATTAATATTACCCATAATGCCAGAATTAATATTTCTGCTACAGCATCTAGCAAATAAACTGGTGAGATCACATTCAGCCATACATAAGTTATATCTACAACTGTGAAACCAAGGGCAGCTCCTGCCGCAATTATTATTATTGGCAGGGTAACTTGTTTTCTTAATCCTGCTGCAAGCAATCCGCCTCCAACAAAAAAGACCAACATTCCTACTGTTCGCACCAACCAAATATCTTCTTTGGGACCCGTTACAGCCATGAAGCTGTCCATATCAAGAATAGCCCAAAGACCGGTAGCCATGTAGAATATTCCTTGAACAATGGATAGACGAACCATATTTATCGTCGTTGATACCTGTTTCATATCTTTATTTAAATTTTAACAAATTATATCCTGCCGCGGCGCCCCATCCGAAAATGATATGAGCTGCTAACAGGTGAAAATAATATGTTGATAGATTGATTGATGGTGGTTTATGATGAATGCGAAATGTTAGATGCCATCCTGAAATGCCTATAAAACCGCTGGCCAAACCCAATAAGGTACCGCTAAAAAAAGTGGGTTCCACAACAGTTAGCATCCAAAAGAAGTGGAAGCATGTAACAAATATGATTCCTATCAAATAATGCAAAAGCCAGCCAGCTGCTGTAGGTTTTCCAGATGATTCATAAAAATAAGACTGGAACAGAAGCTCATTTAATAATTCCGGCTCTTTGAACTGCCTGTTCAATTCATAGGCCATTAAATAGCTGAATAAAGTCATCAGTGATGTTCCAGCAATAGAGCCAAATAAAATTTTCAGGACAGCCATTACCGTTCTGTATTATTTATTCTGCTAATATTAATCTCATCACCAGAACGAAGATCCTTCATTAGAAATTCCTTGCTCGATTTAGATCAGTTTCTCGACAATTAGAAATGATGTCACGGAGACAGAACAACCTTGATGCATCCATCTTCTTTATCTCTGAAAGTTTTGTATGCATCTGGTGCATCGTCCAGATCAAGCCGGTGGGTGATGACGAAAGAGGGATCTATTTCCTTACCTTCAATTTTATTCATTAATGGGTCTAGATATCGTTGTACGTGAGTTTGTCCCATTTTAAAGGTTAGCGCTTTATTCATAGCAGCATCCATTGGAACCATTTGAAGCGGCCCGATATAAACTCCAGGAATGGAGAGATTTCCACCTTTTTTGCAACTGTGTATCATTTGCTGCAATACATACGGCTTGGAGGTTTCCAGATGGGCAGTTCCCATCGCTTTATCTTTAGCCTGGCGTAGAATATTACCGCCATGGGCTTCTCCGCCAACAGCATCAATGCAAGCATCTGGGCCACGGCCGGCAGTCATTTCCATTAACTGATTATAAATCTCGGTATAAGTGGTAGAGTTAATGGTTTCAGCCTTTCCAATTTCCTCCGCCATTTTTAATCTTTCTGGTACAATATCAATAGCTATTACACGGCCAGCCCCCAACATCCAGGCGCTCTGTATAGTTAGCTGCCCTACAGGCCCACATCCCCAAACTGCAACGGTATCACCATCTGTTATGTCGGCATTTTCAGCAGCCATGTATCCGGTTGGGAGAATATCAGACAGAAATAATACTTGTTCATCTGTAAGTGACTCAGGAACCTTGATGGGGCCTACATCAGCATGGGGAACACGAACATATTCTGCCTGTCCGCCTGAAAAACCACCCATCATATGGGAATAGCCAAACATGCCCGAAGGGGAATGGCCCATAACTTTTTTGGCTTTATCGGCTTTGGGATTAGAATTATCGCATAAAGAGTACAGCGTATTTTTACAAAAATGACAATGCCCGCAGGCTATGGTGAAAGGTACAACCACACGATCTCCCTTTTGAAACTTTGTCACTTCCTTCCCCACATCAACAATTTCACCCATAAATTCATGGCCTAAAATATCTCCTTCTTCCAAAGTGGGCATTAATCCACTAAGCAGGTGAAGGTCAGAACCGCAAATAGCGGTTGAAGTTACTTTTACAATAACATCTCCGGCATTTTTTATTTTTGGGTCAGGTACATTATCTATTCGCACGTCATTTTTTCCGTGCCAGCATAAGGCTCTCATATCTCTCTTGAATTTGAAATTAAATTCTTGTGCTTTTAAATGAAGAAAAAAAAACTCTTACCGGTACTGATAACTGAAAGGGGCTAATGCTCTATCTCTCCTGACATTTATAGTCAGTACTGATGTAGAGAAGTTCTCTCAGTTTTACCCGGCAAGAGTTTTAAACTGTTCTCAACTAATCATATTAAATTCTTATGCTAAACAAGATGTTTAATTACTGAGTATTGTGCATTACATAATTTGCAGTGTTTGTTGCATGTTTTGAAGTTTTAGAGAGTTATTCGGGTAAAATGCGTCACATAACCTACAGAGAATTACGATTTCAAAAGGTTTTCGCCTTCTTCCGGAACCCGCGATTTCCGTGCCTGTTCCTGGATTTCCCCGGCATTACTCTCTAAGCCACCCTCTGCTTTAGATGACACTTGCTTCGTTTCATCATCCGGCTTTGAAGCAGTTCGGCTTTTCACTGCCTTCTTTGGCAGAGCTGATTTTTCTCCGTTGTTGAGTTGAACAGGAACGCCATCAGGGAAAGTCATCTCTCTTGCTTCATCAGGCATAGAAATTCCCTCTTTTTGATAAGCCGCTTTTACCAGTCGCATTACAGAAGATTTCACCTTTAACAGGTTGTGCTTGCTCCCATCCAGCCATAAGTAAAACTTTAAATTAACGGTAGAAGCGGCCAATTCATCCACCAAAATCCAGGGTTCCGGATCATTTAAAACAGCAGGATGCTCGGCAAGAATTTTCGAGCCGATTTCCTGGGCAGCTGTGATTTTGTCCTCATAACCAATGCCAATAATAAAATTTGACCGCTGGTTAGGATTGCTGGTAAAATTTAGAATACTGCTTTTATAAACGGTTGAATTGGGAATCTGCATGTGGTTTCCATCCAGTGTAATAAGTAATGTGGCACGAATAGTTAACCGTTGAACAAACCCTGTGTGGCCGGTAATTTCCACGAGGTCTCCGGCGTGAAATGGGTTTTGTATACTCAAAAAGATACTGGCCAGGAAATTCTCGGTGATATCTCGAAAAGCAATTCCCAAAACTATACCTAAAAGTCCGGTACCACCTAAAACTGTGAATGCAACGCCTGTTAAATCTGCAACATGAAAGACTATGTATATGCCAAGGAGAAATACAACTACTGCAACGATCCGTGCTGCAATATCCTGTAATAGCGAATTTATCTTACGCTTTCTTAAAGAAGACCTGGTTACTTTAGCTGCAAAGACAGCAATTCCCCAAAATATCAGTAAAACTAAAAGGCCAAATATCCAGAAAGGGATGGAGCGCATTATGCTGCGCCATAAATCTTGCAAGCCGGCAAAGGCGGGTTCATAATTCCAGATATCCGGTTCCGTCACCTCAATTTGATTTACTACTGCAGCAACATCCTGAGTATTTCGGGCCAGGTCTCCGGCCCAGTTTTTGTAATCATCGGTTTCTGTTAAGCCCTTCAGGAAAACCACTCCATCGTTAACCTCTACTTCAGTGTCGGTAAACCAGCCCGTTGCTTTTAAAATCCCTGACAGGCGCTCCCTGATTTGTGTGTCATCTGCTGCCGGCTCGACATCTACTTGTGCGGGAACCGGCTCTTCAGCAATGTCTTCAGTGGTTTCCGGTTGATTTTCATCCTGTGCCGAAACTGAAGCCGGCAGTATAGCCAGGAAAAGTAAAACCAAAAATAAGGTGGGGTTTTTAAAATTCATGGAGGGATTTTCTTTTAAACCTCTCTGGAGGATGTGTCAATTTTTGAAATTAATTTTTTGCTATAACCCACACGGCATGAATGACACCTGGTATATAGCCAAGTATGGTGAGTAGGATATTCAACCAAAAAGCGCCGGTTAAACCAACTTCTAAAAAAACACCGAGGGGAGGCAGAATTACTGCGAATATTATCTTTATAATTTCCATTCAATTATCATTTAGATTGCAAATTTACCTGAACATTAGTCACTGCTGGTTAGTTCTACCTGATAAGGTTCTCCTTTTCCCCCTTCAACAAACTCTCAATTTCAGCATCAAAAAGGGGCACGTACAGACTGATTATTCAAAGATAATGTATTAATGAATGTCTCTTTACAAGCATCTATAGAACAGAAATAGTGAGTGAGTATAATTTTATTTTTACTAACTGGTATTGCTTTACCAGGAGAAGTAGTAGCTACTTTTATGTAACTACTACTTTTTTAAAAGCGGATAAAGGAGTTAATCAAAAAATCTACTTAAGGTTTTTTATTTTTCTTCTTTGAATACTGATCATAAATAATAGGGATTGCAAAAATCAATATTGCAATAACACTAATTATAATAGTGGCTAAATCTATTTCCATCTTGATAAAATTATGAATTAAAAAATGTACATATCACAACTACCTTTCATTAAAAAAGAACAGCTGATATGTATTAAGTGATAAAACTGAAAGATTTTCCGTGTAGCTTTGAAAATCTCTTATGGCAAAGATGGTTATAGAAAAGTATGGAAAGGGAAGATGATCTCTTTAACAGTTAAACTCAGTGATATTCTACTGCAAAGAAGGATAAGTGATGACGAGTTTCTTTGCTTCTCGGAACCAAGGTGAAAGTTTTCATTGTCTTTATCCTGCTGGTTACTTATCGAATTAACTACCGGCACTCTTTCCGGCAAAATAAAACCACTTGTATCCTGATGATTTATCAAATAAAACAGAGGCTGGTTATCAGAAGGATTTGATTCCAGCTGGTTTGCCTCAACAGGTTGAGTTTCTGCAATATAATTAAAGGAAGTTATTCCGCCCTGTATCTCCCAGGGAAGAAGAACTATAATTAATAGAAAAGTAATTTTTAGCAGATGTTTCATTTAATAAAATTACGAACAAACACAGAGAATTCCCCTCTATTATTTGGATTAATTTATATTATTCTTTTATAAGCCTGCGGATTTCTGCGACATCTTTTTTATCTGAGAGAATGAGCAGTTTATCGTTTTCCTCAATATTAGTAGTGCCTTTGGGTACAATAAAATTACCTTCACGATTAATTAATGTGACCAAAACATTATCAGGCAATCCGAGTCTGAGAATCTGCTTACCTACTGCGAAATCATTTTCTTTTACTTCAACTTCCACCAATGCTGCTTTTGTGTCGACAGAAGGTTCCAGTTCAATCGGATAGCGGGTTGTTTCTTTAATCGGCGAATCCACTTTTAACCGGCGGGCAATGAAGGGTATCGTTGGCCCTTGAACAAGTACCGAAGTAACCACTACAAAAAATACAATACTGAAAAACAGTTCAGCCTGCTCAAGTCCTGCAACAAGTGGAAAGGTTGCTAAAATAATAGGAACTGCTCCACGAAGCCCTACCCATGAAACCATCATTTTGGCCTTAATTCTAAATCCGGTAAATGCCATTCCTATAAAAACGCTGAGAGGCCTTCCAATTATTATTAATACCAATGCAATTAAAATCCCGCTGCCAGCAACAGTAATAATTTCATTTGGAAATACCAGTAAACCAAGCGTCAAAAACATGCATATTTGCATAAGCCAACCCACACCATCAAAAAAGTTCATTAAGCTGCGTTGGTGTACAAATGTAGAGTTCCCCATAACGAGACCTGCTAAATAAACAGCAAGAAAACCACTTCCTCCCAATAAATCTGTGGTAGCATAGATAAGTGGAACAAATGAAAGTGCTAAAACAGGATACAGGCCATCATAACCAAGATTTGCATGGTTAATAATCCAGGTAATTACTTTTCCCAGTACTACTCCTGCTATTAAACCAATACCCATTTGCATCACAAAAAGCAGGAGAAAAGAAACCCACGACATATCAGGTATAGTCATGTACTGAATCAACCCGATAGTTAAAAATATAGCCATAGGGTCATTAGTTCCAGACTCAAACTCCATTAGCTCACGTAATCGATACTTGAAGCCAATCGACTTTGAACGTAGCACTGAGAATACAGCAGCAGCATCTGTTGATGAAATAATAGCTCCCAAAAGAAAACCTTCTAGTAAATCTACATCGAGTATAAGAGTTGAAAAATAACCTACAACTATTGAGCTTATCAGAACACCAACAGTAGAAAGAAGTATACCCGGGAGTACTACGAGTTTTACTTTTTTCCATTTTGTATCCAAACCACCTGAGAATAGTATATAAATCAGGGCAATAATTCCAAGATATTGAGCAAGCTGAAAATCTTCGAAGTAAACTAAGTTTAAACCATCTGATCCGATAAACATTCCGATCCCTAAGAATATCAGTAAGGCTGGAATCCCATACTTTAATGAAAGTTTACTCGAAAAAATACTTATCAATAAAAGTAATGCAGCAAATAAAAGATAGATGGAAAGAATCAACGGATTATCTTTGGTTATGTGAAAATTACTCCAAGTATACTATATAACATAATCAGAATTTAGACTTTACTTTCAGCTATGTACTGGCTTATAGAAAATCGTATAGAAATACTTAAAGCAGTCGATGCAATAAGGAACTTTAAAAACTTCACAGGGAGGTGCATCAGCTTTAAAAACCCTTACCTAAATATAATTTTCAGGCTTAGTTTCAAAATTGACTGATTTTCCAAGGAATTATGTATGTAAGGATGTCGCTTTACAGGCATCGAAATAACAGAAATTGTGAGTGAGTATAATATTTTAATTTTGGTAATTGGCATTTCATTACTTGGAGCCGCTTTGGTTCCTATAAGGTTGAAAAATGCACCTGTTTCCTTACCTATGATTTATCTCGGAGTTGGATTACTCCTTCCTCTGTTTCTAACTGATTTAATAGAGTTTGATCCCTTAAAATATGGCAACTTTACTGAGAAAGTAACCCAGTTGGCTGTTATTGTTTCATTGGTTAGTGCCGGCTTAAAAATTGATCGGCTGGAAGGCTGGAAAAGATGGAATACTACCTGGAGGTTACTCGGAATAACTATGCCTTTATGTATCGCAGCATTAGCTTTTAGCGGTTCCTGGCTGATGGGACTGCCTCTTGCTACGGCCGTTTTATTGGGGGCGGTAATGGCGCCAACAGATCCTGTGCTTGCATCCGATGTGCAGGTAGGCCCTCCCGGAGAAAGAAGAGAACATGAAGTGCGTTTTGCCCTTACAAGTGAAGCCGGATTAAACGATGCCCTGGCATTCCCTTTTGTAAACCTGGCATTAGTATTGGCTGCAACAGGCTTTGCTATGGAAGGAATAACACATTGGCTTACTATTGATGTACTATGGAAGCTGTCAGCCGGTGTGGGAATGGGTGTATTAACAGGATATATTTCTGGTACAATAGTTCCTGAAACAAAAGATATTCTTGCTTCCACAGAAGGTTTTGTGGCCCTTGCCCTCACTTTTGTGGCCTACGGAGCAACCGAGCTGGTACACGGATATGGTTTTCTTGGAGTATTCATAGCCGCCAGAACTTTCAGGCATTATAAAAGAGATGAAGAATTCTACAAACATATACACGGCTTTTCTGATCAAATGGAAAAACTTTTGATGACTTTATTGATGATCTCCCTGGGAGTAGCAATTTCTCAAGGATTATTTATCGGCATCACATGGCCGGTAATAATTTTAGCTTTTCTTTTTTTACTTGTTATTCGGCCGGCTTCGGTTTTATTAGGTATGATTGGCACAACTGTAAAGTGGAATGAGAGAGCTGTAATTGCTGTTTTTGGCATTCGTGGGATCGGCTCCTTTTACTACCTCGCTTACGGCCTTAACTTCTCAGGCATCGGTGAAAAATATGGAGAAATTTTGTGGGCTACTGTCGGCCTTATTGTAATGTTATCGGTAGTTTTACATGGAATATCCGTCACTTATGTGATGCGAAAATTGTAAGATTGCCAAACCTGTCATCTTCTAATTTTTTCGGCATCCCCAGCCGGAATGTGTTTTAGAATTTGAGCGGCGCCCGAATTGAGGTTTCTTGTGCCAGCCTTGTACTCCTTTGGTAAAATCCGACTCATTAAAAAGTGGCAGTTCAGCACAATCCACATTTTCCTCAAAAAGCTGAGGTTCAATATCTTCAAGATGTATTTGGTGCAGGGAATTGAATTCAGCTAAATAGCTCTCAATGATTTTCATATCATACACAAATAAAGTTATTTCGGTATGAAGGATTTCAGATAGCCGGTTAAAAGTTTGCCCAGCCATTGCGCCGGCAATTTTTTCGCCCGAGGTTTTTCGCTCTTCTTCCATCAATAGTAAAGCGTCGGTATCAATATGCGAAAGGTGCAGATTTTGGGGAGAGGCAAGTAAGGTTTTAGTTACCGGCTGTAACACTTGTGCCATTTGCGGATTCCCATTGTTGCAGGTAGAAAGAACGGCGAGATCGAATATTTTTTTGCTGCCTTTCAGGAATTTTTTGGCACCTTCACTAAATGTGTGGGAATTTACAGGAACTGATCTTTGTGAATAATGATAATTAGTGCCTCCCTTTACAGGAATTTCATGACCGAAGTACAGCAGAATTTTCGAGGAATTTTCTACAACATCTGATTGATTTTGTTTAAATATATCAGCTTCTGCTGAGAGTAAACCATTATCAAAGTTGGGCGAATAACGAGCATCATTTACCAGCTTCCCATTCCGATAGTGCAGCATTCGGCGGTCTTTTCGGGGAAAGAGCCATAAGATTTTCCGCTCCGGTTTTTGGTGAAAGATGAAAACCTCCCCGTATTCAGCTTTCTCACCGATTTGCTGCGCCTCAGCTAATACTTTCTCATCCGCGCGATGGGCATTGCCATCTTCATCGTGATATAAATAATTGGCATCCGCATGAATAAGATAAATAGCCGAATACCTGATTTCTTCCCCTGAAGATGGCGGGGAAATCAGGTTGCCAGAACTTTGACACCCTGTCAGCAGCAAAAACGAGTAGAGACAATAAAGCCTAATGTGCATAATTAAAAAATTTCTCTGAACAGGTGGAATTTACCTGCCGGAACATATTAACTCCTTTATCTTAAAAAATATTCAATACCTGCACCATTTTGAAGAGGCAATTTATTTGTATTCTTAATAGGACTTCAAATTAAACAGCTTTACCCGTTTCCGATATAATGTCAAACTTCGATATAGTTATTCTTACCGATTCCCGCTATATAAATCCTGAGTCTCCAAATTCCTATGTTCAAAATATACTTATTGAAGATGCTATCGTACAGAAAGCTTTAGAGGGAAAAGATCTAATAGTTACCCGCAAAGACTGGGCGGATCCTGATTTTAACTGGGCATCGACCTGTGCGGTTTTATTCCGCACTACCTGGGATTATTTCAACAAGGTTAATGTATTTAAAAAATGGCTGAAGAATGTTTCTTCCAAAACCCTGCTCATTAATTCTGCCGGAATCATCTGGTGGAATATGGATAAAAAATATCTTGGCGAATTGAAGCAAAGGGGAGTGCCTATAATTCCCACTCATTATATTGAAAAGGGAAGCAGTTCTACACTGGCTGATATTCATTCCAAAACAGGCTGGAAGGAGACCGTACTAAAACCAACTATTGGCGGAAGCGGCCGCCATACTTTTCGGTTAAAACGGGAAGAACTAAAGGCACATGAAGAGGATTTTAAAAAGTTGATAGCAGAAGAAGACTTTATGCTTCAGCCATTTCAAAAATCCATCCCCGAAAAAGGAGAATGGTCATTTATAATATTTGGGAAGACCTTTAGCCATGCTGTTCAAAAAAAAGCAAAACAAGGTGATTTCCGTGTACAGGATGATTTTGGAGGAACAGTTCACAATTACCAACCCAAACAAAAAGAAATAAATTTTGCAATGCGTGCTGTGGCTGCCTGCCCGGCAAACCCTGCTTATGCACGGGTGGATGTAGTCATGGATAATGAGGGCGAACTGGCTGTTTCAGAGTTAGAATTAATAGAGCCGGAATTATGGTTTCGCCGTAAACCTGAAGCCGCAGAATTAATGGCAGAGGAGGTTTTGAAGCACCTTTAATTATTGGAAGACGGTTCAGAAGTCTACAGTTTTTCTAAATATTTTCGGATGCGTTTTGCATTTACACCTATATCTCCGCGTCCCAGGCGAGATTTTGAGCGTATATCAATTTTGCTGCCATCTTCGGTGGTATCAACCCGAATTACCACATCATCTATAAAGCCAAACCAGGGCAATTTTTGATATCCTTCGATTCGCCCATCTTCTTTATTGGTATCTACGATACTCCAAGGCATTGACTCAGCTGTTTTCAGCGCACGGTCATAGGCTTCGCTGTATGGCAAACTTATGTAAAAGGTTTCTATATCCGGGTAAAAATCCGCCTGCATTTTAGCTGTCTCAGCGCCAGCATACTCCACCGGATTGGGTGCATTTTTGCGAAGTGGAGCAATGGCCTCAAACTCAGGTGGACTCTCCGTATCTGTGGTGATGTCATGAATCGGCGGATAGCCTTTTTGCATTTCTACATACCAATAAGTTGCATTTCCCAAAGCTATAAGACCGATCATAAGGCTGACAAAAGCAGTAATAGCGTAATTTCTTGGCCTGCTTTTTAATCTTAAATAAGCAATTATTGCTGCCAGCCCACCTAAAGCAGCCAAGGCAGTTCCATAGGGAATCAATACGCTGAACCCTGTGCCGAGATCCCACCAATTCCACTGGTAGCCATAGCCTGAAAGTATTATGGCCAGGGCACCCACAACAGAGAGGATAAAGCCACCTTTTATAATTGTAATTTTACGCTTTTTTGTTGCTGCTTTTTCCATTGTTATCTGTTAATTCCCTGGTTTTCTAAATGTGGTAAATCCTGATTTAACCAACAAACCTTTAAAAGGGGTAATTCAAATTTCATTTTGAACACATCAGCCACTTTTTTAAAAATGTGAATAAGAACATTCTTTTTTAAATAAGGATTGATACCTTCTTTAATACTGTTGAATTTCTGGAGCATCAAATAAATACTGAATTGAATTTCATTTTACCCCCACATGTAAAAAATCAGGCGGACGAAGTCCGTACGGTTGGTTTTGAGTTTGAATTTACCGGCTTGGAAATGGAAGAGGCAGCCAATATGATCGCCCGGTTATATGGAGGTAAAACAGAGCAGATCTCGACCTATGAGTTTAAAATATCGGGATCCGAATTTGGGACTTTTAAGCTGGAACTGGATGCCAGTATATTACTTCACAAAAAATATGAAAAGATATTGGAGTCGATTGGTGTTGATATTTCAACCTTCCGGAATAAAGATGCCATAGAAAATGCCCTCCGGGGAGTTGCTTCTACTGTGGTGCCTTTCGAAATTATTACCCCTCCAATCACCCTCGAAAAAATTCCGCAAGTAGTACGTCTGGTAGATGAACTCAGAATATGGAAAGCAAAAGGTACCGGCAGTTCATTTTTTTATGCCTTTGGTATGCATATCAATCCGGAAGTTCCCTCATTAACAGCGGAAAGCCTTTTGCGGCATTTGAAAGCCTATGTACTGTTAGATCCCTGGATCCGAAAAGATGTTAAAATAGATCTAAGCCGAAAGATCACCCCTTATATAAATGAGTATGAAATTGAATATTTACGTCTGATTTTAAGGGAGGATTATAATCCTGGTTTAGAAATGTTGATCCGGGATTATTTCCGATTTAAAAACTCCAGGAATCGATCACTGGATTTGATTCCTGTTTTCATGCATCTTAACGAGGAGTTGGCCCAGAAATTAACAAAAGATGATCTTTCTTCTGCGAGACCGACTTTCCACTACAGGTTACCAAATTTTTCTATAGAAGATAATAATTGGTCGCTGGTAAAAGAATGGAACCGTTGGGTGCTGGTTGAAAAGCTGGCAGATGATAAAAAAGCATTGCAGCAATATTCTAAGGCTTATCTGAAAATGGATAAAGACGCTTTATTTAGTGCAAAAAAGAAATGGGTAATGTTGATGGACCGATGGGTGCAAAATGTTCAGTAAAAGGCCTAAAATTGGTATAACCGGGCCCATTGAAGGGGGAGAGGCTGCATGGTTTTTTTCTGCTATTTCAGTATGGCTTGCCGGAGGAAAACCATTGCATATTACACCAGATTCTCCCCGGCAGATTCAGGAAATTGATGCACTTATTATTGGTGGCGGTGCTGATATTGAGCCGGTAAAATATGGAGAGGAACGTATTGAAAGAACAAAATTAACCCGGAATAGACGCACTATTTTTGAGTGGGTACTTTCGATATTGCTATTTCCTGTTTATTGGCTTGGCCGTTATTTTCAGCATACCAAAAAATCTCCTATCGATTTAAAACGAGACGAACTTGAATTTCGGCTTTTAGCTGAAGCTGTTGCCGAACAAAAGCCGGTTCTGGGAATTTGCAGGGGAATGCAGCTCATGAACGTGCACTTTAAGGGGAGCCTTCATCAGGATATTAGCGGCTTTTATGGAGAGAAGGCTCAGGTGTCTTCCATTTTTCCAAAGAAAAGGGTATTAATAAAAAAGGATTCGAAACTTAGAAAAATTTTAAAAACCGGTATTTGTAATGTAAACGCCCTGCATAATCAAGCCATAAAACGGGTAGGTGAGGGAATTGAAGTTATAGCAAAAGAATTAAACACAGGGATTTATCAGGCCGTGGAGCATCGCAGCTACCCTTTTATGATTGGCGTTCAATGGCATCCCGAATACCTGATTCAAATAGCCAGGCAACGAAATATTTTTAAAACCCTGGTGAAAGAAGCGAAAAGTAAAATAACCTAAAGGCCGCTTTTTTTACTAACAAACAGATCCGGTTTTAGGATCAATATAGCAGCCATCGCCGGTTATTGAGCGTTGATTTTTTAATTCATCTTCAAGCTCTTCAAGCCAATCTTTAATATTCCTTTTGCCTTCAATTATTTTTCCGTCCTCTTCTATAAATGGCCATTGTCCCTCTTCCTGCTCCGGATTATGTTCAACCGTTTTATAAGAAATTACGAGACGGTTTAACTCTTCCTGTAGGGCAGCAGACTTAGAATCATTATTTATTTTATGAAGAATTACCATAGGGGAAAAACGTTTTAACCTGAATATAATTTTCAAAAGAAAAAGATTGGAAGTATTAAGTTTTTCTAATATACTGTTGGAGACTTCAAAATTTACTACAAATAGTTAGGGTGTATGAAATTCTCAAAAAATGTTTTATTGGTAGAAGACAATGCACTTCTCTCCATTTTGGGAGAAAAAATTATTGGAAGATTGGGTTTCAAGGTGATTGCTACAGCTACAAGTGGGGAGGAAGCCATTGAAAAGGTGTATTCTTTTAATCCAGATATACTAGTAATGGATATTCAACTTTCCGGCACTCTGGATGGAATCCAAACAATAGAAAAATTACGAAATCAGCAAATTGATATCCCGGTGATTTTTCTCTCTGGAAGTAATGAGCAGTCATTAAAAGAAAGAGCCAGAGAAGTAAATTGTATTGAATATTTAGTGAAACCGATTTCTGTAGATGTTTTGAATGCACCTCTTCGAAGGGCAGAAAAGGCAGCAGTATCTAAAAATTATTTTGCAGCTTAATAATTAAGATTAAAATACCCATAACATGCATAAAGTTAGTTTGACCGCTGCTTTATGATTCCCTAAGCCTGCTCATTTTTTTAATGAGTGATTTTATTCATGAGCAACTATTACCCGGCCGACTTGCCCGCCTTCTAATATTTTTTCTATTTCCTGCTGAAGATTTTCAAGATTAACGGATTTGGAGAATTCTTCGGGCAGTTTGTCGTGATTCATTGCAGCAATTTCATCCCAGATTTGGAGTCGCATCGGCATTTTGCAAATAGCCGAATCAATCCCCAAAAGACTTACACCTCGAAGTATAAAGGGGTAAATATTGGTATGCAGCTTATCTCCCAAGATATTTCCGCAGCAGGCTACAGCTCCATCATGTCCGGTTTGGCGGATTACAGAATTCAGCATTTTACCGCCTACTGTTTCAATTGCGCCTTTCCATTTACGGCTGAGCAGAAGACTGCCAGGAACCTTTGTGATTTCCTCACGATGAATAACTTCAGCAGCACCCAATTTTTTCAAAAAATCCACCCGATCCATTTTGCCGGTAGCGGCAATTACTTCGTAACCGATTTGTGAAAGGGAAAAAACAGCTAAAGAACCGACGCCACCTGTGGCACCGGTAACTAATATTCTGCCATCTCCAGGGTTCAGATTTTCGCGCTGAAGACGTTTCACCCCGTACATAGAGGTAAAGCCTGCCGTACCAAATACCATTGCTGTTTTGAGGTTTAAGCCATCCGGGAGCGCCACCACCCATTCTTTTGGAACCCGAATAAACTCTCCAAATCCGCCAGAAGTGTTTGAACCTAAATCATGTCCGGTTACAATTACAGACTGACCTTCCATAAAAGTATTAGAGCTATCTGATACAATTTTTCCCGCGGCATCAATTCCAGGTATGTGCGGATAGTTTTTTGTGACACCTTTATTTCCTGTGGCGGAAAGTGCATCTTTAAAATTAAGGGATGAGTATTCAACTTTAATTAAGATTTCGTGAGTCGGTAACAGAGAAAAGGGCACCTGTTTCACTTCTCCTCTAAATCTTCGGTCTGATTTTTCTTCTGCTAAATATGCTTTGAAAGAATTCTCACTCATTTTAAGAGACGTTTAATCCATTTTAGTTTTCCTTTGTAGGGAGGATAACGGAAAGGCAAATCCAGCCAGAACGATTTCTTCACAATGCTTTTACGATGTGAGAATAGCTCGAAGCTATTTTTGCCATGATATGAGCCCATGCCGCTTTTCCCAACTCCGCCATAGGGCATTTTGTGGTTGGCGATATGAACCACAACATCATTTATAGCTCCACCGCCAAAAGAACAATTCTGTATAATCATCTGTTCAGCTTCCGAACTTTTTGTGAACAGGTATAAAGCCATTGGTTTTGGTTTCCCGTTGATAATATCTACAACCTGGGGAAGCTCCGAGAAAGTTAAAACAGGAAGAATGGGGCCGAAAATTTCTTCCTGCATTATATTATCATCCAGGGAAATGTTATCCAAAATAGTCGGTTCAATATATTTCTGTACCCGATCCGATTTCCCACCATAAAAAACATCTCCATCTTTCAGAAGTTCAGCAAGTCGATCGAAATGGGATTCATTCACAATGCGGGGAAAATCCGGACTTAGTTTGGGGTTAACGTCATAAAAGGAAAGAGTAGCATCTTTAAGATAGCCCAGGAATTCTTTTTTTATTGTTTCCTGAACCAGCAGGTAATCCGGAGCGATACAGGTTTGGCCGGCATTCATGAATTTCCCCCACGCAATTCGTTTGGCTGAAGTTTTCAGATCGGCAGAATCATCCACGATGCATGGGCTTTTACCATCAAGTTCGAGTGTAATTGGGGTGAGATTTTTGGAAGCGGCTTCCATTACAATTTTCCCCACACGCGAGCTTCCGGTAAAAAATATATAATCGAAATCCTGTGCCAGTAAATTCTGATTTACTTCAACCCCACCTTCCACAACAGAGATAAATGCTTCCTTATACCACTTGCCTAATATGCGGGAAAGAGCGGCTGAGGTATGTGCAGTAATCTCAGATGGTTTGATGACTGCGGTATTCCCGGCAGCGATAGCACCAACCAATGGTAACAAAGCCAGTTGAACGGGGTAATTCCAGGGAGCAATTATTAAGACCGCACCATAGGGCTCGGCCACAACAAAATTTTTGGAAGGAAAATTAACCAGCGAGGTGGAAACGCGTTTAGGTTTAGCCCATTTCTGTAGGTGCTTTATTGCATAATTAATTTCTGTATGTATAACTCCCAACTCAGTTGCAAAAATTTCAAAGGCGGATTTTTTGAAGTCTTTGTAAACCGCATTGTTTAATTCTTCCTCATGTTCAATTAATGTTTTTTTAAGTGTCTTGAGCTGGTGAATTCTAAATTCCACCGATTTTGTGGCACCGGATTTAAAATAGGTTTTCTGCTGATGCAGTAGTTTTTTTGCATTCATATTATTTATCCTGATTCCTTCCTAAAAATGTATCCATTGAATTATACACACCAAAAATTTTACCGGCTACAAAATCATAAATATTAGCCGGAAGTACCCCCCGGAAGAAGGGAGTCAACTTCACCATAAACGGTTCACGAAGACGGCTTTTCCCCCGCTCAACCGCATTCATTATTCTTGTAACGATATCATGGGGATCTAATAACGGAGTAAATAAAGGGGTATTGACGCCTGCAAACATCCCGGTGTTTATATAGCTCGGCATCACCGTCAGCACTTTCACGGATTTAGCAGTTTGTTCAAGTTCCAGTTTCAATGATTCTGACCAGCCTACGGCAGCCCATTTACTTGCAGCATAAACGGCCATCCCGGGATTTGGTGTTAACCCGGCTGCCGAAGCAATATTTATGATATAGCCTTTATTTACTTTCAACATTGCCGGGAGAAAAGCCCGCGCTGCATACATCATTCCACAACTATTAATGTCCATGGTTCTTTTGATGTCGCTCATTGAATGATCTTCAAACTTTTTGCCCACAACAACCCCTGCATTATTAAAAAGTAAATCGATAGACTCTAACTCTCTCAAAATCTCATCGGCAGCCTGTTGAACTTGCTCTGCATTACTCACATCCACAAGATTAGTAGTCACCGAAAACCCTTCGTTGCTAAAGGTTTTTGCAGCTTTCAAAAGTTTATCCTCATCAATGTCCCAAATAACAAGCTTTTTGGCTCCACGATGTAATGCTTCGGCCCCCATGAGATACCCGATCCCACTTGCACCGCCGGTAATTAATACAACTTTATTTTTAAAGGAAGACATAGAAAAATGGTATATTTAAGGCTTCGAATTAAACAAAAAACTGAGTGCTAAATTCAAAAAAATTGAATATGAAATTCAGTTAAAACAACAAAAGACAATAAGTCAATTATTCATACAATGAAAAGATTATCGTTACTCTTACCACTTTTAATTTTTATAGCCTCTTGTGGACAGGCACCAAAAAATGTAAGCATGGAATGGTTGTCTCCGGAAACCATGCCGCTCGAAATTTCTAACAACGCTGTGGCTTCTGCAGAAGTGGCTGGAACATGGCAGCTGTATACCTTTCTGGGATTGGAAAAAGGAAAAACATCCCGGGATGTAAGCACTTTCTCAGCAGCTTATGATGTGCAATCCGCTACATGGAAAGAACTACCCGTAGTACCAGATGAAATTGGCAGACTGGCCAGTACTGCACAATATGCAAATGGCAATATCTATATTTTTGGCGGGTATACAGTTGCCGAAGACGGAGCAGAAAAATCTACTTCACAGGTATTTAAGTTTAATCCAACCAGTAATACCTACACTGAAGTAGCCGACATGTTAATCCCAGTTGAAGATGCCGTTTCTCTTGTTTACCAGGATCGCTACATCTATCTCGTGAGTGGTTGGAATAACACTAATAACGTATCAAATGTGCAGGTGTATGATACCCACACTAACTCATGGGAGCATGCAACGCCATATCCCGGCCCCCCGGTATTTGGCCATTCCGGCGGAATTGTAGGAAATACCATGGTTTTATCTGATGGCGTTCAAGTAAAAGTTGATGAAGGCGAGCGCATATTTATGATGTCGCCCGGCAGCATAAAAGGTGAAATTGATGCAGAAAATCCTATAGATATTAATTGGGTAAGAATTCAACAACACCCAGGCAAGGCACGTTATCGCATGGCAGCTATTGGCGTGGATGAACCACTGAAAATGGTGGTTTTTGTCGGTGGATCAACTAATCCATATAACTATAATGGCATTGGCTATAATATGAAGCCATCTATTCCCGATAGTACTGTTTTTGCTTATCGTCTGGATACCGACGAATGGATTAGTCTCGGAAATCAGCCCGTGCCGACTATGGATCATCGAGGCATAGCCAAAGATGGGGATTCTTTTTATGTGATTGGTGGAATGAGTGATAATCAGCAGGTTTCGAACCAGGTTCAGAAGTTTAGATTTATTATTGAACAAGATTAATTCTCTCTTCTAAATAATTTAATTTAAAGCCGAATTCCTGTAATGGTTTTCGGTTTTTTTTTTGCATTTACATTTTTTGCAGACTTAAACGGACTTCTCTTAAAAATATATTGGCACCCTATTCATTGCCCCACAAATATTTATCTATTCATCAATAAACATGAAAATATACCTGATTCTTATAATTTGAACACAGCAAGTCAATTCTTATTTGTCCAGGATATTCTATGGGAATTTCAAACCGCAGACAGAATTTATTCTTCACCTATAGTTGATGGAGAGTTAATTTATTTCTGGAAGTTCAGATGGTAAATTATGCCGTTAATTTGAAATAGCAGAATAAAGAAACATATCTGTATTTCTTCTTTTATTCAGTTTCACATTGTACTTTCTCAAAACCTTGAAAGATTCTAATATCAAAAACTTCCAGATATCATGAAATATTTATCTCTATTCATTGCCGTCACTTTTCTATGTATAAGTTGTAATGAGTCTCCCGCAGATAAAGCTGCTGAAAGTATTAATAAAGATTCCATGCTTCGGCATATTGAAACCCTGTCTTCGGATGAGTTCATGGGCAGGGCAACCGGTACTTCCGGTGAACAGATGACGGTAGATTATTTGGTGGAGGAATTTGAACGAATGGGAGCCGCTCCGGGTGGTGATGATGGCAGTTATATACAGTCTTTTCCGCTTCTGGGGCAGCAGACCTCAAACGCAGAAATGTCGGTTAAAACGAATGGCCGTACTCCTTTCAACTTAAATTATCTTGATGAATTTATGGCATGGCCGGCAAATGAAGCTGCTTCTGTTGATATAGAAAACGCAGAATTAGTGTATGTGGGATACGGCATTCAGGCGCCGGAAGAAGATTGGGATGATTTCAAAGATGTTGATGTAAGCGGCAAAATAATTGTCATTAAAAATAATGATCCGGAATATGATGAAGATCTTTTTGCCGGAAGAACCCGGTTATACTACGGCCGGTATTCTTATAAATATGAAAAAGCCAAAGAGTTGGGTGCTTTGGGGGCACTCATTATTCACACTACTGAAACAGCCGGCTATGGCTGGAATGTGGTTTCCGGCGGATGGAGTGGGGAGAGCTTTTATCTGAAAAGCGGTGATGAGCCCGGCCAATCCCAAACGGAATTTAACGGCTGGTTATCTTACGGAGCAAGTCAGTTACTGTTTGAAGAAGCCGGTATGAGTGTGGATGATTTACTTGAAGCTGCCGATAATCCTGATTTTGTACCTGTAGAATTACCGGGAATTTCTATGAATGTAAGTATGGAGGCCGATTACCGGGAAATTGAAGCCATGAATGTAATTGCAAAAGTAGAGGGCAATGATTCGGAATTGAAAGATGAGCATTTACTGCTAACCGCTCATTTAGATCACCTGGGGGTTACAATGCCCGTTGAGGGAGACTCCATCAATAACGGCGCATCGGATAACGCAGCCGGTGTTAGTGCTTTGCTGGAAATGATGAAAGGCTACAAAGAAATTCAATCCGAATTAAAAAGAAGCGTGCTGGCAGTTGTTGTGAGTGCAGAAGAAGTGGGTTTGCTGGGCTCACAGTATTGGGCTGAAAATCCAACAGTGGAGCCGGGGAAAGTAACGGCTAACATTAACCTTGATGGCATGAATGTGTACGGCCAAACAACGGATGTAGTAGTTGTGGGTTATGGCAGAACCTCCCTGAGCGACCTGCTCAAAGAAGAAGCTGAAAAACAGGGACGGACGGTACAACCTGATCCATATCCCGAGCGTGGTTATTTTTATCGTTCCGACCATTTTAATATGGCAAAGGTTGGGATTCCTGCCATTTTTCCGAATCCTGGTACCGAATATATAGATAAGGGAGAGGATTTTCTTGCGCTGCGCGATAGCGTTTCCGATGCCAACTATCACACCGTAAATGATGAGATAAACCAATACTGGGATTTGAGCGGCGCAGAAATAGATACCCGGCTCTTTTTCAAGACAGGTTATCGTGCATTAAATGCCGATGAATTACAGTCATGGAAAGCCAATGATGAATTTGAGGCAACAAGGGTTAAAATGTTGGAAAGAGTGGAACAGTGAGCGAATAGTGAACAGGGATCAGAGCAGGGGCAGTGGTTTGGTGAATTGCTGGTTATTAAGCCAGGAAAGTTGATTTATTCCGCAACAAAAGTGGTATCGGCTCTGATTACTTCTCCATCAGCTACAAAACTTGTGTGGTCATTGCCATTCAGGCTAAGGGTGATAAAATATTCACCGGGATCTAATTCTCCCAGGTAAAACCAATTTCCATACATCCTTCCTGCTTTGATGCCGTTAATATATATGTGAATATGGCCTTCATTCGCTACTGTTTCCTCTCCTGTTTTTTCGGGTGTGAATTCCCAATTCTCAAGCTCCACATGTAAATTATAACTGCTGTCAGTAATTTTGATTATTTCTATACTGGTAAATTCAGGAATATGCTCTTCCCCGCTAATATCCATCACACTGGTTTCATGGCCATTCTCCATTAGTGCTCCTGCCAGCGCCATTTGGTATTGTCGTTCCGCGGAAAAAGAATAAGCTCCTAAAAATAATGCTGCAATAACGAGAAAATTTACACCAGCAAAACCTACCCTCAGGTACATATTTTTATGAAGGGCGATGGGAGGATTATAAGCGGTACCCGTTCCATTGAATAAAAAAACCAATAGAGCCGCATGGATCGGTGTGTGGCCGATTACTTCCAACTTCCCAAAAACAAGAGTTGTTAAAAAAAACACCATTGTTATTACAGCAGCAAGAGGCCGTTCAAGTAATCCGATTATCAATAAATAGCCCAAACTTATTTCCACAAAAGCGGCAGCTTGAAGGAAAAATTCTTGTGGAAGTCCAAGAGCCAACTGTGGATTTTGTTCAAGTAAATACAATCCCCAACTGGGATAAAATAATTTTTCGTAACCCAGCCAAATCAGGGAAAAGCCGATAGTAATATATAGAGCTGGCAATCCTATTTCTTTCAGTTTTTCATTGTATAACCGATGCGAAAACAGATAAATGCCAATCCCTGCAAAGTGCAGGTAGTCGAGCATATGAAAAAAGCCGAATTCAAAAGCTGCCATCACATACAAAAACAGTAAACCGGCGCCTGCATACATTGTTGTTTTATGGAAGAGTAACATCAGCGCTAAAAAAAACTGAAGCCAAACCAGCAAATCATAACCGGAAACCAGTTCTGGGGTAAGCACAGTGCCATTTGCCCAGGAAATAAGAAAGACAGCAGCCATTGCCACCCGCATTATATTCAGGCTGTAATCTGCCTGATCCGATAACCAGATGTTTACTTTACGATACCACCTGACTTCCTCAATATGCTCATCGGCAAATACCAGTGAACTTATAACCACCACGCTTAAAATTACCAAACCGATATAAACTGGATTTAAAACTTCAATGATACTTAAAGGCTCATCAAGAAAAGAGAAACCGCTAAACCATTTAACATGGCCGAAACTTAATGCGGGTAATAAAAGAGCTAGGAAGAAAATCGACAGGACGTATATTTTTTTATCCTGAAAGCATCTTAAGGCAAACTTTTGCATGTGATTAGAAAATCAATAATGAGATTAAAATTAAAACTTATGCACTTTAAAATATGTTCGAAAAGTATAATCCCCAACAATTAAGCTTTCACCTGGAATGAATGTATTACTTTTGGATTAGATTAATAGCCTGCACCAATCAGCCTGATTGCAAAAGAAGATATTCGGCTGGTTTTTGTTAAAGCTAAATAACCGTAATTTTATGCTCATTCGCTTCAATTTTTTAAAAAGAATCAATCCCAGGTGAATTATATAAATTTTGTGCTTCAAGAGAGAAAAGTTCTAAGCATTGGTCTTTCCTTTACCTTTTTCTCCAGTTTTGGCCAGACCTTCCTGATCTCCTTATTTGTTCCATTTTTTCTGACGGATTTTGATTTATCGAATGCAGCTTTCGGATCAATTTACTCCGTGGCTACATTATCCAGCGCGGTTATTTTGCCTTACCTGGGCAAGTGGATTGACGTTCTGCCCCTGAACCGGTACAGCCTTTACGTAGCCCTGGGATTATTGGTGGCGTGCATTACCGTTGCTTTGTCGTGGCATATTGGATTTTTATTTGCCGGAATATTGATGCTGCGTTTGGCGGGGCAAGGCTTGAGCGGACACACAGCAGAAACTGCCATGGCAAGATATTTCACACTGAGAAGAGGCAAAGCTCTTAGCATTTCCAGCCTTGGATACCCGCTTGGTGAAGCATTACTGCCGATGGTTGTTGCTGCTTTACTTGCTGTAATGAGCTGGCGGTTGACCTGGGGTTTAATTGCCGCAAGTATTGCTTTGGTGTTTATACCTTTCATTCTTTTCATGGTGAGGCGTTCAGGTGTTGATAGTCGCGAAGGAGTGAAGACGGAGACCAAAAGCGAGTTAAATGTTCCCGAAAATGTCTATAGAAACCTGTTCTGTAATTACAGGTTTTGGCTATTTTTACCAGCTGTATTACTTCCTGCTTTTTGGGCAACAGGTTTATTCTTGTATCAGGTATCTATTGCCGGGCAGCTGGGGTGGACTGCTGCTATCATTGCTTCTGCTTTTGTCTTTTTTGCAGGAGCAAGGATCGTGAGTTC
The DNA here is from genome assembly GCA_040877545.1 of Balneolaceae bacterium. GTDB lineage: Bacteria > Bacteroidota > Rhodothermia > Balneolales > Balneolaceae > Gracilimonas. Next base: position 99,243 of record JBBDNN010000047.1, read on the forward strand.
ATTAGGGGTTGGGCCATTAATAGACCGCTGGAGCGCCAAGAGAATATTTCCCTTTTATATGCTGCCTATGAGTGTGGGATTGTTTGTAGCATTTTTGCATCCGGGAATTTGGTCAGCTTTTTTATACATGGCACTTTTCGGTTTAACAATGGGAATGGGCAGCTCCATAAAATCCGCTTTATGGGCTGAATTATATGGAACAGAAGTAATTGGTACGGTGCGGTCGGTATTTACTTCATTGATGGTTTTCAGCACTGCTGTTAGTCCTTTTTTAATGGGATGGATGCTGGATCAGCATATTTCCATCACATCCATTTTAATGGCAGCAATTATGACTGTTATAATTGCCACAGTAATGGCATATTTTGCCTTATCCGGAAACGTAGAAATGGAAATTTATAATAATCAGGAAAAATGAAGATAGAGATTTGGTCGGATGTAGTATGTCCCTTTTGTTATATCGGTAAACGCCACCTGGAACTTGCCATGGAGCAATTGCCGGAACTGGATATAGATATTACCTGGAAAAGCTTTGAACTTGATCCTCAGGCTTCTGTTGAATCCGCTGTGGATATTTATGATATGCTGGCCAAAAAGTATGGCCATGATCGTAAGTGGGCAAAGCAAATGAATGCTAATGTCACAAAGACGGCAGAAAAAGCAGGTCTTGATTATGATATGGACAGCGTAAAACCAACCAACTCCTTTGATGCCCATCGGCTGCTTCATCTCGCTAAAGAACATGGAAAACAAGATGAATTAGAGGAAATATTATTCTCAGCTTATTTCACGGAAGGCAGATATATCGGCAAAAAAGAGGTGCTGCAAGAATTAGGTGAAAAGGCAGGCTTAGAAGCTGAAACTGTTCGGAAAGTGTTAAATTCCGACCAATATACAGATGCTGTTAAACATGATATCATTCAGGCTAAAAATATTGGGGTCCAGGGAGTTCCATTCTTTTACATCAATGGTAAATATGGATTATCCGGTGCCCAGCCGGTAGAAACATTCGTTAAAGTGCTGAAAGAAGTGAGCGAGAAAGGGTGAATATCTAGCTTCAATTTTTTTGAGTAGAATTCTCTTCAAAAAATTCAGCTAATCCATCTTTAGTTATTTCTTTTGTTATGAAATTTACCACAAGGTCGGCCAGTTCCAGTTCATTATTCACCGAGTTTATCCAGTGATTTTCGATGTTTTTTACTTACTTCATCGTATGCGGATTTAGCATCCAATTTCTTTATAAGAAGACCTTCATTATGAGGTACGATTTCTACTCGATCATCGTCTTCTATTTTAAGAGCTTTAGAAGAGCTTTCTCAAGTAAAATCCCGCGGCTGTTTCCGATTTTTTGAACTTTTTTAATCATAGTTTCTGTACTTACAGGTGTAAGTACAAAATAAAGGAATATTTCTCTAAAAACTTCTTTGCAATTTAAAACTAAGAAATTGAGAAGGTCTTGTAATTTACTCTAAAATATAATAACATTGTTATAACTTTAGATTAAATGAAAAAGAGATGGAAG
>JBBDNN010000048.1:0-22746 GCA_040877545.1 Balneolaceae bacterium
TTCCGTGGCTAATCTCCTCTCAGCATCCTGAAAAGTTCTCTCCTCACCTCTTTCCCGGCATCCCGGAAATTCAGAAATGGAAGGCGTTTATGAGGGCGGGTGGTATCAATTTCTATTCCCCAAAGTGGTTTCATAGAAGTTGGCAGCATGGCATAACGGGCATCTCCAATAATGTTTTCCTGTGATGGGTGATAAATCAAAAAACCATCCGACAACGTTGAAAAGCGCTGAATATCATTATATAAGGTGGTTCCTTCATATTCATTAAATTCTTCCCTCCAAACCAACAATAATTCCGAATCACCTTTATACACCTTCATTCCGCTAAAAAATCCTGCACGAATTCCCGCCGCATGCACACTATCACTGGATATATACCGGGCACTCCAAAGCAGTTGGTTTCCCAGTGTCGGTTTTACTACTATTTTTTCTACGGAATGATTCTGCTGCTCAATCAACTTATAAGCCGCAGATTCTGCCCGGCTTTGTTGCATGAAAGCAAAAGATAAATAAGCTGCAATCCACATCACCCCGAAAAAAATAAACCGCTTTTCTTTTTTATACAGAGCGAAGAAAACCGCAAGTATAATTCCCAGTGTAAAAAGAGGATCGAACACGGAAATCAGGTTAAAGGCGAAGCGCTCATCCAAAAACGGCCACAGCAATTGGGTGCCATAACTGGTGAGGGAATCTGTAATTCCACTCGTGGCATAACCCAGCAGGCTGAATGTATAAACTTCCCGCACATTCAGTTTTTTCCGAACAAGCCACCAAACTAAGGCCGTGGCTATAAGCGCTCCCACCGGAATGAAAATAAGTGAATGCGTAAACTGCCGGTGCACTTCTATATTTAGCAAAGGATTGTTCGCGCTGTGAATGAAAATATCCAGGTCGGCAATCATTGCTGCTGCAAATCCGGTAAATGCTGCCGGACGAAGTTTATCCTTTTCCGCAAAAGTTTGTGCCGCAGTTGCACCGATAAGTCCGTGGGTGATGGGATCCAAACTATTTTTAATTATTTCTGAAAGCAGAAGATAGGAATCTCAGGCATTTGGAAAATTTTTTCATCTTATTTTCGCGCACCATTCTGAGGCAAGCCACGTCGCAATACCCGCGGCGCAGGCAACATCCAATACTCGTTCGTCCAGACTCAATGCTGGAAAAGGCAACTACTAGTACAACCTAAGCTTCACCCCAAAATTTATATACCGGCCTTCGAGGGGTGCAAAAATATCCATGAACTCAGGCTGTTCTCTGCTGCCGGTAAAAATAGGGCCGAAGCGGGTTTGGCGGGTATCAAATATATTTTCGAGATTGGCAAAAACGGAGAATGTTTCCCAGCTCTTTTCTCCCATAATTCCAAAGATGGTATATCCGCGTCCGGTGGTAAAATCATTTAATTTCTGCGGACTATAGTAATAAGCTTCAAAACCCAACCTGTATGAACCATGCTCTTCAATCATCAGAATGGCGTTTATTTGGTGAGGGGAATTCATGGGAAGCTGGAATTCAGATTGCCCGTCGTTTTGAACGGCATCTACAAAGGTGTAACCAAGAAATAATTTCACCGGCTCATAAATAAATGCGGCATTAGATTCAGTTCCCCTGCTGCGCACATATCCATCCAGGTTACTAAACCGGAACAGGTTGTCATTCCCCTGATCGAGAACCAGCGGATTATCGAGGTAGGTGAAATAGAACAGCTGGTTTATCCGGATTACCAGTTCATCTGCGATTATAGTTTTATAGTTGATATCATAATTCAGGCCGTACGATTGCTCCGCTTTAATCTCATCAAAGTCAGGAGTCAGTACATTCCTGAATGCGCGATTCTCGGCCTCATCAGTAAACATAGCCGGGAATTTATACCCCATTCCGCCGCCCAGACGCATCGAAAATTGGTTATCAAAGCGATACAGAACTGAAATGCGCGGGAGCAAAAATAGCCCGCTCATTTTATTATTCAGTGTAGGATCGGTTATGTCTGCACGAAATCCTGTTTCAAGAAAAAATTGATCCGTTAATTCAGAGGTGTTTTGTGCAAATGCTCCAAAAATGAGTGTGCTGTAATCTGCAGCAGTAGTTGGATTTTCACTTTGCTCGTTAAAGCTGTCCGTCCACAAATTTAACCCGCCAACCCAGCTGCCGGTATTCGCTTCGTGATGAATTACCGCTTCGGTAAAGCTCGCTGTTTGATTTCCATCAAACAGGTAATCCGGTATTTCTATAGACCGTTCAAAAAAAGTAAAACTGTTTTTTACTGAAAGTGAGGTGCTTTCTGAAAATCTGTGATCCAGAGAAAACTGTGTTGAAATGCGCCGGGTATTATGCTGCTCGAAATATCTATTGGCGGAATCTTCCCCATTTATGTATTGCATATCCCCACCCAGCCGCTCCTCTAATGAAAGCTGTGTGGCTGCCATTATCCGGGTGTCGTTTTTATAATAAAAGAGTTTTGGATTCAGCGTAAAACGCTCGTATTCCGGGATAGCGGAAAAGCCCTGCTCAGAAGGATCATAACCGGAGTTATGATTGTAAGCGGTAAAAAGGGTAATTCCTGCATGCCCAAAACGCTCGCTGTAAAAGCCGCTTAAATCTCTGCTATTACTGGTTGATGCATTGGCCAGTAACGATAACTCCCGCTCTTCCCGGGGTTCTTTTGTGATCAGATTGATGAGGCCCGCTATGGCGCCGCCGCCATAAAGAGTGGAATTAGCTCCCTTTATAACTTCAACCTGCCGTAAATCCAGGGGGGGAATTTGCATGATACTTAATCCTCCGGCAAAACCGGAAAAGAGCGGGAAGCCATCTTGCAGCAGTTGCGTATAGCGGCCATCGAGTCCCTGAATGCGGAAATTGGAACTGGCGCTTATCGCCGAAGTTTGCTGCACCTGAATGCCGGTGCTTTCTGCAAGCAGCATGCGAATATCGCCCGGACGCATATTTCCTTTCTCCTCAATTTCTTCCACGGTGATCGCCTCAACTCTTGTAGGCGTATCCTCTATGGAACGCGTGGTCCGTGTTGTTGAAATCGTTATTTCCTCGTGATGATCATCTTCATGCTCCAGAAAGATCTCAATCGGCTGTTCACCGGTATAGGGAACTTCGATGCTTTTGGTAAGAGGCTCATACCCAACATATCGAAATATAAAAGTGTAAGTGCGTGCAGATAATTTTTCAAAAATCGCAATACCATCAGCATCAGCGGAAGTACCCCGGTCTAATTCCTGAATATAAACGGTAGCACCGGCCAAAGGCTCTGAAGTTTCCTCATCCAGAATCAAAAATTTAACCGGAACGGGCTCAGGTGCCGCCTGTATAAAAATCAGTGAAAATAAAATCGCTAGAATAGTTACCATTCAGTCTGCTTTCAGGAAACAAATTATGAGTTCGGTGAATAGGAAGTTAGAAAAATGAAATCACAATTTTAGGCCCGGGAAGATTTATTACCGGCAAGCCAAAGATGGCTCAAAAAAAATATTCTTGTTTTGTATCTAAATAAGCAGGCAAGTTTTCATAAAATTACTATCAAATAATTTTATATAGTTATAGAACGATTCTGTTGTCACATTAATTTAGCTGCTACACCTAAAAATAACCTATGCCAAAAACACCGACTGAACTTACCACCACAGAATTAGCCCAAAATTTAGCTAAACCGGATTTCACGCTGATAGATATTCGACCTATCGAAGCTTATAATGGCTGGAAACTGAAAGGAGAAAAAAGAGGTGGCCATATCCCCGGTGCAAAAAGCATCCCTTTCAGGTGGACACAATACATGGATTGGGTAGAAGTACTCGACGAAAAAAATATACAAAAAGAGCACCCTGTTGTTATCTACAGCTATAATAAAGGCAATAGCTCGGATATGGCTAATCAGTTATTTGATCTGGGATTTAAAAAAGTATCGGTATATAATCGCTTTTTAGAAGAATGGGCTTCGAGCCCGGATCATCCCTTAGATAAATTACCCCGATACCGAAATTTAGTATACCCCGGCTGGGTAAATGATTTAATCAATGGCAATTCTCCACCGGAGTATGACAATGATAAGTTTGTGATTTGCCATTCGCACTACGATTATATCGAGGATTATGAGAAAGGACATATTCCCGGGGCTATTCCGCTAAATACCAACAGCCTCGAATCAACGGAAACCTGGAACCGCCGTTCGCCCGAAGAATTGAAAGAAACACTTGAAAGCCTCGGGATTACACATGACACTACCGTCGTTATTTATGGCCGGTTTTCATCGCCGGTATATGACGGTGAGAAGTTTCCGGGGAAAAGCGCAGGACATCTCGGTGCAATTCGATGCGCTGCCATTATGCTGCATGCCGGTGTGGAAGATATCCGCATTCTAAATGGCGGAATCACTTCGTGGGAAATTGAGGAATATGAACTTTCGCAGGAAATCATCAAACCAAAACCAGTAAATAATTTTGGGGCAGATATTCCGGGGCACCCGGAATATATGATTGACATACCTGAAGCCAAAGAGCTAATCGCAGCAGAGGATGGAGAGTTGGTAAGTGTCAGAAGCTGGGAAGAGTTTATCGGCAACCGCAGCGGATATCATTACATCGAGAGAAAGGGAAGAATACCGGGGGCGATTTTTGGTAATTGTGGAAGTGATGCTTACCACATGGAAAATTACCGCAACTTTGATCATACCATGCGCGAATTTCATGAAGTCAAACAAAAGTGGGAAGAAGGAGGTATCACCCCGGATAAACGTATCGCTTTTTATTGCGGTACCGGCTGGCGCGGAAGCGAAGCTTTTATGAATGCCTACCTGATGCAATGGCCCAATATTTCTGTTTACGATGGCGGCTGGCACGAGTGGAGTTCTGATCCTGATAATCCGGTTGCCACAGGAAAGCCGGAGTTATCGCGAATGAATGTATGAGATCAGTAAATTTTACATGCACTTTTTCAGATAGCATATTTAATTTCTCGCAGATGCATATTCCGCGAAAACAGCGAATTCATCCGCGGGACTCTCCGAGAACTTTTCCTCTCAAATGGCAAAGGAGTTAGAACACACCGATCGAGAGGTTGAACTGTTTTTAATCAAAAAGGAATATTTCTACAGAATGATAATTGCCTTTCTTCAGTTTAGATTATTAGAAATAGGAGTTAATACTTTATCTGGAGGTTATTATGCCATTAAATAGATTAACAAATTACCTGGATGAAAACGAAAAAAAGTATATCATTTTAAAACATTCTCCGGCATATACTGCGCAGGAAGTTGCCGCTTCGGCTCATATACCCGGTAAAGAAATGGTAAAAACAGTGATCGTAAAAGCGGACGGAGATTTTAAAATGGTGGTTCTACCTTCCACCCATAACGTTGATTTCGATTCTATTAGAGTAGCCATGGATGCCGATGAGGTTGAACTGGCCTCTGAACAAGAATTTGAAAACAAATTTCCTGATTGTGAATTGGGGGCTATGCCGCCTTTTGGCAATCTTTACGATATGGATACACTGGTGGCGGAAGCTCTTACCGAAGATGAAGAAATAGCATTTAACGCCGGCACTCACAAGGAGCTGGTAAAAATGAGTTATAGTGATTATGAAGAATTGGCGGAACCTCAGGTATTACCGGTAGGGATAATGGCCTGAGTTCATCTTCTGGTTTCTTAAGATTTAGGCTGCCGATCTTTTTCAGCTTTAATGAGCATGAACCACTTCATGCTTATGATCGCCACACGGCTCAAACTCAAATTCCAGCGTGCTGTGATTTATACCAAAATCATCCAGCAGCAGTTTTTTTATTTCAGATTTAATGGATTCCATTTTCTCAAGATCCTGCTTTTCAATAACCACATGACTTTCCAGCATGATACTCTGCTCATCCAGCCGCCACACATGCACGTGATGTGCCCCGCAAACTTCAGGCACGATTTTCATAGCATTGGTCAGTTTCTCGATATCAATATCATCCGGTGTCGATTCCATCAAAATATCAATAGTCTCACGCAACATGTGATAGGAATGCCATAATATATATGCACCAATCACTACGGTTAGAATGGGGTCAACGATATACCACTCATATTTCAATACCAGCCATCCACCAATAATTACCCCAACAGAGGAAAGGCCATCCGAAAGAATATGAATAAAGGCACTCCGCATATTTAGGTTGGTTTTAGACTCTTTATAGAGCAGGGCTGCAGTTACCAAATTACCTATCAATCCAATAATAGCTACCCAAAACATGATAAATCCATCAATGGGCTGGGGATCAAAAAAGCGTTCAAAACCCTCTTTTATTAGGAACAGCGCTATAAGCACCAGCGTAACCAGGTTAATAAAAGCCCCTATAATCTCTGCTCTTTTATAGCCAAAAGTTTTGTTTTCATTCACCCCTCTTTTCGAAATCTTTTTGGCGACAAGGGTAACGGCAAGAGAAACGGTATCGCTCAGATTATGAACCGCGTCGGAAAGCAATGCAAGGCTGTTTGCCAGAAGCCCACCAACCACTTCAGCTATGGTAATAATGAGATTCAGAATAATGGAAATCCATAATTTCCCTATGGAAGAATCATCAATTTTGGGGTGATGGTGGTGATGGTGTTTACTCATAATGTATTTCTATGCTGTACTACAGGCGGTTTAAATTCAAGATTTCAGTTATTCCATTCATTCAGCAATAATTGCATTAGCGAACGGGCTGCTGAACGTGAAACTTCATCAAGTATTTCTTCATCTATCTCATCATTTATCTCATAGGTAACTGCATCAGCTCCGAAAGTTTTGTACAACCAGTTTTTTGAGATAGGAGATGAAGTATCAAATTCCTCCACACTAAATTCCACCTCCGGATTGTCAGACATTACAATTTCTGTCCACTTTTGTGTGAAATTATCCGGTGTGGTTTTCACCTCTTCATTTATAGGATAGAAAATATTTTCGTTGGTGGAATGAAAATCAATTCCGTAAAAAACCTGCCGGCTATTATCTTCTTTTAGTGGCAGCAGAGCGTCACGGATTGCCTGGGTTTCAGGTTGATTAAAATTATCCCAATCCCTGTTCAAATCAATTCCGCCGGCATTATGGCGCCAGTGGCCTTCGTCAACGCCGTCGGGATTTATTATGGGGAAAGCTTTTACTACAAAGGTGTTTCTAAATTCTTCGGCCAGCTGACTACCAGAGGTGATTTCTTCCAGAAAAATAAGGGATGCCAGGTAACCTGAAACTTCAGGAGGATGCTGCCTGCTCAAAATCACCAGCACAGGGGCCGTGATATTTTCCGGTACTTCACTGATCTCCAGCTCCCAAATTTGCCGGCCTAATTTGGAGGTTCCGGCTTTTGATTTCTGCACAAAATCATGCCCAATAATATTCCGTTGCTCCAGGCTTTCCTCAAAACCAGAAGTCGTAAAAAGCGGGTGGGAACTAACCAATACCGGCTCTTTAGAAAGTTCAAGGGTGAGATTGGCAGCATTTGTAGTGGTATCGAAAGTAACCTCTCCCTCACTTTTTTGGGTCCAGCCGGTACTGTCTTTGTAGCTTATTTTTGGGATATACCGATGGCGGGCATCCTCATATCGAAACTGGATATTTGCTGTCCGCAGTGTGTCGCTCCAGATCTTAAATGCATACCAGGGACTATTATTAATGGGAGCATTTTCGGGGGCTATTAACACTTCAAATGTGGAATCATTCTGCATGTAAAAATCATTAATTCTTGCTCCTTCAAACTCATTGCTTACCCATACCCTTGGAGAATCTACACCAATAATCCGGCGTGACTGTGGGTAAATTGTTTTATCGAGGGTATTGGTAACACCTTCAGGATCGTATGAAAAGCCTGTGAATTCTTCTGAACTTTTACACGAGATTATTAGCCATGGAACCAGAATTAATAATAAATACTTAAACATGATAGAGTCATCTTTTTTATAGCGTTAAAAAGTAATACAAATTAATTTTAATGCAGTAAACAAAAACCTATACTTGTTTTCACGAAACATAAAATACACACTTGGCTGTTATTAATTTTAGAAAAATAATTCGTTGTTTCCTTTTTCTCTGTGCTTTGTGGATTTTCAGCATGCCCCTTTTTGCTCAAGGTGTTCCAGAGAATGATGCACGCGTGTGGAATGTGAAAATTGAAGGCAATCAAACGTTTGACGACAGGGTGGTTAAAAGCGTCATTTCTAATGAAGCGCCATCGTTGTTAAATAAATTGAAGTTTTGGAAGCGAGTGGGCATGCACCTCAGCGAAATGGAAATCAGGAGAGATGTTATTCGTATAGAGCGCTTTTACCAACGCCGGGGATTTAATGATGTTTTAGTTACTTATCGCATAGAAGAACAAAATAAAGAATGGCGAAAAATGATCTTTTTTGAGATTGTTGAAAATTCTCCTATTCGAATAAGCCGTGTCCAAAACAGGATAATGGCCTCTCCTAAAGACAGTGTTCTTGTTGCAAATAATGATAATTTTAAAAGCGTAATGAGAAAATTACCATACAGAGAAAACCGCCGATTTGAACCGGTCACAGAGCAAGAAGCAATAGGTAACCTCGTGGATGCACTAAAAAATCTGGGCTATGCCTATGCCGCCAGCGAAATAAATTCGACGGTAGATACCACTTCGAAATCTGCAGAAGTAGAAATTATAAATTATCCGGGCCCCCGCACCCGGTTCGACTCTGTAATAGTGGAGGGAGAAACCACGATCGCAAAAAGATATATAGTGCGTGAAACTGGCCTTCAAAAAGGAGACTTATATAGCGAGGCTGATTTACGGGATGCTCAGCGCGAAGTATTCAATCACCACCTATTACGTTTTGCCATTATCTCCATCCCCGAACAGGAAATTGACACCACCCTGAATGTTTTGGTCCGTGTACAGGAAACTCCTTTACGTGCAGTAGAGCTAAAATTTGGTGTCGGAAATATCACCCGGATTGAGGGATGGGAAGATTCTTACAAACTCTTCCGGGGGCAAGCCACCTGGACACACCGCAATGTTCGCGGCAAAGGCGAGCGTTTCAGCATCTCAGGCCATGCATCAGCAATAGAGCAGCGCCTGAGCAGCAATTATCAATTTCCTTATTTATTCAATACAAAAAGCTCGATTATCTTTTCCCCATTTTTACAGCATAAGCTGGAGCCTTCTTATGAAATTACCCGGGGCGGAATGACCAACAGTTTTGTGTATCAATACAGCCAGCATCTTACCGGAACAATTTCTTATGAATTTACCCTCAATAATGAGTCTTCCCAAAGCTCTCAGGTAGATTTACCTGACAGTATTTTATCCTATAATGTATCCTCGCTAAACCTGAACGGTTATTATGCCAATAACCTGAGAGAAGGCAGGCGTGGTTCCAGCATTCAACCCAGCTGGGAACTTTCAGGTTTATTTGGGCAGGCCACCTACAGCTTTCAGCAAGCCGGTGTTGATGCACGAAAATTCACGCAGCTCACCGACAATATAGTTTTTGCAAAACGCATTAATTTTAGCGGCATCTATTTTGCCCGGCAAGATTCTTTGCCGGCCGACATCAGGGTGTATAACGGCGGCACGAACTCAGTACGCGGGTGGAACAGGCTGGAGTTGGGCCCTAAACGACCCATTTTTGAAGACGGCGAATTTAGCCGTTATGTGCCAACCGGAGGCCGCGCCACTTTCAGTTTCAATGCTGAATTTCGGTTCCAGCTTCATCATGTTATCAGAAGACTTGGACTTGCTGCTTTTCTTGATGGCGGACAGGTTTGGCGAAAAATTGACAGCATAACCAATAATATACAATATGGCGTTGGCGGTGGCATTCGTTACCAGTCTCCCATAGGCCCGATTCGTATTGATGTAGCCTACAAATTAAATCCTACTGATGAAGATTTGCGTATTTATCAGGGGCAGGATTATGGGAGCGCCTGGAATCGGTGGGGCTTGCATTTCAGTATTGGTCAGGCATTTTAATGGCTAAAGAAAAACCACATATCGCACTTCGCATATTAAAGTTCTTTGGCTGGCTGCTGCTTGCCATTATAGTTTTGGTTGTAAGCCTTCGCCTATCCCTGAAAACGCAGGTGGTGCATAATTTCGTCAAAGACAAGGCCATCTCCATTGCAAATGAAAACCTGAACGGCACCCTTAAAATTGATAGAATGCAGGGAGACCTTTGGAGGGAAATAACCGCTGCCAATATCTCTCTTGTGCAAAATGATACGCTTCTAACAGCTGATACGCTGAATGCCAAGTATGATATTCTGAGCTTGCTTTCCGGCACTTTTAGCATACATGAGCTGACAATTGCAGGACTTGATGCAAATGTAGAGGAAGAAGGAGATCAGCAATTTAATGTGCAGAATATTGTAAAAGAAGATACAACTGAAACTACTTCCGAAGGTTCTGCTTTTGGGTTTGAAGTTGAGAGTTTACTGCTAAGGAACAGTTCCCTCACCGTTTTCTCGCCCAGCTATCTTCCCGACTCTTCCCTGGGATTAAAAAATATAAATGCGGCCGCTTCTTTTGCATTATCAGAAGAAATTTCAGCTTCACTTTCATCCCTTTCTTTCCGGTTGCAGGAAGGGCGGTTGCCACAATCCATCGCTGTAAAAACAGCTGGATCTTACAAAGATGAGGAGATCACACTTCAGGAGTTATTAATTGAAACCGGAAGATCGGCATTAAATGTAAATGGCCGGGTTAACCTGCAAGATTCTACGCTGAATGCCGAAGCGCAAGCCACTCCTTTTTCCCTGTCCGATATTCAGCCTTACCTCGACAACGAACTGCCCGGCGAAGATTTCGAAATTACCATACAAGCAGCCGGACGTATGTCAGCATTCAACATCACTATAAATGTAGAGGGCGAAGGTTTTGACGAGCTGCTTATTACATCTGGCATATCTTTGCAGGAAGAACCCACCCTCAATAAAATGGGGTTATCTGTTCAGAACGTGAATGTGGCTCATTTCACCAACGATTCTGTAGACGCTGATATCGGGGAATTTCGTGCTTCACTGGAAGGTGTACTCACATCAGATTTTGAAAATTCAGATTTAACCTGGGGTTTTAGCACCACTCAGGTTCGATATGAAGAGTATAATTTTGAACAGTTTTTTGGCAGCGGAATTTTAAATGAAGGAAATGTTTTGGCCAATATACAGCTAAGCGATGGCCGGGATAAAATTATTGTAAGCCCAGATATATCCAATATCTTTTCTGAAATACCTGATTGGCAGCTATTAGTTACGCTAGAAAATATTGATCCAGCTTGGTGGGCACAAAATCCTGAATTAAAAGGTTCCGTTTCCTTAAATGGCCAGATCCATGGCAGTGGTTTTGAGTTATCGAATAACCCGTGGGAATTTACCTTTCAAACAAAGCCAATTATTAATGGTGAAATCAGAAACGACAGCCTTTATTCGGGTGGGGAAAAAATTGCCCTTTCAGTTTTACATCCCCGCCTTACAGCTGACACCATTTCCATAGCCGGGAATAAATTTTCTGATGTGGACATCCGCGGAAGTATTGATCAGGATTCTTTGAAGGTGAATGGTGAAATTCAGCAAATTGAAAACCGCTTCACCTTTTATGCAGCGATAGCCGATTTCGCAAATGATGCTCCATCCTACAATTTCGAGATTCAAACCTCTGGTTTTGATGCCTCTGAAATTGCGGGCCTTGAAGATTTTACAACCTCTATAAATTTGAAAGCTGACGGCAGCGGTACTTATTTCGATCTTGAAAAAATGGAAATGAATGGCTCATTTCATGTTGATTCCAGCTATTTTAATGGTGCACCCATCGATCTGTTGTCATTTGATGTAAGCCTGGTTCAGAATATTCTGACAATACCTGATGGCAATTTAGAAAGCCAAATGATGGCAGGTTCATTTTCAGCGCACAAAAAAATTATGGCTGACATGGATCCTGAGGATGAACTTAATCTTGATTTACAACTAAAGCATCTCCAGCCGATTGCTCAATTGCTGGGTGCAGAAAGAATTAATGCAGAGGGTTCAATCAGAGGCAGAATTCAGGAAAACGGCAGTGGATTTCCGGAGTTTGACGGAATGCTTGGGCTCAGTAATATCTACTATGATGAAATGTTCAGGGCCGATGAAATTAGCGGTGAAATTCGATTAAGCCTGGAGGATATTTATAATTTTGACGTTGATTTCAATATTGTGGCTCCAACTATAACAGGCGTCACCTTTCAGGATGTGCTTTTTCGTTCGGATGGTACCGCGTCTCCCGATTCCCTGGAAGGCAATTTCGGGCTGGATATTCAAAGTGTTGATGCAGGAGAAATTTCCCAGAGAGGCACCTATGCAATTAACCTGAACACTCTGAAATCTGATCTCACCTGGAATATTTTAAGATTTCAAACCCCAGCGCGGTTACTCTCACTTGAATCACCTTTTAACCTTAGCTATGAGAATGGTTCTGTTTCAACCGATACCCTGAGCTTGATTTCGGAAACTAATGCTTATCTGAAACTTGCTGTTCCATTGGCAGATTCACTGAACCAGGAGGCGTGGATAGAAGGACAGAATTTCAATTTTGGCATCCTTCAGGAAATGCTTTTCCGTGAGCGTTTTGTAGATGGAATTTTACAGGGTGAAATTGCGGTCTCCAGAAGACCCGGCTTCCTGGCTGCACATGGAGCCTTTCAAATCAAAGAATTAAATTATCTGGATGCAGAAATTGACCTGCTTGACCTGAATTTTGATGTGGGCGAAGAGAGATTATCCGCAGATGGAAGTATCACAATAAGAGGCCAAAAAAAGATTGTAGGTTCATTAAATGTGCCTTTTGTTTTGGAAGATCCCGCAACTCTCAATGACAGCTTCTTTGAGGAGTCGGTAGAAGGAAGTTTAACAATTGAGCCTCTTCAGTTATCCCGTTTTAGCAGCATCTTGGAGGAATTCAATATTACAGGTACAGAAGGTATTATAAGCTTCTCCGGAACTTTAAACGGCACAGCCGGAGCGCCGGCTTTTGATGGCAGGGTGGTGCTGGATGAGCCCACACTCTCCGGAATAAATATTGACTCTGCCTTCGCCGAATTCAGTTATGATCATGTTGATAAAAATATTTTCACCCTGGCTGAGATTCACGCAAGGGAACAAAAAGCAGCTTCTATAAATACAGATTTACCCATTTCTGTAGACTTCAGAACTTTTGAAATTAACATGCCCGATGAAACGGATACTCTTAATGTGAATTTAAGCACACATGATTTTAACCTGGCTGTATTTAATGATTTCCTCGACGGACAATATTTGGCACAAGTCAAGGGATTGGTAAATGCCAATGTCCAAATAAAAGGTACCACAACTAAGCTCATGCCCCTTGGTTACTTGCGGGTTCAAGAAGGCGAGGCAAGGGTGCCAATTGCAGGTATCACCCTTCAAAAAATTAACTCAGAAATTAACTTTACTGAACAAGGTTTGAACCTGAAGCAGCTTTCCATGAACAGTGGCGGCGGAGATTTCAGTGCAAACGGCGCCATTACATTAGAAGGGCTGGAAGCTACCGATATTAGTATTACCACACGGGCACAGCAGTTTAAACTGGCGAATACCGCGGATTATAATTTAACCATAGATCTTAATAGCACGCTTGCAGGTCCGCTTATGCGGCCTACTGCTTCCGGTGATTTAACTGTTAGAAATGGATTTATTTACTTGCAGGATTTTGGAGAGCGTTCGGTTGAGGCGGTAGAGCTTGAAGGTGAAGAAGAGTCTTCCTTCAGCCTTTATGATTCTCTTGCAATTGAAATGCAGTTCAGGATAGACCGAAATTTCTATGTTCGGAACAGCCGGTACCTCGACCTTGAAGTGGAACTAACAGGAGAACTTGAAGCTCAAAAAGAAACTGCCGGAGACCTGCAGTTATTCGGCTCACTTTCCGGCGACAGAGGTTATGCCCGTCCACTCGGTAAACGTTTCGAACTGGAAGAAGGAGATTTCACCTTCAGCGGGCCTATTAGTGATCCCAATCTTTCAATCAGAACAAGTTATGTGCCGCAAACTTCTCAGAAAGAGGGAAATCCTATAGTTCTGTATTATATCATAGAAGGCACTGCGCAGGAACCTGAATTTCGTTTTGAAAGTGATCCCCAGATGGAGCAGCAGGATATCATTGCCTATACACTTTTTGGCCGCCCCTTTTATGCACTCGACTCCTGGCAGCAGTTATTAAGTGGCGGCGGTAGCGGCTCTTCTCCCACCGATCTTCTTGTGGATGTTTTACTGGATGAAGTAGAGGCTTTGGCTACCAGAGAGCTTGGAATTGATGTAGTCCAAATTGATAATACCCGTTCAGGATCAGACGCTGTCACCTCCATTAAAACGGGGTGGTATTTAAATCGGCGAACTTTCTTTTCAGTAGTGAATGAGATCAGCAGCAATCCGAAAACCCTGTTCATCCTGGAATATATGCTCAAAGAAAACCTCGACCTGATCCTCACCCAGGGAGATGATAACCGGCAGGGAATAGATCTCCGCTGGCAGTATGAGTATTAATGATCCAATTCCAATTGGAGTTTGGTATTTGGAATTTTAAGGCATCGGCCTGTACCGCCCCGGTTTGTGATTGATGGCCAGTATGATATTAAGTGCAACAGCTGCGAAAACTGAATACATTACCGCTGCCCAATCCACAATAAAAAAGGCCCCTAAAATAATGATGGTGTCCACAGCCATCTGGAATTTCCCCGCACTGATTTTATAATTCTCCTGCAGGAAAATGGAGACGATATTTAATCCGCCCAAACTGGCTTTATGCCTGAACAACATGAGTAATCCACTTCCAATCAAAAAACCTCCAAATAAACTGGCATACCAGGGATTTATATAGCCGAATTCAAAAACATAGGGAATGGTTTCTGTAAAAAAGGAAACCAGGAAAACGGCCAAAAATGTTTTGATCGTAAACTCCCATCCCATTTTTTTCATTGCCAGGTAGTAGAAGGGGACGTTTATAATGAAGAATATTGGTCCAAAACTGAAATCGGTGGCATACTGCGTGAGGAAGGCAATTCCCGCCGTTCCCCCAATCAGGAAATTCATGTGGGTAAAAATTGCAATGCCGAAGGAAGCCAGCAAGGTGCCAATCAGGATTCCCTGAATGTCATCAATAACAGAATGGTGCTGGTAATCGGATTGGGAAGGGTCGGCTTTATTTTTCTTGGAGAAAATATTTTTCATGTACTGATCTCATCACCTATTTAGATGATGATTTATAAAATTATTTGTTAACTGTCTAACTCATCCCGAATCAACAGCAAGACTGCAGAGTGTGGCACGATCAGGTATTTTTCATTTTCGAATTCAATCTCAAAAGATTGGCTTTTTAAAAAGATAGCCAAATCTCCAGCTTCTGCCTGCATGCCCAGATATTTGGTATCATTTTTCTCTTTCCACGATTCATCAACCTCCATATTGGGAATCGGGTAACCCGGTCCTGTTTTAAGGATATAACCACTTTGAATTTCTTCCTTCTCTTTTACGGAAGCCGGCAACACCAGTCCGCTGCGCGTATGGGTTTCCATCTCACGAGGCTTTATTAAAACGCGATCTCCCACTACTATAAATTTCTCGATTGAATTGAGATATTCCTGGATCATATAGTCATTTTTTGTGCGTAAAGATACGGAATTTTAGCTTTCTTAATCTTCTCCGGGTTGAGTACATTTACTCAATTCCGCAACCCAATTGATCTGCGAAAAAATATCAACAGGAAAAATTAAACAGCTAATAACCCGCAACCCGCACCTCGTATGCTTCTAACACTTCTCATTATTGTCACTGCCTGGTTACTAAACCTCTTTTTTCCCTGGTGGATTATCGCCGTTCCGGGATTGATCTTCGGTTACCTGATAAATGAAAAGCCTGCTGCATCTTTTGGCTGGGGATTTTTAGCCCTGTTCCTGCTTTGGGGCGGGCAAGCACTATACATTCACTTTGCCAATGATGGAATTCTGAGTTCCAGGATTGCTGAAATGTTTAGTGTAGGGTCTCCATTTTTTGTGATTTTGATAACAGGAATTTTGGGAGGATTGGTGAGCGGGTTGGCTGCTTTAACGGGATCACTGTTCAAAAGGAAAACAGCGCATTCAACTCTCTGAGAATCATGAAAAGAAATTTGCAGAGCTATAATTTCCACCGATGATTGCTGACGTATTTCCATTTTTATTAGTAGTCATCATAATCTTCTGTGCCACATTTATTCGCTCTGCTTTTGGATTTGGGGAAGCCCTGATAGCTGTCCCGCTTCTCGCACTGTTGATACCGGTAAAAGTTGCCGCACCGGTTGCTGTCCTGATTTCAATAACAGTAGCGGCAATAGTTGTTGTACAAGATTGGAATTATATCCATTTCCGCAGCGCCACATGGTTAATACTTGCCTCACTTTTAGGCACTCCTGTTGGTCTTTTACTACTGATAAAATTACCAGGACCCATTGTTAAAACCCTCCTTGCGACGGTAATTATTTTATTTTCCGCACATTCTCTTTTGAAGCGAAAACAAGCAGTTCTTAAAGATGATAAAATGGCTGGAGTCTTTGGTTTTCTTGCAGGAATTCTCGGTGGAGCATACGGCATGAATGGCCCTCCATTAGTAGTGTTCGGCACGCTTCGCGGATGGACTCCTCAACATTTCCGGGCAACATTACAGGGATATTTTCTGCCGGCAAGCATAGTGGTCATGATTGGATACTGGTATGCCGATTTATGGACCGTTACCGTTAACACCTATTATCTCATTTCATTTCCGGCTTTTTTAACTGCTATCTTTCTTGGTCGTGCAGCAAATTTGAAAATGAAAAGAAAATCATTCCTGAAATATATCCATGCAGGATTGATTGTTGTAGGATGTGTTTTGTTATGGCAGTCACTTTTGTGATTCCTACGCGTAGTAATCCTCTTACTCTGCTATCCATTCTCTCTCTTGATATTATTTACCCCCCCCTTCGATTAGATGCTAAAGTTGGATATGCATTTGAATCAAAATCACCATAATACAAGGTGGTATTTCGTGGGCGATATTTTAGATTAGGTTAATACCTGTCGCAACTTTTATGAAAAAAATCTGGACGATTATGAATCCACTTTCTTTGCTTTTTTCACTTCTGTTTCTATGTTCCTGCGCAACTCATTCTCCAATGAGTGAAACTGTAATGTTTGCTCCCAAAAAGTATAACAATGAACTTTTGAAAGCGGAAAAACAGAAAGGAATTTCAGTAGATGTAGCATTTATAGATGAGGAAGAATTAGAAAATCCACTTCAGAATTTTGGTGCGAGTTTATACACTACTTTTTTTAATGGAGACTCTCTTAATTATTATGGCGCACTTTCTATGTCTTTTGGAAAAGGCATTGGAGCTGATGTCACTTTAAAAATACTACCTTCAGTTTATTTTTCTGCAGGTTGGTCATACCCTGTTCATACTGAATTAGCCTTGCCAGTTAAAATATTACAGACTCAGGATAATGGAATTTCAATTGCCCCTGTTTTCCGCCAACAGGTGTTTCATTACGAAAATGAACTTGATTACACCCCAACTTTTCAACCCTATAAATCTGCCGGTGTAAAAACCTCTTTATATTCCTTTGCTCCTATGTCTTCAAATTTTACAAGAACTTATCTCTCAGTAATGCTTGAAGCAGGGTAATTTTTAGATTTTAAATCCAATTATTATTCTTTAGGAGTACGCATTGGCAGATATTAGACTCCTAATTTAAATTTTTAACCCAGAATCTTTTATCAGAGTCTGGACAGGAATTGAATCACAGAAATAACAGTTAATTAAAAATTTTAAAACATTCTTATTCCTAATTGAATCCAATCGCTTCACTGCGTATCTTAGGAAAATTCCAACAAAGCTTTTACCCGCATCAAATTTTTAGCAATCCATAGCTTTGAACCATCGACGCAACGCACCCAAAAGTGGAGGTCGCAAGGTTGATGGTATTTTCATCCCCAAAACATATTATTTTCCAAATCCGGCGCGATATTCGTAGTCGGATTTTTTTTGATCAGGAAATTACTCGAATTTCCAATTTGTTAACCATCTCGCGAGCATCCGCTTGTGATAAGCTCATTTCCAAAAACAAGAAATCCACTAATTAATGTCACTTCATCCACAAAAAAAAGCCATTCTTGCACTTAGTGATGGCACCGTTGTTCACGGACAGGCCGTTGGCAAAGAAGGAATTACCGGCGGCGAATTATGCTTCAACACCAGCATGACGGGTTATCAGGAAGTCTTCACCGATCCCAGCTATTACGGTCAGCTCATGATGATGACTTATCCGCACATCGGAAATTACGGCACCATGCCACGCGACGATGAAGCCCGAAAAGTGATGGTAGCCGGAATTATAACCCGCGCTTTTTCTTGGGAATTCAGCAACACACAAGCCGATCGAAGTCTTCAGGATTATTTGGAAGACAATGAAATTACAGGCATTTCCGGAGTGGACACGCGAAAGCTAGTCCGCCATATTCGCGAAAAAGGAGTAATGAATGCAGTCATTTCCAGTACAGAACTGGATGAGAAGAAACTGGTGCAAATGGCTAAAGACTGGGATGATATGAATGGCCTCGAATTAGCCTCTAAAGTAAGCCGCGAAGAAGCTCAAACTGTAAACGGCGAAAAAGATTTTCGCGTGGCTGTTTTTGATTATGGGATTAAACAAAATATTATAAACAGCTTGAACGGCCGCGGTTGCACATTGCGGATTTTTCCTGCAAAAACATCTATCGAAGATGTGAAAGCCTGGGATGCCGACGGATACTTTTTCTCGAATGGTCCCGGAGATCCTAATGCCACCGCAGAATATGCCCTCGAAGCCGTAGAGTTTGCCAAGAAAAGTGGAAAGCCGGTTTTTGGGATTTGTCTTGGCCATCAGTTGATGGCACTTAGCGAAGGAGTAAAAGTGAAAAAAATGTTTGTAGGGCACCGGGGTGCAAATCAGCCGGTGAAAAATATAAAAACAGGATTGGTGGAAATTTCAACCCAAAACCACGGCTTTGCAGTTGATGAAGAAGCCCTGGATGAAAAGGTTGCCGAGATGACACATCAAAACCTGAACGATGGAACCATTGAAGGGTTGAAATTCAAAACCTTCCCGGGATTTTCAGTTCAATATCACCCCGAAGCATCCCCCGGACCACACGATTCTGCTTATTTGTTTGACCAATTTATTGAGATGATGACAAGTGTGAAAGTGTGAAAGTGTTTACGTGCGGAAGTGTGTACGTGTTAAAGTGTACGTGGGGAAGTGAATAGATATTAAAATTTTTACTGTGAAAGAAAATTCTTCTTCAGGAATGAAGGGGTGGCCGCGCCGGATGGCGTGGTCGGGGTAGTCGAAAGAGCCCGATAGAAGCAAAAATCAAACCAACAAAAACCAAATGCCCAGACGCGACGATATCCATAAAATTCTGATTATTGGCTCCGGCCCCATTGTAATTGGTCAGGCAGCCGAATTTGACTATTCCGGTAGCCAAGCCTGCCGTTCGCTTAAAGAAGAAGGTTATGAGGTGGTTCTGATCAATTCGAATCCGGCTACTATTATGACGGATCCAATTATGGCAGATGCTATTTACCTGCAACCGCTGACGGAAGAATCTATCCGGGAAATTGTAGCCAAAGAAAAGCCAGATGCCGTACTTCCAACCATGGGCGGACAGACGGCTCTCAATCTTGCCAGAAATCTGGAAATGAGGGGCTTTTGGAAGGAAAATAAAATTCAAATTATCGGGGTGGATATTGCAGCGGTTGATATTACCGAAGACCGGCAGCAGTTTCGGGATTTGATGGAAAAAATAGGTATTGAACAATGCCGGAGCCGCTCTGCTGAATCTATTCTGGATGCAAAAGAAGTGAAGGAGGAACTCGGCGGACTTCCGGTTGTGATTCGACCTTCCTTCACAATGGGCGGCGCAGGCGGCGGTATTGTTTGGACGGAAGAAGAGTTCGATCGTAAAGTGCTGCGGGGGCTTGAAATGAGTCCAACTCACCAGGTGCTTATCGAAGAGTCTATTTTTGGCTGGAAGGAAGTTGAACTCGAATTGTTGCGCGATGCAAACGACAATGTGGTCATCATCTGCTCCATTGAAAATATGGACCCGATGGGAGTACATACCGGGGATTCCGTAACGGTTGCGCCCACACAAACTCTCACTGATAAACAACTTCAGATTCTGCGGGATGCCGCCATCAAAATGATGCGCTCCATCGGTACATTTGCCGGAGGTTGTAATGTGCAGTTTGCGATGGAACCCGGCTCCGATCATTTTGTGGCTATCGAGATAAACCCGAGAGTTAGCCGTTCTTCTGCATTGGCCTCGAAAGCTACCGGTTATCCCATCGCAAAAGTAGCTACCAAACTCGCCATTGGCTATTCGCTGGATGAGTTAAAAAATCAAATCACCGGAACTACTTCTGCATGTTTTGAACCCAGTATTGATTACGTGGTGGTTAAACTTCCCCGGTTCAATTTTGATAAATTCCCCGGAGTGGATGAAGAGCTTTCCACACAAATGAAAGCGGTGGGCGAAGTAATGTCTATCGGCCGGAATTTTCCCGAAGCGCTGAATAAAGCATGGCAGTCGCTGGAGGTTGGCCGGGATGGTTTAGGCGCTGATGGCTATGAAGAAATTGATCGTAAAATGGTACGCGAGCGTTTAATGAAGCCTTATTGGGATCGTTCGCTGCAAATCAGGAATGCGTTTAAATTGGGTGCTTCTGTAGAAGAAATTGCTGACATCACCAAAGTAGATCCTTGGTTTTTACAACAGATCCGCTACATGGTTTCGCTGGAAAATCGTACAGAAGGGCAAACACTGGAAGACATCCCCAAAGAAGATTTCTTCGAACTGAAACAGGCTGGATTTTCAGATGTACAAATTGCCTGGCTGTTGAGCAAAAGCGGAAAAGAACTCAAAGAAAACGATGTTCGGGCACAGCGAAAAAGCCTTGGTTTAACCCCGTCTTTTAAAATGGTAGATACCTGTGCGGCAGAGTTCCCCGCTGAAACTCCCTACTACTATTCCACTTATGAAGGCGAGAATGAGAGTATTGTCACCAAAAAGAAGAAAGTGCTGATTTTGGGAAGTGGACCCAACAGGATTGGGCAGGGTATTGAGTTTGATTACTCCTGCGTTCACGCAGTTTTTGCGGCAAAAGAAATGGGGTATGAAACCATTATGGTCAATTGTAATCCCGAGACAGTCTCTACCGATTTTGATATTGCAGACAAATTATATTTCGAGCCTGTTTACTGGGAGCGGGTGCTGGATATTGTTGAGCATGAAAAACCAGAAGGCATAATTCTGCAGGTGGGCGGGCAAACGGCACTTAAACTTGGTAAACGTTTTCTTGAAGCGGGCATCAAAATATTCGGAACTGCTTTCGAGATGATTGATTTTGCGGAAGACCGTGGTGAATTCTCAAAATTCCTCGAAAAACTGGATATTCCATTCCCGGAGTACGGCACCGCTTTTGAAGTGGAGGATGCACTTACAATCGCGAGGCGAATTGGCTATCCTGTATTAATTCGTCCGAGTTATGTGCTCGGTGGACAGGGAATGCGTATCGCGGTGAAGGAAGAAGAACTCCGCCGATATGTGGATCGTATCCTAAAAACACATCCTGAAAATGCTTTTCTCATTGATAAATATTTGGAGCACGCCGTCGAGGTGGATGTGGATTCTGTTTTTGATGGAGATCAAATTCACATTGCGGGAATTATGCAGCATATTGAACCCGCCGGTGTTCATTCCGGAGATTCAACCGCGGTTTTGCCAACCTATTCTTTAAGTGATGAAGCCATTAAAACGATCGAAGAATATCAGCTGCGAATTGCCAAAGCCATGGAGATTGTTGGATTTCTGAATGTGCAGTATGCGGTGAAAAATGACAAGGTTTTTATTTTGGAAGCAAATCCACGTTCAACCCGAACAATTCCCTTCCTGGCAAAAGCTACGCAACGTCCTGAAGCGGCTATCGGCGTAAAAGTTATGCTGGGCGCAAAGCTGAAGGATTTCGACCTCACATCCAAACTCAAAAACTGGGCCATTAAAGAGCCGGTTTTCCCTTTCGATAAATTCCCCGAAGTAAAAAAGGAACTCGGCCCCGAAATGAAATCCACCGGCGAAAGTATATACTTCGCCGAAAACTTCGATGACGAACACTTCAAGAAGCCGTATGAATTTAAGAATCTGTATTTGAGCAAGTAAGATTGCGATCACTGATTTCACTGATTGCTTTGATTTTTGATTAGCTCAGAGATTTTCTAAAAGAAAAACTCCATTTTTTTCCTGACTTTAAGAAATAATTAAAAAAAATTTGTAAGGAATTTGGTTGAATTAGCTCCTACTGATACATGTATAATAAATGTAATAGCAAATAAGGAGCTAAACTTATGCAATCAGCAAAATCAAAAATTATAAAAAGTGAATTTAAACATAGTAAACAAACAGGCAAGATAATCGGATGTGCAATGAAAGTTCATTCCGCTCTTGGATGTGGTTATCCTGAAGTTATATACCAACGGGCATTATCATACGAGATGGATAAGCAGGGATTAAGTTTTTCCAGGGAAATTGAAGTTCCGATTTATTACAATGGTTTTAATGTTGGAATTAGAAGAGCCGATTTTATAGTAGAAAATGATGTAGTTTTAGAACTTAAAGCAGTTGGAGAGATGGATAAAGGAAACTTTAATCAAGTGCTAAATTATTTAAAAG
>JBBDNN010000049.1:0-22434 GCA_040877545.1 Balneolaceae bacterium
TTAAAAAACAATACCGATATTTTTTACATCAAAAAAATGCGGAAGTCAGGAAAGAGATAAGAAATATCCTGTCACAGGAAGAAAAGTAGCTGTCCTGGCAGCCGATGGAGTGAATGATGAAGACATCAATAAAATGAAAATGGCTTTAAAAGAAGAAGGAGCCATGGCGAAGATCATCGCTCCTAAAAGCGGAATGATTACCGGCGCATCTGGTGATAAAATTAAAGTTGATAAAAGCTTTTTAGCCAGCTCAAGCGTACTCTTTGATGCGGTATATGTGCCCGGTGGTAAAAAAAGCATTAATGCATTATCAGAAGAAGCGGATGCCATTCATTTCATGAATGAAATGTTTAAACATTTTAAACCCATTGCCTGCGATAATGAAGCGGTTGATATGTTCCATAATTCACCGGCTGGCAACAAATTTAATAAATCAGATGAAAAAGAGGCAGCAGAGCAGGGTGTAATTCTAAATGGCAGCCCGGTAGATTTAATTGATGCTATTTCCCATCATCGTTTCTGGGATCGCAAAAACCCGGCACAGGTACCAGCCTGATATGCATTTTGAGGAGGAAGGGTTGAGAACTTATTCATGCCTGTTTTAAGCAATCAGGTAATTTTCGTAAAAAAACCGGTGTGAGTTTTAGCATTTCTAAGTGTAGAGGATGGCCCAATAAGAAGTTATAAATACATTAATGATTAATAATCAGGAGAATGTATGTTTTATCATGATGGTGAACTTCAATATGCCGGTACAGGAATGAAAATTTTAGCTACAACCTTTATCAGTTATCCATGAGCAATCGCTAAGAATGAAAATCTTTACTGATTATCTTTTTAAGATTATTTCAACTGTTACGTTTTTTCTGCTGCTAAATGCATGCAGTGATTTCCCTAAGGATCCACGGAATTCCCTGGAAAATGCAAAAGCGACGGGTTTGAAAGTTGGCGTAGCTTTGAACCAATCATTCACCATTTTTGAAGACAGTGTATTAAGTGGTTCAGAAATAGACTTGATCAGAGAATTTGCTCGCCGGAATAACCTGGATGTAAATTTCACCATTGCTTCTGAAAGTGAATTAATATCAAAACTGGAGAAATATGATCTGCATATAGCAGCGGGTGGTTTCAGCAAGAAAACAATATGGTCTCGCAAGGTGGGTACAACCCTTGCTTATGATGGCTCGCATGTCCTTTTGATTCCTAAGGGTGAAAATGCACTGGTTACAGAGCTTGAACGGCATTTTCTGAAAGAAACAGCAGGTAAATGAAAAAGAAAGAATTACCTGAAGAACTTAAGGGTACGCTACAAAAAGCAAAGAAACTGGAGTGGGTAACCATCATCTATATGAGTACTGTGGTGGTTTTGATGTATCTGGTAATGGGATCATCACAGGCAATGAAAACTGCCTGGCTCGAAGATATTTTGAGCCTTATACCAACTATTGCTTTTCTTATTGCCGAAAAAATAAATACCAAAGGCCCGAATAATACTTTTCCTTATGGCTATCACCGGGTTTTTAGCATAGCATTTTTGACTGGTTCGCTTGCCTTATTTTCAATGGGTTTATTTTTGATATTGGATTCCAGCATGTCCCTTTTGAATATGGAACATCCAACAATCGGGATAATGCCCTTATTCGGATATGACATTTGGCAGGGATGGGTGATGATAGCCGTACTTATCTACAGCTTTATTCCCGCAATATATATTGGCTTTAAAAAGTTGCCGCTGGCGAAAAAGTTGCATAACAAGATACTATTTACAGATTCCGAGGCCCAAAAAGCGGATTATAACACCTCTTTCGCGGCTATTTTAGGGATTATTGGCATAGGCTATGGATTATGGTGGGCTGACGCCGCTGCTGCTATCTTCATTTCTTTTTCAATTTTGAAAGATGGTTATGATAATCTGAAAACAGCTGTACTTGATTTAATGGATCGACATCCAGTTCATACCGAAAATCACAAAAAAGATGACCTGGTGCTGGATATTGAAAACTTCGTGAAATCCTGGGACTGGGTGAAAGATGCCAGGGTGAGATTTCGGGAACATGGCCAGGTATATTTCGGAGAGATAGCCGTTGTAGTTCATACAAATGAGAATTTAGCAGAAAATATTGAACAAGGGATTAAAAGCCTTACCGAATTCCACTGGAAAATAAATGATGTGACGATTACCCCTTTACCCTCTTTACCTAAAGATTACTGAAAAGCCAGAAATAGTTTTCGCAGGGTTGAGAAAAGGTACCGTTCAACGGCTTTATTCCGCGGGTGATCCGATAAATCGATCAGGGACTGACGATATGAGATTTTAATACTGAGGCTCAGATCTTCATCCCTCAGCTCTGATGCTTTTTTAAATTGGGTTAGTTATACTTGGCACAATCCAATCTCACAAAAACTATGCATTATATAAAAGCTGGCTTTTCGGGTGTCATTCTACTTGCTGTCATCATTTCACTTCACACAAAGTTTGGTGCTGTGCCGCCCCTGGGTAAATTTTTTGACCCCCAGTCAGGTTTTTGGTCAAATGCGGAAACTTCGCCGCCCGAATCAGAAATATTGGATTTACCGGGGCTTCAGGAAGAGGTTTCCATTTATTTTGATGAACGCCGGGTGGCTCATATCTTCGCGGAAAATGATCACGATCTTTATTATGCTCAGGGTTTTATTACCGCCAGGGACCGCCTCTTTCAGATGGAGCTGCAAACCTATGATGCCGCCGGCAGACTGGCTGAATTTTTAGGGGAAGGTTTACTGCCTCGCGATTTAAATACCCGTCGGACTGGAATGCCATACGGTGCAGAAAAAGCACAGGCAAGTTTTAAAAACGATCCCAAAGCGAGGGAGGCTATTGAGGCTTATTCAGATGGTGTTAACCAATTCATTTCATCACTTTCTCCCGCCGATTTACCCATCGAATATAAAATACTGGATTTTGAACCTGAAGCCTGGGAGCCACTAAAAACCGCGCAACTTTTAAAAAATATGACCCGCTCGCTTGCCGGCCGCAATTATGATGTTACCAGCAGCAACACACGATCTTTTTTTGGGGATGAATTTATCGAGCGGTTTTTCAACCAAAAGCCGGAGCTTAATGATCCTATCATTTCAA
The DNA here is from genome assembly GCA_040877545.1 of Balneolaceae bacterium. Taxonomy (GTDB): domain Bacteria; phylum Bacteroidota; class Rhodothermia; order Balneolales; family Balneolaceae; genus Gracilimonas. The sequence goes on from JBBDNN010000049.1 coordinate 3,119, forward strand.
GTGACCGCAAATGGAATTTTACCGCGGATGTTCCCCAGGCACCTGAAGAGCTTTTTAAGCCTTCTATAACTACAAATATTGATCCTTTTGCTCCGGATGCGGCTAACGGCAGTAACAGCTGGGCAGTAAGTGGAGCCAAAACTAAAAATGGATATCCCATCCTGGCTAATGATCCGCACTTAGAAATAACACTTCCTTCCATTTGGTATGAAATTCAGCTTTCTGCTCCCGGAACTAATTCCTATGGGGTTTCTTTGCCGGGTGCGCCAGCCGTTATCATTGGCTTTAACGAGAATATTGCCTGGGGAGAAACCAACGTGGGCTCGGATGTAATGGACTGGTACGAGGTAAAGTTCAAGGACAAAGCAATACAGGAATATTGGCATGATGAACAATGGAAACCCACATCAACCCGGATAGAAGAAGTTAAGGTACGCGGACAGGAAACGGTTTTTGATACGCTGGTTTTTACCCATCACGGTCCGGTGACACAGGTGAATGCACATATTCCTGATGCAGAGCCAATCTATCATGCACTGCGATGGATTGCCCATGATTCCACAAATGATTTGATGGCTTTTATTGAGCTGAATCGCGCCAAGAATTATGATGATTATGAAAACGCATTGGCTCATTATATGGCCCCGGCTCAGAACTTTATTTTTGCCAGCACAGAAGGTGATATCGCTTTATGGGTGAATGGAAAGCTGCCCAAGAAGTGGAAATATCAGGGCAGAACAGTGAGTGATGGAACTGATCCTCTGTATGACTGGCACGGCTGGATTCCACGTGAGCATAATCCATGGGAGAAAAATCCCCCGCGAAATTTTGTGAGTTCAGCAAACCAGGAATCGGCGGCACCAGATTATCCTTATTACCTGGATGATGATTTTGCGCCTTTTGAACGCGGACGGCGGATAAACGAGTTGTTGTCGGAAATGGAAGAAATCACCCCGCAAAATATGCAGGGAATGCAACTGGATTTATATAGTTATCACGCAGAAACCATTCTTCCATTTATGCTACAGCATATTGAAGAAGATTCTTTAAATAGTAAGGAGACGGAAATATTACAATTGCTGAAAAACTGGGATTATATGAATGATGGAAATGTAATTGAACCTTCAGTATTTAAGGAATGGTGGGATGTTACAGTGAGTGCAACATTCAATGATGAATATAGGTTTGCAAATGTTCCTTTACGTTTGCCAGGCCGGGATCATTTTGCAGAGAGGATGAAAAATGATCCTGATTTCATTTTATACGATAGCATCAACACCCCAGACCGAAAGGAGGATGGTAATTATATTATAAACTGGGCTTTTAAAAAGGCGATTGAAAGATTAGAAGGTCGTTTTGGAGAATTTGGTGATTCATGGAAATGGGGATACTACAACAAAACGAATATAGGTCATGTAGCCCTGATTCCCGGCCTTGGAGCTTCAGGTGTTTTTACCAGCGGCGGGGCAGAATCCATAAATGCCATTCGCGGCAGCCATGGCCCCTCATGGAGAATGGTGGTAGAACTTGGCCCGGAAGTAAAAGCCTGGGGGGTATATCCTGGTGGAATATCAGGAAATCCCGGCTCACCAAATTACGATGCATTTCTGGAAATATGGCGTACTGGAGAGTTGTATGAATTAGATTTTATGAGGGATGAGCCGGAAGAGTTTGTTTATAAGATGAGCTTAAAATCTGCTGAATAAGCAACCCTTCTGCCAACACTCGGCTCCGAGAGGAATTAAAAAGATTTAAGCCGATTCAAACAGCTTTCCTTTAACCCATCCCTCAGGCGGCTTGAAGCCGGCAGATGGATTAGAATTTCGCACGGTTGCTAACCAAACCCAGCCCTATATATGAATAGCTCCCGGGGTGCGGTGAATTTTTGATTAGGAATGGAAGCTTAATAAAACCCGTTCATTCAGCACTCTCATTGCTTCAGCAAAAGCATAATATTTTGTAAGCGTTTGAGCATCATATTTTTTATTACAAAACTTTGAAAATTTATAGGGCTTTCATTCAGGATAATATGTTTTAATTACAATCTTTTCGGTGCTAATAAAGGATAGAATTGATAGATAAATCTGAGGTTTCATTTAATATTAGTTTTTTACGTGAAAGTGCTAAAGATCTGGCACGCAGCCAGAATTATGCACTAGAGAAAAGGGGCCATTCCTTAATAAAACCGAAGCTCGAAGAGGCTAAGAAGCATCTTACTGAAGCTTATCGGGTGCTGGCTAATTTGGCTAAAAATAATCAGGAAATTATGCCGGCTGCTGAATGGCTGATTGATAATTTCTACATCATCCAGGAACAGATTGTACAAGTTTCTAATGATTTTCCCAGAGAGTATCAACGAAGTATACCCCTGCTTACCGAGGGTGAATTAAAAGGAGAACCACGGGTATATGAACTGGTTCTAAACCTGGTAACGCATACCGATAATCTGATTGATGCAGAAACCCTGACACAGTATGTGAAGAGTTATCAGGAAGAGGATACACTAATGTTGGGGGAGGTGTGGGCCATACCCATTATGGCCAGATTTGTACTAATTCATCAGCTAGCTGAAAAATCTAAGCGGGTTTTGAGCCAAAAAAAAGTACAGTTAGATGTGAATAATCTGGTGGAAGAAGTTTCCAAAAAAGATATAAGAGAACCCGGTACCATCACGTATGAATTAAGCAAGTGGTTAGGCTCAAGAGATTCTACCTATAAAGATCAGGTGTATTTAATTGAACTGGCTAACCAATTTCAATCTGCAGGTTTAATGCAAAATGAACAAAAACGTTGGTTTGCTTATCGCTTTAATAAGTTCGATATGTCGCTGGAGGAAGCCCTTAGAATTGAGGCAAAAAAGAAATCACGCCTTCAGGTTAGTATTCAAAATGCGGTGATTTCCCTTCGGGAAGTAGCTGAAAGTGACTGGGCTGATTTCGTTGAGGAATGCTCTATTGTAGACCAGATGCTTCGGCTGGATCCTCTGGGTATTTACGCTGATATGGATCAGCAAACACGCGACCATTATCGCAGAATGGTGGAGCGGTTAAGCAGGTATTCAAAGTTAACGGAGTCTGAGGTTACCGAACAGGTGTTGTCTTTGGCCGAACAACATGCGGCCGAATATGCCGGCGAAGATCCGGATTACCTACACGATCGCTCAATTCTGAAACAGCATGTCGGGTATTATTTAATTGATGATGGCCATCGGGAGTTGGCTGATAAAGTGGGCTATTCAATGCCTTTCAAAGAAAAAATTCGCAGAATACTTGAAGAACATGCGGGATATTACCATGGGATAATTGGCGTGCAAACGCTGATTTTACTTGGAATTTTATGGGTAGTTACTGATTCCATCAGCGAATCGCCCCTGACGGCCATAGCGGCTTTATTGATCGCTTTTTTCCCGTTATTGGATTTATCTATCACTATGGTGAACAGGTTTTTCGCTTTTTTCCTGCCACCCCGGATTTTGCCGAAAATGGAAGACCGTGGTGCCGTTCCAAAAAATTCCCGAACACTGGTAGTGGTTCCCACCATGTTAGCATCTCCGGAAGATGTAAAAATGCAACTTGAGACCCTGGAAATCAGGTCGCTGGCAAATTCAGATTCAACTCTTCAGTTTGCTTTACTTTCAGATTTTACTGATGCAGATAGTAAAACAATGGAAGAAGATGAGGCTATTTTGAAGCAGGCCGAGCAAAGCATAGCTGAATTAAATAGAAAATACAGGTCTGCTTTTGGGGATAAATTTTTCCTGCTCCACCGTGAAAGATTGTGGAATGAAACGGAAGAAAAATGGATGGGATGGGAGCGAAAGCGGGGAAAGATAGAAGAGCTGAATAAACTGATATACAATCACAACAATAAAACTTCTTACAAATATATAGAGGGAGACTTTTTGAAGTCGATGGAAAAGAAACCTCTGAAGTTTGTAATTACATTAGATGCAGACACAAAACTGCCGCCGAAAAGTGCCATCAATTTGGTTCGAACTGCTTCACACCCATTGAACAGAGCCTGGTATGATTCCTCAGAAAAAAGAATTACCAAAGGCTACGGTATCATTCAGCCACGGATTTCAATTGCCCCTGAATCTGCCCTTAAAACCTGGTTTTCCCGCATTTTTTCCGGGAATGTTGGACTTGACCCATACTCCACCGCCGTTTCAGATATTTATCAGGATTTAAATGGGGAGGCTGTTTTTACAGGTAAAGGAATTTACGATGTGGAAGCCTTTCATAAGGTGATGGAAAATCGCCTGCCGGAAAACCGTATCCTTTCACACGATTTAATTGAAAGCACCTATTTAAGGGCAGGTTTGGCTACCGATATGGAACTTTTTGATGATTATCCGACCACCTACGCCAGTTATAGCAAGCGGAATCATCGCTGGACAAGAGGCGACTGGCAGATTGCCTCGTGGATATTTCCTAAAGCTCCCGAAGAAGGCGACAAGGTGAAAAACCCGATAAACTGGTCTTCAAAATGGAAGATTTTTGATAACCTGCGGCGTTCTCTAAACCCTTTTTTCCTGTGTTTATTTTTAATAATGGGGTGGTTTTGGCTGCCGGGTTCAGCCTGGATCTGGACTTTGGCCGGTGTTGTTATCTTAGCTTTTCCCATGTATATGAGCCTTTCCACTGATATTGTGAATCGGCCCGGACGGGTTAAATGGAAACTCTATATGGAGAAAGTGCGGACTAACCTGAAGGTTAACTCGATGCAGGTGCTTTCCACACTTATTATTTTGCCGCATCAGGCTTTTGTTAATCTTGATGCCATTTTCCGGACTTTGTGGAGAATTCATATCTCAAAGAAAAAATTACTGGAATGGGTAACAGCATCGCAGGCAGAACGAACTTCAACAAATACCTTAACTGCTTACCTGAATCTATCTGCTATTTCTGTTTTTTTGGCAGCAGGAACCCTTTTCGCAGCATTTTATTTAGGTTTACGTGAATTGTGGATTGTTCTTCCCTTTTCAATAGCTTGGTTTGCGGCGCCATACTACACCTGGTATATCAGCCAACCTATAGTAAAAGAGAAAAGAGCCTATTCCAGGGATGAAGAAATAAAAATGCGCACCTATGCCCGGCGTATCTGGTTTTATTTTGAGCGTTTTACTACCGAAGAACACTCCTGGCTTGCACCCGATAATTATCAGGAAGATCCACCGCTGGAGATAGCTGCCCGCACCTCTCCCACTAATATCGGTCTGGCAATGGTTTCTACATTAATTGCCTATAAAAGAGGATACATAACTTTTGGAGAATTACTCGATAGAATTGAAGGCACTTTGCGCACTTTAGAAAAACTGGAATGTCATAAAGGCCATTTGTACAACTGGTATGACACTCTCACGCTTGAAGTTATGTACCCGCGATATATATCTACCGTTGATTCGGGAAATCTATTAGCGGGTTTAATTGTAGTGAAAGAGGCGATTAAACAAGAGATAAAATTAAGAAAAATAAATACCGGCCTTTTTGCCGGACTCGAAGACACCGTTCGGACAGTTCAGGAGATTTTTGAGGTTTACCGGGAGCAGCTATTGTTATCGGAGGAGGATGCAAACGCCATTTTTGGTTATACAAAATTTATGCTGGCTAATGTTGAAGATCTGAAAACAAATGGTATTACAGAGAGCCTGGAAATTCTGAAACAATTAAAAGGGGAAGCCGAGAACCTGAGTTTAATTGAGCTGAATTCACTGCGAGATGAGTTGGGCAAAAAGAAAATGAATCACCTGTTATTTTGGCTGGGCAGGCCAAAAGCATTGATTGAAAAAGCAACGAAAGAGCTTCAGTTGCTGGATGCAATGGGTGAAGCCTATGGCAAGGACCCAATCTATGAGCTGGAAAATAAAATTAATCCAAAGGGAAAAAGCAGTGATAGCCTGGATGCGGCAAAACGGTGGAAAAAACAGGCTTTTTACATCATCAAAAAATGCGACACGCTTGTGGACGAAATGGATTTTTCATTTCTCTACATCAAGAAAAGAGGGCTCTTTACCATTGGCTTTAATGTGGAAAAATCTCAGGCTGATAAAAGCACCTACGATTTATTAGCAAGTGAAGCACGTATCGCCTCGTATATAGCCATCGCAAAAGGGGAAATACCTGCCGAACATTGGTTCAGGCTAAGCCGGAGGTTAACCTCCCTGGAAAAAAATGAAATCTTACTCTCCTGGGGCGGAACCATGTTTGAATATCTTATGCCGCTTTTATTCATGCGCTCGTACCCGAATACACTTTTAAATCATACTTATGAAAGCATCATACGTTGGCAGCGTGATTACGGAGCATCAAGAAAAAAGCCCTGGGGTTTTTCGGAAAGCGCATACAATTTCCTGAATATAGATCTGCAATATCAATACCGCTCTTTTGGAGCGCCCGGGCTGGGATTAAAACGCGGGCTCGCCGAAGAATATGTGGTGGCTCCTTATGCTTCCATGTTGTCTCTGATGGTAGATGTAAAAGCAGGGCTCGAAAATCTTGAAAAGATTAAAGAATTAGGGGGAATGGGAGTAATGGGGTTTTATGATTCCATTGATTTCACTCCCTCGCATTTAAAGCAGGACGAGGATTTTGCTGTAGTTCAAAGCTATATGGTTCATCATCATGGGATGAGTATGATTGCCATCGAAAATATTTTGAATGACTGGTCGATACATGACTATTTCCATAGCGACCAACAGGTGAAAAGCTGTGACTTATTGCTTCAGGAAAGAATTCCACGCGGTGTTCCAATCAAAGAGCCGCATCCTATAGATGTTGAGCTTGAACCTGGCGAGCAACAGGCAACAGAATATGTAGTTGATCATGCCAGCATTAACCAACTGGATGCCCGCCCGCCACGGGGACAGCTTATTTCAAATGGAAGTTATTCGGCCTACATAACACACGCCGGTACCGGCTGGTCTCATTTTTACAATACTGCAATGACTCCCCGTGAACCTGATGCCACCACAGATCCGCTGGGTTTCTTTTTCTACATAAAAGATTTGGAATCAGGAGAGTATTGGTCGGCCACGCATCAACCTGTGAAGCGGAAACCAGACCGCTATGATACCTGGTTTCATAACGAGAAAATGGTGACATCCAGAGTGGATGACTGGATTGAAACTACCGTGTCGGTTTGCGTGTCGCCCGATCATCCCATGGAGTTCCGAAAACTCACACTCACAAATTATTCAACCCAAAAGCGCACTCTGGAATTAACAAGCTATGCTGAAGTTGTTCTGAACCAATTAAGAGACCATGAGTCTCATCCCGCATTTTCGAAATTATTTGTGCAGACAGAATATCTTGCTGAACATCATGCTATTGTAGTGAAACGCCGTCCGCGCAGTGAAAATGAAAAAACCGAATGGCTGGTACATTCCATCGCAGGAATGGATACGGAACACCTGATAGAACCATTGCAATTTGAAACTGATCGGGCACAGTTTATTGGCAGGGGCAGGAACCTGGCCAATCCTTTGGCAATGGATGATAACCATCGGCTCAGCGGATCATTAGGAAATGTGCTCGATCCAATTGTGAGTTTAAGGAAAGTGATCAAATTGGAGCCGGGCGAAGAAGTTGAACTTACTTTCGGCCTTGGGCGGGCAGAATCAATGGAGGAGGCCGAGCAATTCGCTAATTTATATAACACTCCTCATGCTGTTGATCGTGTATTTGACTTGGCCGCTGTATATAGCCGGGTGGAGCTTGATCATGTGGCGGTAAATTCTAAAGATGCTCATTACTTTCAAAAGCTGGCTTCATACCTGCTTTACCCGGATATTGCTTATCGTGCTGATGAGTCTCTCTTGGTTAAAAACCGCAAAAAACAAGGCGGGCTATGGCCCTATGGTATTTCCGGTGATCTTCCATTGCTGGTTTTCAGAATTAAGGATACCGATGAGCTTAAAGGGGTGAAGAAGCTTCTGAAGGCACATGCTTTCTGGAGGTTTAAAGGTTTAGAAGTGGAGATTCTGATTTTGAATGACCATCCCCCCAGTTATGCTGATCAGGTTCAGGAAGCGATTCATCAGGAAATTCAAGCCTCCATGGAAGGGCATATTCTGAATCAGCCGGGTGGAATATTCGTGCAAAAAACAGACAAAATGCCGGAAGAGGACCTGATTCTTATTCTGAGTTTTGCGCATATAGTTTTCCAGGGAAGGCTTCCGCTGTTGGCCGGGCAGGAATTTGTTCCCAAAACAGCTTCTTGGATAAAAGGTGATAAGCATATTGAATATTTGCCGGCTTTAGAAGGAAAAACCGCATATCCGCCATCAAACCTTCCCAAACCTGAGCTATTGATGGATAATGGCTATGGTGGATTTTCCAAAGATGGTGATGAATACCAGATCATCATACAACAAGTTCCTGAAAGTGGTAAGCATGTTTTTCCTCCGGCGCCGTGGGTAAATATTGTGGCAAATCCTTCATTTGGCTTCATTGCAACCGAACGAGGTGCAGGCTATACCTGGAGTGAGAACAGCCGCGAGAATAAAATAACAAGCTGGTCAAACGATCCGGTGAGAGATCCTCATTCTGAGGCTTTTTATCTGCGGGATGAAGAAGAAATGAATTACTGGTCACCTGCTCCCGGCCCGGTAATTGGGAAGGGCGATTACATCACAGCCCATGGATTTGGCTATACCCGCTATACACATAACTCCATGGCCCTGGAACAGGAGTTAACTCAATTTGCTGCGCGGGAAGAGCCGGTGAAAATCTCACGGCTGAAAGTGAAGAATACTGGTTCACATTCCCGTACAATTTCAATGTTCAGGTATCAGGATTTGGTTCTGGGGGTAAGCCGAAATTCATCGGTCAGGCATATTATTCCGGATGTGGCAGAAGGTGGCAAGGTGATTTTTGCCCAAAATTTCTACAATGAAGAATTTGCAGGAAGAGCCTCGTTTGCTGGAATGTTTGCCTCCGATAACGAAAAAGAATACAGCTCTTCATTCACCACAGACAGAACCTCCTTTATTGGCCGGAACCGTTCGCTGGAAAATCCCGGGGCATTAGGCGGTTCGGTGCGGCTTGATAACTCTCTAAATACCGGCGGGGATATTTGTGCTGCTTTTAAAGCGGAATTTGAATTAGATCCCGGGGAAGAGATTACTTTTATCGCCTTGACAGGCGAGGCTGAAAATAAAACCACTGCAGAAAAAATCATTCAGAAGTATCAAAAGATTGAAGAGGTTAATGCAGAATTTGATGAGGTAAAAACGTTCTGGAAAAAGAAGCTGAACCGCATCCAGGTTTCAACGCCCGAACCTTCGATGGATTTGTTGATGAACGGCTGGCTGATGTACCAAAATATTGCGAGCCGGATGTTTGCCCGGGCGGCATTTTATCAAGCCGGGGGAGCCTTTGGTTTCCGGGACCAATTGCAAGACTCCATGGCCACTCTATATGCTGATCCTGAAATGACCCGCGATCAAATTCTCAAGCATGCTTCCAAGCAATTTAAAGAGGGAGATGTGTTGCATTGGTGGCATCCTCCAACAGGCAGGGGCATCCGCTCCAAAATTTCCGATGACCGTCTGTGGCTGCCTTATGTAACAAATTTCTACATTAAGGCTACTGGAGACTCTTCCATCCTGGATGAGAAGGTAACTTATATTGCAGCCCGTTTACTGGAACCCGATGAACATGAAGTTTATCTGGTGCCGGATATTCTTCATGAAGAAGAAACCTTATATGAACACTGCTGCAAAGCCATTGATATTTCACTTCAGTTTGGAGAGCATGGCCTGCCGCTAATTGGCGCTGGTGACTGGAACGACGGCATGAATCGCATTGGCCTGCATGGCGAAGGTGAAAGTGTATGGCTGGGTTTTTTCATCCATATTATTCTTGAAAAATTTCAAAAAATCAGCGAAGAAAGAGGGGATGTAGCGCGTGCCACCAAGTACAAGGAAACAGCAGAAACTCTGCATAAACATCTTAATAATGAAGGCTGGGACGGAGAGTGGTACCTGCGGGCTTTTTATGATGATGGAACGCCATTAGGTTCGGCAGAAAATGATGAATGTAAGATAGATGCCATTTCACAATCGTGGTCGGTTATTTCTGATGTTGCATCGCCGGAGCGAAAACATCAGGTACTGGAGGCCGTTGAAAGGCACCTGATTCTTCAGCAGGAAAAAATGATTCGCCTGCTCACTCCGCCTTTTGACAAAACCGAGAAAAGCCCTGGTTATATCAAAGGATATGTGCCCGGAGTCAGGGAAAATGGCGGGCAATATACTCATGCTGCAATTTGGGCTATAAAAGCATTTGCTGAAGCTGGCCTTGGTAATAAAGCTATGAAATATGTTCAGATGATAAATCCCATCAACCATGGATTGACTAAGGAAGATTTAGCCATTTATAAAGTAGAACCTTATGTAATAGCAGCGGATGTATATGGAGAGCCCCCGCTAACCGGTCGTGGCGGATGGACCTGGTACACCGGTTCCGCCGGATGGATGTACCGTGTAATGCTTGAATCAATATTAGGCCTTCGGCTCAATAAAAATGGCATTACCTTAAACCCTGTTATCTCTTCTAACTGGAAAGATTATAGCCTCACAATTAACCTGGATGATGAGCAAACCCAATACCATATCACCATCGAAAATCCAGATGGGTTGGAAAAAGGGACTTTGGAAGGAACGGTCGATAAAGAAGAAATATCAGCAGGCGAAGGAAAAACCAGAATCAAATTTAAGAAAGATGGCAAGGTTCATGAAGTAAACCTGCGGCTTCGATGACGAACTTGAGATCACTCGATAAGCTTCGGCGTAACAGAATAACCTACCGTGAATTTCTGAGGCATTTGACCATAAAGCCAAAGTTCAATGGTATAAAATCCATTACTCAAAAACACACTTTTACTTGAATTACAAACTGGTATATTTGCATCTGCAGATCTGCAATTTAGCCACTAAATACTGAATCATGATTACTAATTATACATCCATGCATTTCATAAAGTACGTATTCACTGCCTTTTCTTTTTTTCTGATAACACCCGGAAATGTAGCAGGGCAAGAGCAGGTTACCACCGAAGATTACGCCCGTGCCGAAAGCATGTTGGGAGCCAATACTGGCGCATTGGTTCATAATTTAATAACAGGAACTCAATGGATCGAAGATGGACGGCTTGTTTACAGAAATTCTTATTCAGAGGGAACTGAATTTATTTTGGCTGATCCGCAAACAGGAAGCAAAGACCGGGCTTTTGATCATGTGAGACTGGCAGAAGGATTATCAGCGGAAATTGACGGCGATTATAAAGCAACAAACCTGCCTTTCCAAAACTTTGAGTTTTCCGATGATGAAAAATCCATCACTTTTACCTTAAGAGATACCTCGTACACATGTTCCCTGGATGATTATAACTGTAACCAAAAAAGCAATGAAGAGCCGGAAAACTGGGATGAATCACTTTCGCCCGATGGGAAAAAGGCTGCTTTTATCAAGGATTATAATTTATGGATGCGGGATGTGGAGAGCGGAGATTCCACACAATTGACTTTTGATGGGGAGGAAAATTTCGGCTATGCTACCAACAATGCCGGCTGGACTAAAAGAAACAGCCCTGTTTTACTGTGGTCACCCGACTCAGATCGTATTGCCACTTTTCAACATGATTCGCGGGGCACAGGGGAGATGTACCTCGTCTCCACAGAAGTTGGCCATTCTGAACTTGAAAAATGGAAATATCCACTGCCGGGCGACAGCTTGATATTCCGGATCGAACGGGTGGTGATTAACCTGGAGCCTGAACCGGAAGTGGTTCGCCTTCAAGTGGAACCGGATGCACATCGTTCTACGATAACTGATCATATTGCGGGATGGGGCGGGAATTTCCTGGATGTGGAATGGAGCGAAGATGGAGAGCAGCTGGCATTTGTATCCGTTTCCAGAGACCATAAAAACGCTCATCTTCAAATTGCCAATCCTGAAACAGGTGACGTTCGATCGGTGCTTGAAGAACATCAAGACACCTATTTTGAGTCGGGTTATGATAATATAAGCTGGCGGGTGCTGCATGATACTGAGGAAGTAATCTGGTTTTCCGAGCGCGATAACTGGGGGCATTTATACATGTATGATTTGAATTTGGGCGAGCTAAAGTACCGAATAACAGAAGGCGACTGGAGAGTGCTTGATATCGTGAAGCTGGATAGGGAAAACCGCAAGATTTACTTCACCGGTTCTGCCATTGAAGAAGGGAACCCTTACTACCATTACCTGTACAGTATTGATATGAATGGGGAAAATTTGACGCTGCTTACTCCCGGCCGTGCAAATCACTCTATTCAGATATCAGATACCGGAGATTACTTGTTGGATATCTATTCTACTCCAGATACGCCTCCGATATCTGTGCTGAGAAATCTGGAAGGAGAAGAAATTATGAAGTTGGAAGAAGCGGATATTTCTGCACTCGAAGAACATGGATGGCAGCCACCAACCGAATTCCAGGTAAAAGCCCGGGACGGAGAAACCGATCTTTTTGGCTTGATGTATAAACCCACGAATTTCGATGAATCAAAATCATATCCGGTGCTTAACTATCTTTATCCCGGCCCACAATCAGGAAGTGTAGGCAGCCGCTCATTCAGGGCCGCACGTTCCGATAAACAGGCAATAGCAGAATTAGGCTTTATAGTGGTAGAAGTGGATGCCATGGGAACTCCCGGCCGGAGCAAATCTTTCCACGACTTTTATTACGGAAATATGGGTGATAATGGAATTCCGGATCAAATAGCCACCATCGAACAATTGGCTGAAGAAAACAAATGGATGGATATTGACCGGGTTGGAATCTGGGGACATTCGGGTGGTGGTTTTGCCTCAACACGTGCCATTCTTGCTTATCCTGATTTTTATAAAGTGGCCGTTTCAGGAGCTGGAAACCATGACAATCGAAATTACGCTGATGCCTGGGGAGAAAAATGGCAGGGTTTATTAGAGGAAGAAGATGATTCTACCAATTACGATAATCAGGCAAATCAATTACTTGCAGAAAATCTCAAAGGGAAATTGCTGCTTGCTCACGGAACTTTAGATGGAAATGTTCCGCCATACAATACTTATCTGGTGGTGAATGCATTAATTGAAGCAAACAAGGATTTTGACCTGATCATGTTTCCAAATCAGCGCCACGGCTTTGGCAATAGCCGCTATATGTTGAGAAACAGGTGGGATTACTTTGTGCGCCATCTAAAAAATACGGAGCCTCCTAAAGAATATGAGTTCGGGGATAACATCAGATAGGAAGACAAAAGCCACCGAGCTAATCATGTGAGCCTTCTTTTTTATTTTGGTGATTATGTAGATCTATGCCAAAAATAAGTGATAGGCAGAGATTAGAAATAATTTATTGTTTGGAACCACCTCTCCTGATGGTATCCCTTTCCTATTTTATCTATTTTGACAGCGAAACTTTTTTGTCCGAATAATCTGAAATCTTTTCGAATGATTTACGAATTTCTAAAACGTTCTCCCCAATATGATGAAACAGTTTTCGTTGCTCCAAGTGCCGACATTATCGGTGATGTGAAAATCGGCTCCGAAAGCAGTATCTGGTTTAATGTGACTATTCGCGGAGATGTGAACTGGATTGAAATTGGTGAGCGAAGCAATGTGCAGGATAACGTTTGCATTCATGTAATGAATCAAACGGGGCCGACAAAAATTGGCAATGAAGTAACTATTGGCCATGGGGCTATTGTCCACGGATGCACCATTCAAGACCGTGTGCTTGTGGGAATGAATGTTACCATCCTGGATGAGGTTGTGGTGGAGCCGGATGTTATTATTGCCGCGGGCTCACTTGTCTCTCCCGGTAAAAAACTGGAAAGCGGCTTCATGTATATGGGCTCACCGGCCAAAGCAACCCGAAAATTAACTGAAGAAGAGATAAATTCAATCCCAAAATTTGCTTCCAATTACATTAAATACTCCAGGGCTTATCAACAAAAAGATAGTTATGATAAGAATCCTTTTTATAGTCCTAAAAACTGATTAATAATTTTACCCGAAGTCATTTCCTTTGGGTTATGAATTTTGAATAACGGCCATAGTCCAAAAATCCCAACATGAGCGGTATATATATTCACATACCTTTCTGCAAACAAGCCTGTTCGTACTGCGACTTTTACTTCGTTACCCAGCAGCAACACAAGCAGAATTTTGTAGATCAGCTTATTCTTGAAATTAAAAAGAGGGGAGAAGCACGTTTTTCGGAAGAACCGGTTCGCACTATTTATTTTGGCGGAGGAACACCTTCACTACTAAGCGTTCAGCAGGTAGAATCTATTTTAGGGGCGATAAAAGAAACATTCACACTTGATGTACAGGAAATTACGTTCGAGATGAATCCCGATGATGTCAGCCGGGAATATCTAAATGGGCTCAAATCCGCCGGTATTAACCGGGCGAGTATGGGTGTTCAAACATTTAACCCTGATTTGCTGAATTTCATGAACCGCGTGCATACCTCGGAAGAAGCGCTGGAATGTTTGCAAATCCTAAGAGAGTCAGATTTTAATGTATTTACGGTAGATTTGATTTATGGAAATCCGGGGCAAAGCTTAGAAACCCTTGAACAGGATTTAAATACGATACTTTCTTTCGATCCGCCACATGTGTCCGCTTACTCATTAACCATAGAACCCCGGACAAGGCTTGGTGTGCAAGTCAGACTGGGCCAATTGGTTCCGCCGGAAGATGACACTGTTTCCGATCATTTCGACCTGGTTGAAAACATGCTTGGTGAAGCCGGGGTGACTCAATACGAAGTCAGTAATTTTGCAAAATCAGGAAGTGAAGCCCGCCATAATACCAGTTATTGGACACATGAAAATTATCTTGGCCTGGGGCCGGGTGCTCATTCTTTTTGGTGGGATGAAGGCCATCAGTCTGCACAAAGGTGGAGTAACAAAAAACATTTAAAATCATACTTGTCGAATGACTGGAAAAATTCTTTTGATCTTGAAACTATACAATTATCAAGCCTTGCTGAAGAGCGATTGATGTTGGGGCTCAGAACCAAATCCGGTGTTTCTGAATCAGAGCTTATGAACCGGTACGGCTTTGAGTTCAGCGAAAAACAAGAATCCTATCTTCAGAAAATGGAGGAAGAAGGAAAGCTGAATCAGGACGAACAAATTCATCTCACCACAAAAGGCCTCAAAATTGCCGATGCTGTTTTGTTGGATTTACTAACCGCCGATTAGGAAAAAGGGGCTAATTTCAGGAAGCAAATCTTTGTGGAAATTTACGTCTGTGTGGCAAAAAAGATAACCACAGAGGGCGCAAAAGATAATATTTATGGCAAACACAGGAATTAGGTTATAAGAGAGTCATCCCCGCGAAGGCGGTGCCAAAGCCATCCCCTTGGGTGAATTTTATAATATTCAAACTCTGTATTTTCGTGCCTTCTTGGCAAAATTTTACTTTCCCTGTTTCTCGTATTTTTTCGCAAAGCGGGCATATTCAGCCGCTTTTTCCGGCTTATTGTATTTTATATAGGCTTTCGAAACAAAGGAGGCAGCGATGGCCAGCCTGCGATAATCTTCTTTAGCTGGATTTTCCGCCGTTCCTTTTAGTGCCGGGATCTTCAGGCTCTTTCGGGGAAGCAGCTGATCGGGATCTTCATTCAAATACTGATTTCCCTGATAAATTAGCGGCCACCATTCAGACTTTCCATACACTTTTTTGGAAATCACCCAAAACCACTCATTATGTTGAACATCATAATTTTCGCTGGCAACAGGTGATGTTTTATCTGGTGCTTCGGCTGTAGTTTCTACACTTGCTTCAACTGGTGCCTCAGGTGTTGAATCCATTGTTGATCCATCAGTTTCATCTTCGGAATCCGCCACTGATGCAGCTTCTTCTTCAGAACCTCCAATATCTATTTGGGATGTTTCCTGAGAAGAAATCGCTGTTTCTGCCACAGTTTCTGTAGCTTCTGTATCACTGCTCATAAAAAACCATGCAGCTGTTATTGAAATAATCAGGAAGATTAGTGCTGAGACAATTAAAACGCCCGACTGTGATTTTTTTGGCGGGTTAAAAGTAGGCCGCTCTACCTTCGTTTCTGGTTTTGGATCAGGACCTGCCTCTGTCTCTGTCTCTGTCTCAATCAGCTTTGGCTCAAGATGTTCGTACGGCGCATTCACCCTTTTTTTTAAGGCCTTGTATGGACTGAACGAAACTCTTTTTCGGGCTGAAATACGAATGGCCTCACCCGTTTGGGGATTTCTGCCTTCACGTTCAGCTACATCTTTTACCGAAAATCCCCCAAAATTAGTGATGGATGATTTTCCGGTCGTTTTTAAATCTTCTTTTACCAGTTTGATCAGGCCTTTCGCAAAATCATCACTTTTTCGTTTACTGATACCGGTGCTTTGGGAAAGAGCTTCAATAATATCATTATAGGTAGCTTTATTGCTCATTTCCGCCTCCGTTTAATTCATTCCGAATGACAGAACTTTGGCTGAAACGGACTACTTGCTTATCCGGAATCAGAATTTTTTTCCTGTAATGAGGATTATATGCAGTGTGTGAAGAACGCAATTCAACGCTAAAGCTACCTAATCCAGGAAGGGTAAAACCCTTTTTATCAGCCAACAGCAGTGATAGCTCTTCTACACAACTATTGTACAGGTTTTCTGTTTCTGCCTGAGTGAGGCTCAGTTCTTTAGCCAGTTTTTTTAGTACCTCCGATTTTTGCATGCCCATATATTTTTTAAACCATTACCTGAATAAATGCTAAAAGAGGCAAATAAGCAATTTTTTGCTTCGGGCGTATTAATTGAAGGAAAGCTTCCGGATATAAATAGAGCAAGAATAAACTCTTTTATAAAATCTCTGTTATTCCCAAACTACGGTTGTTCCTACATCTTGCCGGTCTACAACCACTTTTTTGAGGTTTCCTTTTGTATTCATATTAAAAACAATGATAGGCGTTTTGTTTTCACGGCAGAGTGTGAAGGCGGTTAAATCCATGACTGTTAGTCTTCTCTTGAGCACTTCATCGCCGGTAATACGATCGAATTTTTTTGCATCGGCATTTTTCTCCGGGTCGGAATCATAAATTCCATCCACGCGGGTTCCTTTTAGGATTACATCGGTCTCAACCTCAATTGCCCGAAGTGAAGCGGCTGTATCGGTAGTGAAATAGGGATTACCGGTTCCGGCGCCAAAAATCACCACACGTCCTTTTTCCAAATGTCGCACCGCGCGCCTGCGGATATACGGCTCAGCAATGGCTTCCATCCGGATGGCACTTAGAAGCCGGGTTTGCACGCCAATTTGTTCGAGGGAATCTTGAAGGGCCATACTGTTAATCATGGTTGCCAGCATGCCCATATAATCGCCCTGTACCCGGTCCATTCCCTGTGTGGCACCTTTCACTCCGCGAAAAATATTGCCCCCGCCAATCACAATAGAAACCTGAACTCCGGCTTCCTGTATAGATTTAATTTCTTCGGCATAGCTGTGTAGAATATCAGCGTCAATACCGTGTCCTTTTTCTCCTAAAAGTGATTCTCCGCTTAGCTTGAGCAGGATTCTGCTGTATTTATTTCCCAATGTATCCTCGTATGTATTTGTAGATCAAAAAAAAGGCTGCTTCCGAAAATTTCAGAAGCAGCCATAATGTAAAGAAAATTGTGCTAAGCATCTTCGCCCAATTGAAGCCGGTGAAATGACTTAACCAGGGGAGCTTCATTTTGCTCCAGGTATTCTTTCACAGACAAGCTGTTATCTTTCACAAATTTTTGTTCGAGCAGTATACGCTCTTCATAAAAGCG
This sequence comes from Balneolaceae bacterium, assembly GCA_040877545.1. GTDB lineage: Bacteria > Bacteroidota > Rhodothermia > Balneolales > Balneolaceae > Gracilimonas. The sequence continues at coordinate 20,943 of JBBDNN010000049.1, forward strand.
GCGAAGTTTGCCTTTAGCAGCTTGCTCGGCAATATGTTCGGGTTTGCCTTCATTCAACAATTGTTGTTTGGCAATTTCCAGCTCTTTTTCAACAAGAGAAGAATCAACGCCCTCGCGTGTAACTGAAAGCGGCTTCATGGCTGCAATTTGCATGGCTACATCTTTGCCGATATCCTCGTTATCCAGATCACCGTCGAATTCTACCAATACACCCAGTTGGTTGCCGGGGTGAATATAAGAGATAAGAGTGCCATCGCTTTTTACCAGGACAACTTTGTTTATGGCAATTTTCTCGCCGATTCTACCCACCATTTCCTCAAGTTTCTTCTCAACAGCCATTCCATTTACATTGGCTGAAAGAAGATCGTTGACGGTGGGGATATCATTTTCAAAAACAGCATTCAGAAAAGATTCAGCATCTGCTTGAAAATCTTCATTCCGCGCTACAAAATCGGTTTCGCAATTTATTTCAATAGCAGCGGCTTTAGAAGCGTCCTCGTTTACACGGCTCAGTATTAAGCCTTGGTTAGCTTCGCGGTCGGCTCTTTTTTCAGATACTTGTTGCCCTTTTTTGCGAAGGATTTCAACGGCATTATCAAAATCACCGTCTGCTTCGGAGAGGGCTTTTTTACAATCCATCATGCCTGCTCCGGTCATATCCCGAAGTCTTTTTACGTCGGCGGCAGAAATACTCATATTATATTAATCTTTAATTTCGAATTTATTCTTCTTCGTCAGAATTCTCAGCTTTAGCTTCTTCTTTTTTGGCCTCAGCTTTTTTTTCTGATTTATTGTCGTCTTTTTTATCTCCTCTTCTCCTGCGGCGAGGACGCAATTTTGTGCCTTTAGCATCTTTGGCTTCTTTCGCCTCCTCTTCATCAGATTCTTTAGCGTCTGCGGCGGCTTGTTCCATTACATCTTCTTCGGCCTGAGCTTCACGTTCTGCGCTGCCTTCAATAATAGCGTCGGCAATCTGAGTAGTAATCAATTGAATGGTTCGTGCTGAATCATCATTACAGGGAACGATAAAATCGGGAACATCAGGATCACTGTTGGTATCAACCATTGCAATAATAGGGATATGAAGTTTGATGGCTTCACTCACTGCAAGATGTTCTTTAATGATATCTACTACAAAAACGGCTCCGGGCAAACGGCCCATATTTTTAATACCTCCAAGAGTATCATCGAGTTTATCCTGCTCGCGTTGCAGCATCAAACCTTCTTTTTTGGTAAGCTCGGCAAAGGTGCCGTCGGTTTTCATTCGCTCAATTTCGTCCATTCGATTTATACTTTTTCGAACGGTAGAAAAATTGGTAAGCATTCCGCCTAACCAACGGTGTGTGATATAAGGCATACCGCATCGGATAGCCTCTGTTTTGATGATCTCGGTAGATTGTTTTTTAGTACCTACAAATAAAATGGTTTTACCGGCGCGGGAAAGTTTTTGAATTTCATCGAGCGCTTCTTGTAAATACTGTCGTGGTTTGTT
>JBBDNN010000050.1:0-22263 GCA_040877545.1 Balneolaceae bacterium
TCTTGAGTGTGGTTTATTTTCAGAATCAACCGTAGCGAGCGTCATGGCATTTGGCTCCGGCACCATTAAAGTCAAAGCCTCAGTCAACCAAATTTTAAATTGGTGAAAAGGATTTTGATCCACATTTTTTTCATCCAGTGAGTGTTTAGAATAATCCTGGCGAAGTTTTTCCAATTCTTCTTTTTTCATGTATTATCCGAAATATTCCGGCTCATTTCCCGGCTTCCATTTTATATTGCACCCCATACTTGGTGTTTGATCTGTGGAAACTTTCTTCCCCGATAGAATCGTGTCCAATGCACTTCTCAGGTCCCTCCCCGTAACAGGTGTGTCTTTACCCGGCCGGCTGTCATCAAACTGCCCCCGGTATACCAGTTCTTTATTTTTATCAAACACAAAAAAATCGGGCGTACAAGCGGCCTTGTAAGCTTTTGCTACTTCCTGATCTTCATCAAATAGATAGGGAAAAGGATACTCCTTCTCCTTCATTTTTCCGGGAGAATCCTCAGGATATTTTTCTGCATCATTCGATGATATAGCAATAAAGGCAATTCCTTTGTGAATATATTCTTTGGCCAAATCTATAATCCCCTGCTCAAGATGTTTTACATAAGGGCAATGATTACAAATAAACATTACCACGAACGCTTTGCTATTTTCAGCATAGCGCAGTGATAATTTCCCGCCGTGCACACTTGGCAAAGTAAAATCCGGTGCCTTGGTTCCTAACTCTAACATGGTTGATGGAGTTGCTGACATAATCCTAATTTCTTGGTTTATTATTTTTAAATTCTGGCATGAAACCTACTACAAAGATATTGAATGAACGGGACAAAATTTTGCTCGAAAAAGCAATGAAATTTTACTTCTTTTCCCGACAACAAGATGTTCGAAAGCTTAATTCGGAACTGCAGGAGCGACTTAACTACTCCGGTCAGGTGGCTTATTCTTTGATCATAACTTTTCTAAATGAAGGAAATTTGAAGATCGAGTACATGGATTTTCTGAATGAAGAAATTAAAACTATGCGCAGCCTTGATTCCAAACTTCTAAAAAAGCTGCTGATTAAACCGCAGGAAATCGATGAGATGGAGCTCAACCAGAATATTTCTATTAAGGTATTTGATGAAGACCATAGCAGAGATTTAGAAATTACCTATAAACCCGAAGGCGGCGTGGTTAGCTTGAAAACAGTGGACTGATTTTTTGCCACCGCAGGTTCTCCCTTTATTTATTTCTTCTTATTCCAGCCCCAGCACATCCGCGCCCTGTTCGAAAATAATATCCACGGGAATATTTTGTTCCGAAAGTTTATCCAACGAAGCATTTAGCTGATCACCCTGAACAGCATATTTTTGCACGAATTCATCCACGGCTTCATAGTTTCCATTTCCCTGCAAAGTTAGAATTTGTTCTGAAAGTGCTTCAACTACATCATCCACTACCTCAATATTAATGCGATATCTTTCCGTTTCTTCATCGTAGGTAAACGCACCCATTTCCTGGAAGAAATTAAACCGAATCAGGTTAGCCCGGCCATGTGCACTGGAAGATCCAAAACGAATTGAGCGAAAAATGCTGGCAAGAAAAGTTACATAATTATTCTCGATTGCACCTTCCTCAATCATTCCATTATCTCGAAGCGATTTCACCATATACAATCCCAATACATCCGCCTTACCTTCCTCCAAAGCAGAAGCATGATCTTGTAGGGCTTCCCGAACTGTGCTTGTTCCATCTATGGTATTTTTGACGCCAAGGCCATGCGCAACTTCATGAAACATGGTATTTGAGAAGAAAGCATCAAATGTTAGATAATCCCGCTGGCCTTCGGCAATTAATACATCTGCTATAGGTAGCAGGATTTCATCATATTTGGCCTGCATGCTATTCTTAAGCTGCAATCTGCGGGTTCCTTTTTCGAGCTGAACTTCCTCATCATTGGGTAAATTTATGGCAATGGTTTTGGATCCTGCATTAGCATCTCCTGCATAATATACCGCATCATAAGCTCCTAAGTCGGACTCTGTACCCGGTGTTTCTGATTTATATTCATCAGGAACAGGTAATCCATGTTGTAATTCCGGCAGCACCTCCGCATATTTGGAAAGCCTTTCACTCCATGATTTATCTTTAATCAGCACAAAGGTTTCATTAGCTGCCTTATATCCAAAAAGTTGGTCTTCGTAAGTTTCTATAGGGCCTATTACCACTTCAAGAGTATTATCTTTCATATCCATCCAGGCCATATCACTTTCCTGATATTCGCCGGTTACCAAAGCATCGGCTCGTAATTCCAGGTAATTTTTTAAACCATCATCTTCAGCTAATTCCGCCGCTTCCCTCAGTAATTCTGCTGCTCTTTGATGTTCCTGCGCAAATGCCTCGGTGTATGGAATAGTTATGAGTTCTCCGGAATTATCCCTGCGAATCAACGTGTATTGGCTTCCTTTATCTTCCTCATCCCACTCCTCAAATTCTTCTTTGGTCATATCATCCGGGTAAAAATTAGCCCCGGTTGGTTTTTCGCCTATTCCATCAACAAAGGGTTCATTTCCATTCAAACGGTCCCAGGGACCATAATTAATTCGCACAAATTCCTGCTCTTCATCACTCAAACCGGACATTAATTCTTCCCTGTCGCCGTATGCCTGTAGCCAAAACACCTTGTCCATTTCTTTGGCGGCTTCAATGAGGATTGGAATCATTTCTCTCTCGTTATCAGAAAGTGTAGATATATCGGCCGTTAATGTGAAGGTTGTATATTGAGCTAATCTATCATCAATGGTCATTGAGCCATTATTATCGTGGGTACACCCCATCAGTAAAAGGAAAGAAAAGTATAGCGTAAGGAGGTTTATAGGTCTTAGTAACATGAGTTTGAAATTTTATGAGTGTTACAGCAGCCGGTAATATACATATCTGGAATAAGATTTGAATGTTCTAAACAGAAGCAAGATCAGGAAAGGAATGTAAAAAGCAGGAATGTGTTTTATTTAGTAGCAATCTTTCAATGATTTAGATAATACCTTACATTCAGCCAATCATCTATTTAGGCAAATGACCTCAAGAACATACTATTTCAAGTCGAAAATGTCATATTCTCTTTCGGGCAGAATATTAGCATCTATAGTTTTTATTTTTCTTTCTACAGGAAGCCTTTTTGCTCAAACCCATTTGGAACGGGTATCCAATTCAGCCAGAAGCGATGGGCTTGGTTACGTAGTGCGTTATCACCTGACAGCACCTGTCGATTCTTTCGATGTACTGCAGCCTGCACCTGATCTTATTCAAATGGTACTTTATGGAAATGATATAGATACCACTGGTGTCCTGCTTCCCGAACAAAGCGAAAAACTAAAGGAAGTGCGTTTATATGAACTTGAATATGGTTATGGTGTAGATATTTATTTATCAGACACCGCCTATTATAAATCAAGTGCCTATATCGATCAGAATGGAAGCCACATTTTACTGGCTTTAACCCAAACATCAAAAGAAGAAGCAGAGCGGTTTTCACAGCAATTTCTTGCACGAAATTGGTATCGCGAAATTATTCCGGAGGATGCCCTTGATGTTACCGGGCCTGCTGTAAGTCCAGTTGACAATTCCTATAACACCATAAAAGATAAGCTGCGTTTTGACCGGATTGTTATAGATCCCGGCCATGGAGAATGGGATGCCGGCTCAATTGGATATAAAGGTGCTAAGGAAAAAGAAATTACTCTTGCTGTAGCAAAAAGGCTTGGTAATTATATTGAGCAAAATTTGCCCGGCGTTGAAGTGATTTATACCCGTACCGACGATACTTATATGGGCCTTGCGGAATTAGGACATATTGCAAATGTATCTCAGGGTGATTTATTTGTGTCTATTCATTGCAATGCCTTCAGCAATCAATATGTAAGTGGAACAGAGGTCTTTTTTCTCGGCCTCCACAAAAACGATGCTTCTTTTGAAGTAATGAAACGGGAGAATAGCGTTTTCAAAAATGAAGTAGATCAGGAGCTTTCAGAAGAAGACCTGCTGGTATACGAACTTGCCCACAGCGGATACATTGCCACCAGCGAAAAAATAGCTTATATGATTGATAACCAGTTTAAATCCAGGGCTCAAAGAAAATCGCGGGGTGTAAAACAAGCAGGATTCCAGGTACTATATGAAGCTTCCATGCCGGCTATTTTAGTTGAATTGGGATTCATAACAAATCCGGCAGAACAGCGATTTCTAACCAGCGATTATGGCCAGACAATTATGGCCTCAGCTTTATATCGCGCCATCAGAGACTATAAAGAAGAATACGAAAGAAATCAGGCTTACAATACATCCAACTGAATATGCCAAAACCATTAGTAGTTGGAGTAGCCGGGGGAAGTGGATCAGGCAAAACAACGGTTGTCAATTATATATGTGAAGAGTTTGCGGCCGATAATATTCTCCATCTCGAACACGACTCCTACTATCGGGAGCTAAAACATCTACCCTTCGAAGAACGCATTAAGCAGAATTTTGATCATCCCTCTTCTTTAGAGACAGAGCTGCTGATCCGTCATGTAAAAGCACTCATGGAAGGCTATACCGTAGAAGTTCCTGTATATGATTTTGGAGCACATACCCGCAAAGATGAAACCATCACTGCCGCACCAACCAAGGTGATATTAGTTGACGGTATTCTGATTTTCAGTGAACCTGATTTACTGGAATTGATGGATGTCAAAATATTTGTAGATACTGATGATGATGTACGATTGCTGCGACGGCTAAAACGGGACATTCAGGAACGCGGCCGCTCTATTGATGGTGTGCTAAATCAATACGAAAAATTTGTACGGCCCATGCATCTCGAATTTGTAGAACCAAGCAAGCGATATGCAGATGTCATCATCCCCCGCGGCGGTAAAAATAAAGTAGCCCTCGATATGGTTTCCGCACTTATTCGAGGAAAACTGAATGGTGAGAACAGAATTTAGATATCTTTGACGTTCAATATTCAGAATTCGATGCTCAATGTTCAATGTTCAACAGCCTCTCCATTCCATCAAATACCAAGAACGGCCTGATTTTACCCTCTCTCTCTAACAGAGCTTCAACTTTTACCGCATCACCGCCGGTCAGGAATAGGTCAAAATTCCCAAATTCCTCTTCGAACTTTTTCAGGGTTTGCTCTATTCCATGCTTATAAAAACCAGCTTGTCCCCATTTCAAGGAATCAATGGTAGATTTGCCCGGCCATTTCTCCGGAAGTTCGGTTTCAACAACCGGAAGTGCGGGTGCTTTTTGGTGAAGAATGTCCATAAAAGCCGAAAAGCCGGGGACGATTAATCCGCCGCAAAAGACTTCCTCTGTACTTATAAAATCGATGGTGGTTGCTGTGCCGGCATCAATTACCACAACTGCTTCTTTGGTATGTGATACCGCACCAAAACAGGCTAAAAAACGGTCTATGCCGAGTGTTTCAGGACTTTCATAATCCAGGAAATCAGCCGGGATATCTGAAACCTCCAATGCTTTTACAAGCAGGGGATTTAGTTCGTGCCGGATAGCTTCGGTTACTTCTTTCCGAACACTTGAAAGCACAAAACCGGTAAATTCAGCCGGATGCTTTTCAATCCACCGGATTAAATCGGAAGCTGTTTTTAATTCACCGTCATGCAGGGCTTGCCAATTGGCTTCTCTTCGGAACGCACCTTTTATTGCCGTGTTTCCGACATCAAGAAACAATATATTTTCTGGGTTTATGGAATCGAAATTGCTCATTAATTTGTAGTACATTTAGAAACAGAATCAGAACAAAATACAGTTTTTATAATGAATCTTAATTCTAAAGTAGCCATCGTTACCGGTGCAAGCAGTGGAATAGGGGCAGAATTTTGCAATATGCTTATCGAAAACGGTGTTACTGTGTATGGCCTTGCGCGCAGTGAAGATAAACTTCAGAACATGCAAAAAAAGCTGGGTACAAAATTTCATCCGGTTCCTATGGATATCACCAAAGCTGAAGATTTAGAAGAATGGGTTAATTCTGCTTTTTCCAAAGATCACCTTCCCGATATTCTAATCAACAATGCAGGTGTCGCTTATTTTGCCGATGTAGACCAACTAAAAATGCACGAGTGGCAAAACATGATTAATGTGAATCTTTCGGGCGCTTTCTATTTAACCCGCCTTATTGTTCCTCTTATGAAGGAAAATGAAAATACCTGCCATATTATTAATATTGCTTCTATTGCAGCACTTTTAGGCAATCCCACAATGTCGGGGTATAATGCGAGTAAATATGGTGTTCGTGGTTTTAGTGAAGCTTTATTTAAAGAATTGAGGTACGATGCCATCAAAGTTACCTGTGTTTTTCCCGGTTCTATTGCTACCAATCTATTTGAGGATTTTGATGATGTAGAAAATCATCCGAATATGATGGCACCTTCAGATATTTCAAGTACAGTAAAATTTTTATTGGAAACAGACGATAACTACCTGATTAATGAAATCACCATGCGTCCGCTTAACCCAAAAAAGCCAGAAAAATAGCTGTTGATGAACATAGGTTTACATCCAAAAAATACTTTTCTATTTATAGCATGTGCAATTATATCCCTGCCATTATTAATCAGTTGTGATGAAAATCCCGGCAATGAGAAACCCCCTAACCTCATCCCCGAAGACACCTACATTGATGTATTGGTAGAATTTCAGCTTATCCGAACATACGGTATTGCCCACCCCGACAGTGTAAATGCTGATTCTTTATCACAGGTTATTTTTGAGAAGTATGAGATTGATGAGGACCAGTTTTTAAGCAGCCATCAGTTTTACCAAAAGCAGGTAGAAAATCAGCTTAAAAGAACTGATGAAGCCATACAAAGGCTGGAGAAAGAAGAGGATAGAATGGCAGCGCGGATAGATTCCCTGAAGGTTGAAAAGGCCCGGGCAGATTCTCTTCAAGCTGATACCAGCCTTGTAGATACTACGAGAAAAGATATTCTTCGACCTGATACCAGTCGAATTGATACCACTTCTAACAATAAGATCCTGCAATAGAGATGCTGCCGCCTTAAGTTAATTAGCGGTTTTAGGTAGTAATGTTCACCAAACAATAATATCCCGGCATAGAAGAATTTGTAGTTACTTTCTCTTCTTTTATCAAATGCTGCAAAATTCGAACAACTTTTTGTTTTGCCAGCTTAGTTGCTTTTTGTATCTCCCTGATTGTTCGCTGTTCTTGCTTCAAGAGCTCATCAACCGCTATGATATCTTCTCTTTTTATTTTTTCAGTGATGGTTGAACCAGACTTGAGGCAATTATCACAATGGCCGCATGGTGTGGCATTTGTATCACCAAAATAATTCCGCAAATACACCTCGCGACAAGTTTCAGTGCGAATAAAACCATGCATGTATTCCAGCTTCCTGATCAGATTATTTCGGTGAGATTCTACCTGTTGCCTGGAAAGTGGAAGCCGGGATGAGCGGGCTTCCAAAAGCTTCACTAACCTTCGTTCTTTATGTAATTCAAATATCAGGATGTTGTCATTTTGCATCAGAACATTCAGCGCTTTTATTAATCCGTTTCGCCTTATAGAAAGTTTATCCAGCACCAGGTCTTCATCTAACTGTGCCATAGTATTAAATGCCTGAGCACCGAAAAGACGTTCCAGTTTGTCAACAAACTCCACTTTATCCTGACTGCCGCATTTTTCCCTGAATTTATTGAGCATTTCCCTGTTCAATGTAAATTGCATACTTACTGCCGGTTTCAAATTATCTTCCATAGCGATAATATCAAACTGGTTCAGCAACCTGAGGGCTGCTTTAGCCTTACTATAGGTTAACTTGCCGCGCGTTTTTATTTGTTCAATATCAAAAACCCGGGCTTGCTCCATTTCGGAACCCACCGCCAGGTGCAGGCTATCACACAGAATGCGATAGGCATGTTCCAACTCATCCCGTGTGGGATAGTTTTCTTTCAACCGCGTATCTGCTTTCACATAATCCGATTTGCGATACAACAATATTGGGAAACTTTCCTCCCCATCTCTTCCCGCACGACCGGCTTCCTGATAATAAGCTTCCAGCGAGTAAGGCATTTCTTCATGAATTACATACCGGCAATCGGGCTTATCAATCCCCATGCCAAAAGCATTTGTAGCTACTACCAGCGGTGTTTTGCCCGAAATCCAACGCCCCTGAATAGCCTTCCGCTTTCCGGATTCAACCCCCGCATGATATGCTTCTGTTTTAACACCCGTATTTGTAAATAATTCAGCCAGATTTTCACAGTTTCTGCGGGTTCCACCATAAATGAGTCCATCTCCTTTTTGAGAAGCTTTTTGTACCGATTCCATCAGCTTCTGTTTTTTCTTTTCTGATTTTACAACCCACCATTTCAGGTTAGGCCGCGAAAATCCCCGGGAAATAATATTGGGATCTTTAAATTCCAGGCACTCCAGAATATCTTTTCTGACTTCAGGAGTTGCTGTAGCCGTTAACGCTAACCAGCGGGTTTTATCTTCAATAAGCTTTAAGGCTGTCCTGATTTCACGATAAGAAGGACGGAAATCATGCCCCCATTCACTCACGCAATGCGCTTCATCAATGGCAACCAGCTCGATATTAAGGTTTGGAAGTTCCGATTCCCACAATGGGGTTTTCAGTCGCTCGGGGGCACAGTACAATAACTTATACATTCCATTTCGGGCATTTACCAGGCGCTGTTCTACCTCACGCGAAGATATAGTGCTGTTTATAAAAGTGGCCGGAACTCCCTTATCGGTGAGCTGTTGAACCTGATCCTGCATAAGGGCAACAAGCGGGGAGATCACGAGTGTAATTCCTTCAAAAACCGTTGCCGGAACCTGATAACAGAGAGATTTACCGCCACCTGTTGGGAAAAGAACCATTGTATCTTTCCCTTCAAAAACGGACTTCACCACCTCATCCTGCCCCGGGCGGAAAGTTTCAAATCCCCAGTATTTCTTAAGATTTTGCTCTGCTTTTTTGAAAGTATCTTGCAAGTCCAGCCTGTTATTTATTTAGCGAGATTTGATGCTAAAATACAAAGTGGCAGGATTAATTTTGTATTTGATTGCTGTTATTTCTGATAAACGCTCCGGTTTCCCCGTGAAAAAAGATATTGGCTTTGATCGAATTAACATTCAAATAACCGGCAGTTTCCCCTCAAACATATTATCAAACTGCACATCAGAGACATTCAAGTCCAGAAGCAGGCTAAGAACATCGCCTACTTTTGAACACGAAATAAAGTTATGAGGATCAAGATCTGGAGTAACTAGTCCTTTTTCGATGATATGCTCTACATTCTCGCTGATCAGCCTCGCTTCTTCTTCCAGGCCGAAATGATCCAGCATCATTCCTACTGATAAAATTGCCGCAATGGGATTGGCAATATCTTTTCCGGCAGCCTGCGGATAACTGCCATGAATAGGCTCAAAAAGTGCTGATTTTTCTCCCAAAGATGCAGATGGCAATAATCCAATCGATCCCGTAATCACACTGCTTTCATCCGAGATTATATCCCCAAACATATTTTCAGTAAGGATTACATCAAATTGATTTGGGCGCAGAATAATTTGCATAGCCGCATTATCCACGAAAAGATATTCTACTTCAACTTCTGGATAACTCAATGCTATGGTTTGAACAGTTTGGCGCCACAGGCGTGATGTTTCCAGCACATTTGCTTTATCAATTAGGGTAAGCTTTTTCCTGCGGGCCATTGCTGCTGAGAATGCCAGTTTAGCCACACGATCAATTTCTTCCACGTTATATACACAATGATCATAAGCTGTCTCCCCATCTTCCGATCTGCCTTTTTCACCAAAATAAATACCACCGGTTAGTTCCCGGTAAACAATCAAATCTGTTCCCCGTACTCGATCAGCCTTAATTGGAGAATGGTCGATCAGTGATTTATAAGTTTTGACCGGACGAATATTGGCAAAAAGTTCCAGTTTTTTTCTCAATCGCAGCAAGCCCTCTTCTGGACGAACTTTGGCGTTTGGATCATTATCATATTTCGGATCACCAATGGCTCCAAATAAAACGGCATCCGCATTCAGGCATACATCCAAAGTCTTTTGAGGTAACGGATCCCCGGTTTTGTCAATAGCAGCGGCACCAACCAAGGCCTGTTCGTAGGTAAAATCGTGTCCAAAGCGGTTGGCAATAGTATCCAGCACTTTGATGGCTTGTTTCGTTACTTCCGGCCCGATGCCATCACCGGGCAATACTGCAATCTTTTTCTTCATTCCTAAAACTCTGTGTGTTGGTGTTCAAATTTCTTGATCTTTTCCTTGTTGCTGAGTAGAAAGTCAATATCATCGTAGCCTTTTAGCAGGCATGTTTTTTTGAATGAATTGATTTCGAATTTTTCTCTGTCTCCCCTTTCCTCTATAGAAATCTCTTGTGCATCAAGATCTATTTTTATTTTGGTTGATGGATCATCCTCCACCGCTTCAAAAATCTTAGCCAAAAATTCATCGCTTACCTGCACCGGTAATAATCCATTATTTAGGGCATTTCCTTTAAAAATATCTGCGAAGTAGCTTGAAACTACTGCCCGGAACCCATAATCATGCAAAGCCCAGGCCGCATGTTCCCTGCTCGATCCACATCCGAAATTTCTTCCTGCAACTAAAATTTCACCAGAAAAAGTTGGCTCATTCAAAACAAAACCGGATTTCTCCTTTCCGTCTTCATTATATCTCCAGTCGCGAAATAAATTCTCCCCGAAGCCTTCACGGGAAGTTGCCTTCAGAAAACGTGCCGGTATAATCTGATCGGTATCGACATCCTCTACAGAGAGCGGCACAACAGGTGTTGATAGAACTTTAAATTTTTCCATTTTATACTGCCACTTTTTCTAATGCATATTCTCTTGGGTCAACTACGCAGCCTGCAATAGCAATAGCTGCCGCGGTAAGAGGACTCACCAGCATGGTTCGTGCTCCAGGACCTTGCCGCCCCTCAAAATTCCGGTTTGAAGTGGAGACACAGTATTCTCCTTTTGGAATTTTATCTTCATTCATTCCCAGGCAAGCCGAACATCCCGATTGACGGAGTTCGAAACCTGCTTCGGCCAATACCTGGTCAAGTCCTTCTTTTTGTGCCTGTTCCTGGACCTGTTTGGAACCCGGAACAATCATCGCCTGAACGTGATCTGCTTTCCTTTTGCCCTTCACATAAGCCGCAACTATTCTTAAATCTTCGATGCGACTGTTGGTACAACTTCCAATAAATACATGATTTATTTTTTTACCCAGCAACACTTCTCCCTGATTCAGCCCCATATAATCCAGCGACTTTTCCAGCCCTTCGGGATTTTTTGCATTCTCAGCTACCGGTACAGGTTCGGTTATTTTGATTCCCATCCCCGGATTGGTTCCGTAGGTAATCATCGGTTCAATATCCTCGGCCCGGAAATTATATTCTGTATCAAAAATGGCTTCATCATCAGAATAAAGTGTGAGCCAATAATCTACCGCTTTTTCAAACCCGGCACCTTTGGGTGCAAATTCCCGTCCTTTTATATACTCGAAGGTAGTTTCATCGGGAGCAATCATACCACCTCTTGCACCCATTTCAATGCTCATGTTGCAGATGGTCATCCGGGCTTCCATCGAAAGCGACCAAATGGCCGTTCCGGAATATTCCACAAAATGTCCCGTTCCACCAGCGGTTCCTAATTTTGAGATAATATACAGGATGATATCTTTGGCGAAAATTCCTTCACTCAGCTCCCCGTCAATATTAATTCTCATGGTTTTAGGGCGTTCTATCAACAGGCATTGGGTTGCCATTACCTGTTCAACCTGTGAGGTTCCAATTCCAAAAGCGATGGCACCAAATGCTCCGTGTGTAGAAGTATGACTGTCTCCGCAAACAATGGTCATTCCCGGTTTGGTGATGCCGAGTTCCGGGCCAATTACATGCACAATTCCCTGGTAAGGATGTCCAAGCCCATAAAGTTCAATTCCAAAATCTTTGCAGTTATTTTGAAGGGCATCAACCTGAATTCGTGAAAGAGCATCTTTAATAGGTAGATGCTGATTTTTGGTGGGGACATTGTGATCGGCAGTAGCTACAATTTTATCTTTGCGGAAAATATCAATTCCCCGACTTCGAATGCCGCTAAAAGCCTGCGGACTCGTTACCTCATGAATTAAATGACGATCTATATATAGTATCTCCAGACCGCCCTCAACTTTTTCAACGATGTGTTTATTCCATACTTTCTCAAATAGCGTTTTTGCCATAAATAAAACCTAAGTCTTTAATAAATTCTATAATACACAATTCAGATAACCTGCTCACCCTTCGAAGTTTCAATGTTCGTTATTCGAAATTCGCTATCCGGTTGCAGCTACTGTAAACAGGCGGATTAAATCCTGATCTTGAATTACTTTTTGCTGATCTGCGATTGCTAAAAATTCCTGGTAATGCTTATCTAATTCTTTCTTTCCGAAATCAAAGCCTAATTTCTTTGCCCGATAGTTAAGAGCTGCTCTTCCGCTTCTCGCAGTAAGAACGATGGAAGATTCCAACGCTCCAACTTCGTCAGGGTCTATAATTTCATAAGTCTCGCGGCTTTTAATCACTCCATCCTGGTGAATACCTGATGAATGGGCAAATGCGTTTGATCCCACAATGGCTTTATTTGGCTGAACTGCCATATTCATTTTACTGGAAATGAGTGCACTAATCTCACACAAATGTTTTGTATTGATGCCGGTATCAAAATTCAGGTCGTTGTGTTTGCGCATAATCATGACCACTTCTTCGAGCGATGCATTTCCTGCCCGTTCGCCAATGCCATTCACAGTACATTCAATTTGCGTGGCGCCATTCATAATTCCTGAAATTGAATTTGCGGTGGCGAGCCCCAGGTCGTTATGGCAATGCGTGGAAATGGTGACGTTATGAATTCCTTGCACATTTTCCTTCAGAAACCTGATCTTTTCTCCGTATTCAGAAGGCAGACAATAGCCGGTAGTGTCAGGGATATTCACCACGGTTGCACCGGCTTTTATAGCAGCTTCCACCACTTTGGCTAAAAATTCATTTTCTGTTCTGCCGGCATCTTCTGCATAAAATTCCACGTCTTCAACAAACTTCTTTGAATACTTTACTGCATCCACTGCCCGTTCAATTACTTTCTCGCGGGTAGTTTGAAGTTTGTCGAATACGTGGCTGTCGGATGTACCGATCCCGGTATGAATTCGGGGTCGCTTAGCTGATTTAACTGCTTCAGCTGCTACTTCGATGTCGTGAGTTACTGCGCGTGAGAGAGCGCAAACGGTTGAGATTTTTATAATTTCTGAAATTCTTTGGACGGATTTAAAATCGCCTGGGCTGGAAACGGGAAACCCGACTTCCATCACATCAACTCCAAGTTGTTCCAGTGCTTTTGCAATCTCGATTTTTTCGTCGGTATTCAGTCTGCAACCGGGAACCTGTTCGCCGTCGCGAAGGGTGGTATCAAAAATTTGAATTTGTTTATTTGGCATTAGTCGTATGATTTCTAACTTACCTGCCAGCTCAATTACTATCTCTGGTCAATCAAGTAATTACGAGACGAATGTAGACGGCAGACACTTATATATAAAACCTAAATCGCTGTTTATTACGATATCCAAACTGAAGCTAAAATTGATAACCGCAATACATCACTTCCTAACACCTATTTAGTTCTCTTTTTCTTACAATGGCCAACCAACCAAACGATCACTTGTTTCAACTTATAAAATCGCTCTCTAAAGCCGAAAAGAGAGGTTTTAAGATTTATGCTACCCGAAATAGCAGCGAAGATGCCAAATTCATCCAGCTTTTTGATGCTGTTGATAAGGTTACTTCCTACGATGAAGAAGCTATAATCAGTAAGTTGAAAGGGATCAAAAAAAGACAATTTTCGAATTTAAAAGCCCATCTCTACAAGCAGATTTTGACCAGTCTCAGGCTCACAAATGTGAACCATAACCTGGATATTTATCTTCGGGAGCAAATTGATTACGCACGAATTCTCTACAATAAAGGGCTATATAAGCAGAGCCTGAGATTATTGGAAAAGGCAAAAAGTATGGCTGCACATAATCACCGGATTACACTGGAATATGAAATACTCACATTCGAGAAGCTGATAGAGTCGCAATATATTACCCGCAGCCTCAGTAACCGCGCCGATGAATTGATCGTGCAAACCGATCACACCCTCGAAACACTCAATACTTACAATACACTTTCAAATTTATCTCTGAAGCTTTATGGCATTTACATTAAAGCAGGGCATGTGCGGGATGAAAAAGATTACGAGCAAATAAGGGAGTTTTTTGAAGAAGCCATAAAAGGTATAAACAGAGAAAACCTTGGCTTCTTCGAGCAGCTTTATCTCTATGTTTCTTATGCATGGTACAGCCTTATTGTACAGGATTTTCTGCTTCAATATCGATATTCTCAGAAATGGGTGGATTTGTTCAACAACAGCCCGGACATGCTTGAACTGGAACCTATCTGGTATTTGAAAGGGCAGCACGTTTTGCTCGAAGCACTTTTTGTATTAGGCCATTTTGAAAAGCATGAAGAGGTAGTGAAAACCTTGGAAAATTTTGTAGAGAATCCACCTCCCCGAAACAATGAAAACCTGGAAACTTTGGGCTTTATGTATCTCTACACCTCAAAATTAAACTCTCATTTTATGGCAGGCACCTTCTCGGAAGGCATAAAAATGGTACCGGAACTAAACCGAAAGATCGACCAGTATTCTCAACAAGTTGATCCTCATCGTATTCTTATCTTCTACTACAAAATTGCCAGCCTCTATTTTGGTGCCGGAAAAAATGAGAAAGCAATCGAATATCTGAACAAAATTATAAATTATCCTGATCAGCGGCTTCGCGAAGATCTCCACTGTTTTGCCCGTATCCTGAACCTGATTGCCCATTATGAATTGGGAAATCAGGCGCATGTGGAATACCAAATTCGTTCGGTTTACCGCTTTCTGCGGAAGATGAATGATCTGAACATGGTACAGGAAGAAATCTTGAAATTTCTGCAAAATTTAGATGACAGAAATGGAAGTTCTATTAAAGAAAAATTCATTTCGTTGAGAGAAAGACTACTGGAAATCAATCAACTGCCTTATCAAAAACGGCCATTTTTATATTTGGATATCATATCATGGCTGGAAGCTAAAATTCAAAATAAACCTGTTCAAGAGGTTATTAAAGGGAAATTCAAGTCCAGAAGATAGCTGTATCTAATTTTGGCCATCCCATTTATCATTTTATTTGTTCCTGCTGAAATTTGAAATTAGCTGCCCTTAAACGTTTCTTTGGAGCGCAGAACAAAAAAAACAATCATGCTGTCAAATATTTCTCTGGTCATTATTCAAGTCATAGGTATTTCATGCCATCCAGGGAAAGCTTCGTAACAGCATTTTTATTATGATTACCGAAAGCCTTCCCTTACCAGGAAGGCTTTTTTTATTGCAAAGAATTTTTATAAAACATAATGGCCGAACTCAACAAATTCAGTAAGCAAGTAACCCAGGATGATTCTCAACCCGCCGCTCAAGCCATGCTTTGTGCAATTGGCCTTGATAGCGAAGCACGCAAAAAACCACTCATCGGAATAGCAAGCACCGGCTACGAAGGCAATCCGTGTAATATGCATCTGAATGATCTTGCAGTTCACGTAAAAAAAGGAGTGCAGGAATCGGGACTAAATGGACTCATTTTTAATACAATAGGGATCAGTGATGGTATTTCTATGGGGACGCCGGGAATGCGCTACTCCCTTCCCTCCCGGGATTTGATTGCGGACTCAATGGAATCAGTGGTAAAAGGAATGTCTTATGATGGAATGGCGGCCATTGTTGGGTGCGACAAAAATATGCCGGGCGCTTTAATGGCAATGATCCGCGTTAATCGCCCGTCCATTTTAGTGTATGGCGGAACCATTGCACCGGGTTTCCACAATGGAAAAAAACTGGATGTGGTTTCTGCATTCGAAGCATGGGGACAAAAAGTTAGCGGAAAAATTTCGGACGAGGATTTTAAAGATGTAATTCAGCATGCTTGTCCTGGTGCGGGAGCTTGTGGCGGGATGTACACTGCAAATACCATGTCTTCCGCTATTGAAGCTTTGGGAATGAGTCTTCCCTACAATTCATCCAATCCGGCAGTAAATGGTTCTAAAGTGGTGGAATGCGAGGATCTTGGAAAACACCTCTATCACTTGCTTGAAAATGATATAAAGCCATCTGATATTCTCACCAAAAAATCTTTCGAAAATGCTATCCGCTTAGTCATTGTCTTGGGTGGATCTACAAATGCTGTACTTCATCTGATTGCCATTGCAAAAACCGCAAAAATAGATCTTGATCTTGCTGACTTTCAGCGCCTGAGTGATACCACCCCTTTTCTGGCGGACCTAAAACCCAGCGGCAAATATGTTATGGAAGACCTACACAACATTGGTGGTGTTCCTGCTGTAATGAAGTACATGCTGGAGCATGATTTATTAGATGGAAGCTGCCTTACTGTAACTGGAAAAACCATTGCAGAAAATCTGGAAGAAGTATCACCAGTTAACCTGGAACAGGATATTATTCATCCCCTCGAAAAACCCATCAAGAAAAAAGGGCATATACAGATCTTATTTGGAAATCTTGCACCAGAAGGTTCCGTGGCAAAAATCACCGGAAAGGAAGGGGAATTTTTTGAAGGAAGTGCCCGCGTTTTCGATAGTGAAGAGTTAGCCAATGAAGGAATAAAATCAGGGAAAGTAAAAGCCGGAGACGTGGTGGTAAT
Organism: Balneolaceae bacterium; assembly: GCA_040877545.1. GTDB lineage: Bacteria > Bacteroidota > Rhodothermia > Balneolales > Balneolaceae > Gracilimonas. The sequence continues at coordinate 16,823 of JBBDNN010000050.1, forward strand.
CCGCTATGTGGGCCCCAGAGGAGGTCCCGGCATGCCAGAAATGTTGAAGCCCACCTCGGCAATTATGGGAGCAGGATTGGGAAATGAAGTAGCCTTAATCACAGACGGCAGGTTTTCCGGTGGCACACATGGATTTGTAGTGGGCCACATCACCCCGGAAGCACAATTAGGCGGCACTATCGGCTTACTTGAAGATGGCGACACCGTTCAAATAAATGCGCAGGAAAATGAGATAAAGGTGCTTTTATCCGACGCTGAATTAGCCCGCCGCAAGAAAGAATGGAAAGTGCCTCCTTTGAAAGAAACCAGCGGAACGCTTTATAAATACGCAAAAACAGTATCAACAGCATCACAGGGTTGTGTGACCGATGAATTTTAAACAATCAGTACAAGAATCAGATATGGGAACTTTGGCCAAAGCAAAAATAAAACCACGAAAAGTGAAACCCGAAACAGAAGTTATAACCGGAGCTGAAGCAATCATCCGCATTCTGAATGAAGAAAGTGTGGATACTATTTTCGGCTATCCTGGCGGGGCAATTATGCCGGTGTATGATGCTCTTTATGACTATGAAGATTCCATCAGGCATATACTGGCCCGACACGAACAGGGAGCTATTCATGCCGCCCAGGGTTATGCCCGCGCCTCCGGAAAAGTGGGTGTTTGTTTGGCTACATCAGGACCTGGTGCTACCAATTTAATTACCGGGATTGCTGATGCCCAAATCGACTCTACTCCCCTCGTTTGTATCACCGGGCAGGTTGCCTCTCCTTTTTTGGGAAGTGATGCTTTCCAGGAAACCGATGTAATTGGTATCTCCATGCCGGTTACCAAATGGAATTTCCAGGTAACCCGCGCCGAAGAAATACCCGCAGCTCTTGCCAAAGCTTTTTATGTGGCCCGATCCGGCCGCCCCGGCCCTGTGTTGATCGACATCACCAAAGATGCCCAATTTCAGTCCTTTGATTTCAAATATGAAAAATGTACTTCCCTCAGAAGCTATTTTCCAAAACCGGCTTTTGATCCTGTAAAAATTAAAGAAGCTGCTGAACTAATAAATTCAGCAAAACGGCCAATGGTTCTTTTTGGACAGGGAATAATTCTGGCAAATGCCGAAGAAGAATTCAAACAGTTTATCGATAAAACGGGTATTCCGTCTGCGTGGACTATTATGGGACTTTCTGCTTTAGACACCGATCACCCGTTAAATGTAGGAATGTTGGGAATGCATGGAAATTATGGCCCAAACTTACTCACCAATGAGTGCGATGTTTTAATCGCCATCGGCATGCGCTTCGATGATCGCGTTACTGGTAATCTTGACTATTATGCAAAGCAGGCAAAAGTTATTCATCTTGAAATTGATCCTTCCGAAATTGATAAAAATGTACCAACTGAAGTTGCTGTTTTAGGCGATGCAAAAGAGACTTTACCAGAACTGACCAAGCAGGTAAAAGCTAACAGCTATGCTGATTGGCTGCAACGATTTCGGGATTGTGATGAGCAAGAATACGATAAAGTCATTAAAGAAGAATTGCACCCGTCATCGCCGGTTTTAAGTATGGGTGAAGTGATTCGAATCATCTCCGAAAAAACTAATGGTGAAGCTATTATTGTATCGGATGTGGGCCAGCACCAGATGATAGCCTGTCGTTACAGCAAGTTCTCAAAATCAAAAGGAAATATTACCTCCGGCGGATTGGGCACAATGGGCTTTGGATTGCCTGCTGCACTCGGAGCAAAACTGGGAGCACCCGACCGGGAAGTAATTGCCGTGATTGGCGACGGTGGCTTTCAAATGACCATTCAGGAACTGGCAACTATCTATCAAACACAGACAAAGGTGAAAATCCTGCTTTTGAATAATGAATTTTTGGGAATGGTTCGCCAATGGCAGCAACTGTTTTTCAAGAAAAGATATTCCTTCACCGAAATGAAAAATCCTGACTTTCAAGCGGTGGTAAAAGGCTTCGGAATAAAATCAAATATAGTGGCTGAACGAGAAAATATGGAAGATGCTATTGAGGAATTCATCAATCACGATGGCTCATATTTTCTGGAAGTGATGGTTGGCAAGGAGAATAATGTGTTCCCGATGGTTCCCAGTGGACAATCAGTTTCAAACATTAGGTTGGAGTGATAGAACAATGAAAAAAGATTTCACTATAACCGTTTATACCGAAAATAACGTGGGCTTGCTGAACAGGATCACGATCATTTTCACCAAAAGAAAAATAAATATAGAAAGTATGACCGCCTCGGCCAGTGAGACGGAAGGAGTACACCGATTCACCATTGTGATCAAACAAACTGAAAAAACTGTGGAGAAAATTGTGAAGCAAATAGAAAAACTCGTGGATGTGCTAAAGGCTTATTATGATGAGGCGGAAAATGTAATTCAGCAGGAAATGGCTCTATATAAAATACCAACGCGTGTTTTTGCTCATGGCGGGAAAGCAGAAGAAATTGTCCGGGCTCATCATGCACGGGTACTAACTATGGAGAAGGAATTTACCGTAATTGAAAAAACCGGGTATCACAAAGAAACCCGACAACTGTTTGAGGAACTTAAGCCTTATGGAATCATTGAGTTTTCTCAGTCAGGCAGAATCGCGGTATCCAAAACTGGAAAAGGAATTTCCGGCTTTGTGGGTGAAACCACCGCCGACTCAATTTCAGAAATATAACATGCCCATCCCAAAGGGATGCCTTCGCAAAAAAGCATTCAATTTTAATAGTAACAAATGAACAGTTACGGAACATGAAATCACGCAATTTGTGCTTTTAGTTTTTCCGTGGCAGAAATAAATCAAACAAAAAAATGGCGACTTTAAATTTTGGCGGTGTAGAAGAAGAAGTAGTAACAAGGGATGAATTCCCCTTGAAAAAAGCACAGGAAACCATGAAAGAGGAAACTATAGCTGTAATCGGCTATGGTGTTCAGGGGCCCGGACAAGCCCTGAACCTGAAGGATAATGGCTTTAATGTAATTGTAGGACAGCGTAAAGAATCGAAAACCTGGGATAAAGCTGTGGCCGATGGATGGGTACCCGGCGAAACCCTTTTCGAAATTGAAGAGGCTGCAAAAAGAGGGACCGTAATTCAGTATTTACTTTCGGATGCCGGCCAGATTGCAGTTTGGCCTACCATCAAAAAGAATCTCGATGATGGAAATGCGCTTTATTTTTCTCATGGATTTGGAATTACCTATAAAGATCGTACAGGTATTATTCCTCCGGAAAATGTGGATGTAATTCTGGTTGCTCCGAAAGGTTCAGGAACTTCACTTCGACGTATGTTTTTGGAAGGAAGAGGCTTAAATTCCAGTTACGCCATTTTTCAGGATTATACCGGGCGAGCCAAAGAAAGAGTTACCGCATTGGGTATTGGAGTAGGTTCAGGATATCTATTTAAAACCGATTTTAGAAAAGAAGTGTACAGCGATTTAACCGGCGAACGTGGCACATTGATGGGGGCCATTCAGGGAATTTTCGCCGCCCAGTATGATGTTTTGAGGGCAAACGGCCACTCCCCTTCCGAAGCTTTTAATGAAACCGTTGAAGAACTGACTCAATCATTAATGCCGTTGGTTGCTGAAAATGGAATGGATTGGATGTACGCCAACTGCTCCACCACTGCACAGCGAGGTGCCCTGGATTGGTGGAAGAAATTTCGAGATGCCACAAAACCGGTTTTCAAAGAATTGTACGGTGAAGTTTCGGCAGGACGCGAAGCCCAGCGCTCCATTGACTCTAACAGCAAAAGTGATTATCGATCCAAATTGGAAGAAGAACTCAAAGAACTTCGCGAATCTGAAATGTGGAAAGCAGGGGCGACAGTTCGTACCCTTCGCCCCGAAAATGCGGATAAAGTTGACCCGGATAAAGAAGAGGCAGCTGCGGAGTGAGAGCAGTTTTGTACACTCGAAATTGCCCTTGATAACAGAATTAAGAATCCACTACAGTTTTATTCGCCCCGCACGCTCTGCCTCGGGCGAGTAAAAAAATCATAATCTATAATTTCTAATCCTAAATGCCCGAAACCAAAAAATCACATACTGTTTCAGTTGAGAATATCCAAAATGCCGCGAATGTACTTAAGGATGTGGCATCTCATACGCCCTTGATGTTTAACCCACAGATTTCGCAGGAAATTGGAGCTGATATCTGGCTTAAGCGGGAAGATTTACAGATGGTTCGATCGTACAAGATTCGCGGGGCTTATCATAAAATTCAAAGCCTTTCGGATGTGGAATTGAAGAATGGCATTGTGTGTGCAAGTGCTGGTAATCACGCCCAGGGAGTTGCTTTTGCTTGTAATAAGAGAGGAATTCACGGCACGATATTTATGCCAACACCTACTCCCGCTCAAAAAGTAAAACAGGTAAAAATGTTCGGCAAAGAATTTGTGGAGGTTGTGTTAGCCGGTGATACCTACGATGATTCTTTTGAAGAAGCCATGACCTTTTGCAATCACCAAAAAGCCGCTTTTATTCCTCCTTTTGATGATCACAAAATTATTGAAGGTCAGGGGACGGTTGGTAAGGAAATCCTGGAGGATATGGAGCAACCTATAGATTACCTGATTTTACCCATCGGCGGCGGCGGACTTGCATCAGGAATCGGATCTTATTTTAAAGCACTCTCTCCTTCCACAAAAATAATTGGTGTAGAACCGGAAGGTGCCCCGGCAATGAAAAAATCTCTTGAGAAAGGAAAAATCGCCACCCTCGAAAAAATTGATAAATTTGTAGATGGAGCGGCTGTAAAAAAAGTAGGGAAACTCACCTTTAGAATTTGCGATGAAGTTCTGGAAAAAGTTGTTACTGTGCCTGAAGGTAAAATCTGCAGCACCATTCTCCAGCTTTATAACGAGCAGGCAATTGTGGCAGAACCAGCCGGAGCCTTATCCATCGCAGCCCTGGATTCATTGAAAGATGAAATTAAGGGAAAGAATGTGGTTTGTGTAGTCAGCGGAAGCAATAACGATATTACCCGAATGGCAGAAATAAAAGAACGATCCCTGCTTTACGAAGGCCTCAAGCATTATTTTATTATTGATTTTCCACAACGTTCAGGGGCTTTGAGAGAATTTCTAAACGAGGTTCTCCGTCCTGGCGATGACATCGCTCACTTCGAATATTCCCGCAAAACCACCCGCGAACAAGGCCCGGCTTTAATAGGAATTGAGATCAAGGCAAAAGATGATTTCGAACCTCTTATACAAAGAATGGAAGCCAAAAAAATTCAATACGAGTATGTGAATAACCAGCCGCATTTATTTCGGTTTTTGATTTGATTCTGATCCGTTAATCACATTTCCCTCACATAAGAATTGTGGAAAATTCTCAAGATTTTGTGCCGTCCCTCCGCGACTTGTGTTATATCAATGGTACATTGTCGGGTAGAATACCACCAGATGGTTTGGGCATTGCCTTCGA
>JBBDNN010000051.1:0-4063 GCA_040877545.1 Balneolaceae bacterium
GGAAATGTATTAGGCAGCCGTGGTTCGGTGATTCCTGTTTTCCGTGACCAGATTAAAAAGGGCGGGCCTATCACAGTAACGCATTCGGATATGATTCGGTATTTTATGACCATTCCGGAAGCCTCGCAACTGGTGCTGCAGGCTGGCGCACTTAATCAAAACGGAGCTGTCTTTGTTCTGGATATGGGCGATCCGGTTCGAATAAGTGATATGGCCAGAGATTTAATCAGGCTTTCAGGCCTAGAGCCCGATAAGGATATCGAGATAAAATTTACCGGCATTCGTCCTGGAGAAAAGTTATTTGAGGAACTGCTTACCGCAGAAGAAGGTACGGATGTAACTCAATTTGAGAAGATTATGGTGGCCCGTAACAATGGTATTCCAACTGATTTCCAAATTCGGCTGGATCACCTGTTTGAAGCTGCACGCAAAAGTAACCCGCAGTCCATTCGATCACTTATTTACGACTTGGTTCCTTCTTACCTGGGCTATAAAGAAGAAGATGGCTTCCCGCCTGCCTTACAGCAAAGGAATGGCCACCATAGTAGTAATATTTCTGAGTAATATTTGTGAGGGGCTACGGGTGGATTGGCTTCTGCTATAGAGTACTTTCTGTTTCTCCCACTTGAAAGCCCACCTTACTACGGCGCTTATCAATAACTGCTAGAGGAATCATACCGATTGAACAAAGTGGAATAAGATATCGGGAGAGAAGATCACAGATAATTAAGAGCCAGTAATAGGTACTGACATCCAGTAAAAAAATTGCACTGGTAATCAACAGCACCGTGGTATGCACGATTATAATACTGTAGAAATATTTCCTGTCGGCACCCACCGCAAGAAGTCCTACTATACTAACAAAGAAAAAAGATCCGAAGGGAACCTTGTAATGCCAGTACTTCTGAAAATCAGGGCTGCTGTAATTAAAATATACCAACCGGGTATCCAGCTGATGAAAACTCAGGTTGGGGTTATTTTCTACACGCTCAATCAACGTTTCATTCAGTTGGTACGAAAATAAAAGCGTTCGTATCTCCCTCATTATAAAAATATGAAAAACTATATATAAGGAAATGAGGATGGTTTTTTTCAATGCGGAATTAAACGAAGTAATTTTGTGCAGCGGTGAAGCTAATCAACATTATTATAAAATACAGGATGTTTTGCGCTCATGCCGAACCTTTCCAATGCAGCAAAGAGGAATAGAAAGGTGAAGCATCCTTCCTCAAATGCCTGGATGCCATTTTAAGGAATCCTTCGCCCAAGGCACCTCTTCGGGGCACTCCGCATTCCGCTTCGTTCAGGATGATAGGGGCGTTGTTAGTATTCTTTTAAGCCGCCGTCGGCGGCGATGGATTTCCCCACCCGAGCCAATCAACAAATGAATGAAATACCCATAAATTCAATTACACAATGTGGAATAAAACCTTATCTTTAGGGCTTGAATAAAAAATTAAAGGAGAATAATTGATGAAAATTGCTGTAGTGGGAACCGGTTATGTTGGCCTTGTAACAGGGACATGTTTTGCGGAAACCGGAAATCAGGTTACCTGCGTTGATATAGATGAAGAGAAAGTGGAGCGCATGCAGAATGGGGAAATACCTATTTATGAGCCGGGTTTAAAACCTATTTTTGATCGTTCCCTGCGTGAGGAAAGACTTGTATTCACCACAGATTTGAAGTCAGCAGTTAAAGGAGCCGATATTATTTTTCTGTGTCTTCCGACACCTCCGGGTGCCGATGGTCAGGCTGATTTAAGTGCGGTGCTTTTTGTCGCCGGTCAGCTTGGGGAATTGCTTGAGGATTATGCTGTCATTGTAAATAAAAGCACGGTTCCTGTGGGCACTGCCGACCGGGTCCGTGATAAGATAGCAGCTCATGCCAAAGTAGATTTTGATGTTGTTTCAAATCCCGAGTTCTTGCGGGAAGGCGCAGCGGTGGATGATTTCATGAAACCCGAGCGTGTGGTGATTGGTACAAGCAGCGAGAAGGCAGCCGAAGTCATGAAGGATTTATACGGGCCTTTTGTGCGCAGCGGGAATCCGATCATCATCATGGATGAGCGTAGTTCTGAGCTTACCAAATATGCAGCCAACGCCATGCTGGCAACCAAAATCACCTTCATGAATGAAATTGCCAATATCTGCGAAAAGGTTGGGGCCAATGTAGATAATGTGCGCAGGGGAATTGGTACCGACTCCAGGATCGGAAAACGGTTTTTATTTGCGGGAATCGGTTACGGCGGAAGTTGTTTCCCGAAAGATGTGCAGGCTATTCATTATACCGCTAAAGAATTTGGCTATGATTTCAGTATCCTGGATTCGGTGATGAAAGTGAACGAGCATCAAAAGTTATCTCTCATCCCAAAGATCGAAAAACATTTCAACAAGGATTTAATCGGCAAGACCTTTGGTATCTGGGGATTGGCTTTCAAACCGGAAACAGATGATATCAGGGAAGCACCGGCATTATATATAGCGAAAGAATTGGTAAAAAGAGGAGCGAAGCTAAAAGCCTACGACCCTGAAGCAACCGAGACTTTTAAGAAAGCCACATCGGATGAGGTAAATGCGAATACCGAGTTCGTGGATCGCCCATCCAATGCTTTGGCCGGTGTGGATGCACTGGTTATTTGTACGGAGTGGAATGAGTTCAGAATCACCGATCTTGATTATTTCAAAAAGTACATGAAACGTCCTATCATTTTTGACGGACGAAACCTCTATGACCTGGAAAAGGCGAAGGAAGCAAAATTAACCTATTTAAGTGTAGGAAGGCCAGAAATTCATGCCTAAGAAAAGAGTTTTAATTACCGGTGGGGCCGGTTTTTTGGGATCTCACCTCAGCGATCGATTTCTAAAGGAAGATTTTCAGGTTATTGTGATGGATAACCTGATTACAGGTAATGCAGATAATATTGCCCATCTAACCGGCAATGATAATTTCCTGTTTGTCAAGCATGATGTCACCAATTATATTCATGTGGAAGGGGATCTCGATTATATCCTTCATTTTGCCTCGCCCGCATCTCCCATTGATTACCTCGAAATGCCTATTCAGACCTTGAAAGTAGGTTCTTTGGGTACTCATAAAGCATTGGGTCTGGCAAAGCAAAAGAATGCCACTTTCCTGCTTGCCTCCACCAGCGAGGTATATGGCGATCCGCTTATTCATCCCCAAAAAGAAGATTACTGGGGTAATGTAAATCCCATTGGCGATCGCGGGGTGTATGACGAAGCCAAACGTTTCGCCGAAGCCATGACCATGGCATATCACCGTTTTCATGATGTGGATACACGTATCGTCCGCATCTTTAATACTTTTGGAACCCGAATGCGCATCAATGATGGGCGTGCACTTCCGGCTTTTATGTCGCAGGCATTAAGAGGCGAAGATATCACTGTTTTTGGGGATGGCTCCCAAACCCGCTCTTTTACCTATGTGGATGATCTGGTTGAGGGAATTTACCGCCTGGCGATGTCAGAATATTCCGAGCCGGTAAATATTGGTAATCCCGAAGAAATCTCCATTCTGGATTTTGCAAAAGAGGTCATTGAAATTACCGGAAGCGACAGCAAGATTATTTTTAAGGAACTTCCTAATGATGACCCTAAAGTTCGTAAGCCGGATATAACCCGTGCGGGGGAAGTCCTGGACTGGGAGCCTAAAATCCCAAGAGAGGAAGGAATGCAGAAGACGCTGGCTTATTTTAAGAAGGCGGTGTTGGGGTGATTTAAATGCTAAATGCTAAATTGGGTTTGGGTAAGAAGTAAAAACGTAGGTCGGTTCTGGCTTTTCTTCATTGCCTCCTGTCAATTTACTCGTCATTGTGAGGTATCCACCTTCCGAGGGGACCCACCCCGGCCCTCCCTATTCCGGCTGCGCCGAAACAAGGAGGGAGAACAACTGCCGGGAGCCGGGACCCTCTTCGTTCAGGATGACAGTGGCGTTGTTGGTATTCTCTTAAGCCGCCGTCGGCGGCTATGGATTTCCCCACCATGACACTGTCATCCTATGCTTGAAGTAGAATTACTTACGACAGATATTCTGTCAAATTAT
>JBBDNN010000052.1:0-22072 GCA_040877545.1 Balneolaceae bacterium
CACACCAGCTTATCCTCCTGATTTTTGATCTCACATTCCCACACCTGAATTTTTCTTCCAATATGAATGGGCCGGGCAGTTCCGGTAACTTTTCCACCCATCTTTACCGGGCGGACATGATTGGCATTAATTTCCACCCCCACTACTGTTTTATCTTCTTCGCTTAGTTGAAACCACCCGCCAATAGAGCATAAGGTTTCGGCCAGGGCCACGGAAGCACCGCCATGTAAAATGCCAAAAGGTTGTATGGAATTTTCATTCACCGGCATGGTTGCTATCAATTTATCCTTTGCCACATGTTCGAAATCAATTCCCAGTGCATGCCCCATGTTTTTATGGGAAAAGTCGAAATAGTTTTTAGCTTTCTTTTTAAGAGCATCTTCTATATACATGAATGAGTTGGATTAACGTTGCTAAGTTATTAAAATAAAGAGTGGAACCGCTTTTAAATGTACGGTGAAAGTGTTACTTACCAAATAGCCATTAATTTTCAGAGAAAGATTATGAAATTCAAACCTACCACTATTTTAAACGTTGTTTCAGAAGGAATAGAAAAAAATAAATCTGGCATTTATTCTGCAGTGAAGAGAAATGGCGAGTGGATTGAAACCTCCATTATTGATTTCGTGCAAATGGTTCAGACACTTGCAATGGGTTTATATGAACTGGGGGTGCGAAAAGGTGACAAGGTTTCCATTCATGCCGAAAACAGCACCGAATGGCTGGTTATTGATCAGGCGATATTATCCTTGGGAGCAGTTGTGGTTCCTATTTATACCACACAGCCAGGCGATCAAATTAAATACATTCTTGAGAACTCTGAAGCCAAAGTTCATTTTGTCTCTAACGATGAAATTTTTGCAGAAACAAAACCCCTGATAAAATCTGTGGAATCGGTTAAAGCGATCATTAGCATCCAGGGTTCAAGCCACAAAAAATTAAAAACATTTGAGGATCTTTTAGAAGAAGGCCATAAACGATTGGAAGAGGAACCACAGTTAATCGAAAAGCTGAAGAATGAAGTGAAGCCGGATGATCTGGCAACACTTATTTACACATCAGGAACTACAGGGGTTCCAAAAGGAGTAATGCTGACTCATAATAACATTGCTGGAAATGTTTTGGCAGCCCAAGAAATATTTCCATTTGATCCGAAGGAGTATGATGACCCAAAAGTGCTGTCGTATTTGCCGCTTGCCCACATGTTCGAACGAGTGGCTTCCTATATTTATAATTATTTGGGGGTACCCGTTTATTACATTGAGGACATAGAGAAAATAAAAGAAGATTTTTTACACGTAAAGCCAATCTACATGGTAACCGTGCCGCGGTTACTTGAGAAGATTGTCACCGGTATAAAAGTAAAAGGACAGGAGTTAGGCGGTTTGAAAAAACAGCTTTACTACTGGGCAGTAAATATGGCTGAAAATTTTGAACCAGAGAATCCTCCCTCAGGATTAGGAAAGGTCAAATTTAAACTGGCAGACAAGCTGGTGTATTCAAAAATTCGTGAGCTATTTGGTGGAAATTTGATTGGAATGAATGTGGGTGGAGCTGCTCTTTCTCCAAGCATCGCCCGCTTTATGTATGGTATTGACGTGTACTGTGGATTGGGATACGGTTTAACTGAAACATCCCCCGTTTTAACTGGGCCACCAAAAGGAGAGATGCGTGTAGGATCATCGGGTAAGCCAATTGCTGATGTTCAAATTAGTATTGCCGAAGACGGTGAAATCCTGGCTAAAGGGCCGAATATCATGAAAGGATATTACAAAATGCCGGAGAAAACGGAGGAAGCATTTAATGAAGATGGGTGGTTTTGCACGGGTGATATCGGACACATTGATGAAGATGGCTGGCTGTTTGTGACGGATAGAAAGAAGTCGCTGTTCAAATTATCAACCGGGAAATATGTAGCACCTCAGCCTATTGAAAATGCACTGGCTACCAGTGGATTTATTGATCAGGCAGTGGTTGTGGGAAGTGGTCATAAATTTTGTTCTGCTTTGATTGTCCCATCATGGGATAACCTGAGAAAACGTTTTAAACAATCAGGCTATGATTTCCCGGAGAAAAATAAATCGACGAACGATTATGTGCTAAAGCGTATTCAAAAAGAAGTAGATAAAGTGAACGAGAATTTATCTCATTGGGAAAAAGTTAAAAAATTCAAATTACTTGAAGAGCAGTTCAGCATAGAAAAGGGAGAAATCACACCAACTTTAAAGGCAAAAAGGAATGTGATAAACAAACGGTATCAAGAGCAAATAGACAGTATGTATGATGAATCTGAAACAGAAAATTTAGTGCATGAGTAAGAACAGATATGCAATCAGGAAAGTAGCAGTACTTGGCTCAGGAGTTATGGGCAGCCAAATTGCGGCACATTGTGTGAACGCAGGCTTGGAAGTGATACTGCTGGACCTGAAAAGCGAAGACAATAAACGCTCCAATAAAATAGTAGAGGAAAACCTGCAAAAAACCTCGAAGATGAAACCGTCTCCTTTTGCTTTACCTGAATTTGTGAAGAGAATTGAAGTGGGGAATTTTAATGATGATTTTAACCGCCTTCAGGAAGCCGACTGGATTTGTGAGGTGATAATCGAGCGCATGGACATCAAGAAAGATATGATGGCGCGAATTGATAAGGTCAGGAAACCGGACACTATCGTGAGTTCCAATACCTCGGGGCTTCCAATCAGTGAAATTGGAGAAGAATGCAGTGAAGGCTTTAAATCTCATTTCCTGGGAACACATTTTTTCAATCCGCCCAGGTATATGAAACTGCTGGAAGTTATTCCGACCGAAAAAACTTCCGAAGATGTAACCGAATACATGCACCGGTTTTGCGAACAGACTCTTGGAAAAGGAGTAGTGATTTGCAAGGACACTCCGAATTTTATTGCTAACCGGGTCGGTATTTTCTCTATCGCCAATATCATGCCTTATTTCTTTAATGAAGATTTCAGAGCTGAAGAGATTGACCTGTTGACAGGCGTACTCACCGGGTATTCCAAGGCCGCTACATTCCGGACCGCAGATATGGCCGGTTTGGATGTGACAAATCATGTGGCCAAAAATATCTACCCAACCATTCCTGATGATGAAATGCAGGAAACCTTTAACCTGCCGGATAAATTTGAAAAAATGGTAGAGGAAGGAAAAATCGGCAACAAAGCGGGTAAAGGATTTTATAAAAAAGAGAGGACTAAACAGGGAACGGAATACCTGGTGATTAATTCTGAAACGCTGGAGTATGAATCTCAGCTGCAAATGCAGGATCCTGTCCTTCAGGAAGCAAATAAAATAAAGGACAAGGCAGAACGGTTAAAATTCCTGGCTTTTTCAGATACTGAAATTGGACAGTTTATATGGAAAGTTCAGCGGGATTTGCTGTTGTATGCTGCCAACCGAATTCCTGAGATCTCGGAATCACCGCTGGCAATCGACCGCGCGATGAAGTGGGGCTTCAATTGGCAAATGGGTCCTTTCGAGCGCTGGGATGCGCTGGGAATTGATGATGTAGTGGAGCGATTGAAAAGGGAAGACTATGATATCCCTTCTGTAATTAAAAAAATGAAAGATGCAGAAGTGAATTCTTTTTATAAAAAAGGAAAAGTATTTGATCCTTCTACTAAACAGATGATTGAAATTTCGCCATCAGCTAAAGGTGAAATCACTATTAATAAGTTGATCGAAGCAAATCCTCCTGTTTTTGCAAACGAGAGCGCTGCCCTCCATGATATGGGCGATGGAGTCGCCCTGTTTGAATTCAGAACAAAAAATGCCACTCTTGGCTTTGAGTTGATTAAATCTTTAGAAAAATCACTCGATGTGATAAAGGAGGATTTTGATGCATTAGTCATTAGTCATGAAGGGGATAATTTTGCTTTCGGAGCCAATCTGAAAGAAGCCCTGGAAGCAAAATCATCCGGTGACTGGAACAAAGTTGTCGAAGCTGTAACGGCCTTTCAACGAACAGCTGTTGGATTGAGATATGCACCTTTCCCCGTTGTTGTTGCACCTTTTGGAAAAACATTGGGAGGCGGTACAGAATTTTGCCTGTATGCTGATAAAGTAGTTGCTCATCATGAACTTTATATGGGACTGGTTGAAGTTGGAGTAGGATTAATTCCCGCTGGAGGCGGAACAACAGAATTACTCCGGCGCGCTATGGATAAGCTGGAAGGAGAGGCAGATCCTCTTCCTTATATCCGGGAAGTTTTCAAAACCATTGGAATGGCAAAGGTATCTGAGAGTGCTTATTTAGCAAAAGAATTGGGTTTTCTGAAAAACTCGGATATCATTGTAATGAGCCGCGATTTGTTGATCAAGACCGCAAAGCAGGAAGCATTAACTTTGGCCCGGTCGGGATATCAACCCCCGGCAGAAACGCCCATAAAGGTGCTGGGACAAACTTCCCTGGCTGTTATGAAACTGATGCTATACATAATGCACGAATCGAAATTTATCACTGATTATGATCAGGTAGTGACGGAAAGAGTTGCCAATGTTTTAGCCGGTGGAGATTTAAGCGAAGCACAGGAAGTGCCTGAAAAATATTTATTGAAACTTGAAAAAGAAGCCATTTTGGAATGTTTTAGAGATGAACGAAGCCTTGCGAGAATGGAGCATATGTTGAAGAAGGGAAAACCTTTGAGAAATTAGTCATGAATAAAGAAGCATACATCGTATCAGCAGCCAGGACAGCTTGTGGAAAAGCGAATAAAGGGTCACTGCGATTTACCCGTCCGGATTCATTGGGCGGTGAAGTGATTAAAGGTTTACTGAATCGAACACCAGGCTTGCAGGCAGAGATGGTTGAAGATGTGATGATGGGTTGTGCTTTTCCCGAAGCTTCACAAGGATTAAATGTCGCCCGGCAAATTGCTTTGCTTGGTGGGCTGCCGAATGAGACGCCGGGAGTAACCGTCAACCGTTTTTGCTCATCAGGCTTGCAAACCATTGCAATGGCCGCTGAACGAATAATGGCCGGTGGGGCAGATATTATTATCGCGGGTGGTGTGGAATCAATGTCGTTGGTTCCTATGGGCGGAATGTCTACCCAGCCAAATCCGACATTAATGGATGAAAATCCAGGTATTTATATTAGCATGGGAATTACGGCAGAAAATGTGGCTCAAAAATATGAGGTAAGCCGGGAAGACCAGGATGAGTTTGCCTACCAAAGTCATCAGCGGGCAATTGATGCTTGGGAAAATGGACGATTTGATAAACAAATCACCCCTGTAAAAGTGGTGGAGAAGAAAGTAACAGCCGGTGGGGAATTGGTAGAAGACACCTTTACTTTTAAGCAGGATGAAGGCCCGCGTAAAGATACATCAGTTGAAATATTATCGGGATTGCGGCCAGCCTTTAAAGCCGGCGGAAGTGTAACAGCCGGTAATTCATCTCAAATGAATGATGCAGCCGCCGCAGTTGTAGTGATGAGCGGCGAAAAAGTAAAAGAATTGGGACTCACGCCAATGGCAAGATATGTTGGTTTTCAAGTGGCGGGAGTTGAGCCGGAATATATGGGAATGGGACCTGTTAAGGCTGTTTCCAAAGTTTTAGAGAAAACTGGCATAGATCTTTCAAAGATTGATTTAATTGAGCTGAATGAAGCATTTGCCTCTCAATCGCTGGCAGTTATTCGTGAACTTGGGTTGAATGAAGAGATCACCAACGTAAATGGCGGGGCTATTGCAATGGGACACCCACTGGGTTGTACCGGCGCCAAACTTACCGCACAGATTTTATATGAAATGCAGTCCCGAAAATCCAAATATGGATTAGTAACTATGTGCATTGGCGGGGGGATGGGAGCAGCAGGCATCTTTGAGAATTTAGATTGACTTATCAGAATAAATAGCTCATTATCTTAAATGGTTAAAAACCCCGCATATTAGAAGCTTTTGAAAAAAAGAAAGGATGAATTCCACATTACCTGAAGCAAATAAAAAATGGTATGAAAAAGCTGATGAGCTTTTTAGAGTGGCTGTAAGTATAAACCCGCACATCATTCATTCGAAAGGAGAGACACAGGTGAAAATGTTGATCCCCGTTAGAGAAAAATTAAATACGATTTCAAAACAATTGAAAGTAATAACTAAGTAAATGTTTACTGAAGATACCCTTTCAGGAAAAACAATTTTAATTACCGGGGGCGGCAGCGGACTTGGACTCGCAATGGCCAAAGGGTTTGCTAAGTGCGGAGCCGATATTGCCATTTGCGGACGAACAGAAGCGAAGCTGAAAAAAGGGGTTAAAGAGATTGCTGATGAAAGGAAAGGAGCAGAAGCAAGATATTATCAGGTGGATGTAAGGGACTATGATGGCGTAACATCAATGTTTAAACAAATCATAAATGATTTTGGATCAGTAGAAGGTTTAGTCAATAATGCAGCCGGTAATTTCCTATCAGCTTCAGAAGATTTATCACCAGGTGGATTTAAAGCAATTGTAGATATAGTGCTGCACGGAAGCTTCAACTGCACCCATATTTTTGGTAACTATTTAATTGATAACCAGAAGGAAGGCACGGTATTAAATATGGTGACGACCTATGCGGAAGGTACCGGAAGTGCTTTTGTTCTTCCCTCAGCTTGTAGTAAGGCCGGAGTCCTGGCGATGACGCGTTCTTTGGCTTTTGAATGGGCAGAATATGGAATTCGCCTGAACGCCATTGCACCGGGACCATTTCCTACCGAGGGAGCCTGGTCCAGGTTAGTGCCGCAGAAAATGCTGGAAAAGAAATTCAGAGATAAAATCCCTTTAAAAAGATATGGCAAGCATGAAGAGCTTGCCAATCTTGCAATATTTCTTATATCTGATCTTTCACCTTATATGACCGGAGAATGTGTGGTTATTGATGGTGGTGAACGCCTTCAGGCAGGCCAGTTTAATTTTATAGATGGGCTCATGTCAAGAAGTAAACTCAAAAAGATCTTTAAGAAATTGAAGCCGAAATAGTAAATTTATATAAAACTGTTTCAATATTAGCTGAACTGTTTAAGACGTTGCTCAATGCGCTCTACCTGTACCGCCAGTTGGTAAGCATCATAACTGGTATAAGCTGGTTCTTTATTCATTTGTATAGATTTTAAAAAGATTAGAGAAGCTTTTTCTGCCGAAGTTGCCGGATCAAATTTCTTTTTTTCAAAGTAAAGCCGATCTCCTGAATTCAATCTTCCTACACGAATATTTTGGGAAGGTACATCACACTCTAATACTTCTTGTTTTGTCGCAATAATACGCTGATGCCTGTTTTCTCCTCCGCCTGCATAAATCTGAATATCAGCGGAAGTTCCGTTATCAAAGCGTAAAAAGAGATGGATCAGCAATGGTTGTTTATTCCCAAGATTTATCTCTTTTGCCTCCAAATGGTGAATTCCACTATCCACCCACTTTAAGCAAAGACCAAGTTCATCCATCCACAGCTGCTTAAATTCATTTTCCAGGTTTGAAAACTGGGAATAATTCACTTCCCTGATGATGGTAATAGCAGCTGGACGATTAACACGATTCATCATCCATTGGGTAGCGGGAGCTAAGGTGGGCCAGTGTGAAAGTTGAACATATACCCCAGCTTCTTTTGTTGCCCGGTGAATTTTTTCGAGCATGTGCTTATCCTCTGGCGGCTTGGATATGAGAAAGCAATTTAAGCCAAGCTGAATTCCTTCCATTAGCTTCGTCAGATTTTCCGCAGTATCGTCAATAAGAAAGCAGGCGTCTACTTTACCTACAGCTTGTATGTTAGGGCTTAAATCTACCTCATGCACTATCCTGTGGGGACGTAGATGTTGCTCCCATGCTACCGCGCGTTCTGCGTCACCAACTATTCCAACTTTCATAAGCCTTTAATTTGTTGGTGCTCAAGATGCTAATGCGGAGTGATTTATACAAGAGGGGGAAATGCCACTAAATCACGCTTCACTAATCAGGCATAACAATAGCTAAAATGAAATAGACTAAAACGGCGATTCCAAAACTGGAAACCAAAATGAGTGCAAAAATAATGCGTATAATTGTAGAGTCCCATCCGAGATAATCTGCAAAGCCGCCACATACACCGGCAAGCATCTTGTCTGTCCTTGATTTTCTTAATTTAGCTGGCATGGTAGTAATTTTTGATTTAAATCTGCCATGGCAGTACGTCTGTAAATAAACAAAGTTACAAGAATAGAAAAAATAAAAAAAGCGGGCTTTTCAAACCCGCTTAGTGGAAGGAAAATACTTGATAATTTATTCTATGTCGGAGAGACGGAAGTCAATTGATAAGTAAAACTGCACGCGAACCGGCCGCCCTCTTTGAATCCCAGGTTCAAATTTGGCTTCATTTAAAACTCGGAGTGCCTCTTCATCTGCGCCGCCTCCTATTCCGCGGATAACTTTGGCTTTTTCTACATCTCCTTCTTCATTTACGATAAACTGGACAGTTACCCGCCCTTCAATCCCGGCACGCCGGGCCATATCAGGATATACAACTTTGCTTTGAATGGCTTGAATACCACCAATTGGAGAAGGCATTTCTTCAACAACCACAAAATAATCGCTTTGATCTTCTTCAGGGAAAGGAGGTTTAGGTGGCAGATTAGGTGCTTCAAGTGAATCACTTTCTCCTAATGAAGGTGTTGGAGGCGGGGGAGGAGTAGCCTGATTCGCATCTCTTAAAGCATATATTGAAAATGATTTTGTATCTACTGATATATGTTCAATCCAAATAGAAGATTCATCAAAATTTGATATAATCTGTGATGAAGACCTGATTTCAACATTCAATTCATTAATTTTAAAAGAAATAGAATTTCCTTCGATTTTACCAGCTTGAATACCTCCCTCAAATCTGCGAGGAGCAATTTTAAATATTCCGTATTCCTTTGCATTAATTAATAATGCCCCTAAACCAGTTGTAGAAACACTTCCATTGAAGGTAGAATTCAATTCAATATCATTTACAAAAGCTTCTACATTCTGTAATTCCAGTTTTGAGTTTTCTAATTCTTCAAGTGATAATGATTCGGTCCCGCGTAAATCGGAGCAGGCAATTGGCAGGGTAATTCCAATTACCATCAGCAAAAGGAAGAAGATGCTTTGTTTAAATGATGTGCGGTGTAATTTGTGATATTTCATGGTCTTGATTCGTTGTTTTAAAGTTGAGTTGTGAACCGCCATACTTACCGAAAGCCGACCCACTCCTGAATTCAGCGGCACTAATTCGTACAACAGGCTGGCATAGGATTTAATGGAGAAATCAGTTTTTGAAAGAACTTCCTGATCGCAGGAAATTTCCCGATAGGTATCGATTTTCTGATTTCCATAGTGGATGAGTGGGTGGAACCAGAAAATGGATTGAATTATGGAAAGTGCCAGTTGCAACAGGTAATCTCCCCTTTGTATATGGATGAGTTCGTGTTGCAAGGCCATATTTAGTTTCTCAGAATCCTTTTTTAATATTTTCGGAAGCACGATAACCGGCTTCTTCCATCCAAAGGTAAAAGGCACAAGTGGGTGGTCGTGAAAAGCGATTTCTACCTTTTGATTCGCAATCAAAATTTGCTGATCAACCGACGCAGTAGAGAATTCCAGCTTTTTATACAGAGCGTTTAATTCCCTGTAACTATTAACAAACCGAAAGGCCATTACTATTGATCCGGCTACTAATATGAGGGTAAAAAGCCCGATAAAAAAAGAAGGATCTTGCCATGCGAGGCTTTGTTCAACCGCAGACGAAGATCCTCCAGCTACTACTTCAATAGGATTTTGGATTATAAAAAATGCAGTTTCAACTGGAGAGGCCGATAACCATTGCGGAATCCATTGCAACAGGAAAGAAGCCGCTATCCCCAAGGGCAGAGAAAGTATGGCTGCCGTTCTCAAATGATAATGAAACAGGGGGTTTAGATTCTTTTTTAGGCGAAGGAAGAGAAAGGCAATAGCACAGCAAATTGTCCAGACCAGCAAAGGGAACCAGATATTATCAAGGCTAAAGGCTCCAAATTCTTTCATAACTTCAATTAACTCTCTCATAATTAATCCTCCATTTCATCAATTAATTTTCGAATCTCCCTGAGATCATCTTCTGTCAGGTTTTCCCTCTTCACAAGCGTTTGCACCAGGGCAGATGTTGAACCTTTAAAAACCTTATCAACCATTTTTGATATGAGGCTAAAACGAACATGCTCCGGATCTTTGGCAGCGCTATATACATAAGTAGCCCCATCCTTTCGATATTTGAGATACCCTTTATCGTTCAGGTTTTTCATAATGGTCATTACCGTGGTATAGGCAACTTTTCTTTCTTCTAAAATTAGTTCCTGCACCTGTGCAACGGTTGCTTCTCCCAGCTCCCAAACATGGTGAAGTATTTCCATTTCAGATTCGCCAAGTGGTGTAAGTGATTTTTTCATAGGTGATTTTAGTTAGTTAATACTAATATAATAGTATTTGGATTAGATGCAAAATTTTTAAGAATTATTCCTTCAAAATCTTTTGAAGCTTACCTGAGGAGTGGATAAAATGGGTATGGCAGATATTTAAGAGAAACGTTTGCATTTTTTCAAAAAAGAGATAAATTGCAAGTGTACAGGAAACACTTAAGGGAATTGAGAAATCTCTCTCAATAATTCAGGTTTAACTATTATGAAAATACGGGCACAAAAATTAAATATTATCTTTCATAGATTAGTAAGCATATATCTGGCAGGTTTGATAGCGGTTGTATACACCGGGTGTGCGAAACAGGAAACAGAAATTAAATCTTCAAATACTATCACACAGGAAAATTTCGGAACGCTGGTGGATGGGCGGAAAGCTGATCTTTACACCCTTACAAATTCCAGAAACATGGAAGTAAAAATTACCAATTACGGTGGAATTATCACTTCAGTCAAGGTACCGGATAGAGATGGAAATATGGAGAATGTTGTCTTGGGGTTTGATTCAATTGAAAAATACCAGCAGAACAATCCATTTTTCGGAGCAACCATTGGGCGTTTTGGAAATCGCATTGCTGAAGGAAAATTTAACCTCAATGGCACCACGTATTCACTGCCGGTCAACAACGGAAATAATCATCTGCACGGCGGAGATAATGGTTTTCACACGGTTCTTTTTGATGCAGAAGAAACCGAAAGCGGACAGCTTAAGTTGAGTTATCTGAGTGTGGATGGTGAGGCAGGATATCCAGGAAATCTGCAAGTGGAAGTGTTTTTTTCGCTGTCGGATAATAATGAACTAAAAATTGAATATCGTGCCTGGACTGATAAAGCAACGCCTGTAAATTTAACCAATCACAGCTATTTTAATTTAACTGGAGATCCGGCAAATACTATTTTGGATCACGAATTAAAGCTGAATGCATCCCATTATACTCCGGTAGATGAAGAGCTTATACCAACCGGCGAGATTACTTCTGTGGAAGGAACTCCATTCGACTTTCAGGAAGCGAAGATAATTGGGGAGCGGATTGATAAGGTGGAAGGAGGGTATGATCATAACTTGGTAATTACTACATCTCCGGCAGATTCTCTTCAAGATGTAGGTGTTTTATATTCACCCCAGAGCGGAAGGGAGATGAAGGTTTTTAGTATGGAGCCGGGCGTGCAATTTTATTCAGGAAATTTCCTGAATGGCAGTTTAGCAGGCCCGGATGGCACCGCTTTTGAGAAACATTCTGCTTTATGCCTGGAAACACAGCATTTCCCAAATTCACCCAACGAACCGGATTTCCCGTCTACTATTTTAGAGCCGGATGAAGAATACCATACGGTTACAGTTTATCAGTTTTCAACCCGTTAAAAATACATCATCATAAATATGAAAAAGCTAATAGCAGGAACCGCCATCTTATTTTTAAGTGGGTTCATGGCTGCATCAGCCCAAAATAATTCACTAATAATACATGCAGATGAAGTTGAAAGCACCATTAGTAAACATATTTATGGACAGTTTTCAGAACATTTAGGCACTGGTTTATACGGCGGAATTTGGGTTGGGCAAGATTCCGATATTCCAAATCAGGAGGGATATCGCACAGATGTTCTGGAAGCACTTCAGGAACTGGAAATTCCAAATCTTCGCTGGCCGGGCGGATGTTTTGCGGATGAATATCACTGGAGAGATGGCATTGGTCCGCGCGATGAACGTCCTGCCAGGGTAAATACGCACTGGGGGATGGTTCTGGAGGATAACAGTTTTGGAACGCATGAATTTATGAGGCTTGCAGAATTACTTGACACTGAACCTTATCTGGCGGTAAATGTAGGAAGCGGAACTGCCCGGGAAATGGCAGAATGGATCGAATACCTGACTTTTGCCGGTGAAAGCACATTGGCTGAAGAACGTCGGGAGAATGGCCGGGAAGAACCCTGGAACCTGGAATTTGTTGGAATTGGAAATGAAAGCTGGGGGTGTGGTGGCAACATGAGGCCGGAATTTTACGCCGATCTTTACCGGCAATATGCCACTTTTGCCAAAGATTACAGCGGGAACCAGTTATATAAAATTGCAAGTGGTTTTGCTGATGTCCAATACGACTGGACCGAAACATTGATGGAAAGGGCAGGGCCGTTTATGGATGCCCTTTCTCTGCATTATTACACTATTCCCACTGGCGATTGGGGAAATAAAGGCCCTTCCATAGATTTTGACGAGGACATGTATTTTGCAAGTCTTAAGCAGGGTTTAAGAATTGATGAATTTATCACCCGGCACAAAACACGAATGGATAAACATGATCCGGGAAAGCGGGTGGCACTGGCCGTTGATGAATGGGGAATCTGGACTGATCCGCTGCCAGGGACAAACCCCGGCTACCTTCAACAACAAAATTCACTTCGCGATGCACTGGTAGCTTCCACAACTTTGGATATCCTGAACAAACACAGCGATCGTGTCCGAATTGGAAATATCGCCCAAACGGTAAACGTGCTGCAAGCTATGATAATTACGGAAGGCGATCAGATGATTAAAACGCCGACCTATCATGTATTTGAAATGTACAGGGTCCATTATGATGCTGAGCTTTTGGCTACACATCTTCAAAATGATACCTATGAATTCAATGGAGAAGAAATTCCTGCTATCAGCACCACGGTTTCCAAAAATGAAGAGGGGATTATTCACCTGACAATGACCAATCTTCATGCCACTGAATCACAAGAGGTGGAGGTTGATATTCGCGGAGCTTCAATTAGCAGCATTAGTGAGGGACGGATTCTCACAGCCGACGAAGTGGATGCTATTAATACTTTCGAGGATTCGGAAAATGTAAGTCCCCAAAACTTTGGAGATTACAATTTATCTGGGGAGGTATTAACTATTCAAATACCCGCAAAATCTCTCATCGTTTTACGTTTAAACTAACAGCTATATGGAAAAATTTTATGCCGGCCACGATAAGGTGTTTGTGGCGCTCGACTGTATAATATTTGGCTTTGACCGGGAGGGATTGAAAATTCTCTTAATAAAAAGAGACTTTGAACCTGAGAAGGGCAAATGGTCGCTTATGGGAGGGTTTTTGAAACAGGATGAGAGCTTAAACGCTGCTGCTGATCGAATTCTTCATGAATTGACAGGCCTGGAAAATGTATACCTGGAACAGTTATATGGTTTTGGGGAAGTGGATCGTGATCCGGTTGCCCGCACCATTTCTATTGCCTACTACGCCTTAATTAATATTAAAGATCATGATCAGGAATTGGTAGAAAATTACAGCGCCCGCTGGTTTCCCATAGATGAAATTCCGGAATTAATTTTTGATCATCAGGAAATGATAGAAGCTGCCAAATCAAGATTACGTTACAGGGCTTCGCATGAACCGGTCGGGTTCGAATTGCTTCCCGAAAAATTTACGCTTCCTGAACTTCAAACATTGTATGAGTCTATTTATGAAACCTCTTTAGATAAAAGAAATTTTCGCCGGAGGATTTTATCCATGGATGTGCTGATTAAAACAGAGGAAAAACAGAAAAAATATTCCAAAAAAGGTGCCTTCCTCTACAAGTTCAACGAGAGCAAATACAATGAGAAAATTAATGAAGGCGGAAGCTTAATTTTTAAACCTGTAAAACATTCTTAAGAAGATGCCTGTAGAAGAAGATTATGTAATTGGTATCGATTATGGAACCGACTCCGTTCGTTCTGTCCTTGTTGACACCAAAGGAAATCAACTTGCTGATGCTGTCTTTGATTATCCGCGATGGGCAGAGGGTAAATACTGCGACAGCTCATCAAATCAATTCAGGCATCATCCGCTCGATTATCTTGAAGGCCTGGAGGAAACTTTGAAATCCATTGTGAATCAAGTTCCACTGGAAGTGGTGCAAAGAATAAAAGGTATCTCAGTAGACTCCACCGGCTCTACACCTGTTGCCGTAGATAAAGAAGGGACACCATTGGCACTTCTAGAGAATTTTGCTGAAAACCCAAATGCCATGTTTATCCTCTGGAAAGATCATACTTCGGTACATGAAGCTGCTGAGATTACCGATTATGCCAAAAGCTGGGGTGGCCCCGATTACAGTAAATACGTAGGGGGTATTTATTCCTCAGAATGGTTCTGGGCTAAAATCTTGCACACGCTGAGAAACGATGAAAATATTCGCGAATCAGCTTATTCCTGGGTTGAGCTTTGTGATTGGATTTCTTTTGAACTAACCGGCCAAAATGATATTCATAAAATGAAAAGAAGCCGCTGTGCAGCGGGACACAAAGCCATGTGGCATGAAGAATTTGGTGGACTTCCCGCCGAAGAATTTTTAACAGGTTTGGACCCACTGTTGGCCGGACTCCGCGATCGTCTTTATCAAAAAACCTATACCGCCGATCAACCCGCCGGTGAGATTTCTAATGAATGGGCTGAAAAACTGGGACTACCAAAAGATGTTGTAATCGGCGTTGGATCTTTTGATGCCCATATGGGTGCCGTTGGCGGAGAAATTGAACCATATTTTCTTAGCCGTGTGATGGGCACTTCTACATGCGATATATTGGTTGCACCATCCGGTGATATGGCAGGAAAAAGAGTAAATGGAATCTGCGGACAGGTTGATGGTTCGGTTATTCCTGGTATGATTGGGTTGGAAGCAGGTCAGTCGGGGTTCGGGGATGTGTATGCATGGTTTAAGGAAGTACTGATGTGGCCGCTTCAAAATATAGTCTCAGAAAGTACGGTATTGAGTGATGATCAAAAAGAGAAACTACTGCAGGAAGTTGCTGATAAAATCATTCCTGAAATTTCAAATGAAGCAGCTGCATTAGAAGTGAAAGAAACCGATATAATAGCCCTTGACTGGCATAATGGCCGCCGAACTCCGGATGCCAATCAATTATTAAAAGGCGCCATCAAAGATCTTGACCTGAGTACAGATGCTCCCAAAATATTTAAAGCCTTGGTAGAAGCTACCTGTTTCGGTGCCAAAGCCATTGTTCAGCGATTCCGGGATGAGGGAATACCCATTAAAGGAATTATCGGTTTAGGTGGGGTAGCAAAAAAATCACCTTATATAATGCAGACATTAGCTGATGTGCTAAATATGCCGATCAAGATTGCCAAATCAGAACAAAGCTGTGCACTTGGAGCGGCCATGTTTGCCGCAACCGCAGCAGGATTATTTGAAAGTGTAAGAGATGCAAGTAAAGCCATGGGAAGCGGATTCGGAGATATCTACCACCCGAATCAAAAAAATGTGGAAACCTATGATAAGCTTTATCAGAAATACATTTCATTTGGTAAAATCATAGAAGAGCAGATTGAGAACCATCATCCTATAATAAAAGCCGATGAGTGATTTTAAAGAGCTGAAGCAAACAGCATACGAGTGCAATATGCAATTGGCTGAACTGGATTTGGTACTGTTTACTTTTGGGAATGCCAGCGCTGTGGATCGCGATCGGAAGATATTTGCAATTAAACCAAGCGGTGTTCCTTATAAAAGTTTGAAGCCCTTGGATATGGTAATTATTGATTTTGATGCAAAGGTAGTTGAAGGAGAGATGCGCCCTTCATCCGACACAAAAACTCATGCGGTGCTATATAAGCATTGGGAAAATATCGGGGGAATAGTTCACACACATTCTACTTATGGAACGGCGTGGGCACAAACGCAGCAGGATATCCCGATTTTGGGAACCACTCATGCCGATCATCTCACAACAGATATTCCCTGCGCACCCGTGATGAGTGATGAGATGATTGAGGGGAATTATGAGGAACAGACGGGGCATCAGATCCTGAAAACTTTTAAGGACAGAGGGCTTTCTCACGAAGAAGTGCAAATGATTTTAGTGGCTAATCATGCCCCTTTTACCTGGGGGAAAACTCCTGAACAAGCTGTTTATAATAGTGCAGTGTTAGAAGAGGTGGCCAAAATGGCTTTTTTAACTTTGCAGGTCCGGCCTGATGCTCCCCGGCTAAAAGAAACTCTTATAAAAAAGCACTGGGATCGTAAACACGGCAAAGATGCCTATTACGGCCAGCAAAAATAATTTCAAATGCTAGAAAGAATATGATAGAACGACGTAAGCCCCAAATCGGCCTTTTAGGAATAATGCAGGAGTTGTATGATGATGACATTCCCGGCATCACAAAACGTCAGGAAAAATATGCACGTGATGTTTGTGATCAGCTTTCTGATGTAGCGGATGTGGAATTTCCCCGGGCGGCACGGAACCGGGATGATATTGAAGAGATTTTAGAAAATTTCAATCACAAAAAGCTCGACGGGGTGATGATTGTAATGCTCACCTACGGCCCGGCTATGCGAACAGTTCGGGCCTTGCAAAATAATAATTTGCCCCTGTTGCTGGCTAATATTCAGCCCGTGCCGGAAGTCACCACCGATTGGAATATGGATGATCTTACCTACAATCAGGGAATCCACGGTGCTCAAGATATGGCAAATGCTATTATCCGAACGGTGGGTGATAATTTTGAAGTCATATCAGCCGATTGGAAGAGCGACGAATTTAGAGAATATGTAGAGGATTGGGCCCGGGCCGCTCAAACAGCGCAGGCGCTAAAAAGAATGAAAATTGCAGGCATCGGGAAAATGCACGGCATGGGTGATACATTAACTGATGAAGCAGCTTTTACTCGCATCATCGGGCCCGAGGTAAACCGGGAATACATGGGACAGATTCACCGCGATATGGAATCCATTACAGAGGCTGAAATTGAAAAGCAAATGGCGGTAGAACGGGAGCGGTTTGAGGTGGATGAGGATATGCCCGACAAGAATTTTCGCTATGCGGTCAGGATGTATCTCGGCTTCAAAAAATTCCTGGAGGAGGGAGGATATTCCGGTTTCTCAGCCCATTTCGACACTTTTAAAGGGGATGGCCGTTTCGAGCAAATAAACATGCTTGCAGCATCAAATTTAATGGCAGAGGGTTATGGCTATGCCGCGGAGGGCGACACTAATACAGCAAGTATGGTAGCTGCCGGGCATATCCTTGATAAGGATGCACATTTCACCGAAATGTATGCCATGGATTTCACCCGAGATTCTATGCTGATGAGTCATATGGGAGAAGGAAACTGGAAAACAGCCCGAAAAGATGAGCCGATTCGACTTGCAAACCGTGTGCTTGGTATTGGAGATTTGGATAATCCGCCTACCACCGTGTTTCGGGTAGAGCCGGGGCCGGCCACAATTGTGTCTCTGGTGCCATTATCCGGAGAAGATTTCCGGCTTGTGGCAGCCCAGGGGGAAGTGCTCGATTCGGAGAAATATCTTACCATCGAGATGCCCTATTTTCACTTCAAACCTGAGACCGGCCTTCGGGCCTGTAACGATGGCTGGTTAAAAGCCGGCGGAACACATCATCAAACCTTATTGCGGGGAGATTTGCGCCAGCGATGGAAAATGCTGTGCCGTATTTTGGGTGTGGAATATGTAGAAGTTTAAATCAGTTGTTCAGTGAACAGTTCCAAAAATCATCCAGGCTAATTGTTCTTTCTTTACTATAGCCTCAATAAATCTTCCAGAGATAGGTTTTCAAAATTCTGCACGACAAGGTGGCAATTTTCCAGTTCTTCGGGTGAGTGTGTTGTTGTGATGCCAATAACTTTGCATCCGGCTTTTAAACCGGCTTCAACCCCAGCCAAAGAATCTTCAAAAACTATACAGGATTCCGGTTTTTTCCCTAAAGCCTTTGCCGCTTTTACATATACCTCGGGGTCAGGTTTGCCAGTGGTGATGTGGGAGGAATCCAGCACGGTATTAAAATAATCCCGGATGGATAGGCGAGACAAAATGTAATCGGCATTTTCAACGGGAGCTGAAGTAGCCACAGCCATTGAAATATTTTCTGATCTCAGGGCATCTAAAAAAGCATGAAGACCATCAACCACGAAATCTTCGGGATTAAACATATTCCTGAAAAGCTGTTCTTTTTCATTCGCAAGCGTTGTTTGTCTTTCGGAAGTGATCTCACCAAAAAGCTCTGGAATCCATTCCTTATTAGTACGGCCGTATACTTTTTTTTCGAGAAAGGAATCGGAGACCTCTATATCAAATTTATCGCAAAATATTTGTATCGCTTTTTTATGAGTAGGATTACTGTGGACGATTACCCCGTCCATATCAAAAATGACACCAATAGTTTCTGGCATTTTTTATGCATTAAATTTATTGATTAACCAGAATTTAGCAGTAATCATTGATCAGGCCACAGTTATTTATCGAAGCTTGGGACTTCTCCAGGCGGATTAAAATTGTATGGAACGTCGGTGAATTCACCAGTCATAACGATGTGTATTTCTTGCCCGCTATTTTCATATTCCGTCCAGTTTAACATTTTACTTGTAAAACTGCCGGAAAAGAAACCGACCAATTTCCCATCAATCATTTCTTCCCTTCGCTCTATGGTGAAGGTATGTGAATTGGGGTAACTATTATTTTGAACCCACTCATCACCGCTTCCTATAAAAGTAGGTATTTGCCACCAGGAATACTCATCAACCCATGGATCTACAAATTCCCTGGTCCATTCACCCTCTTCACTGATATTTGAGGGAAAGGTGATAATAATATCAGCGGGTGATGACCATGCACCGGTAATGCTGCTAAGTTGATAAACTGGATCCAAATCTTCATAATAAGAATCCGCGCTTGCAAAGGTGGCTGTATAATCAAAAAATGACGAACTTACTGTAATTGTACCGCAAGATTCAATGGCTAAAAAATTCACCTCAGAGGTAAGTGGCTCATCCAGACTGGAATTGTCATAAGTAAACTCAATGGATACAAAACCTTCCTCTGCTGGAACATAAGCACCATTGGCTGAAATTGAACCCGGCCCTTCCAGTTCCCATGAAAGGTCATTCATATCAATTTCCTCGGTATTGAGATAAGCACTAAATGGGGGTGGGGTCATATCCAGTGTTACACAAGGTGGATCAGGCATAACCATTAACTGCTTCGGTTCTTTTTCCACAAAAATATAGGTAGTTGCCGTACGAGGAGGAGCATTTCCATCTGAACGCAAGCCTTCATCTGCCAGGCTTGTAACGTCAATTTTGTACACAGCATCTTCTTCCGGTGCAATCAAATGTACTGGGTCTTCAAGTGTGACAGCAGGTACAGATTGTATTGGAGCAGGGCCGTCCTCCACTTCCAGCTCCCATTCCACCTTTTTATCTGTGGCATTATATACTTCTGCCCATAACATAATTTCAAAGTCTTCATCCTCTCCAATATGATGAATAGTCCGGGAGCCTCTCGAATAATATTCCTGAATGCTGATTTCAATTGGTTCCACTTCCAGGAATATGTTATTGAAGCTTTCCTGTCCAAGAAAAGCTTCCTCACCGGTGGTTTCAATACGTAACTCAGATTTTCCTATGGCATTTGGCATAAGGCCGGTATCATTATCAGAAAAGATAACTGCTGGGTGGCCGGTTTCGGTTTCAACTTCTGTAAGCTCCCAGTTAAAGTAGTAATCTTCCTCTTCACGTTCCGGATCTACCGTTACTTCACTAAGAAGAGCCTCGAATTCAATTTTTCCTATTCCCGTATCCAGTATTGTTGCCAGTTGATCATCAAATGCAGATTCAACAGCTTCTTGGACGCCTTCGCTAAAGTTAGCTTTTCGTGTCAGTATTTTAGTGCCTGCACCTGGTCCTACAGGAAACATGCCGGCGGCAAGTACTAGATCAAAAGTCCAGTCCTGGCTTTTTGCCGTCAGTGCTGCCTCCCAGTCACCTGCTTCAGTCTCTTCTTCCATGAAAGACTCAGGATTGGCATCTATAGTCATTCCAACCAGTTCGGATGGCAGAATGTGACTTACCATACTCAGCATCATAGAAAAAAACTGAGAATAAGATGTCAAAGCATCGGTTGTAGATTGGGTAAGAGGATCAGGGCTAACACTTAACAGTGACAAGTATTTTTCAAACCCATTACTCAGCATATCCCAGTTTTGTTTAACATATTTATCAAAGAATTCATGTTCCTTCATCCAACAATCAAGAGTTTCAGGTGTTGTGATATCAAATGCCGTCTCTGTACAAGCTGGTCCTGTAACAATTTTCATACTAGCTTCAAGATTATCCTCATATTCCTCAAAGAAAATGAGGCTGTCAGATTTTGCCAACAGTGCATCGAGAAGTTCAAAAGCCTCCGGCTCATAATCATAATCCGGGGCATTACCTGATAGCCGGGCCCGAAGGTTATTTGGATAGTTCGGCCCATCGATTATCTGAAGCAGGCTTGCAAAAGGGGCCGCATCCCAATCATCCTCATTTAGATTCGCAAGGTCAAGGTTACGGAGTGTTTCCGGGTTATGACCCAGGCGCTGAGCTTCATTCTCAACAAAAGTCTCCATATCGTCCACCATCGAAAGGAATGTACCGGGAGCCGGTGTTAAAGGTTCAATCTCAAAATCAATTTCAGGACAAGTTAATCCTGTTTCATCATTGAATAAAACTAAAGTCCCGGTGCCACCATCCATTTTATCACCCGGATGTAGAGGAACAACCATAAAGGCTTCATTGTCACTCACCCTCTCTACATATGTCAGGTGGCGATTCTCTTCACCAGGATCTCCATCTGAATCGTCATAAAACCATGCCCATGGCTCATCACCAAATTTTTCACCGATCCCTTTAATTACTATTTCATTTCCGGGGGTTGAAGAAGTTTCAGCAAGCTCAAGATCCGAGCAGGTTTCAAAAGTGGATTGCAATACCATACTGAAGTTATAGATATGATCACCCGGATCTTCTATTTCAATCGATTGGTCTTGAAATTGAGATTCTCCCAAAACTTTTAAAGTAAAACTCTCCCCATCAGCTGTGTTTTTAGTCATCCGGTTTTGAGGAAAGTTGTTACCTTTGCGGATATTTATACTGGCATTATTTCCAGACAAAGAAGTTAATTTTCGAACTTCGTTAACACCTTCTCCACGAACCCGCACCAAATACATTCCCGCAGTTTCGGGCAACCCTACATCGACAGTATAAGCTCCGGAGGATAAGGAATGTTCACTGCGGGTAACCAGCCTGCCATTTATAGTATAGACTTCAATTTGATAGGTATTATTTTTGGCAATCTGAACCGGTATTTGCGCTTTACCAGCAACCGCCCCTGCTCCAACCGGATTTGGATAAACATCCCCCAACTCAAATTCTGTGATTTTTCCGGCATTTTCAGCCTGGCTTGAGGTTGTAGAGTAGTTGATCAGGTAGGTGCCATTACTTGAAGTTAAATCAGTAGCAATAACTTCCCCCTCCGTATTATGAAGTTCAACAGCCAAGCCTGCTGCCGGATTACCATCAGGGGCAGTAATAGTTCCTTCAATTTTATATTCATTAGCAGGTTCAGGCATATCAGCGGTCATATTTACCACAAATAAAGTGACAAGCAGAATAGATAAGGTTCTGTATAACATGGATTACTTTTGTTAGATATTAATGCTAAGCTTTTAAATAGATTCGAAAAATATATTTGTCATAGCTCAAAATATTGTGAACGGTTCAGTGAGAAATCTGAAAAATTCTATTAATCCACAAGAAACTAGTGTTGTGTCAATGTTGAAATATCGGCAGAAAACGATTGAGGTTTCAACT
>JBBDNN010000053.1:0-21879 GCA_040877545.1 Balneolaceae bacterium
GATGTAGTAATGAAAGCCAGAAACGGGGTGATGGATGGTGTTTCTCCTAATCACCATATTTCCTTTTTCGAAGGCAATGCCCAAACCATCTGGTGGTATTCTACCCAACAATGTACCATTGACATAACACTAGTTCATTAGATCATCCTGATCGGTAAGAGTTAGCTGATCGAATGCCGCAGCGGCTTCAGCGATTAATATCAGTTGTAATGCACCAGCCGGATACTCGGGTAATTCAATAGGAATTAGCTCTACGCCGCATTTGTGTGAACTCCAAGCCGATAACAGAAGCCGCATCTTGTACCATTTCAGCAGTTATGGGAGAATTTTTTCCCTGGAATAAAGTGAAGGCCAACAAAAAGCCGAGAAAAATTCCCCCCAAAGAAAGTACTTGCGGCATTTATTCATGATCAAATAGGAATTTGATGTAAGGGGTTGCTTTATTTTAGCCTAATATAATCTTTGGAAGGATAATCAGAAAAAGAAGCCTGTTAAAATGTTTACTTAAACAAAACGACTGTGTGCACCCTTTACATCAATCTTTTTGAAAGTGAAAGAAAACTCTGTCCCATTCTCATTATTAATAGAAAAGGAAGCATTTAGCTGCTTAAGCAGTGTTTTAATAATTGTCAGGCCCATAGATCGCTTCGTATTTTTCACTGAATCATCTGGAATGCCAATACCATCATCTTTTACTAAAACAGTTATGACACCGCCATTTTCCTTGAACTTCACACTAATACTCCCGCCTTTTCGACCTACGAAGGCATGTTCGAACGAGTTTGAGATAGCTTCATTTAAGATTAAAGCACATGGTACCGCTTGGTTTATATTCAACATTGACGAATCACATTCAGTAGATATCTTTATATGATCTGAAACGGTTAGTGCCTTTGAAATCGATGAAATCAGACCTTGTATATATTGCTGAAAATCCAGGTGACTTAGAGAATTAGACTGGTATAATTTCTCATGAATTAAAGCCATTGACTTTATTCGGCTAACACTGTTAAGCAGAATCTTAGAGAGCTTTTCATCCTCAGTCTTGAACTGTTGTATTTGTAATAAGCCGGAGATAACAGCAAGATTATTTTTTACCCGGTGATGGATTTCCTGCAACAGGACGTTTTTTTCGGAGAGAGAATGCTGGAGTTCTTGTTCATTTTTTTTGCGCTCAGAAATATCACGTGAAGTTGCATGGATTTCAAGCTCCGTATTATCAGCTATCTTGCTGATAGTCTCCATCCAGATATATTCACCTGATTTGCTTTTTACCCTATAAGAAACGGTTTCTGTTTTTTTAGCAAAATAACTTCTTTTAAGAGTAGATTTCACCCGTTCCCGATCCTCTGGATGAAATAAATCAAAAGGATCTTCTCCAATTAATTCTTCCTGATCATAACCTAATAATTGTTTACAAGAGGGGCTTACGAACAAGTATTTGCAATCTACAGAGTGCCTTGAAATCATATCTGTAGAATTATCTGTAATCAGTTTATAAAGTTCTTTCTCTTCCTGAAGCGACTTCTGTGCCTCAATTAATTCGGTAACATCATTCTGTATTCCTACAAAATGAGATATTCCACCCTTATTGTCTGATACCGGCGAAAGTGAAAGTTCATTCCAAAAAGGACGGCCATCCTTTCTATAATTCCTCAATATTGAACGTCTGTCTTTCCCAATTTTTAAAGATTCCCGGACAGAGTTTAAACCCTCCTGATCTGTATCATCATTTTGAAGAAACCGGCAGTTTTTTCCAATTATTTCATCTTTCGAATATCCTGTGAGATGCTCAAAACCCTTGTTGCAATATATGACAGGCAGGTCGGGATTATTTGCATCCGCAATGGTAATTCCTGTACCAGTTGCATTCAAAGCCTCTTCTAAAAGCCGGAGCTGTTTATTCTTTTGGGTTACTTGCTTCGAGTAATGTTGAGTGCGCAGCAGGTTTTCAATTCTTGCAGCTAAAATCCGTTTTGGCACAGGTATTTCAACAATGTCATCAACTAAATTCCAGAGCGAGGAATCTTGATTTAAAACAGCTTTATCTTCCACTAAAAGTAAAATCGGCAAATAAGCGGGTAAGGTTTCTTCCTTTTTTTTA
The DNA here is from genome assembly GCA_040877545.1 of Balneolaceae bacterium. Classification (GTDB taxonomy): domain Bacteria; phylum Bacteroidota; class Rhodothermia; order Balneolales; family Balneolaceae; genus Gracilimonas. The sequence continues at coordinate 2,105 of JBBDNN010000053.1, forward strand.
GCTAATATTTGTCGGTTTTTTTTGAATGACGGTTGATCAATTATGCAAAGCTCAAAATTTAATTCAGATAAGGAAATGCCCGTATCATCTATAATCGTGAAATGTCTTTCCAAAGCTTCTTTCATAAGCCTTTTGTTTGCATATCTATTTATAGACAGCAAAATTCTGGGTTTCACCTTTTGTTGAGTTTCTTTTATGTAAATATAGTCAAGCATAGAGCTTAATTAACACGATTTGTTTCAGGGGTGCCGGACAGAATGCCCCTTAACCCGGAAAGTTTTTTACCAACTTCTATTCCATTTTTGGTGATTTCAAAACGACGAATGGATCGCTCGAAATCACTCAGCCTCTTTTTCAGAACTCCAATGGCTTTATGCAGCTCCCCATCCATTTCGAGATAGCGCAGGAAAATTATATTATCGGCAAGATAACTGGCATGAATATTTGTGGCTTCAAGTGTCCCGGTTATTTTTAAAGCATGATTTCCTACTCTGAAGTCAGAACCGCGATACTTTTGAATGCTGATTTTCCTCCAAGAATCTGAATATTTCAGGTTTACAATTCCATCTACCCAAAAAGTGGCTTCTTCTTTGGTTGATTTTTCAGAGAGCTCGGACGTCATTAAAAGAGTAGCCCCTTTTCTGCAGATATATCTTATAAATGAAAGGGCAAGTTTCCGGGTTTGATAAGGATCGTGATTTAGGAACTGGAACATAGTAATGGAATCCAGTAAAACCCGTTTGGGTTTATATTTTTCAACCGCATTTTTTATAGATGTGAAGATAGATTCATTCTCAACTTCAGCAACAGGAAAGATAGAATAAGGTTCAAAACTATCATTTAGATCACCATCATGATTTAAGTCTAAAAAATGAACTCTCTCTAAATCAATCCCAATATTGCGAGCGTTTCCCTTAATGTTATCACTGCTCTCACCGAATGAAATATACAGTGTGGATTCACCTTGATTAATCCCTTTATTCAAAAAATGATATCCCAGTGTGGACTTTCCTGTACCCGGGCCTCCCTGAATTAAATATGATTGCTGGGGGACAAATCCTCCATCCAAAATTTCATCTAAACCCTCAATACCTGAAGATATTTTGCTAATACTTTTCATACCCTGAACTTAATTTATAATTGCTTTTCTAACTTCAATCAACATAGTTAACAAAAGAACAAAGCGAATGACCTAAAAGGCCTATTTTCAACTAGGTTTTATTACCTAAGGAAAATGCTATACATAGCCCTTATTATTTGTTAAAAAAAAGGAAATAACTTTTCCCTGCGGAGAATTATGATCAGATTTCGTTTCACTGAATGTCATTTTGGAATAGTTTTTCTGAGTTATTCAAATTTTCTGATATCAGATTTGTTTTAAAAAATTATGTGTTTACTTTAGAAACGAATTAATGATGGTCTCAAGCAATTTTGCTGAGAGTTAAAAGGGAATCCCGTGAGAAACGGGAGCTGTTCCCGCAACTGTAATCCTCATTCGCTACGGCGAATATTTGCAGCCTCACCTTTGCCACTGTTTTTCCGATTTCGGAAAGATGGGAAGGCGCTGCTAACGGAGAAGCCAGGAGACCTGCCATCATTTAACCGTCACATATCTTTCGGGTAAAAGGATGTGTTGATTGCAAAACCATGCGCGTCCTTATACTATTTCTATATTTATTCAGTACGGCTTATTTACAAGCCCAGACTAAACCTGATACGGTTGCTACCGGTGAGTTTACCATTGAAGCAACACGCATCCATAAACCCAATCTTGACCAGCCGGTTCATGTTTCGAGAATTGATTCAGCCCGAATTGCTCTCCAAAAAGGTATGGATATCGGTGATGTGTTAAGCCAGCATTCATTCCTGTACATTAGAAATAATGGCCCCGGTGCAGCCTCTGTAATTTCCCAACGTGGATTTGGAGGCGAACAGACTCGTGTACTTTGGGAAGGCATGCCAATCAATCACCAGATGCTGGGAGTTACGGATCTTTCGCTGCTGCCTGCTGGTACTTTTTCAGAGATTGAAGTTACTTCCGGTTCGGGAAGTTCTTTGTATGGAAGTGGGATAAGTGGGACTGTATATCTGAAAAGCAGTCCACAACCCGATCAGGTTTCACTGGGGCAGTCGGTGGGGTCCTTTGGGAATTATATTACCAATGGTTCTGCAGGTATCAGTTTAGGTGAATTTACTTTTAACCTGAAAGGATCAACCCAAAACAATGAAAACAGTTATAGGTACTACGATCAAAGTACCGGGTCCGTTGAAAACAGGAGCCGGGGTGCTTTTGAAAATGATCAGATTATTGGCGGTTTAAACTGGAAGAAGAATAATTTATCTGCAAAAAGCTCTCTTTGGTGGAGCCGGGCAGATCATGAAATTACCGAGAATATTTACTCTGGTCCGGGGTCAGCCACGCAGTTTGATGAGTCAGTCAGATGGGTTAATTCTATGAAATTATACGCCGATAATTTTGTATGGGAAGGAAAAATATATCTGGCAAAAACAGCTCTCGATTACTTTAATCCAGATATAAATACGGAGAGCAAAAGTGAAAGCAGAGATCTTAATGCAGAGTTTTCAACTACGTGGTTTTTCTCCGAAAATCTGGAGCTTAATGGAAATATATCTGGCATGATTACTGAAGTTGAGACCAATAATTACAGTGAGATCAAAAGCCGAAAGCAGTTTAGCAGCGGAGTGAATGCAGCCATCATTCCTATAGAAAAATTAAAAATATATCCTGCATTTCGCCTGGATCATTATTCGGATTTTGGAACAGCTGTCAGTCCTTCCATTGGATTTAATATTGCTTTGATAGAGGATGAATTCGCCCTGCGAGGATCAGTAGCCAGAAATTTCAGAGCGCCAACTTTTAACGATTTATACTGGCCCGATGGAGGTAATGAAAACCTGAAGGCTGAACGAGGTGTTAAATCAGAAGTTGGATTGGTTCATGAGAAAACAGGAGCGGTTTCATTTTCTCAGCAGCTAAGTTTTTTTTATATCAACATGGATGAAGGTATTAAATGGCTGCCGAATAGCAGCGGACGATTTCAGGCCCAAAATATCCAGGAGATAACCTCACGGGGAATGGAATGGTCTGGCGGAATTTCAACTCAAATAGCTAATTGGCAATTTGGCTCTGACCACTCTGTGGCTTATACCAGGGCCTTTATTTCGGAAGAACGTTTTTCGGGAGATGCCGCTGTTGGAAATCAGCTCCCATACATCCCGCAGGTGAAATATTCAGGCTCTGTACATCTTGCATTTACTGGCTTTTCTGTGATGTTCAATGGGGTATATGTAGACGAGCGATTTACAACCGAACAGGCAAATGAAATAACTAAGGCAGATTCCTACCTGGTTTTCGATGCCACCTTCAACTATTCCAGGAATATTAGCAAAACTGAAATCTCAGTAATAGCTAAGGCCAATAATCTTTTTGATGAATCCTATAGTATAGTCCGTTTTTATCCTATGCCGCTTCGAAATTTCCTTATCAATTTAACTTTAACTCAAAAATTCTAATCATGAAGTATCACTTTTTAAAAATCTTACTCGCAGCTCTTTTCATTTTTACCGGCTGTAATACTCAATCCGATCCCGATGAAGTTACATTAGCGGGTGTATATGTATTGAATGAGGGCAATATCGGACAAGCCAATGCAAGCATCACATCTTATAATCCTGAAACCGGTGAGGTGTTCCAAAATGTATATGAATCAGTAAATGGTGTTCCTATTGGGGATGCCCTACAAAGTGCCACATTAATCGACGGGAGATTATATCTGGTGGTAAATAATTCTCATAAAATAGAAGTGGTTGAGCCTGAAACCTTCCTCAATATTGGCACAATTAATATTGCGGATGAGGCAAGTCCCCGTTATATCGCCAAAGCAGGAGAGAATAAAGCGTATGTGACAAACTTGTATGCTAACACCGTGTCCATTATTAATCTCGAGAGCATGGAAGAAACCGGCAGTATTGATGTGGGAGCAAATCCTGAAGGAATAGCGGTGGTTGGAACAAAAGCATTTGTTGCAAACAGCGGTTTTGGCAGCGGCAATACTGTAAGTGTGATAAATACCGAAACCGATACAGTCAAAGAAACCATTTCTGTAGGCGATAATCCCGTAGGAGTTCAGGCAGATGCATCTGGCAGAGTGTGGGTGGTTTGCGTTGGAGCCTATGATGATTTCAATACCGAAAGTGAGGATGAAAGTACCCCGGGCGAATTGTTTGTTCTAAATGGTGAAACCGGAACCGAAATTGAACAGATAAGGGTAGGCGGACATCCCGGAGAATTAGTATTGGATAGCGAGTTTGGGAAAGGGTATCTGAGTAACGGAACTGTTTTCCAGATAAACACCACCACCTATGAGATCGAAAATGAGAATTTTATTCGCGGTTTTTATGCCCTTGGCTTATCCACACTTGATGGTGAAATATTTTTATGGGGAGCCGATGCTGGAAACTTTTCACAAGACGGAACAGCATTTCAATTCGATTTATCGGGTGCTAAAATAGATAGCTTTTCAACCGGGGTTATACCGGGTCACTTTTATTTCGATTTTCAGTAATAATTCGGAGCTGGTTAATCAAGACGAATCAAAGCTAAACAGAGACTTGCTGAATGATTATATCCTATCCTTCGAACGAAATTATTGATATCCTCTCTCTCTGTTTTGTAATAAATATTATACTAATAATGTAGAATTTAAATTATATAATTACATTTAAATTACTACCGCCCAAAATCTCATTGTGGATAACTTTTAGATCACGGAATATTTTTTTCATCATAAAAAATGGTAATAAAACGTTTAATGCTTGTATTGTGTATTACAGATATACTAAAACAATATTTATAAACTTTAATATATAACGGATTTATCATTTCTAAAGGAAAGTGCAACATGTTATTAAATTGTTGACGAGTACATGTGGATAAATAGACGAAATTGTGGAAAAGTAATTGATTTTTTTCTTGCCGTGTGTTGATCTCAACTCTATATTAGTTCGTACTTCTTTAGGAGATAAAGCTACAGGTAACTGGGTATAAGATTGTCTCTCATCTCGAAGGTAAACACTCAAATCAAAAAGGAAGTACACTGATGAAATTTACTCGCTTCTATACAAAGGCTGATTGGAAAACTCCTTACGGAGACACAAAATTTGTCTCACGCACTTCAGAAATTAAAAACCCCGATGGTTCTCAGGTCTTTCACATGGAAAATGTGACTGTTCCCGAAAGTTGGTCGCAGGTGGCCACAGATGTAATCGCCCAAAAATATTTCCGGAAAGCGGGTGTTCCCGTAAAGCTTAAAAAAGTAGCGGAGAAAGAAGTTCCCAAATGGCTTCAGAAATCGGATGCCGATGCAAAGGCGTTGAAAGAGGTGAAGGAAGAAGAGCGCTTTACGCATGAAATTGACAGCCGCCAGGTTTTTCAGCGCCTGGCTGGTTGCTGGACGTATTGGGGATGGAAGCACGATTATTTTGATTCAGAAAAAGACGCCAAAATCTTTTACGAAGAACTTTGCTATATGCTGGCTAATCAAATGGCAGCACCCAATAGTCCGCAGTGGTTTAATACCGGGCTGAATTGGGCCTATGGAATTAACGGGCCTTCACAAGGTCACTATTATGTAGATGCCAATACCGGAAAACTTACCCGCTCAAAAGATTCTTATACCCATCCGCAACCTCACGCTTGTTTTATCCAAAGTGTTGATGATGACCTCGTAAATGAAGGTGGAATCATGGACCTGTGGGTTCGCGAAGCACGACTTTTCAAATATGGATCGGGAACAGGAAGCAATTTCTCAAATATCCGCGGAGCAAATGAAGCATTGAGCGGAGGCGGAAAAAGCTCCGGCCTGATGAGCTTCCTGAAAATTGGTGACCGTGCAGCCGGCGCAATCAAATCCGGTGGTACCACACGGCGTGCTGCAAAAATGGTAACACTCGATCTCGATCATCCCGACATTGAAGAATACATCAACTGGAAAGTGCGGGAAGAACAGAAAGTGGCTGCTTTGGTTGCCGGCTCAAAATCTGTGCAAAAGCATCTAAAAAATATCATTAAACTTTGCCATACTCCCGTTGAATTTGAAGGACGTACTTTCAATGGTGCAATGAGCCGCGATCCACTCAAAAACAAGGAACTGGCAAATGCCATCCGTCAGGCTAAAAGAGAACAAGTTCCTTTAAATTATATTGAGCGGGTAATTCAACTTGCTGCACAAGGCTTTACCGATCTGGAATTTGATACCTACGATACTGATTGGAATTCAGAAGCCTACGCCACAGTAAGCGGGCAAAATTCAAACAATTCTGTTCGCGTTCCAAACTCTTTTATGAAAGCGGTGAAAGAAGATAAAGAATGGAATCTTTACGGACGGATTGAAATGGAACGCGCCAAAGAAGAGGGCAGAGATCCAAAACCTCATGAAACATTACAGGCTAATGATCTTTGGGATGATATCGCCTACGCCGCTTGGTCGTGCGCCGATCCCGGAACGCAATATCACGACACTATCAATGAATGGCATACCTGTCCCGAAGACGGAGCTATCCGCGCAAGTAATCCTTGTTCAGAATATATGTTCCTGGATAACACTGCATGTAACCTGGCTTCCCTGAACCTGATGAAATATTTCAAAGGAGATGAATACAATGATTTTGATATTGAATCTCTCGAGTATGCTTCAAGGATTTGGACGGTAGTTCTCGAGATTTCCGTTTTGATGGCACAATTTCCTTCCAAAGAAATTGCAGATCTTTCATACAAATTCAGAACGCTGGGACTTGGTTATGCAAATATTGGCGCCGCACTTATGGTGCAAGGCATACCTTATGATAGTGATGAAGGTGTTGCCACAGCCGGAGCCTTGACAGCAACCATGCACATGACTTCTTATGCAGCCAGTGCAGAAATGGCAGGAGAACTTGGAGCTTTTGAAAGATATGATGCAAATAAGGAGCATATGCTCAAAGTGCTTCGAAATCACAAAAGGGCCGCTTATAATGCCGATCCAAAAGAATACGAAGGATTAACAATTAAGCCACTGGGAATTGATGCTTCTATTTGCCCCGATTACCTTGTGAAGGCTGCCCGAAATGCATCAGATAAAGCAGTGGAGCTGGGTGAAAAAAATGGTTATCGCAATGCACAGGTTACCGTACTTGCTCCAACCGGAACTATTGGTTTGGTGATGGATTGTGATACCACGGGTGTTGAGCCTGATTTCGCCTTGGTGAAATTCAAGAAGCTGGCCGGCGGCGGGTATTTTAAAATTATCAACCAAAGTGTGCCGAAAGCTTTGAAGAACCTCAGATATTCAGCGAAAGAATCTGAAGAAATTATCAACTACGCTAAAGGTGCCGGTTCTTTGGATGGTTGTCCTCACATCAATAAAGAAAATCTGAAAGAAAAAGGTTTTACGGATGCAAAACTGAAAGCCGTAGAAGAAGCACTTCCGGGAAGTTTTGATATTAAATTTGCTTTCAACCAATGGACACTGGGCGAAGATTTCTGCAAAGAAGTGCTGGATATTTCGGATGAGCAGCTTTCTGACATGAACTTTGATATGTTGCGACACCTTGGCTTCAGCAGAGAACAAATTCAGGAAGCAAACGATTATGTATGCGGAACCATGACTGTTGAAGGAGCTCCCCATCTAAAGGAAGAGCATTATGCTGTTTTTGATTGCGCCAACCGTTGCGGAAGAATCGGAACCCGATTTATTTCTGCCCGTGGCCATATTCGCATGATGGCGGCTGCCCAGCCTTTCTTATCCGGCGCTATTTCCAAAACTATAAACCTGCCTAACGAGGCTACCATTGAAGACATGAAAGACGCTTACATGCTTTCATGGGAAATGATGCTTAAAGCGAACGCTCTTTATCGGGATGGTTCGAAATTAAGTCAGCCGCTGAACAGTATGGCAGATGTTTTGGAAGAGCTGGATGAGGAAGAAGTTGAAACATCAGATCCTGCAACTGCTCATGCACAGGATAAAGTGGTTGAAGTGGCCGAGAAAATCATTCATAAATATCTTGCCCGGCGACAACGGCTTCCATTCCGCCGAGAAGGTTATACCCAAAAAGTGAAAATTGGAGGGCAAAGCGTATACCTGAGAACCGGCGAATACGAAAACGGTCAGCTTGGTGAAATATTTATTGATATGCACCGTGAAGGAGCTGCTTTTCGAAGCCTGCTGAATTGCTTCGCAATATCGATTTCACTTGGTTTACAACATGGTGTTCCTCTGGAAGAATTTGTGGATGCTTTTGTATTCACCAAATTTGACCCAAGTGGAATGGTGAGCGGAAATCCTCATGTGAAAATGAGTACTTCCGTAATCGATTATATTTTCCGCGAACTGGCGGTTACGTATTTGGGAAGAGAAGATTTGGCTCATGTTCCTGCTGAAGATATTATGAGCCGTGATCTACGTCCTGCCGACGAAGATGCTCCAGTTACCACAGGAACGAAAAATGCCAGTGCAGTTTCTAAGCAAGAAGTAGTACCGGAGCCAAAACCCGAACCGGTAGAAGCGAAAAAAGACTCTACACAGACAGCTAAATCCTCAGCGCAAGCATCAAACGATAGCTATGAAAGCGATTATGAGAAAGCCAAACAGATGGGCTACACCGGCGAAGCCTGCCCCGAATGCGGCAGCATGACCATGGTTCGAAATGGAACCTGTATGAAATGCATTACCTGCGGATCTACTACGGGATGTAGTTAGTTATTGGTTATTTGTTAATTGGGGATTTCTACCAATAACAAATTTTCCAATAACCATTAACAATTATATCATGGAAACAGGATACCCCCGATTGGCTTTTAAAGTTGATCGGGGTTTTTATTTTGTGTCGCAGGGTTTATGGGATTTTGGGCTTAAGCCAACAGTCTAAGGCTTTACAAATGTATATCTGCTCGCTGAACCGACGAGGGTAGGGGCGTGTCAAGTTTGTTGTCATCCCGAAGTGGAAAATTGCTTTTGAAGAAAGGCTGTTGAACACGAGGGATCTCAAAGCTAGATTCGCATCTCTCTTGAATTGGGGGCAATGATAAAACCTACTTATGAGGAATTTCTACAAATCTCATAGACTCAACTTCTGTATTCGGCATTTTGGGAATCACTGTAATATCACCGGTGGTTTCTAGCACAATCGCATCTATTTTATTGAGCTCGTTAAAACCTTTTCTTCTGGCAATCAGGTGAATTTCCTCTAGAGTTATTCTTTCTCTTTTTAAGGTATCTTCTAAAAGTTCACCTTTATATTGTAATAAAGTAGGTTGGCTGGTAACTGCTTTTTTAACTTTGTTTGTTCTTACGGAAAGCCAGGTTATACTAAATTGAAGGTAAATTAACAGAAAAAAAACCATCAATCCTTCGATTAACGGCACATTTTTATTTAAAGCTACGGTAGCCAAAGACGAGCCTAAACCAACGGTTATGATAAAATCAAAAGCATTCATTTTAGAAAGTGTCCTTTTGCCGGATGATCGAAGTAAAAAAACCATTGAGAGATAAGCTGTAATAGTAATAAAAAAAGTTCTTCCAATGCTCTCCCAACTATCAAAAAATATATTCTCCATATTCATTTTTTTTGTTTATAGAATCATTAGCTGCAACAATATATTCCTTGGCCGCATTCTTACTTAATCGGCATGCTATTCTGAATAACCCAGAGATCTTTTAGATGTCCGATATATTGAAACGTTTCGGTAATATTCAGTATTAAATAAATTGCAACATTAACATTAAATTCAAGATCAGATTTAAAATCTCACCATTACATAATGAATTTTCCCAATCCTTTTTTTCGATGGCGGCCGCATCCCTGGCATGGGCTGGAAGTCGGCTCCAATCCACCCAATACTGTCAATGCTTTCATAGAATTAACACCTTTCGACACCATTAAATATGAAGTGGATAAAAAAACAGGATATATGCGGGTAGATCGTCCGCAACGTAGTTCATCACTCCCGCCTTCCTTATATGGTTTTATTCCCAGAACCTACTGCGGCGATCAAGTAGGGAAATTATCCAATCAGGAATTAAAAGGTGATGGTGATCCTCTGGATATTTGTGTGCTGAGTGAACGTCCTATCGATCGCAATGAGGTAATTTTAAGTGCCCGGGTTATTGGCGGACTTCATATGGTTGATCATGGAGAAGCAGATGACAAAATTATCTCGGTTTTAGATAATGACACCTATTATAAAGAAATTAATAGCGTAAAAGATTTACCACCCGTACTTCTTGAGCGGCTCCGTCATTATTTTGGCACCTATAAATTAACACTGGGACAAGAAACTAAAGATGTTTTTGTGGAGGAAATATACGATACCGACCATGCCTATAAAGTGATAGAAGCCTCTATGAGAGATTATGAAGCTATGTTTGGGGAGTAAATTAAGGTGTCAGGTTCAAGAACTTTAGAAGATTGATTCCAGATTAACCAGCCTCATAGATCACAAACTTTTTGCTCTCAGCCACAGTTTTTATAACATTAAAAATCTTTTCTAAATGGGTTTTATAGTTCAGGTGCTGATTTGCTACACATAAAAATCTGCCGCCGGGTTTGAGGCATCTTTTTACCTGACTGAACAGATCGATAGATATTTCGATGTTGGTTTCATATTCAAAATGAAAGGGTGGATTGGAAACCACGAGGTCGAAAAAATCATCTTCAAAATCTTCCAGCGTGTTGTTGTAATGGAAATGGGCAAACCTGGAATCGAGGTTTAGTTTGGCTGATTCTATGGCCAGGAATGAATCATCCTGCAAATGAATCTCGCGATCAGGTGCCTGATTATGGATCGTGTTAGCAAGTACTCCATTTCCACAAGCCAGATCCAAAACCCGCTGCTCATTCTCTTTTACCTGGAGATGATCAACCAGATACTGCGTGGCGTAATCGATGTTATTGGCTGAAAATACTCCGAAATATTGCTGAATATTTTTTGTTGCCGGATCGCCATTATCTAAAGAAATGGAATTAATAATCGAGATCTCTTTTGGAGCTTTTTTCTTTTTGAGGATGAGTATCCGTGATTTTTTCTTTGCTTTGCTTTGTTCCACATTTTCAAAAAACTCATGGGCAATAGTTAGCATCTGTGGGCTGAAATATTTGGTCATAAATCCACAAACAACCACTGCATCACCTGCGAGAGATTTTGATAACTGGTAAAGGTACAGCCGGAATAAATCCAGCGACTTTGGAATTTTAATTAAAGCCACATCCACTGGATCAGGAACAGGAGCGAGGGGCGAGAAAAAATGATCTTTCGGAAGTGAGAAATCATTTGTTTCTAAATTCAGTTCTACTGCTTTTTCCTGGCTTTTATAATCAATAATCAGGTAAGGATTGAACTGACTCAAAAAAGAACTCAAAAAACCAAAACGATCATTATAGATAGTAATGGTTTTTGATTCTAATTCCTGTTTCTCAAGAAATTCAAGCATTAATTCATCCGCGGCATTCCACGGTTGTAAGGACCGGTTGTTGGTAACGGGATAGCGGGAAATAGATAGCGTATTGTCCCTATAGGTGAAATTCATGAAGCTTTTTTCTCAGAATGAATAAAAGGGGTGATATCCAAGCTCAGTTCTTCGGCATATTTTAAAAAGAGTTCCTTCTTGTAATCTGGCAACAAAACATCCCCCGATATCAATTCCTTCATCTGCCGGTTTGAAAGAATAAAAGACTTCACGTTCACTCCGTGATCTTCGACAATACGTTGCTGGATGGGCATAAATATCTCATTCTTGATCTTGCCAATCCGTCTTTGTTCTTCACGAAGTGCCAGATATTCTTCCTTGCTGAGCGGTTTATCTGCTTTCTCTGTTTTGGAAAGATTCTGGTGCTCAGCCTCCGAAATACTCTCCTCTAAAACCCTGCTGATTTTCTTTTTAAAGTGGTTGTTTTTCAATTTCCTGTAAATGCCTTTCAGGTTATCCCAATCATTCAGCATCTTAGGATTACGCACAATTTCATCCACCAATTTCTTATCCACAATCTGATAGCTTGGCTTGTTATGCTTTTTTGCGACCGAGTCAATAAATTCTAATAAACGGGTAAAAAGATGCCATTCATATACGGAGAGGTCCTTTTTGTCTTTTTGTTTCAGGATGGAATTGTGATCTTCTTCACTATAATCCAAGGCATCAAATACTGCATTTTCCTGAGAAATCCATTCTGTAATATTTGCGTTATGAGCATGATCCAGTAACTCTTCCTTTAACCTTAGAAGATATAGAACGTCATTTGCTGCATAATTTTTTTGTTGTTCGCTAAGCGGACGCCGAAACCAGTTACTTTGCTGTGAAGATTTTCCGACTTCAACTTTTATGATATCTGCGAGTAAATTTGTGAGAGAAGCCGGGGCGTAATTCAACAGGCTTGTTACTATATCCAAGTCATAAATATTTTTTGGAAAGCATCCCATGGAATGCAACAGGCGCAGGTCTTCTCCAAATGCGAAGACTACTTTCTGGATGGCAGGATTTTCTAAAACCGGGAAAATCTGCTGTATATCCAAATTCTCACTCAGAGGATCAATCAGGAAACATTGTTCGCCGGTATAAATTTGCATCAGGCATATGTTGAAGCCATAGTGGTAACGGTTTTTATCAAACTCCAGATCAATGGAAAATTCGGTGCAGCTATTCAGGTGAGATATACACTGTTCCAGCTCTTTATTATCAGCGATGTATTGAATATTCATAAATAATTTTGGGGTAATTAATACTCTCTTAAGATATCAAGTATGAGTGCCAATTTCTGCTAAACGGTCATATCTGTCAGGTTTTCAAAACCAACAGGTATGATCGGGTTCAGGATGATTTCATCACAACAAAATCAGGTAAGTTAGCTTCACAATGGCGATTTGATCATTCATGAGTACATTTCTGCGAGGGTCGAATAGGTCATCATCAGCTGATGCAAAGTGATAAGAGGTGTTATAAACAAGGAACAGGTCGCTGCCGGGAGTATGTATCCAATCCAGGCGAATATTAGCCTGCAAATCCCGGGAAAAATTGTCGTACTGAATCAGTGTTTTGGTGAATAGTTTCCTGCTGAAAGCTCCAAGTATAGAAAGAGAAAGGGTGGTGGCATCAAATTCACCATTATCAATAGGGAGGTTTATAATGGAATGATTTACGGTTCCTTCCAAAGTTAAATGCTGTGACTGCCGAAAACCCATTCTCACCCCAAAATCAGTGCGGTTTCCATTAAAGAATTCGCCGGTGGTTATTTGTGCGGCGTAAAAGGAACGCCTGCTGTCGTCAGTTTCTCCCTTTAGTGTAAATTGATCGAAAGTATAATCTCCCGCCGGTATGACGGCATCACCACGAATAGCAAAAGGCAGAAATAATCGCTCGAATTGGCGCTGGTAATCGAATCCTACAAAATCACGTTGGCTAAATTCTACCAGGGCTGTTGAGAGGAAATTGGTTGTTTCCAGTTCTCCATTCAGGTCTTCGATATAATCAAAACTACTGATTAAGTTTAGCCGGCGAATAAACGGAAGAGCCTCAATCCTGAGTTCAGGTTTATAGTTCAACCCGCTGGAATATTGCCGCATATTATGGCGGCGAACAAAACCTAAAGCAGGAAGATAATTTTCACCTATACTTGTATATGAAAATTGGGCTCCATATAAGTCATTGTTAAGGCTCAGGTTTATATGACCAGCATCATCTTCCAAATCCGGATTACTATCCCACACATTTGTGTACCAGGCATTAAACTGGCTGGAACTCCAAAACCTGTATTTTGTATCAACACCCAGAGCCCGGTTAAAATGGCCGGCTTCCTCCATATTGGTAAAAATTCCACCAATGGTTGCACGGGGAAAAATATCCGTACGAATCCGTGCCACAGAATTATTGGCAGATTGCGAACCAAATAGCTGATTCATCTTATCACCTGTCTCGATATTGAGCATTCCAACTGAAAAGCGGCCAATTTGTCCCGTCATCCGGGCACCTGCAAGTATCTGATCTGTTAATCCTATCTGGCGGGAGAAAAATGTTTGAGTGGAACCTGCATTCCCATGTTCAAATAAGCCTGAACGTTCCAGGAAAAATTCTCTCTTTTCAGGAAAAAACAGATTAAAGCGGGTGAGATCCAGTTGCACGTTATCAGCTTCAACCTGTGCGAAATCTGTATTCACGGTTAAGTCTAAGGTGAGATTGGATGTAATTCCATATTTAACATCAAAACCGATATCGTGGGAATAATCTACTTCCGTTGATTCAAAAGAAAGATCCGGCCGTACATTTTGCACACCAGCCACCACATAAGGTTTGATTTCAATATTTTTACCTCGATTAATATCCTTTAGTCCTTTTAACGTACCGTATTGTGAAACAGCCGCAAGCGCACCAGTAGACCCGCCATATTCCATTCCAATAGCAGGCCATATTGCCCGTTCATTTTTCCGGTTGATCATGCGAGACATCATAATTCCAAATTCAAGATCATCTCCCTTCGGAAAACGAAGCTGCCGGAAAGGGATAGAAACTTCCAGCGTCCAGCCGTCTTCATTAATTACTGTTTCACTTGTGAATACAGCATCCCAGGAAAAACTTTCATAATTCAACTGCTCATCTGTAATGGTTGCATCATCCTGGGTTCCCAGGGCATTCATTTCAAAGAGATAAGCATTTCGACCATCCTGAAAAGTATCCAGCCCGATATAGGCATGATCATCCCGGCTGTTCCTTCCACCCCGTTCCAGGTTCTTAGCCCGAATCAACTCCGGGTTCTTATCAAAAAAATTGAAAGCGAAATATAGATTATCCTCGTCATAGGCTATTCTGGCTTCCGAAGATTCCGTAGCCGGCTCACCATCTTGCGGCCATGTTTGGATGAACTGAGTTACAGGTTTGATGTTTTGCCAGATTTCATCATCCAGATTCCCATCAATATCTGGTGCCTTTTCAGTAAAAACCGCAGTAACCTCATTTTCGGTGGGATTGGAAACATTCAAAGAAATTTGTGCCAAGATTGATTTAAAGGGAAGAATTGAGAGCAATGCTACAATAGAAAAAAAGTAATAACGTGCAGAAATTAATCTCGACATACAAAAAATTTTCAACTTGAACAGATTTTAAAATCAATTTTGAAATATAACAAAAACTTTCTTTGTGGAGTTGGTTTGGTATTTTTCGAGGTTGCTTAATCTACCATCTTTTCTCTCTCTCTCTCTGAAAATTGCCGGGGCAATTTTCGGCCTCTCTCCAAAGTGAGACATTAAGAGTGCGTTGAGTTTCTGAGCCTGTTCAGATATTTATCACTGTTTTCAAACCATATTATCAAATTAAAATCCTCCCCTAAAATTTATTCATTTGACACATTCAAACAAATACCGCATACTAAGCCGAATTCAAAAATAAAAATGGGGCATGGCTGAACGGGATTTAAAATCGTATTGGAAAAAGAACCTGAAGTACCTTGGATTTTTATTAACTATTTGGTTTACCGTTTCTTACGGGTTTGGCATACTGCTGGCTCCATGGTTGAATGAAATTAAAGTAGGCGGTTTTAAGCTTGGATTCTGGTTCGCACAACAAGGTTCCATTTATGTATTTGTGATCATCATTTTTGTGTATGTGTACCTGATGAACAAACTGGATCGTGAATTTCAAGTTCAGGAGGACTAATCAATGGATGTTCAAACCTGGACTTATATTTTAGTTGGAGCTTCTTTTGCATTATATATCGGGATTGCGATATGGTCGCGTGCAGCTACTACAAGCGATTTTTATATAGCCGGCTCACATGTGAATCCCATTACCAACGGCATGGCAACCGCCGCCGATTGGATGTCGGCCGCTTCCTTCCTCTCTATGGCGGGATTGATTTCATTCATGGGTTATGATGGCGCCGTTTACCTCATGGGCTGGACCGGTGGTTATGTGCTGCTTGCCTTATTGCTTGCTCCGTACCTGAGAAAATTTGGTAAATTCACCATTCCCGATTTCATTGGCGACCGTTACTACTCGAATGTTGCTCGTACCATTGCCGTGATTTGTGCATTAATAGTTTCCTTCACTTATGTAGCTGGACAGATGCGTGGGGTAGGCCTCGTTTTTTCGAAATTCCTGGAAATCAATATTAATTATGGCGTGATGGTTGGAATGGCCATTGTCTTTTTCTACGCTGTTTTGGGTGGAATGAAAGGCATCACTTATACACAGGTTGCTCAATACTGTGTGCTGATTTTTGCCTTTATGGTTCCGGCTATTTTCATTTCTTTGCAGCTCACCGGAAGTCCAATCCCGCAAATAGGATTTGGCTCCACAGTAACGGATGGCTCTGGAATGTTTCTGTTGGATAAGCTGGATCAACTACATACCGAGTTGGGTTTTGCAGCTTATACAGATGGCACAAAGAGCATGCAGGATATGTTTTTTATTACCGCTGCCCTGATGGTTGGAACGGCGGGATTGCCTCACGTAATCGTAAGGTTTTTCACGGTTCCTAAAGTAAAAGACGCACGAATTTCAGTGGGATATGCACTTATCTTTATCGCCATTCTCTATACAACTGCACCGGCCATTTCTGTTTTTGCAAGAACAAATCTAATTGAAACGGTAAGCGAAGAACCTTATGAAACCATGCCCGATTGGTTCAGTACCTGGGAAGAAACAGCACTGCTCACTTGGGTTGATAAAAATGAAGATGGAATAATAACATATGCTCCCGGTAATGCTATCAAGGGTGCACCGATAATCCGAAGAGAAGACGATGAAATAGTACGCGGAGAGCATGGTGAAGTGAAGGTAAGTAATGTTCCCGCCGAAGGGCCAAATGAATTATATATTGATCAGGATATAATGGTATTGGCAAATCCTGAGATTGCCAATTTACCTGCGTGGGTAGCCGCTTTGGTGGCTGCCGGAGGATTAGCCGCGGCCCTTTCTACCGCTGCCGGATTGTTACTGGTGATTTCCACAGCGGTTTCTCACGATCTCATCAAAAAGCAGATAAAAACTGATATTTCGGATAAAGCGGAACTCATGTGGGCGCGTATTGCCGCTGCCGCTGCCGTATTGGTGGCGGGATATTTCGGCATAAATCCGCCCGGATTTGTGGCCGAAGTAGTGGCTATTGCTTTTGGCCTTGCTGCGGCTTCCTTTTTCCCGGCAATAGTACTGGGAATATTTAACAAAAAAATGAACCGGGAAGGGGCCATTGCCGGAATGGTGGCAGGAATTTTATTTACCCTTTCTTACGTCATATTCTTTAAAATAGCCTTCCCTGAATACAACTCACCTGAGTTCTGGTGGTTTGGTATTTCTCCCGAAGGGATAGGTACATTGGGAATTCTGGTGAACCTGGTAGTAGCCTTTGCCGTCGGGATGATTTTTCCTGATGCCCCCGAAGATGTACAGGAAATGGTGGAAGGGATTCGATATCCGCAATAAGAATAAATTATCCAATATTAGACAGGCCCAACCGGCAGATTATCCTAATGAAGTGGGAATTTGCGGTGCTTTTGGCGGGATGTTTCTTTAAGGTTAATTCATTTCACCAGGTAATTCCTGCCAAAAATTTAATCATTCAATTACCTGGTGGATTCAAAAAGCTCAATTAAATTCCCAGAAGGATCTTTCAAAAGTACTTGTTTGCCTCCTTTACCTTCAATTATTTCACTTTTAAACTCTAGCCCGTCGTCTTTAAGTTGCTGATAAAGAGATTCTACATTTCCGACAGTGATTTGAATTCTATTCCAACCGCCAGGTTCTGGTGATGAGCCATCAGGCATTTTTTGTCCTGCTCCACCTGCTCCAGGCTGATTTAACAGTAATTGCAGGCTGCCTTTTGACAAAGCTGCAAATCCTGGTGCAGGATGTATATCCAATTCAAAGTTTAAATGATTTGTATAAAATGAAATAGATTCTTCTACATCATTGACGATATATCGAATTTTGATTTGTTCTTTTTTCATAACTATTCAATTTAGCTCAAAATGAAGCAATGAAAAATATTGTTTCTGGAATATTTTCCAAGCTCTATTTATAAGTATAGTCTTATTGCAATTTCTTTAGATATTTGAACAGTACATTCTTAACGGTGGCAGGAAATGAAACCTACTCAGGTATGGTTAGAACAAAATTAGGTTTCCCGCATCTGCTTTAAACAATAGCATTGGTATAAAAAAGGTTATGTTGTTCCGAATGATTACCCAAACTTTCCCTATAGCATTTCGGTTTCAAACCATACATAGTGAATCAATTAAATTCTTTACCACACATATAAAATTTTCCGGTGCTTTCGTGGTAAAAAAATCAACCAAAAATGCAATTAACAGATCGACAAGAAGCCTTACTTGAATTTGTGAAACAGGAACATGGGGATCAGCAGCGGAAATATTCGGATGAGCCATATTGGAAACATGTGGTTCGGGTTGCAAATATTGCAAGTAAATATTTGAAGGATGGGGTGGAGGTGGCTTTTTGTCACGATTTGCTGGAGGATACTGCCTGCACCGAAAAGCAGCTTTATAATCAATTAATAGCCGTTGGATATCCTGAAGAAGAAGCATCTGTAATTAGAGAAGGGGTGGTGGAATTAACCGATGTATATATAAAAGAAAATTATCCGGAGCTGAATAGAAGGGAGCGCAAAAAGCGCGAGGCAGAGCGGCTATGGGAAACCAGCTATCTCGCCCAGAGTGTCAAGTATGCGGATCTTATCGACAACATGAATTCCATTGTAGATGGTGAACCGGGTTTTGCCAGGGTATTTGTTAGGGAAGGGGTAGATATTTTAAAAGGAATGAGAGACGGGAATATCCACTTGCTGATTGACTGCTGTTATGCCATCAAAAAAGCAAAACTGGAACTGAATCTGGATGCCCCACGGAAGTACTGGTGACGGAATGAGTATTGATACTTAAGTCCGCCGAAATCAAATTATTAGAATGCATATGATAATGATTAAAACGGTTGTTATCTGCCAGTAATAGTTGGTGATATATAAACCGGACAATAGCAGTAACTCATTATTGGTGCTGGCCTCAATTTTTCCTTTTGAAGAAGACCCCTGATAATCGATTATAATTTCGCGGGAATTTGAAATACTCCATTTACTGCTCCAGACATTATCAAAACTCCAGGTAAATTTTTTCCCGTACAGGTTGATTTCTGCCTTTGTACGGATGGCATTATAAGTAATTGAACCAACTGCAGTGCCTTTGGAAATATCTCTGATTTCCGTTTTCTGGTTTAGGCTTCCATTTGTTTTAAACTCGTATTTCTGTTCATTCAACATACCAACAGCCGATTGAGACAACATGTTTTCTCTCAATTCTCCAACCCAATTTGTTCCGGCGAATAAGTTATACGTGCTGCTGAAGGTTCCTTTTTTCCAGTGAAATGATGTTGCCATTTTTCAATTTTTTTGGAGCGGATTTGTGGCAATATAGCAAGTCTGCCTCTTGTGCCCAAAATGCTATTCAAACCAGGAAAATATCTCCTGAAGGCACAAAGACTTAAGATTTACAAAAGGAAAACTCTTGCTTCGTTCAAATAAAAAAGGCTCCGGAAATGGAGCCTTAAACCTAATTCAAAAGTAGTAGTTTGCAGGTTAATCTTTGTCGTTGATGGAAGCTTTGCTCTTGGCCATTGCCTCAAGTTTCTCAACCGCATCCCAGAGGGTCATGGCTTGTTTCAATGTGTGGTCGAACACATCATTTACTATAGGGTAAAAGTATTCCATTCCCCAAACCTGACGGG
>JBBDNN010000054.1:0-21781 GCA_040877545.1 Balneolaceae bacterium
ATTATTCCATTCCCCAAACCTGACGGGCCAGTTCTGCTTTCATCCGGCCTTCGGTTAACCATGAAACTTCCTCAAAATGTCCTGGCGGAATAAATAAAGAATCTTTCTTGAAAGAAGGAGTATCTACAGTATCTGTGATAACCATTCCCTTGTTTTCCAAAGTCTTACGAAACTCCCTTACATTGTCTTGATCCCATTTAAAATTCTCTCGGAAATATTGAAAATCATCTTTCCATTTTGCACGGAATTCATCACCATTTTCATCCAGGTACTCTCGTACATAATCAAAAGAAGCACGTTTACTCAGTGCAAAATTTATAACAAAAGCAGAGGTAGAGGTATCTTCAGGAACAATAAAATCGGGCACAATGCCACCGCCGCCGTATACAGTTCTTCCCGCAGCTGTAGAATATTTTAGGGAGTCTGGAATATCGTCAATGAACTCTCCTGCATCATCTGCGGCATTGTGACGTTCGTAAATTTCGTAGGCGTAATCTTCATTTCCTTCGGTAAAGGGTTTCTGAATTAAGCGCCCAGACGGAGTGTAATAGCGGGAAATAGTGACCCTGACACTGCTGTTGTCAACGAGCTCATACTGTTGCTGAACAAGGCCTTTCCCGAAGGTTCGTTTTCCTACAATTAACCCACGGTCGTGGTCTTGAATGGCACCACTTACAATTTCACTGGCTGATGCAGCACCTTCATCCACCAATACAATTACAGGTTTGTCTTTGAAAGAGCCATCTTTTCGTGAAAAGTATTCGCCATCAAACCGGCTGTGTTTGCTTTTTGTGGAAACCAATTCGGTTCCGCGAGGGAAAAATTCTTCTGCCATGGCAATTGCCTGACTCAAATATCCACCCGGATTTCTTCGTAAATCCAGCACCAACCGATCCATGCCATCGCTTTTTAAATCACTCATAGCCTGCATGAATTCATCGTGGGTGGTAGCTGCAAAGCGGTTAATTTTTATATAGCCGGTATTTTCATCCAGCAAATAAGCAGCATCTACTGTATAAAGTGGTATATCATCTCGTGTAATAGTAAAACTAATTGGTTGTTCAACACCGGGTCGTTTGACGGTAACTTTAACCTGGGATCCTTTTTCGCCACGCAGCCTGCGAACTACCATTTCATTAGTATATCCAACAGCGGAGGTATCTTCAATTTCTATGATGCGGTCTCCGGATCGTATCCCAAGCATGTCGCTGGGTCCACCTGAAATGGCTGTGATCACGGTTATAGTATCCTGCATAATATTAAACTGAACACCGATACCTTGAAATTTGCCGGCAAATTCATCCTGTATCTGCTCATTATCCTTTGCCTCAATATACATGGAGTGAGGATCGAGTGTGGAAAACATGCCGCGAATGGCTGCCTCTGTTAGCTTATCCATATTTTCATCAGGCCTGTTATTACTGACATATAGATAAGCCTGTTCAAATTTTGTAAAAGAATCTTTAGATGAATTCACAGTTACTCCCGAAAATGAGGTATCAATAGGACTCTCTGAAATTTGCAGCGTTGTATCTTTCAATGATTTCACCATTCGGCGAATACTGGCTTTATACATTTTATCGATATCGGCATCTCCATAGTAATTAGCTACAATGTTTCGCTGCGCCTGAACATATTTGGTGAGATTGGTTGAATCGTCATTATCAGATTTTACAACGGGATCGATACCTGACAGACGAAGTCCGGCGAGAATTAAAACTATGAGAAGATTGGGGACAAAAAATTTTTTAAACGACATATTAAGCTCTTAAAAGAATAGTATTGATATTATAACCCGTTCAGGCAGAAGAAATTTCATTTTAAACGATTGTAATAAATAATGTAGTATCGTCCAATATTAAAGAATGTAATGGCTGAGGTCTTTGTCTTTCACAAGATCTGCCAGTTGTTTTTCTACATAATCGGGATCTATGGTTATTTCGCCTGAATTAATGTCATCAGGCACTGCAAAAAGTAATTCATCGAATAAAGATGACATTATCGTGTGCAGGCGTCGGGCACCGATATTTTCAACCGCAGCATTTACCTCGGCGGCAATACGGGCAATTTCCTGAATAGCCGGATCGGTAAAGTTGATGGTAACACCTTCGGTTTTCAGCATAGCGATGTATTGTTTGGTAAGTGCATTCTTGGGTTTCGAAAGAATATCAACAAAATCATCTTCTGTAAGAGAACTCAATTCTACTCGAATTGGAAAACGGCCTTGCAGCTCAGGTATTAAATCGGAGGGTTTTGATACGTGAAAAGCACCAGAGCCTATAAAAAGAATATGATCGGTTTTCACAATACCATGTTTGGTGTTAACCGTGCTACCTTCCACAATCGGAAGCATATCACGCTGAACCCCCTGGCGACTGACATCCGGTCCGCCTTTTCCGCCACCGGAAGATGGTTCGGCAATTTTATCGATCTCATCAATGAATACGATACCCTGCTTTTGAACTCTATCGAGCGCTTCCTGCACAGCTGATTCATGATCGATCAATTTTTCCGCTTCCTCTTCAATTAAAATTTCGCGGGCTTCACTGACCGGTAGTTTTCGCTTCGATTTTTTCCCGCCTTTGCCCATGTTGCCGAGCATATCCTGCAGGTTTATTCCCATCTCTTCCATGCCACCCGGGCCAAATACTTGCATCATCGGGCTTTTGCTGGTTTTAACTTCAATCTCAATCTCTTTATCGTCCAGATCACCCTCTCTGAGTTTTTCTCTGAACCGTTCGCGGGTACGTTCATTTAATTCATTATCGCTGGCTTTCTTCGGATCAAAATCATCATCATTTTTATTGGAATATCCGACACTGTTCTTTTTAACAGGAGGGATGAGGATATCAAGGATACGTTCTTCCACTCTGATGGCGGCTTTCTCCTTAACACGTTCTTGCATTTCATGTTTAACCATACTAACGGCAACATCTGTGAGATCACGAATCATAGATTCTACATCACGCCCAACATAACCAACCTCGGTGAATTTAGAGGCTTCAACTTTCATAAATGGTGCATAAGCAAGCCGGGCCAATCGCCGCGCTATTTCCGTTTTACCAACTCCGGTAGGGCCAATAAGTAAAATATTATTTGGTACTATTTCTTCGCGGATATCATCCTCAGAGTTCAGTCGTCTCCATCTATTTCGAAGTGCAATAGCTACTGATCTTTTTGCCGGCTTTTGACCTACTATATATTTATCTAGTTCAGCTACAATTTGCTGAGGTGTTAAATTCTTTTCTTCAAAACTCATGTTATTCGGTAATTTCTAAAATCGAAAGATTGTGATTGGTGTAAATATCAATGTCGGCAGCTATGTGGAGTGCTTCCTCAACGATTTGTTTCGCAGATAATTTTGGTGAATGTTTTACCATGGCTCTTGCGGCCGAAAGCGCATACGATCCACCACTGCCAATGGTAACGATTTCATCGTCAGGTTCAATCACATCACCCTGGCCGGAAATTAGCAGTCCTTTTTCACCATTCATTACAATGAGTAAAGCCTGAAGTTTTTGAAGGAATTTATCCTTTCTCCATTCTTTAGCAAGTTCAACGGCAGCACGTTCCATATTGCCGTTATACTCGTTTAACTTTTCCTCGTATTTTTCGAAAAGGGTGAAAGCATCAGCTGTTGAGCCTGCAAACCCGGCTAATATTTTTCCGTTATAAAGCTTTCTTACTTTTTTTACTGTTGCTTTCATAACGGTTTTATCCATTGTTGCCTGTCCGTCGCTTCCAATGACAGCTTTTCCATTATGGATTAAACCAATCACCGTAGTGGCGTGTAGTTCAGATAAGTTCATTCTATGTATTTGTTAGAAAAATTTTGTGCTACTAAAAACAGAAATGAATAAATTTCATGCATAGCTTAATATCTACAGTACAAAAACCAAGCCAGAGTTTAATTTTGTGACTTGTAAGACTTGGAATTGTTTCTTCCGCGCGATCTGTCAGAATTACCTGACGCTCTGCGTCCTTTTTCTTTCTTGGAGATATCAAGGCCATCTTTATTTCCCTTTCCACTTTCAAGCGCCAGTAACTCTCCTTCACGTTTCATTACTTCTTCAATGGACTCATCTCTCATTACAATATCCGTTATGTCTATATCAGAACCCGGTAATGTTGCACGGAATTCATTCATTGACACTGTTTCATCCCCAATAAATGTGACTTTAATATGATATTTACCAATCCATTTTAATCGTGTGCTGAAAATTCCTCTTGTAAGTACCGATTTTAGAAATGGATTTACATAAAGGTCGACCGCACGATAGCTGGTGTTATGTTTGAATTTACTCACCCAGGTTTCAAGATCGGTGAGAATGGTATCTTGGGTAACAACATTTCCTGAGCCTCCACAAACCGGGCAAACTTTAGATACCGAATTCACCACACTGGGGCGGATACGCTGCCTGGTGATTTGAATTAGGCCAAAATCACTCATACCAATTACATTGGTTTTGGCGGGGTCTTTAATGAACTCTTTTTTCAGTTCATCATAAATTTTCTTACGGTTTTTATCATCGCGTAAATCAATGAAATCGACCACAATAATGCCGCCAATATCCCGGAGCCGAAGTTGTTTGGCGATTTCCCGGGCAGCTTCAAGATTTGTTTTTAGGGAATTATCTTCCTGCCGTTGTTTTGCTGCATAAGGGCCGGAGTTTACATCAACCACATACATGGCTTCTGTTTGTTCAAAAATCAGGTAACCGCCGGATCTCATTCGAACCCGCGGGCTAAAAATAGAGTTCACATCATGTGCTATTTTCGTGTAATCGAAGATGTGTTCTCTGCCTTTATACAATTCCACATTAGGTACCATTTGTGGGGCAATCTGACCTACATAAGATTTTATCTGACGATACATTTTAGGTTCGTCAATAAGAACACGATCATAATTTTTTGCAAAGAGATCGCGGATCAGGCTTTCTGTCATATTTAAATCACGATAGAGCAATGAAGGAGGTTTAGCCTCTTCTAGTTTATCTACGATCTGCTCCCATTTTTTGAGCACATGCCGAAGGTCATCTTCCAAAGCTTTTTGATCCTGCCCCTGTGCAACAGTTCTGACAATTACGCCAAATCCATCAGGAATCATATTGTTTAAGACACCTTTCAGGCGGCGGCGTTCTTTGTAATTATTGATTTTTTTGGAAACGGCGATATAATCACCCATTGGAATCAGCACCAGGAATCGTCCGGCAATAGTAATATCGGTAGAGATTCTCGGGCCTTTGGAACCGATAGGTTCTTTTACAATTTGGACAAGTAGTTTTTGTCCCGGCCTGAGAACTTTGCCAGCTAAAATTTGTTTTTGAACATTTGTTAGATTCTCTTTATTGGAAATATCACTTCTGGCATTATTTGGAATGGCATTAGGACCATTCAGCTTGGTGATGTAATCATCAAGGTGATCGCCGGCATCAGAAAAGTGTAAAAAAGCATCTTTAGGAGTTCCCATATCGATGAAAGCGGCACGAATACCGCTCATCACTTTATGTACACGTGCTACATATATGTTACCAACTGTACGCTGGTTCTCCTCTGTCTCGATGAAAAGTTGCGCTAACTCGTCGTTCTCTATAAGAGCAATCCTGTTTTGCTTCCCCGAAGAGTGGATAATAATTTGGTTCTTCATTTAAATTCTTCCTTTCTCGGTAGCCGCTGCCTCTTCGCATTCTCCATCTTTCGAACGTATTATGTATACTACAAATGGTCCATTCTAAAAAAGAGGTGCCTGAAGCAATCGGTCGAGCGGCTGCCTCGATATAAATATCTGTTATAATTGGTTTGTTTGTTGATTCCATTTTGGAATCAGAGAGGGGTTTCCGCCTTATTAGTGTCGTTAAAAAATGGCAGAAACAGAAAAAATCGATACAGGCATCCTTACATAATGTCGTCGCAGATGCCCACAAATGTTGGTCTTGGTATAAATTCTGTGCTATTAACAAATGGAAAATAGTTTTAAAAAAGCTTTTAAGATCGATTTTTATTACAGCTAATATAACTGTGAGAAGTGATTAATGTAAACGCTTTTTATAGTGATTTTATTTTTAGAGGATTGGGTGGATTTGAATTGGAGAGAAAGAATGTAAGAATGAATTATCTATGCAGATAATTGATCACAATGCACAAAAATCCATTAATCGTTAAGGCGTTTAATATTAGCACCAACAGCGTTCAGTTTTGCTTCAAGAGATTCGTAGCCGCGATCCAGATGATACACTCTTAGTACATCTGTAGTATTCTCCGCAACCATAGCAGCCAGCACAAGACTAACACTTGCCCTGAGATCGGTACTCATAACAGAGGCACCCGTAAGTTGGGTTTTGCCAGAAATTTTGACTGCATTTTTTTCAACTTCCATATCAGCACCTAAACGGACAAGTTCAGGTACATAACTAAAGCGGTCAAAATAGACATTATCGGTTACTTTTGATTCACCCTTGGCCTGTGTCATCATGGTAGCCCACTGTGCCTGAAGGTCGGTCGGGAAACCGGGATAAATTTCTGTTTTGATGGAAACAGGTTGTAGAGTTTCCGGAGCTTTTACATGAATGGTAGTGCCATCAATTTCCACAGAAGTTCCCGTTTTTTTGAGTTGTTTCGTGAAATTTCCCAGGTGATCAGGCTTGCACCCTTTTAATGTTAACTCTGATTTCGGATGCATTGCACCGGCTATCATAAAAGTGCCGAGTTCAATCCGGTCAGGGTCATTAGAGGCTTTTATGCCATTCAAAGAATCTACTGCTTTTATAGTGAGCGTGCTCGTACCAACCCCTTCAATATCAGCACCCATTTCAATCAAAAAGTTACAAAGCTGTACCACGTCAGGCTCTTTGGCTGCATTTTGTATGGTGAATTTTTCTGCTTTTAGCACTGAAGCGAGCAGGAGATTTACCGTTGCCCCAACACTGCTGGGTTCCAGTGTATAAGTACCGCCTTTTACTTTCTCAGGAGCTTTGGCAATTACATATCCTTTATCCAAAGAAATTTCAATTCCCATTGCTTCCATCCCTTTCAGGTGAAGGTCTACCGGGCGCGGCCCCCAGGCGCAACCACCGGGCAGCGAGACTTTGGCATAGCCGTGTTTGCCAACAAGAGCGCCAAGCATGTAGAATGAAGCCCGCATTTTTCGCACTAACTCATAAGGTGCTTCAAATTTATTTATTGGAACAGGATCGATGGTCAGGGTATTTTTTTCTTCCTGAAAATCAATAGTAGCACCTACTTCCTGAATTACTTTTTTGAAGGTATAGATGTCCTGCAGCCGGGGAATATTTTGAATAATTGAGGTGGAGTTGCCAAGTAAAGAAGCTGCCATCAAGGGTAGGGCAGCATTTTTTGATCCGCTTATATGTATAGTGCCTTTCAGCGGAGTTCCGCCTTTAATAGTAAATTTATCCAAGTGTTTCTATCTCCAATATGGGTGAATTTTTTTCTAACGACTGCTCTACTTCCGCAAAAATATCTGCAACAGTGCCAGTAACAGGAGCCTTAAGTTCATTCTCCATTTTCATGGCTTCCAGTATTACCAAAGGTTGATCTTTTTCTACTTCATCTCCAGGTGCTACGAGAATATCCAGAATTTTACCAGGCATCGGGGCTTTTAAAACACCTTCAGCTGCTGCGTCATTTGTTTTGAACCCTAAACGATCGAGGAGTAAATCCTGCTCGTCTTTAACATCAACCGAATGCCAAATTCCATTCATCGAAAACTCAATTGAGGAGCCGTTATAAGTTACATTATCTAATTTGTAGAGTTTTGTTCCTGTTCGCAGTAAATATCGTCCATTAACAAACGAGAATTCATAACTGCCTTTGGTATCACCGGAGGAAAAAGAATTGTGTTCAGGAAATATTTCTACTGTGTGTGAACTTTCACCGTTGGTGGTTTCAAATTTCATTTGGTTTTGCTGATGTGTTTGATGCCGGATTTTGTGATTCGGAACATGGATTCTTTGAGATTATCTGCATCAGAAAAAATGGTGGTATGGGAATCAGGATTTTCAGGATCAACCACCTCAATCAGGTGGTGATTCATCAGGTTGATGAGATCATCCCTGATTTCGCCAAACTGTAAATTTGTCTCTTCCTGTATCACCTCAAAAGACTCTGGAAAAATTAGTCGGTTTAGTATTCTTTTTTCTGATGGGGTTAATTTTCTCATATTTTTTGTAATTGTAGAAGATAGAGGCGTTGCAAAAATAACACAAATCTACTCGATCATTATATCGCCATAGGAAATTAGTTGTCCCCGGCCGTCATAGATATAGATGCGATGTAGTCCACGAACACTTTCGGGGACGGAAATCTCTCCAAGCTCTAAAGGATTTATCTGGAATGTTGTTAAACCTTGCGGTAAAGATTCGGTGTCAAAATATAGAACATTTGAACCCTCCCTGGGGTCATAATCATCGAAGAAAACAATTACTTCGATGCCATTTATAGATTGAACTCCGGTAACTTCTATTTCAAATTGAATAGCGGAAGTTGTATTGGATGGGTTTGGGAAAGGTGCCCTAACTTCAAACAATCCCTGGAAAAGAGGAGATATCCGCCAATCGTCTTCATCTACGGAATTCACCTCACCCTGAGGGCTGGTTTCAGTAAAATCATTGGGTGGGCGATAAGCTTCCTGCTCAAATTCACGTTGTTCATCATTTCTGGTACAGTTTTGATTTACAGCAACAAAAATCAGGAGTAATAAAAGGAAATAAATTTTCTTCATATCAGAGGCACGAACAAAGTATGCATTGCGTTCGAATTTGACAGGACAAACCGTATCTTTAATTCAATAAAAATACGAAACATTCATCATAATAGTTCGATGCTGCACATAGTAGGAATCAAAAATTGTAATAAGATCAGGGACACAAAAAACTGGATGGCAGAAAGGGAGGTGGAGTTTGAATTTATAGATGTAAAAAAAGAACCTCTTAATCGTGATGAGCTTCAAGAATTAGCAGACAAGGTGGGCCTGGAAGTATTGATCAACAAAAAAGGGATGATGTGGAGAAAACTGGGCCTGGCAAAAAAAGATCTCACAGATTCGGAGTTATTTGATGTGCTGCTTGAAAATCAGAATATGATCAAACGCCCCGTTTTGATTAAGAATGATGCTGTACTGGTTGGATATGATGAGGATGCTTTTGAGCCTTTTCTTGAAGAAAATGAGGCCGAGGATGGATGATATTTTCTCAGGATTTTCAGTAGCAAAATATCAAGAGCAGAAATGATTCTATGATACGAGCTATAGTCATTTTACTAATTGGTTCATCAGCTGCATTCGGGCAGCAGGATTTCCCTGATGGAAAAGAAAATCCCCCTACCACAGACGAGCTTTTTTCGGTGAAAGAAACCTTCCGTTATGAAGTAAAATATGGCTTTTTCAAACTTGGATGGGTAAATGTGACCTTGCTCAGCGATACCATGTATAATGGAAGCACCCATAAGCACATGTTAACCGAAATGAAATCAAATTCGGGTATTCCATTTATTGGTAAAGAATTAGATCAGTTTCACAGTTTATTTTTCGTGAATGAGGAGGGACTTCCTGTTGAATCGTTGTATTGGAAAGATAATCTTGATGAAAATAAATACGAGGATATTAGGTATGTTTTTGATCGCGAGGCCGGAATTGTGCATTACAAAGAAGAAGATGACACGCGGGATACTCTTGCCCTGGAAGAACCCGCTACTTCAGGGCATGTGATTTTCTATTTTTCCCGCTTATTTGCCGGAACAGAAGAAGGTTTTAAATTACCTGTTTATGTGACAAAAAAAGCGGGGTATATTTCTGTTGAAAATTCACCGGATGCTGAAGAACGAAAATATGCTGCTTTTGAAGAACCTGTTATGGCTTATATTATGCACGGGAGTACGGAAAATATTGAAGGTCCTTTCGGCTTTTCGGGAGATTTCAGGGCCTGGTTTTTAGCGGATGATTTGCGGGTTCCGCTGGAAGCAAGGGTAAAAGTGTTTTTGGGAAATGTTATTATAAAAATTATAGAATATACGCGTGAGGAATTATGAGTAAGATTTTGATCAGGAAGTTGGAACATGCTGCTGATTTGCCATTGCCGAATTATGAATCTGTTTCAGCAGCCGGCATGGATCTTCGTGCCGCACTGGATGCTCCACTGATTATCAAGCCCGGCGAGCGCGTGATGATTCCCACCGGCTTACAAATGGCATTGCCAAATGGATATGAAGCCCAGATTCGCCCCAGAAGCGGCCTTGCAATACGCAATGGCATCACGATGTTAAACACACCGGGAACCATAGATGCGGATTACCGGGGCGAGGTAAAAGTGATAGCAATTAATCATGGCAAAGATGAGTTTGTGGTGAAACATGGCGATCGTATTGCTCAAATGGTAATTGCACCTGTTACTCAATTCCCGGTTATAGAAGTTACTGATCTCGAGGAAACAGAAAGAGGTGAAGGAGGGTTTGGTAGTACGGGGGTGGATTAAGAACATCGAACATTGAACTAATTTTGCATAATGAGTTTTCAGACAGAAAGTACGGCGAAAAGGAATATGCTTGCGCTTTTGCGAACGCGCTTGGCTAATGAGAGAACGCTGCTCTCTTATATAAGAACCAGCTTGTATTTTATAGTAGGTGGATTAGCCTTGCTGAATGTGGAACGATTTGAAAACCTGGTATTCATTGGCTGGCTTTGTTTTGCAATTAGCATTTCTCTGCTTTGTATCGGATTGAGGCGATTCATAACCTTGCAAAAAAAGCTGGAAAAGTAAGCGGCAGCTTCAATCTAATCCATCATAGTATTTAATATTTTCGCTGGTGATAATATCAATTGGGATATTCTGAGATGGAATCTTTTCCTTTTTTTGAATCAGTGAGTTTATCAGCTGGTTTAATGCCTGATAACCTTGTGTGATCGGCTGCTGATTTATTATAAAATCTATCACACCTTTTCTCAGGTAGGTAGCATTTTCTTCAAGCAGGTCAAATCCAGCTAATACTACATCCTTTGCTGTTTTATTTTCAAGGTACTCGGCAACCAGGTAGCTTTTCGAATCGGGTACAAAAATGGCTTTTAAATTCTGAACATCTGTAAAAATCTGATCTAATTTGCTGTTCAGTTCTTCTTTTGAGGTATAAAGAATTAAATGACTGCTAACTTTTACCTCAGTATCAGCATGATTGAAATATTCTGAAAAGCCATCCTCTCGGAGATTGATAGTTGGAATTCCTTGGGTAACGGGGTTAAAATGAAGAGTTAGAATATCAGGGGAATCCTTT
The DNA here is from genome assembly GCA_040877545.1 of Balneolaceae bacterium. Classification (GTDB taxonomy): domain Bacteria; phylum Bacteroidota; class Rhodothermia; order Balneolales; family Balneolaceae; genus Gracilimonas. The sequence continues at coordinate 11,281 of JBBDNN010000054.1, forward strand.
TGCAGCGTAAAATCTATTAACTGTGCAGCAACCCGGCCACTTTGTACAGGATCCTGACCCACAAAGAATGAACGCTGAGAATCTTCTAAATCCGAATCGAGCAGCGAATACTTAATATTCGAATTCTCAAGTTGGTTGATATAATCTTCTAATTCATTTTTATAAATAGGGGCTGTAATTACTCCATCAAGATCTTTCTCTGAAAGCAGAGAAATCTTATCCTGAAAGCTTTCTACAAGGTTTAAATCATAATAAGCCTCAACCAAATTCAACCCCACATACTGATGTTCGGCAGCTGCTTTTTGAATACCAACTGCCGGATAATACCAATAGTCATTTTTGCTGGAGGATCGGGGAAGTAAAATTCCAATGTTAAAATCCTGTTTTGAAGCTAAGGATCTGGCAATAATGTTAGGTTCATAATTCAGCTCCTCAATAACCTTTTGAACTTTTTCGCGGGTAGCCTCAGAAACCTGGCCCCGGTTATGCAATACGCGATCGACCGTGCCAATAGAAACGTTAGCTCTTTTGGCTATATCTTTTATGCTTGGTTTGCTTTGCATGATTCTGATAGTTTAGCCTTGTAAAAAAAACAATGATTGCATACATTCGTGTACGTTAACGGAGCTTGAAATGTATAAAAATGAAATGATAGATAAAGTAGTTATTATAACCGGAGGCGGGGGTGCAATTGGAGGCGCCATCGCTGAAAAATTTGTAGAGCAAGGCGCGCGGATTGTGCTCCTTGGCAGAACACTGAAAACATTGGAGGAGAAAGCAAATGAGATTCAGGCAGACGATTCTAAAATTCTCTGTCTTTCCGCTGATGTTCTTGTTGAGGAGGATTTAAAGCAGGCAAAAGAGCAAATTCTCCAAAAGTTCGGAACCATTGATGTGCTGATAAATGCAGCTGGCGGAAATATGAAAGGAGCGACCATTGCTCCTGATGAAACTGTGTTCGACCTGCAAATGGATGACTTTAAGAAAGTAAATGATCTGAACCTGATGGGCACCGTTTTGCCGTCCATGATTTTCGGGGAAGTAATGGCCGAAAAGAAAGAAGGTTCTATTTTAAATATCTCCTCAATGGCTGCTGATCGTGTGATAACACGTGTGATTGGCTATTCTGCATCAAAAGCAGGAATGGAAAATTTCACCAAATCACTTTCAGTTGAAATGGCGCTAAAGTTTGGGGAAGGCATACGGGTTAACGCTCTTGCTCCGGGATTTTTTATCGGTGAACAAAACCGAGATCTGCTTACCAACAAGGATGGCTCTTATACCGAACGCGGAAATACCATCATCGAAAAAACACCTATGAAACGCTTTGGGAAAGTGGAAGAAGTAGCAGGAGCCGCTTTATTTCTGAGCAGCGATCAAGCCAAATTTATAACCGGTGTTGTCCTGCCTGTTGATGGCGGATTTAGCGCATTTAGCGGAGTCTGATTTATGCCTCTATTACAATCCTGGAGATGGTACGGCCCGAACGATATAGTCTCTTTATCAGATATTGAACAAGCCGGAGCTGAAGGTGTTGTTCATGCTTTGCACCATGTTCCGGTTGGCGATGTTTGGACTGTTGACGAAATAAAGAAACGCCAAAAACTCATTGAGTGGGATGAGGAAAATTCCAAAGCCCGAAATTTAAAATGGGCGGTTGTAGAAAGCCTGAATGTGCATGAAGACATTAAAAAAGCCGGGTCTGAAAGAGATCAGCTTATCGAAAATTTTAATATCTCACTGAGAAATCTCGCAGAATGCGGTATTAAGATTGTTTGTTATAATTTTATGCCACTTTTAGACTGGACCCGCACTGATCTTGGCTATAAAGTAAAAGACGGATCCAAAGCTCTCCGTTACGATGCCATTGCTTTGGCTGCCTTCGATTTATTCATCCTGAAAAGAGATGGAGCTCAAGAAGAGTACACCTCAAGTTTGTTTAATAAAGCCGAGCAGTATTTTTCCAAACTGTCTGATGAAGAAAAAGAGAAACTTACCAATACTGTGCTACAGGGAATTCCTGGTTCAGCTTCTGTTTATTCACTTGATGAATTTCAGAATTATCTGAAGGGATACGAAGGTGTAACAAGAAGCCAACTGCAAGAAAACCTGAAAATATTTCTTGAGGGAGTTGTCCCAACGGCTGAGGAACTGGGAATTAAATTGTGCTGCCACCCGGATGATCCACCTTATGCTATTTTTGGCCTACCCAGGATTGTTTCGAATGAAGAAGATCTGAAGTATCTGACCGAAGTAGTAGACAGTCCCAGTAATGGGATAACATTCTGTACGGGCTCACTGGGGCCAAATAAAGAAAATGATTTACCTGGAATTGTTCGCCGTTTAGGACATAAATTTCATTTTCTACACCTGCGTAATGTAGCTCGTGAAGATAACGGAAGCTTTCATGAAGCCGATCATCTCGGCGGAAGTGTGGATATGTACGCTGTTATGCGCGAACTGGTAAAAGAAAATATCCGTCGTGAAGAAGAAGGGAGAGAAGATCATGCCATTCCATTTCGACCCGATCACGGGCATCAAATGCTGGATGATTTGGCGAAAGATATCCCATTTCACGGTTATTCCGCAATTGGTCGATTGAGAGGCCTGGCTGAACTTCGTGGATTGGAGCTCGGCATTCGAAGATCATTAGAAGAGTAAGAGAATAAATGAATATTCAATATTGAACATTCAATGTCGGATATTCAGAAAGAAGCTCTTATTTCCCACAGATCTGGAAAAATAGGCTGGTTCAGTGTTTTGTGCAGGTATTTGGTACCTTCCGAACCGCCGGTTCCTTTTTTGGTGCCGATAGTCCGCTCCACCATTTTTACATGGCGATACCTCCATTCCTGCAGGCCTTCATCAAAATCCACGAAAAGTTCGCAAATTAAGGCGGCTTCAGGTTCATTATTCATAATCTGGATCAGGCTCTGCTGGATTTCCTCTGAAGTATTGAAGACCAAACCTTTATCATTCTCTCTCTTGGGATGCATTTTATATCCTTTATGGGTGATGTAATCCCCAAAACTTTCCCACAGCGTTTTTTCATTCATCCGTTGTTCCAGTACCTGTAGATGCCGGGGCTGCTCCTTATGCGCCTCTTTCATCAATGGAAAACGCAAGCCGCACAGAATCTCTATCTCACGAAATTGCAGGGATTGAAATCCACTCGACTGCCCCAGAAACTTTCGAAAACTATTGAACTCAAGAGGAGTCATTGTTTCCAGGATATCGATTTGGGAAACCATTGTCTTCAGGATGGTAAGAACCCGCCGCAAAGTTTTTATGGAGCCCCAGGTATTGGCAGTCTCCAGGTCATTTTTTAGCTTTCCAAACTCATGCAATATCTGTTTAAACCACAACTCATAAGTTTGATGAATAATGATAAAAAGTACTTCATCATGCTCCGGAGGTTCAGATTTCAGTTCCTGTAAATTCAGCAATTCATTAATTTTCAGGTAGTTGGTGTAGGTGAGACTCATCAATTAAAATTAATATTGAATAGGTATTTTATTTGTAAATGCCCTAAAGAAAAATCTAAAGTTCATAATTTAGATTCCGAATAAATACTTGGGAAATCAGGCTTCTTTAGCCTCAAGAAGTTTTTCGCCAACCGCCTTTCTTTTTTCACAAGCTTCGGAATCTTTACAGGTGCCAAAGAAGTGAAGGGAGTGGCCGTTGATGTCCATGTCATGAATTTCAGAAAGCATACGTTGAATTTCTCCAACTCTGGGATCACAAAATTCTAAAACCACGCCGCATTCCCGGCAAATAATATGGTCGTGTTGCTGGTAAGCGTACGCTCGTTCATAATAATATTGGCTTTTCCCGAACTGCTGACGTTGTACTAATCCGCATTCCACTAAAAGATCGAGCGTATTATAAACTGTAGCACGAGATACTCTTGTTCCACCTTCCTTCATCCGGAAGAAGATATCATCCGCATCAAAATGACCGTCTGCCGTGTAGATTTCTTCAAGCACCATAAAACGTTCAGGTGTCTGCCGTTGATTTCGTTCTTTCAGGTAGGAGCGAAAAATCTCCTTTACCAAATTTATAGTATCTTCGTGAGCTGGGTGTGCCATAATTCATTTGTTTAATGCTCAAATATACGGTTTGTTGAGATGCATATGAAACCCAAGCATTTGATTTGAAGAGTATTATATTTACTGCAGGGTTATTTATCGAACAAATGAAAAAATTATGCCAACAATAGTAGCATTTGAAACGCTTACCGAACTATTTGAAAATGTTTCCAGGAAATATAAGGGTACAGGTAAAGCAGCCTTTTATTTTAAACCGACACCTGACACACCTTACCAGCCTGTTTATTGGGATCAGGTTATTGATGATGTGTATTCTATTGCAGCTTACCTGGTTGAAAAGGGAATCCAAAAAGGAGATCGCGTTGGCATACTGAGTGAAAACCGTTACGAATGGGCTTCTGTTGATTTGGCTATACAGCTTATTGGGGCTGTTAATGCATCCCTTTATACCACGTTACCCGCAAAACAGTGCGAATATATTTTACAGGATTCGGGCGCAAAAATTTTTTTCGTCTCCACAGGATTGCAGCTGAAGAAAGCGGTGAAAGCTTTTGAAAACTGCGAGGAGCTTGACGAAGTCATTGCCTTTGATGCTCCAAAGCTGAAGCAGTTAATGAAAGAACCCTATGTGAAAATGTTTTCAGATATTCTTCTTGAGGGAGGAAAACATCTTGAAGAACATAAAGAAATCATACAGAAGAGAAGCCGTGAAATAAAACCGGAGGATATTGCTACTCTTATTTACACATCAGGAACTACCGGGAAACCTAAAGGCGCTATGCTCACCCACAATAATATTGTGAGCAATGTGAAAGCTGCTACTCAGCATATTTACTGGGATGATAAAGATCGTTTGCTTTCATTCCTTCCTCTTTGCCACTCTTTTGAACGCACGGCAGGTTATTATGCCATGATATCCAGCGGGGTTGAAGTGTATTATGCCGAAAGTGTGGATACGGTTTCTAAAAATATGCCGGAGGTGAAACCAACCATCATGATTAGTGTGCCGCGTCTTTTTGAAAAGATGTACAACCTGATTGTGAAAAGTGTGGAAGAAGGAAGTGATACCAAAAAGAAAATATTTAACTGGGCTGTAGAAACGGGACGTAAATATTCAGAAGGCCAGCGGGGGTGGGTGAGCCTTCAAAAGAAAGTTGCTGATAAACTGGTTTTTGATAAACTAAAAAAGCGCACTGGTGGCCATGTTCGTTTATTTGTTTCTGGCGGAGCTGCCCTTCCTCCCGATATAGACAAATTTTTTCAATGTGCGGGGATGAATATTCTGCAGGGATATGGGCTGACGGAAACATCTCCGGTTATGGCGGCAAATAAACCCGGACAAGAAATGATAGGCGCTGTTGGTACTATAATTCCAGGGGTAACAGTGGGTATCCAAAGCCTGACAAATGGAAAGTTATTGGCAAGAATCAGCGGAGAAGATTATCCTACTGATTTGAGTTGTGAAGCCGGTGAAATTCTATGCAAAGGCCCGAATGTAATGAAAGGGTATTGGAATAATGAGCAAGCCACGAAAGAAATGATTGATGATGAAGGATGGCTGCACACCGGTGATGTAGGAAGATTTGATATGGGATTTTTAAAGATTACAGATCGTATAAAACATATGATTGTGAATGCAGGGGGTAAGAATATTTATCCCGGCCCTATTGAGGATTTATTAAAAACCAGCAAATGGATTGATCAGATTGTGGTGGTGGGAGAAGCACAGAATTTCATGGCTGCTATCATTGTGCCTGATTTTGAAGCAATTGGAAAATACGCCAAAGATCAAAACCTGAAATTCGATAATAACAAGGAGCTTATAGAACTGGAAGAGGTAAAGGAGGTCTATAAAAAAGAGCTGAAAAAGTTTTCCAAAGAACTTGCCTCTCACGAAAAAATTCGGGATTTCCGTTTGGTCGCAAATGAATTTACTGTAGAAACAGGCGAAATCACCCCAACCCTGAAAGTAAAACGCCGGGTTATTTCTGATAAGTACGGACATTTAATTGAGGATATTTTTAAAGACAAGTAGCGAATTCTGAATAGGAAAATTAGAATATTGGGTTTTAAAAAATTATGTACTTGAAGCACGATTTACTCATTCTTGGCTCGCAGAATGCAAAGGTGGAAGATCAAAAATTAAAACGCTCTGAAATTCGGCCGGTACAAATTCTTTACAAAAATGGTGAAGTAAAACCGGTAAACTTTTTTAAAGAGTGGGGTGAAGTTGGTGTAAGCTCTATTGCCTGGGATGAGCGATTTTCCGGTGAGCTTTTTATATCCATAAATGATGAAATTCGCCGGTTCGATGGACCCAATAAAACATATTCTACTCTGGATTTAGGAAAAATTGGCGATCTCCATGATATTCACTTTATAGACGGTTTACTTTGGGTATCCAATACCGAATATGATGAGGCCATAGCTTATGATGCAAAGCAAGGGGAGGTAAGTCACAGGATATCACTGGATGAATTTCGCCTCAAGCTTGATGATATCAGCGATGGGGAAGAGTATAAAAAAGTAAAAGATCGATTTCATTGTAATCAGGTGTTCAGAAATTATAATGATGAACTTTGTGTGCTTATTCATTCCATCAGCGGGTGGCAGTTTTACAGAGTATTGTTTGAGATGCTGGTGAAAAAACAGGGAGATGGCGGTGTTATAAACCTGGAAAATAATGAAGTTCATCAACTGAAATTGCAGAGCCCTCATTCTGTTAGGAAGATTAAAGATCAATATTGGATTCAGGACAGCAGCGATCTTTCAACTAAGATTTTTGATAAAGACTGGAAACATTCCGCCACTATAAAAACCGGCGGCTTCGGGCGCGGTGTTGATTTTTCGGAAGAGGAAAATATTGCTTATATTGGTCTTTCCAGCACAAGAAAACGCTACCTGAAAGTAATACCAACCTCTGATTATCACGTCAACCGGGTATTTGTAGCTGACATCAACCTAAAAAAGAAAATAACGGAAATTCCAGTACCCAACATTGAACAGATGGATAATGTTTACATACTGGATGAGGAAATGAGATCGATTTTTGAAAGTTTAATGTGAGAATCAGGAATTACAAATTTCTTACTCCAGTGCCGGGAAAATGTAATTACAGAAAGATAGCAGGTAGACATTTTGATAATTTGATCATGTGGGTATTGATTAAACCTGCCAATTTACCATTCAGCTGCTAGATATATCTGCTGATGTATTTTTGTTTTCCTTTAAAAGTAATATCATCGCGGCCTTTAACTTTATCAGCAATAAATTTGGCAGCCCGATCATAGTCATTATACAGATTACCAAGAGAAACAGCTTTTCCATTTCCATAGATATTAATCAACATCACATCGAAAAATAGTTTGTCGATCTCGGAATACTGGATGGTATTTGTTGAAAATAATCCCTGCTGGGTTATACCATTTTCATCAATTATTAACTGATATTTGAAAGTGTATAAAATTGAAATAATAGATCCTGCAAATACAAAAATGAATAGAAATAAGGAGAGAAAATAACTCCAGTCATTTCCATAGTTCGTTGCTAAGGTGAATATCATATCTACAGATACTACAAGCAGGAAAAGCGAACACAGATACACAACTATTTTCCAGGCTGGTTTTAATGCGGCTACTATTTGTTCTGATTGCATATTACCCCTTTATTTTTGTTTTAAGCTTCATCAACATACTGTTTATGGCACAATTATGAAAATAAGGAGGTATATACATCTTCTGCTTTTATGAATAGACGAATAATTTCATCTTCTCATTTTTAAGGATAACAGTTCCAACGTTTTTGGGAAGGAATGAAGGATTTTGATGAAATGTTTTTTTTAACCAATTAACATCATTAAAAAGCCTGTTATGCCTGAATTACCGGACGTTGAAATATTCAAGAAGCATATTGATTCCACTTCGCTACACAAACGCATTGCAGATGCAGAAGTGTCAGATAGTGGAGTGTTAGAAAACATTTCCGGAAAATCCCTGGAGAAGAAATTATCGGGTAAAGTGATACAGGATTCCTTTCGCCATGGTAAATATCTCTTCCTGAAATTGAGTAAAGGTCAGGAACTTTCAATGCATTTTGGAATGACAGGATTTCCTGAATATTTGAATAAGGATGATGAAAAGCCTAAACACGTTCGCTTGTTGCTTAATTTTGAAGACGGTGGAATGCTGGCATACGATTCCCAAAGGAAGCTGGGTAAAATAGGTTTATTCGAGAATCATGAGGAGTTTGTGGAGGTGCATGAAATGGGTCCTGATGCTTTGGATGAAGGCCTTGATTTTGAATCCTTCCACAACATTTTTAAAGAAAACAGCGGCATGATAAAACCGGCGCTGATGAATCAGTCTAAGGTAGCCGGCATCGGAAATATATACGCTGATGAAATATTATTTCAGGCCCGGTTACATCCCAAAACAAAAGCTGGAAAACTGGAAAAGAGCGATTGGGAGAAAATATTTAAGGCAATGAAGAACGTCCTGCAAACAGCAATAGATTGTAAAGTCGATAAAAGCAGATTCCCCGATCATTATATTTTAACCAACCGTACAAAAGGAGCCGACTGCCCTAAAGGTTGTGGAGATAAAATTCAAACCATTAAAGTTTCGGGAAGGACATCCTACTATTGCCCAGATTGCCAGGAGAAGAAATAGGAATTAACAGAGGGAAGAGGATCTATTTCACCTTGACTTCATTCATCATATAATTTGCTCAAGCATTGGGAATTTGTGGCTTTTAACTTTCTATCAGCATAGCGCTTATCACCTCATCTTGTCGTGTGCGAATGCTGTTGAATGTTTTGTCTGAGGGTTTTGCATCAAGCTGAATAGTACAGCAGGCGGTATTTTTCCCTTCAAAAATTACATTTTCAAGTTCCTGGGCATTGATATTAGCTTCCTTGAGTTCACTCATAACATTGGCGATCACTCCGGGTTTGTCGAAATGACGGACAATCAGTTTCCAGGGAGCTTCGGTGCGTTCGCAGCGGTTTAGCCAATTCTTCACTTTTCCTTCCCGCAGATATCCGCGGACGATATCTACGGCAGCAGAAGCTACGGAGAGCTGTGCCTGTTTTGTGCTTGCCCCGATATGGTGGCTTACATATACATTATCTAACTCCCGGAATCGGCTGTCTACTTCCCCCTGCTTATAATCCGGTTCGTTGCTGAATACGTCCAGCCCTGCTTTGATGCGTCCTGATTTTAATTCTTCAAACAAGGCATCTTCATCCACTACACCTGCGCGTGCTGTGTTGATAAAGAAGGCTTCATCTTTTAGGAATGATAGAACTTCTTTGGAAATGATATTTTTCGTATCGGGGGTCATAGCAAGATGTACGGTCAGTATATCGCTCTGTTTGGCAACCTCTTTTACACTGCCGGCATAGTCAACCTTCATTTCTTTAGCAATTTCAGGAGTCAGTGAGCGGGACCAGGCTATCACATTCAGCCCGAAAGATTTGGCACGTTTAATCACTTCCTGTCCAATTTGTCCAACTCCGACCACTCCGAGCGTTTTGCCAAATATTCCATCTGCCTTACTGTAATCGGCCTTATTCCATTTTCCATTGCGGAAATCATTCACATTATCAGCGATAAATCGGTCGAGCGACAGGATTAGGCCCATTGTTAGTTCAGCAACAGCAATAGAGTTTTTACCGGGACAGTTGGCAACATAGATGCCGGAATTGCTGGCCGCTTCCATATTGATATTGTTAACACCCGCTCCCGCGCGAATGATCAGCATCAGGCTTTGGCTGTTTTTGATGCAGTTTTTGCTGACAACGGTAGAACGTACAATGAAAATGTCTGTATCGCCTAAACCCTTATCCAAATCGCTCGACGAAATGGACGGTTTATAATTTACATCCACACCGAGTTGTTCTAATTCGTCAAGTGCTTCCTGAGGCAGTTTATCAGCAACAAAAACAGTCATCATTTTCCCCTGATTAATTAAAGTTAAATGGTTTTGAAAGGTAATCATCAAATGTGTAACAGAAATGATTGATTTTATTTAAATCAATAACCTCGTAATTCATGATTTAATTTGGAATGAAAACGGGCTTGCAGGCAAATTTTAATATGTATCCAAAAGCCCGGTAGCTATATCAATAGGTGTCAGAGCCGCTTTCTCAGTTGATGCGCTCATTACATATAGTTAAAATCTATACCTGTGGGTTACCAACGACCCTGTGCATAACCCCAAAGTTAATAAAAGGCTAAAATTTCAAAACAAGCAACCCTTTTCAAAACCCCGTCCGCGTCCCCAGTTGATGCGATTGTTATAGCCCGATTTACTCTTTTAATAATTCCCAAAATCCTCGTGGTGAAATAATTTTTAACAGTGAGATTTCTTTTGAGATGACTAGTAAATCTTTATCTCCGGTCACTAATATATCAGCTTTTGCTCGTATTGCTGATTCCAATACCCATCGGTCA
>JBBDNN010000055.1:0-21717 GCA_040877545.1 Balneolaceae bacterium
ATTCATGTCATTGACAGACTCCAAAGATAGAAATCACTTTAAAAGCAATCAAGACAGAATCGCTTTTTTTAGCACCAGACATTCCGAACATGAGCCGGTGCTGCAATAGGATTTTAACTGGTGAACAGCCCCTAATTTTTTCCGATAACTGCCATCGCTTAAATTCAGAGTATTGAATTTTGATAGAAGGGAGGCAGGAATGGGTGTTTTTAAGGATACCCAGCTGTCAAGCGCGGCATCAGAAAGTTTTGCATAAGCAAACAGATTTCCCAAAACATACAGGGAAGGCAAGAATACAGTGCCAAATAAAATTTGAAAACGGCTGGTATTTTTGAGCGAGGAATTTTTAAACCATGCTCTCCAAAGTTCAACAGCGCCGGGTTTTAAAAAATTTTGAAAAGGCTGTGTAATGATTTGATGGGACAGAATTACTGCTTCTTTAATTCTTGACTTTGGGTGACTGGCTGGCCGAACGGATTTAAGATTCCATTGGATGGAAGAATCTGCTGAGCGGAAGCCGGCTATGTGATAGGCTTTTTCCAGGCTTTCATCAACGGTATTCGGTTTGTTTTTGAGCAATTGCAAAGCAACCTGTTGCATGGCCACCCTGTTATGCGAAATACCCAGGCCATCCCAAAGGGAAATTATCAGGGCGTGCTTCCAGGCTTTAGAGGGCAGAAGCTCTGGATCATAGAAACGAAAAAAATCATTCGTTTTCTTTTCAAAATACTCCTTATGTGCTTTTTTTATTTGTTGATGAAAAACATCTTCTGAAATAAAATGCAGCCCCGAGGTGCAGGGGAGGGCGGTTGGATTCTCAAAACTGTTTAAAAATAAATGTAATTCTTTCGACAGGTAAGGCAGCAGGTTTAGCGTAAAAGGGCTGCTGTTATTCTGGCAGCGAACCGGGGAGGCATCGTAATCTGCCACAACATGCAGAATCACCGGGTTAAAATTTACATCGTTCTGATGCCCATGGTGATTCCAGTTTTTTGCCTTGGTATGAATTTCCACATCTCCATGCCACGATAAGCCGTCAATTTCAATGGCTGCCTGTTTGAAATCCGGGCCATCGGAGGTATTCACGCTCCCGGCATCCAAAATATTTACTTCTTTACCGCACAGCGTTTGCAGGCTTGTAAAATCAAACAGGAGATTTTCCCAAATCCACTGAAGAAATGCCTCCGAATGTTGAAAGCCGGAATCAGACATCTGTATCCTCTTCCTTACCCTCATCTTCCAGAAAGTTTAAATCTTCGGTAGCCTGGTATAAATCGGGAAGAGAGTCGCCAACTGTTTTTTTAATTCCTTTAGAAACCCGGTCGATCCTCTTTTCACTTTCTTCTACAAGTTTATGGCTTTTATCTTCCAGCCAATCTTTGGTTTCTTTGGATTGATGACTTACCCATCGGCGGTTTTCTTTACCTGATTTGGGGGTGAGCATCAGGCCGGTAACAACGCCTCCTGAGAATGCGGTTATAGCAAGCATGAGATTTTTTATTCCTCTATTCATATATGTCCTCTCTTTGGGTGAATTCAATCGCTAATTTACCAATTTCTTTTTGGAAGTTTTTGATATTTTTAAACATTAAGTTCAAAATTACTTTAATAATTCCAGCCCCTGATATAATGAAGAGACAAATAATTTTAATGGACAAAGCCAGAATGCAGCGTACACTGAAACGGATGGCAATCCAGGTATGGGAGCGGCTAAATGACAAAGAGGAAGTGGTTTTAATTGGCTTGAACGAAAGAGGCATGGCAACGGCAAATGAATTGGCTTTACACTTAAATAAGCGGGTAAAAAAAGCAGTAAAGGTGTACCAGTATACGGTGCTTGATTCAGATTCTAAAAAAGGAATTCCAGACTGTAATGATAAATTTGTTCTTTTGGTGGATGATGTGATTTTTTCAGGAAAAACCATGTTTGAAGCACTTTCAGCGGTGTGCAGCATTAATGAACCGGCAAGTATAGAAATAGCTGTCTTGCTTGACCGCGGCCATCGCAGATACCCATTAAGAACAGACCTGACGGGAATCAAAACCCCTACTAAGTTAGGAGAGCATATTGAGGTGATGCTTAAGCATGGAACGCTGGAACAGGCAGTTTTATTTAAAAACTAGCAAATCAATCAAACCTTTTTTATGAAATATATATACAAACTACTGCTAAGTGTCTTCACTTTTTTACTTCTATCCCAATCCTCATTTTCACAAAATATTTCTATCCCAGACAGTATTGAAAACTGGCAGCAAAGCTGGGTTGCCAGCCTTAACGGATCACAGGCAGCCTATAATAATTGGTCTCAGGGTGGGGTGAGTTCCGTCAGCGGTACAGCTTCTTCCGTGTTGAGTTTATTATACAGGGATGGCCAGTATGGATACGGTTTTCGCTTGAATCTGAAGTACGGCCAATCCAAATCCGGTGAACAAGGGGTTCGTAAAACAGATGATGTTATCTCCATTCGAAACCGGGCAGTGTATGATTTTGAAGAAGATGGCCCGCTTTCGGTTTATGCCAAGGCATCATTGGAAACTCAGTTTGCCAGGGGGTATGAATATGATGAAGAGGGGGAAGCTACCTTGATTTCTGATTTTTTTGCACCGGCGTATTTTTCCGAAGGAGTTGGGTTGGCTTATCAACCTTCTGATGATTTTATGTTTGAAGGTGGGCTGGCTTTAAAACAAACTGTGGTACTGGAAGAGGAACTGGCACCGGTTTATGGACTCGAACCGGATAATAACATTCGAAATGAAGCAGGTATAACAACCGGGATAAATTTTGAAAAAGAGATCTTCGAAGACATCGTGTACCTAAGCAGTCTCCAGACATTTACAAATGTGATGATTGCCCTGGACAAAACCGATGTGATCTGGTCGAATGAACTGGTTGGCCAAATAAACAGAATAGTGAGTGCTTCATTTCAGTTTGAGCTTCGCTATGATGATGATTTTTCCAGCGAGGTACAGCTAAAGCAAGTACTTTCAGCAGGAATTTCAGTTAATCTCTATTAATTAATTAATGAATAAACAAGCTGCCAAAGCTCTTGAAAATGCCCTGCAGCAACTTTCGGAGTGGAATGATTCTTTTGGGGAATGGGAGACAGATTCTTCCTTGTCTGTTTCTGATGAAAAGGCAAAGGAAGTTTTTTTCCGTCTTTCGCAACGCCTGAAATGTAATTATCCCTTTGAGCACCCGGTATATGCCGGCCAAATGCTCAAACCTCCCCACCCGCTTACGTGGGCAGCCTATGCGATGGCGATGAGCATCAATCCAAACAATCATGCTCTTGATGGCGGACCACCTTCTTCCGAAATGGAAAAAGAAGCGGTGGCAAAATTAGCGGATTTCTTTGGCTATGCAGATCACTTTTTAGGCCATCTTACCTCAAGCGGAACCATTGCTAACCTGGAAGCCCTGTGGGTAGCCCGCGAATCTCATGCCCAAAAGAAAATAGCCTTCTCCGAAAATGCCCATTATACACACGAACGCATGTGTTCTGTTTTGAGGGTTGAAAGCGTGAAGGTGCCGGTCCAGGAAAATGGGCATTTTAATCTGGACTCTTTAAATCCCAAAGAAATTGGCACCATTGTGGTAACGCTCGGTACCACGGGCCTGGGAGAAGTGGAGCCGCTTGATCAAATACTGCCCTGGGCAAAACAACATGGAATTCGTATTCATATTGATGCCGCTTATGGCGGTTTTTTCCGGAGCATAAAAGATTCTGATTTGATCGATGGCACTTCCTGGAAGTTGATGCAAAAAGCAGATAGTATCGTAATTGACCCTCATAAACACGGCTTGCAACCCTATGGATGCGGCTGCATTCTTTTTAAAGACCCGGCTGTTGGGAAATTCTACAAGCACGACTCCCCCTACACTTATTTTACTTCCGAAGACCTGCACCTGGGAGAAATCAGCCTGGAATGTTCACGTGCAGGGGCAGCGGCGGTTGCGCTATGGGCAACGCTTGAAATGTTTCCGCTGAAAGAAAAGGAGGGTTTCGGGCCCATCCTCACGAAATGCAGGAAAGCCGCTTTGAAGATGCATGAGTTGGTGGAGTCAAGCCAAAGGCTGGCAGCTTACAAGAAGCCGGAGCTGGATATATTGGGTTATTTTCCTTCCCAGGTAAAAACAACTTCCGGGATTTCGGCCAAATCAAAAGAAATTTTTGATGCGGGAATGCGGGATAAATCCTATTACATTTCACTCTTCAGAATTCCTGCTGCTACTTTCTCTCTTCTTCATCCTGGTTATAAAGCAGATTCTGAATTCGTTACCATTCTCCGCAGTGTATTTATGAAACCTGAACATGAGGGGTTTGTGGAGGAACTGGTGAAAAAGTTAGAGGCTAATTTCTAGCTTTAGTGTTTATTATCGAAAGGCTTCATGCAGAGTTGCGCGGAGTTTGACGCAGAATCCAAAGAGAAAAACCAAAAACAAATCCGCGTCATCCATGTTCCATTTAAAAATTCAAAATTCTCCCGAAGGCTGCCTTTAGCTAACATTTATAATTTAAAATTTTTACACGTCAAAAGAGATTCCCTGGGCAAGAGGCAGAGTATCTCCCCAGTTTATGGTATTAGTTTGCCGGCGCATATAGGCTTTCCAGGCATCGGAGCCGGATTCGCGTCCGCCGCCGGTTTCCTTTTCGCCGCCAAACGCTCCGCCGATCTCCGCGCCGCTGGTTCCAATGTTGATGTTGGCTATTCCACAATCGGATCCATTCACACTTAAAAACCTTTCAGCTTCCCTCATATTTAGCGTGAACATAGCCGAGCTCAAACCCTGTTTAACCCCATTATGAATGGCTATGGCTTCCTCAAGTGTGCTGTATTTCATTAAGTAAAGAATAGGAGCGAATGTTTCTTCCTGCACTATATCGTAATGATTTTCAACTTCAGCCAAAGCCGGACGTACATAATGTCCATCTTCATCCAGCACCTCGCCTCCGTAGATAACTTTTCCGCCTTCGCGTTCAATTTCATGGAGCGCACTTTGCATCATCTTTACCGCCTCCTGATCAATCATCGGTCCAACAAGAGTGTCTTCCTCCAGCGGATCGCCAATGGTGATATTTTTGTAGATCTCAATCAACCGGTTTTTGACCTGGTCGTAAACCGATTCGTGAATAATCAATCGACGCGTACTGGTGCAGCGCTGGCCGCAAGTACCAGCTGCGCCAAAAACAGTGGCACGAATGGCCATTTCAATATCTGCTTTTTCGGAGATGATGATGGCGTTATTTCCACCAAGTTCGAGAATGGTTTTTCCTAATCTGCTCCCAACAGTTTTAGCTACTTCTTTACCCATTGGTATAGAGCCGGTTGCGGAAATCAGGGGAACTCGTGTATCTTGAGTCATCCATTCGCCCACTTCACGGGCACCCGTTACCAGGTTGAAAATTCCCTCTGGCAGGTCATTTTCTTTGAGAACTTTAGCTACAATCTTTTGAACCGCCACGCCACAAAGCGGCGTTTTTTCCGAACCTTTCCAGATCATCACATTTCCACAGACGGCGGCAACCATGGCATTCCAGCTCCAGACGGCAACGGGAAAATTGAAAGCTGAAATTATACCCACAATACCCAGAGGATGCCATTGCTCATACATGCGATGGTCAGGCCGTTCGCTGTGCATGGTGAGGCCGTAAAGCTGGCGGCTCAATCCCACCGAAAAATCACATATATCAATCATTTCCTGAACTTCTCCCAAACCTTCCTGGTTAATTTTCCCCATTTCATAGGTCACCAGTTTTCCAAGAGGTTCTTTGTACTCACGAAGTTTCTGGCCAATCTGCCGCACAATTTCGCCCCGTTGCGGAGCGGGCATATCTCTCCAGATCAAAAAAGCTGCTTCCGCTTTTTCCACCACCTGATCATACTGTTCGCGGGTTGTGACACCAATATCAGCAATTTTCTTGCCATCGGCAGGGGTGAAGCTGCTAATGGTATTTTTGCTTTCCATGTGTTTTCGGCCGGTGCTGGTTCCGGGATTAATGCCTTCGATACCTAACGTTTTCAGGAACTCCATGTGAATGTATCTTTCTTTGATGAGTAATTTTTTATAAAGATAGGGAAGTAAGAATTCAGAAAACAGGAGCCCGAATTCAGAATTCCCTTTCTCGTCTGTTTTCTGAATCCGGAGTTCTGTATTCTTCTAACATGAAATCAGCCTCTAACAAAGAAGTAACATTATTGCGGAAACTCAGCCGCAGGAAATACCGCGACAAAGATCAATTGTTTTTGGTGGAAGGAGAGCGAGCGGTTGAGCAGGTGTTGACAAATGGATTGGTAGAGGTGGTGTCGGTTTTTGTGAATGAGGAAAAAGCAGGCAGCTTTCAAGCTTCAGCTATCAGCGTTTTGCTTGCCGGGGAAATATTTGAGGAAGTGGCTGATACGGACAATCCACAGGGAATTTTGGCTCTATGCAGGATGCCGGAGGAAATTCAGGCGGAAAAATTAGCAAATGAAAGCGGGATTATTGTCGCAACGGATGCCATTCAGGATCCCGGAAATATGGGCACCATTATACGAACATCAGCCTGGTTTGGGGTGAAGGCATTATTGGCAGGGAAAGGCAGCGTGGATGTGTATCACCCCAAAGTGGTACGAAGCACAGCGGGAGCTACAGGAAGTGTGCCGATTATACAAAATGAGCTTGAAGATATTTTTACCAGCTTGGAAAAAACAGGCTGGGAGATCTTATTGCTTGATGGGGGAGAAGGTTCACAAAACCTGGTTGACATTCATCCCGCAAATAAAACTGTGTTGGTTGTAGGAAATGAAGGCAATGGAATCCATGAAAAACTTCTGAATTCGGGAAGGAAAAAAGTTCGTATAGAACGTGCAGGAGAAGAAAAAGCAGTGGAGAGCTTGAATGCAGCGGTTGCGGTAAGTATTGCTTTGTATGAGGTAAATGGTGCAAGAAGTTAGTATCAAGGAGCAAATGATAATGCGGAAAATCTCACAGATACCACATAGTGAATATGTAACTAATCTGCGGCGTTAAACTTTGATCTGGAAGAAGTGCCGGAAATTCAACATATTCTCTGAAACTATTTATTCAATTAAGTTGAATAATTCACTTTACCTACCATTCTAATAAACCCTTATGAAAAAGCACCTCGTTTCTTTCTCTTTTGGCTTGATACTTTTACTCCTTTCATCCCCATTATTTGCACAGTCAACAAATGATAAGCCCAAGGTGAATCAGATAGGCTATTATCCTGACGGGCCAAAAATTGCCATTACTCCGGAAATAGAAGCCACTACTTTTTTTATCAAAAGAGCAGAGGATGAAAGCATCGCCTTTGAAGGAGAGTTAATTTCCGGTGGCACCAATGAGTTTTCCGGTGAGGAAGTAAAAATTGCTGATTTCACTGAGTTCAGAGAAGCGGGATTTTTTATCCTTGAAATACAGGGAGGTGAGAGTTCTTTTCCCTTCGGAATTGGAGATAATACTTTTGAGGATGTGACCGACGGTGTAATGAAAGCTTATTATTTCATGAGAGCTTCAACTGCGCTGGAAGCCGAATATGCAGGAAAATGGGCGCGCAACTTAGGCCATGCAGATGATGATGTGATAGTGCATAATTCGGCCGCTTCTGAAAACAGGCCGACAGATAGCCGCATCTCTGCACCAAAAGGATGGTATGATGCCGGCGATTACAATAAGTATGTAGTCAACTCTGGAATTAGTACATATACCCTGCTCTTTGCTTATGAGCAATTCCCGGAATTTTTTGATGACCAAAACCTGAACATTCCTGAAAGTGATAATGACATTCCCGATATTTTGGACGAGGCTTTATGGAACCTGCGCTGGCTGTTGAAAATGCAGGACCCTGATGATGGCGGAGTGTATCATAAACTTACTCATGCTAATTTTACAGGAGCTGTAATGCCTTCAGCCACCAATAATATTGCACGTTATGTGGTGCAAAAAACTTCAGCGGCTACCTTTGATTTTGCAGCGATGATGGCTCAGGCTGCCCGTGTTTTTGAACCCTTTCTTCCCGATTTTGCAGATTCAGCTCTTGCAGCCGCCGAAGAAGCCTGGCAGTGGGGGCTGGATAATCCTGCAGTATATTACAATCAGGGAGAGCTTCAGAATCCTGCCATAAACACCGGTGCTTACGGTGATGGAAATGTCACGGATGAACAGTTTTGGGCGGCTTCAGAATTATATATCACTACCGGAGAAGAAAGTTATTATGATGATGAAGGCTGGAAAGACAATGAAATTGAAAACCCGGGATGGAATAATGTTCGAGCGCTGGGACTTTACTCGTTAATTCATCACCGGAAAAACCTGACTCCTGCCGCCTTTGCAGATACTACAGCCATGAAACAAAAACTGGTGAATTCTTTTAGCTTGTATATGAATGATGCGGCATCTGCTCCTTATCGTTCATCATTCGGGCTATTTGACTGGCAATTTAACTGGGGCTCGAATGGCGGGGCAGGAAATTTGGGAATGGCTTTGCTGCAGGTATTCCAGGTTACCGGAGATTCTCTGTATTATGATGGAGCCATTCATGTACTTGATTATTTGCTGGGGAGAAATCCGGTGGATTATAGTTACATAACCGGCTTTGGTGATCAGACGCCGATGAATATTCATCATCGCCCATCCGAGGCAGATAATGTAAATGATCCTGTACCGGGCCTGGTAGCCGGAGGGCCTAATCCCGGAAATCAGTACGATTGTGAGGACAACTCAGGTTATCCCGATTACCCATCCGATTTACCCGCAGTTTCTTACTTGGATCACTGGTGCAGTTATTCGACCAATGAGATCACCATTAATTGGAATGCCCCGGCGGTTTACTTGTTAAGTGGACTTCAGGCTCTCACTCCAACCACCGGGTTAGTGGTTACAAACGAGCAGCAGGGAAGTGTGATACCGGATAAATTTCAGTTACAGCAAAATTATCCCAATCCTTTTAATTCCACCACAAATATTGAATTTTCGCTGAAAGAAGCGGGATTTATACGTTTGGATGTGTATGAGGTTAATGGCCGGCACATTCAGGAGCTTATCAGTGAAAAAAAGACCAGGGAATCACTCGGTAATTTTTGATCCTTCGAAGCTGGCCAGTGGTATTTATTTATATAAGTTAAACATTGGCAACAGAAGCAGGTTGAAAAAGATGGTGTTGATCAAATCACCTAATCAAGGGAGATAATTTCTACACTATTCAAAGATCTCCCTAAAAAACGTTCAGCCAACTCTTTAAACCGTTGGGGACGGTCGCTCACAAAGCACTGAAAATCGCCGCCATTTTCATTCAGTAGATCCATTTTCGTTAGCTGTTCTTTAGCGGAAGCGGCGATAGATTCAGCCGAGTCAATAATTTGAGTATTCGAATCTTTTAGAATGGCAGGAATCACATGTTTGAAAAGGGGATAATGCGTACACCCCAAAATAAGCGCCTGAATTCCACTTTCATCAAAAACCTGCAAATAGTGTTTCAGGGTTTGAAGGGCAACGTCATTATCCAGCCAGCCTTCTTCAGCCAATGGAACGAGCATGGAACAGGCCTGTTGAGTTACTTGAATGGAAGGGTCAAGCTGATTCACTGCCTTTGCATAAGCTTTGGAGTGTATGGTAGCCAAGGTGCCAATCACCCCAACATGCTGATGATCCGGTAAAGCCAGGGCTGCTTTTGTGCCGGCGCTGATTACATCTAAAACGGGAATTTCTCCTGCCGCTTGAATAATTTCATCTTTAGCTGATGCCGAAACCGTATTACAGGCAATGAGAATCATTTTCACGCCTTTGCTCAGTAAAAAGTCGGTGATTTCGAGTGCATAAGAACGAACGGTTTCCTCTGATTTTATTCCATAAGGCACCCGGGCAGTATCTCCGAAATAAATGATATCTTCATCAGGCAATGCCTTTATTACAGCATTGGCTACTGTCAATCCGCCAATGCCGGAATCAAAAATGCCAATGGGTGCGTTTTTTTGTTGCTGCATTATTTAAAATTGGAATTATTCCTCGTGAGAAGGTATTCAATTCTTAAATCTTATTTAAGGGTTTTGTAGATTGTTTCAATAACAATTGTTTGAGGAGTAGAGAAATCTAAATTATTGGTATATGCCGCATAGTGTTCGAAAATTGCTTATCGATATTGATGAAGTGAGTTTATGGAATTTTAAAGTCCTCCGGCCTTTATCCCAGATCAGAAACTATTAAGCAGGGTTTAATGAAGTTTTTAATAGCACTATCATTAACAATATTTTTTTCACCCCCTGCCTTCGCCCAAAATATAGATACTCTGGAAGCTGATCTTGGGGAAGTAGTGGTAGTTGGCTACGAAGGCAATCGAAGTGTGATGGAAACGCCGGGAGCAGTCTCTTTTGTGGACGCTGAACTTATCGGAGGCTTTGATGAAGGTTCACTGCTTTATGGGTTGAATACCGTTCCCGGCGTCAAAATTGAGCAGCGTGCTCCCGGAAGTTATCGGGTGGCTATTCGTGGAAGTTCGCTGAGGTCTCCTTTTGGTGTTCGGAATGTGAAAATTTATTGGAATGGAATTCCTTTCACCGAGCCCTCTGGCAGCACTGCTTTGAACCTGCTGGATGTCATAAATATGCAGAATGTAGAAGTGATTCGCGGTCCGGCCGGGAGCATCTATGGTGCGGGAAATGGCGGAGCATTGCTATTGCAAAGCAAGCAATCATCACCGGAAAGAGTGGAAGCAGGTACTAGCTTCGGCTCGTTTGGGCTTCAACGATATGTATTTCATTCGCAAAACCAGTTCTCCAACGGCAGCCTGATTTTTAATTATGCCAATCAGCAATCGGATGGCTACCGCGAACAGTCTTTTTTCAATCGCGAAACTGCGGAGCTCAGCGGGAGATTTCAAATTGATGATGAGCAGTTCATCAGCACCAGCTTTTTATATTCTGATCTTTACTATGGAATTCCGGGTCCGTTGACCAGGGAGCAGTTTGATGATAATCCCCGGCAGGCCCGGCAGGGAAATCCTTTTGCACTGGGAAGTGTGGAGGCGAATTCCAGTATTCAGCAAGAAGCTTTTTTAGCGGGAATCAGCCACGATGTTGAAATCTCGGAAAACATCTCAAACCTTACCACACTCTACGGAACATTTAGTGCTTTCGATAATCCATTTAACCTGGATTATAAAAAGGACAGCCGAAAAAGCGGCGGCGGCAGAAGCCGTTTTTATTTTGATACGGATATCGGGGAGGTGAGAACCCGCTTTACCCTTGGCGGAGAATATCAGGCGGCCGATTATGCTGCCCGAAATTTCGAGAATGACAGCAGTGAAGTTGGTGCGCTCAATTTTGATGATGAGATCAAGATAAATTCAGCTCTTATTTTTGCCAATGCGGAAATTGATCTCCCACACAATTTCTACTTCACTGCAGGTCTGAGTTATAACCGGCTGGAATATCACCTGAACCGATTGGTCACCAATCTCCCGGATGATACGGAAGGCATAGCCCGTAAAAATTTCAACCCCGAGATAATACCCCGTATCGGGCTTTTGAAAAAATTAAATGCTGAAATTTCCATTCATGGTACCATAAGCTATGGATTTTCGCCGCCTACTATCGAGGAATTCCGAACCAATGAAGGAAGCATCAACCTGAACCTGGAAGCAGAGCAGGGAACCAATTATGAAGCGGGTGTTCGGGGAAATTTAAACCGGGGACAGTTCAGTTATGATATTACCACTTTCCTATTCAAGCTGGATGAAACCATTGTTCAACAGCAATCGGAAAGAGAGTCGACTGTAATCTTTGAAAATGCAGGGAATACGGATCAGTTTGGAATAGAAGCGGCTGCAAACTGGAGCATCATCCAGAACAGAAATGCACCTTTAAGACGGCTAAACTGGAGGCTCTCCTACACCTATCATGATTTTGAATTCAAAAATTATAACCGGGATGGAAATGATTATTCTGGAAATGCCTTGACAGGAGTTGCGCCTCATACCATTGTTTCCACAATGCAGGCTGTTACACAACCTGGGATCTATGCTTCGATTTCCTATAATTACACCGACAAAATTCCGCTAAATGATGCCAATACTGTTTACTCTGATCCCTACCACTTGCTTCAAAGCAAAATCGGCTTCAAAAAAATGTTAGCCGAAACGCTGCAATTGAATCTGTTTTTGGGGATAGATAACCTGCTGGATGAAACCTACAGCCTGGGAAACGACCTGAATGCTTTTGGGGAAAGATATTATCAGCCCGCTGCAAAAAGGAACTCGTTTGGCGGGATAAAAATAGCTTACAATTTTTAAGCTTTCACTCCCTAAAAAGCCCAAATTATTCATATTATTTCTTGATAGTGCTTGCTAATAAGTCGTATCTTTGTGTTGGGCAAGTCCTATACAGCCAGCTCCCTTTGAACTCCGTCAGGGCGGGAACGCAGCAGCGGTAATTCGGTCGTAGCGGTGTGATATAGGTCGCTTGCCCAATTTTTTTGTCTATACTTTTTTGACCCGCCTCTTCAGACGCCAGCACGAATTTCAGCTTTTACCCAAAAGCTTTTGGGAGCAATAACCATCAGGCATAAAAAAGCCCTCACTCTCGCAAGGGCTTTCGTCTTTCATCAGTAAGGATGAAAAAATTTACTCTGTGTCAGTTCCGGAGTCGGTTGAAATTGGAACAGATATCCGGGTAGTTCCCCAGCTTAAGTTAAGACTCGCTTCGGTATCCGATAACTCATCAAAGTTAATTTGAAACCATTCAACCTCAGAGCCTTCATCCACAGAAGCATTAACACGTACTACGTCTTGAGCTTCGTCAAATTGGGTTCCCCATGAAAGCTTTTCGTTAAGTATAATTTCCCATTCATCTTCTCCGGGAATGGTATACAGGGAATAAGTACCGGCTTCAACTTCTTCGCCGCCAAAATTCACATCATCAGAAAAAGTAATATTGGTGGATTCATTAGCACCCGTTCTCCAAACTTCACCGGTTGGGGCCAAGTCAGCACCCTCTTCAAAGTAAGTACGGCCTTTTAGTCCGGGACGGCCATAGGTTGCCGTTACTACAGTTGTGCCAATAGTTTGGCTGACAATAGCATTAGGGCTGGCACGGACATCTTCATTTTCCCGTTCCTGGGCTGTAACAGATCCCGCAGCAAAAAAAACAATTAATATAAACAGAGAAGAAAGTCGTAATAAGTATTTCATAATTTATTGTTTTTAGTTAAGGTTAAGAACAACATACACCGAAACCTGTCAGATAATTTATCGCCCGTTAATTTCGGGATGGTATTATAATAATAATTCATCTGGCAAATGCAATCTATTCAGTTCTAAAATTGTGAACTTGTCAGGTGGAAATGGGTTCTTCAATTTTTCAGCAGATGGGAAAATTCTTTTTTGAACTTTTTCACTTTAGGAGCAATTACCACTGAACAATATCCGGCATTGGGATTATTTTCGAAGTAATTCTGGTGATAATTTTCGGCTACATAATAATTTTCAAGCGGCTCAATTTTGGTAACGATAGGATCGTCCCACAAACCGGATTCTTCGGTTTTCCTGAGAGATTTCCCGGCAATTTCTTTTTGCTCTTCATTGTGGTAAAAAATCACTGAGCGGTATTGTGTGCCCACATCATTTCCTTGTCGGTTTAAGGTAGTGGGGTTATGTGTATGCCAAAGTACTTCAAGTAACTCTTCGTAGGAAATTACATCCGGATTAAAGCGGATGCGGGCAACTTCTGCATGGCCGGTTTTTCCGCTCGTTACTTCATTATAGGATGGGTTTTCCACATTACCACCCGAGTAGCCGGATTCTACATGTTCAATTCCTTCTACTAATTCATAAATTGCTTCTACGCACCAGAAACACCCGGCGCCGAATGTTGCTTCTTCCAATTTTTTCTCCGTTTGTTGTGCTGACAATGATAATGATGAAAAGCTTAACAAAAGCCCGATTATTAAAGTTGATTTCATGACATTAAAGAAATGGTTTATTTGTTGCTTATTCAACGTAAGGCTTTTTTGATGAGTATTTGTATAATTTCTGCCTGTTAAAAATAAATTTTCAAGATTTTAATAACCTACTCGTTCAATTTTCCCTTATAAACCATTCCATCAACTGATGAGAGATAGATAGTTTGATTTATGGGATTAACAGCAAAACTTCCAAAGTAATAGTCGGGATTTGGCATTTGATAAATAGCCCTTATCTCTCCATTGCTATCAATTTTTGTCAAATGTTGCGGATTATCAAAAGTTTTGCCTCCGAGAAGATAGATGTCTTCATTTACCGGTTTTATATCTAAGGTGTATCTAAGAAAAGGCAATGCATTTGGAGTACTCTTTACCATGTCTGAAATCTGATTTAATAACTGCTCATTGTCTGGTAATTCAATTATTTTGTCCCAGATCAGGTTGCCATTCATATCATATTTTCGAAGTTCACTGTAAGAGTCGAGAAAAGCGTAAATATGATTGTTACCAATCACTACATTAGTATTATTTTTAAAAAAAGCAGGAATCCTCCCATTCATAAAGTCATTTCTGCTGGCTTCCATATCCAGATTTTCAACAGCCTCTCCTTTTGCTGATCCAAATAAAAATGAAGAATCAGTATTTATATCAATGAATTTTATTAAGCTGTTATTCTCACCTCCCGAACCTGTATAATAAACTCTGTTATTGGTTAACGCTATATTTTGATTAAACGCTTTGCTTTTATAAGTATAGCTATCTACAAAACTACCCTCATAGTCATACTCCAAAACTTTATACTGGCTCGCATCAACTACATTTATATAATCTGAAGTTAACATGATTTGGCCGGGACGGATAAACTCAGCCGGTCCCTTTCCTTCTTTCCCAAATTGGGCCAGCAAGTTACCCTCAGGATCAACAATGGTTATTTTCTTGATTTTGCCGTCTGCCACCACCACATCTCCATTCTCCAGGAGAGCAATATCGCCGGGCTGGGCTATACCATGCATGTCAAAATCCATAAACTGCACCAGGGTATCAAGCTGCACTTTTATGGGCATATCAGAGACTTTTATGGCTTCTGAACTGCAGGAAGTTATTACCAAAAATAGAATAGCGGCGGGAACGTGTAATAAGCTGAATTTATGGCGCATAGGAAGTGATTAAGTGTGTATAAAATTAATACTATTTCTATAGTAGAAATAAATAATTAAAATCCCAAGCCAGTTTATTTTTTGGCTATAGAATAATCCCGAGACAGGCTAATCTGGAACGATAAGGTTAGGATAAAAGAAAAGCCTTACTAAATTTAACTGGCAAGGCTTGTATTATGAGGGGTGATCCCGGCGGGATCAAACAAGAATAGCCCCGTCCTTTCAGGGCGGGGCGTATGATTACAACCCGAACAACCTCCGCCCGGTGGTTACCATTGGCTGCATTTTTTTCCTCCAAAGGAGTGCCTTTGGCAGGAGGTTGGGCTAATTTGGTTTCCGTGGCCACCACTTTTGAGGCGGAGCCTCTATCGAGCATCCCGGAGCAGAGCACCGGGACGAGGATAAATTTTAGACAGGGGTGTTGATAACATATCTGGAAAATATGTTAGAAAATTCCAAAATATTTAACATATTGGAAATTCCTGTTCACATATACTATAAATATTAACATGAGTAATGAACCCGAAGAATGGAAATGGAGACCACTTCCACCAGATATAAATCTGGAAACGCCCGAGATTTTAAAAAAAGCGTTAGAAGCTCAAAGATATCTTGCTGAATTGAAAGGAATATCTCAGACTATGCCGAACCAGGTTATTTTGCTGAATACATTGCCAATTCAGGAGGCTCGCGATTCATCGGAAATTGAAAATATTGTCACAACAAGCGATGCGCTTTATAAAGCCGGTGTAGAATCACAAAAAAAAATTAATCAGGCTACGAAAGAAGTCCGCCGTTATTCTGAGGCATTGATAACAGGGTATAACCAAGTGGTAAGGGATGGGCTGCTCACTACCCGTCATATTTTAACCATTCAGCAATTTTAACCATTCAGCAAGTTTTAGAAGACAATGAAGCCGGCATTCGAAAATTACCGGGTACAAAACTCACGAATCCTTCAACTGGAGAAATTGTTTTTGTGCCTCCTCAAAAGAAAGAAGCGATTGACGCTGCATTGCAAAATCTGGAAGAATACATTAATAACGATTCTCTTTCTTCTATCCATCCTTTAATTAAAATGGCGGTTATTCATGTGCAATTTGAAAGTATTCACCCATTTTATGACGGTAACGGGCGGACCGGGCGAATAATAAATATGCTATACCTGCTGCAAAAAAAACTACTCGATCTTCCAGTACTTTATCTCAGCCGGTTCATTGTACAAAATAAGCCAGAGTATTATCGGCTGCTGCAACGGGTTCGAACCCATAATGACTGGCACTCCTGGATTTTATATATGCTGGAAGGTGTAGCCGAAACCTCTCGGCAAACTATTTCGGTGATCACCGGAATCCGGGAGTTGATGATGAATTATAAACACCGCATCCGAAAGGAATATCCGTTTTACAGTCAGGATTTGATCAATCATTTGTTCAAGCATCCTTACAGCAAGATCAACTATCTGAAAAATGATTTAAAAGTAACCCGGCAGACTGCATCCAGGTATTTTGATGAACTAACAGATGGAGGGCTACTTGAAAAAGTAAAACAGGGACGAGATAACTATTATATCAATCAGGCACTGCTGGATGTACTGATTGGAATCCGGAAATAATATGGAAGGTAGTGGCCTGAATAAATCGGACCGCATAACCAATATTCCTGAGCTGTGAATTGTTCAGTAGGACAAAAGGAGCTTTACCGCTCTCGGAAGCAAGGGGTTGAAACCCCTTGTCAGTGTTTCGGATTCCGGCTCCGATAGCCACATCGTAGCAAGGGGCAGCTACCCCTTGTTTGAGTAATAGCGCCAGGTTAGAAACTGGAGCTTCGGGACTGCGTTGCTAAGCCGGAGCTTCGCAACGAGGGGAAATGGTATATAACGACCCAGCGAATAACCTGCCATTGTCGGCAGACAGGCGGGCGCGGAGATTATGAGTTAATAAACGGCTAAAATTTTAAAACAAGCAACAAATTGCTGTGATTTCAAAATATCCTGCTCTTAATGCAAGTCACAGGCTTGCTTTACGCTTACTCTGAGTCTCCACTTCGCTCAAGACTTCAGAGATCTGGAGGGACGAGGAGAATTGCTATCGTTGGTGGGCTTTACTCATTTGTTACTAATCAATTTGCTCGAGTAACATATCTCCGAGCGTTGTTGTATCAGAATATGAAACTTTTGGCTGGCCAGTAAAAAAAATCAGTAAAGCATGACTTATTGTGTCACTTATCTGATTTAATTTGAGAATTAAACTTAATCTAAAATGGTGCAAATGATTACATTAAATATACATACCGCTTTTATTTAAAATTTCGTATAAGAAGACTAATATTTATATTCTAATGAGAAAAATTTGCATCATGAAAAAGCAAGAATGACAGGACAGGAAGCAATAGGCGTAATTGGTTTAGACAGAGCCAAATCTGTAAATTCTAAGCATAAAATGCTCTCGGAAAGTGAGTCTGTTGTATTAAACGAGGTTCAGGGGTTTGGGATTGATTCAGTGTATTTTAATACAGACAAAAACGGTAATAGCTTTCCTGCCGTATTTCTGAAAAAAATTAAAAATTTTGATAAGAAATCATTAGAGATAATTGCAGATATACAACAAAAAATATGGAATTATAAGAAAGTATTATTTTTATATGTTTATACAGAGACAGAAATCCGTATTTATAATTGTTCTGAAAAACCAATCATTAAAACCAAAGAAAATGTTGTCGATAAGCAACTAAAAAATATAGAAATAAAAACATATATTTTTTCAGATGCAGAACAACTTCAAGAACTAAATAAACTATTTTCAAGGGTTGCCATTGATACGGGAATAATCTGGACTTTGGACGAAGCTGCCACAATCCGAAAAAAAATAAATTTACGAAGTAGGGTTGACAAATATCTTGTAGCGAGTTTGGTAAATACTGCGCAACAACTCGAACAACAAGGACTCGAAATAGAATTTATTCATAAAGTCATAATACGATCTTTATTCCTTTTATACCTTGAAGATAGAGGTGCTACAGATGAGAAATTGTACTCGCAAATAAAAAAAGGCGCAACTTCTTATTTTGATATTCTGAATGACAAGAAAGCTACTTACAAGTTATATGAACGATTGGAAGAAGATTTTAATGGCAATGTGTTTACCTTGGAAACAGGGGAGGAAATTTCTACTGAACAACTTCAACTAATAAAAAAATGCTTCATAAGTGGTAACGACAATACACCACAAATAAAGTTATTTGAAAATTGGAGACTTTTTGATTTTAGCATTATACAGATTGAGTTGCTAAGTGAGATTTATGAAAACTTCTTATTTAAAACTGATCCTGATCTAAAGAAAAAAACAGGAACTTACTATACACCTCCTTCCTTGGTGGAGCTTATCTTAAATGAGAAACTACCACTCAATAAGACAGATCATAACTATAATATCAAAGTTTTAGATCCAAGTTGCGGTTCAGGTATTTTCTTAGTGGAAAGTTTTAAGCGTTTAGTAAAACGGTACGAGAACAAGCATAAAGAAAAACTAACTGATTTTAATAAGCTTAAGGAATTATTGATCACCAACATTTTTGGTATTGAACTTCATCAACAAGCCATCAAAGTAGCAGCATTTAGTTTGTATTTGGCTTTGGTTGATAAATTAGACCCTAAAACTTTATGGCAAAAGAAAAGACATCGCTTACCAAATCTTATTAATAATCCTAATGATAAATCAATAAATGAACAGGGAAAAAATCTATTTTGCAGAGATACAATTTTGAAAAATAAAGAAATTGAATCTATTAAATTTGATTTGATAGTTGGAAATCCCCCATTCGGTACGACAGATTTATCAGAATCAGTACGCAGTTATTCCGACAACTTCAAGTTTGCCAAAGAATTGGTTTTACCATTCTTGCATAAAGCTACACAACTAGCTCCGAATGGTGAAATCGCTT
The DNA here is from genome assembly GCA_040877545.1 of Balneolaceae bacterium. GTDB lineage: Bacteria > Bacteroidota > Rhodothermia > Balneolales > Balneolaceae > Gracilimonas. The sequence goes on from JBBDNN010000055.1 coordinate 19,054, forward strand.
TGATATTTAATACCAAAGTATTGACCAATACAGGAGGAACTTATCAGAATTTCAGAAAATGGTTGTTCAATGATTGTTATGTAGAAAAAATTTTCAATTTTTCAATTCTACGAAATGCAAAGGAAAATTTTGGCGGACAACTTTTTGGTGATGCAACAGGACCAATAAGCATTATATTTTACCAGAAAGAATATCCTAAAAAGCCCTCTGATAAAATTACATATTATGCACCTAAAACTTTCATTAAATCTAATATAATAGATGGATTGATTATTGACTTTACAGATTTAAAATACCTACCCAGAAAAGTATGCCAAAAACCCGATACCAAAATTTGGAAGATTGCCATGTGGGGGGGGATGAATGATTGGGAGTTGGTTAAAAAACTTTTGGATATAAACAACAACTTAAATGTTTATCTAAAGAATAATAATATAGATCATAGTGTTGGTTTACAACCTGTAAATAAATCTACAACTAAACCAATTGTTGATAATGATATATCAAAATTAAAATTTATCCGGCCAGAAAAAATTGAGCGTTTTTATACAGAAAAAAATAAATTTACGCATATTAATTCTTTACTAAAAAATAAAGATACAATAAAAACTTATTTAAGATATTTTTCTGTAGAAAAAGAAAATGACTTGCCCAGCATTAATGTATTTCGTAGGATTACTGGGAAAAATATTTTTCAGGGTCCAATGCTTTTAACAAAAGAAGGGTTCAAAAATAATCAGCTTTGTTTCAGTTTTATAGATAATACTGTTGCTTTTAATAGTACTGTATTAGGGTTCAAAACTAATGAAAAAGATAAGTTAAGATTTTTATCTAGTATTTTAAATTCCAAATTATCCACCTATTTTCTTTTATTAATATCCAATTCTTGGGGTATTGAAAGAGAAAGAATTAAACCAAATGAGATTTATAAATTTCCAATAATTCATAATGATAATCTATTTAAAAATTTAATATCTGTACATAAAGAAATTGAGAATAGAATTAAATCTACAGTTTTAAAAACAGATTATAGTGATTTAGAAAAGGAAATAGATGACTTGATATTTAATGCTTATAATATTAATCCTAGTGAAAAACAAATAATTGAAGATTTCATAAATATTTCAGTTGATTTGTTTTTTAACAGTGAAAAGTCAATTGTATTAAAATCAGTTCAACCGAAACAAACAGTTGAATATGCAGAAGTATTATGTAATAAGCTTGATTGTTTTCTTGATGGTCAGAATTTATTTGTTAATGCAACAGTTTATAAGATTAGATTTTCACCTCTAATGATGATTAAGTTAACATTTGCTAAAAACCATATGGATGTTTTTAATTCTAAAGAATTTGTTGATGAAGAACTAAAAAAAATCGACCAATATTTGTGGGAAAAAAAGGTTAATAATATTTATTTCAGGAAAAAACTAAACTATAAAATTGGTAACGATATTTATATTATTCGTCCAAACCAACGAAGATTCTGGTCAAAATCAATGGCCTTGGAAGATGCGTCTGAGCTAATTCTTGAAATATTAAATGAGAATTAATGATGGCATTATACAATAACGTGCATGAGAAATTCAGAAATGCTTTTGAGTTAAAATGTTATTTGTTAATCATAGGAGCATATAAAACTTCTCTAGTAAAGAAGGTGATTCAATTGGATTGGAATGAGAATGATATTTCTTCTGAATTGCACCGTTATATTACAGATAATCATTTAAGATATAAATGGGAAGTATCAACCAATGTTGAATCACATATTCCCAAAAGCATTCCTAAAGTAAAAGGGTATGCAGATAAATATCCTAGAATAGATTTTAGATTTACAACATTTCAATCTACTAATGAATATCACTATTATTTTGAAGCTAAAAATCTTAAACAAAATGATTCGGCATTAAAACGCAGATATATTAAAACTGGAATAGATAGTTTCGTTTCCAAAAAGTATAAAAATGGCAGTCTAATTGGTTATCAACTTGAAGGCATTACAGATAAGACAATAAATGGTATTAATGCTTTACTTGAAAAGGAGAAAAGACAAAGCGAAATATTAAAAATTAAAAAATACAAACATTTCAAGTCATATTATGAATCAAATCATTCTAATATTGGAATTCTGAAGCATTTAATATTTGATTTTACAGACATAAATTGACTATTCCCAAAAAGACGAAATTCATAATTTTATGTTGATATCTTGGAATTTCCTCACCTAATGAAAATAACCAAATCTCAATTGGTTTGTCAGCTGACTATATTATTCAATACAGATAGCATAAAGATTATATTCTCTATTTCAACTTTCAAGGTTAATATTGTCAATCAAAGAATTGGTTCAATCTTTTTCCATTATTCTCCCACATTCCCCTCCACAATCTTTACCTCCTCCTCACTCAGCCCATATAGCTCATAAACCAGCTGATCAATTTCCGCTTCCAAATTACCAGTGTCGGCTTCGGGGTTTTCTTTTTTTGTGGTGAGGATTTTTGAAACTATTTGCCCAATGTTTTCCTGTTCTTTAATGGAAGGAATAATTATTGGGAATTTCTTAAACTCGCCAATTTTTACTTTTGGAAAAAGGTCATCAAATTCACTTAAGGTCAGTAGTGTCCAATTGTTAGTCAAAGAGTCCCAATTGGTTACGGTTATTAGTCT
>JBBDNN010000056.1:0-20929 GCA_040877545.1 Balneolaceae bacterium
TATAGTTGAAACCTCAATCGTTTTCTGCCGATATTTCAACATTGACACAACACTAGGTTTGGTGGGTTTTTATTAATTGTTATTGGTTATTAGTGCGCCAACATGCTGTAGCCAATGGCCGGCTTTCATTTCCTGAAAAGCCAGAAAGCCCAACTTCTTCCCTTCATAAATAACCCTTTACTATCAATCTGTTTTTACTAACTTCTGGTAAATCTTATTCGGGATTATTATTTAGCAGATGGCTCTATTTCAAAATGCGGTTTTAAACAAATATTTAGCGGCGGCTGACCAGGGGAAAGTAAATGCAGCCTGGAAAATTTTTAAGCTGCATTTCCACAATCCGGAAATACAGGAGAACATCCGCAACTCCAAGGAAGAGGAATATCAGGAAGGCTTCCTGGAGGATTTATTTGTGAAGGTGCTGGGCTATACCAAAAATCCCACGCCCGATTTTAACCTGAAGGTGGAACAAAAGAATTTCTCCGATTCAAAAAAGGCCGACGGTGCTTTACTGGACGGCGAGAAAATCCGCGCGGTCATTGAACTCAAAGGCACCGAAACCACCGATCTTGGTAAAGTAGAAACGCAGGCTTTCGGCTATAAAAATAAACAGCCTGACTCTGTATATGTAATCACTTCCAACTTTGAAAAGCTTCGTTTTTATATAGACAATGCCGTTGAATTCCTGGAATTCAATCTCTTCCAGATTACCAAAGATGAATTCAAGGTGCTTTGGCTGTGCCTGGGCCATGAAAACTTTGCCAAAGGTCTGCCGAAAAAGATCAAAGACGCTTCCCTCACCGAAGAAGAGAACGTCACCAAAAAGCTGTACAAGGATTACTCAGCATTCAAAAACGACATCTTCGATAGCATCAAAAAGCATAACCCGGAATACGATAAGCTGCTGCTTTTCAAGAAAACCCAGAAACTGCTGGATCGCTTTCTGTTCATCTTTTTTGCTGAAGACCGGCTGTTGCTTCCGCCCAATTCCATCCGGCAGATTATAAAGCAGTGGATGGACCTGCGGGATAAATACGATGAATATGTTCCGCTGTACGAGCGCTTTAAAAAGTACTTCGGGTATATGAACGAAGGCTATACGGGCAAAAACCATGAGATTTTCGCCTACAACGGTGGACTTTTTGCCGAAGATGAAATCCTGAATGACCTGACCATTGATGACGACCTGCTCTACAATCACAGCCTGCAACTAAGCAAGTATGATTTTGAGACGGAGGTGGATGTAAACATACTCGGGCATATTTTTGAGCATTCGCTGAACGAGATTGAGGAAATCACTGCCGAGCTGGAAGGGCAGCAGGTAGACCGCTCCAAAACCCGCCGCAAAAAAGACGGAGTGTTTTATACGCCCAAATACATCACCAAGTACATCGTGGAAAACACGGTGGGCAAACTGTGTGAGGAGAAGAAAGCCGAACTCGAAATTGAGGACAAAGATTACCGCCCGAACCGGCAGAAACAAACCAAGAAACCGCTGATTGCCAAACTGGACACCTACCGCGACTGGCTGCTTGATCTCACCATCTGCGACCCGGCCTGTGGAAGCGGGGCTTTTCTGAATCAGGCGCTGGAGTTTTTGATTGAGGAGCATACCTACATTGATGAATTGCAGAGTAAAATTCTCAATCAGCCTCTGGTGATTTCCGATATTGAAAACAGCATCCTGGAAAACAACCTTTTTGGTGTGGATATAAACGAGGAGTCGGTGGAAATCGCCAAACTCTCCCTCTGGCTGCGCACCGCCCAAAAAGGCCGCAAACTTACCTCGCTGAATAACCACATAAAATGCGGAAACTCCCTGATTGACGATCCCGAAGTAGCCGGCGAAAAAGCGTTTAAGTGGGAAGAGGAATTTCCGACTGTATTCGGGCCAAAAGAAAAGGTGGCATATCATGTAACATTTGTAACACACAATTCGCGCACTTCTCAAAGAATGATGGTTTACAAGGTTAAAAAAGGAGATGCATTTGTTTTAGATGATGACCTAGAGGTAGTCGTTACCAATTCTATTGCGGATATTGTTACTGAGGATGATTTAAATGTGCTGGCATATAACATCTGTGCCGATCATGTGCATATGATTTTAGTATGCGCACCGGATGAGCTGCCAAATATTGTTCGCAAGTTAAAAGGGAAATCAGCACAAATTTTAAAAAAGCATTTAAAAATTCCGAAGGAAGAAAAATTTCATTTATGGGCGCAAAAGTTTAATCGAAATCTGATTGAGGATGAAGATGAGCTGTATAATGTGTTTAACTATATCCATCATAACAGGGAAAAACACAATTTACCTGAAAATGAAAAGCTGAAAAAAGCAGACAAAGGGTTGCTGCCTCCAACGACTGGCAAGGGGTTGCAACCCCTTGCCTCGTCAGATCCGCCCCTTGCCTCGTCGGAGGCACCCCTTGCCTCGCAGGAACCAGATCGTGGTTCTTTCGGATATTTCGGGATGTGTTGTAGCTACGAATACGCCTTCCGCCCCGAATACACCGGCGGCTTTGATGTGGTGATTGGGAATCCGCCTTATGTGAAACTTGAAAAAATTAAAGAAATATCTGCTGCATTAGAAAAACAGGGATATAACACATTTAGTAAACGCGGAGATTTATATGGGATATTCGTGGAAAAAGGATTTGAACTGTTAAAACCTAAAGGAATTTATTCCTATATAATGCCTAATAAATGGCTGCAAGCCGGATATGGAAAACCATTGCGAGAATTTTTCCTAACTAAAGAATTACTACAATTAATCGACTTTGGAGATCTCCAAATATTTGAAGGAGCGACAACTTATCCCTGTATTTTTATAGCAAGAAATGATAAGCCAAAAGAAGAGTTTAAAGTAGCTGTCTTAATTGCGGCAAATGAGCTGGATTTTAATACAAATGTCCAGTCTAATTCAGAAACATTTTTGACCAAGGAATTTAGTTCTGATACTTGGGTTATCTCTTCAAAGTTAGAAAAAAAGTTATTGAATAAAGTAGAATCAGAATTTGAAAAGTTAGAAAATTTTATTTCTGATGATTCATATAGAGGAATATTGACAGGTTTAACAAAGGCTTTCATAATTCCTGAAGAAAAGAAAAATGAACTCATAAAAAATGATCCAAACGCTTCCAAAATTATTAAACCAATTTTAAGGGGACGTGACATAAAAAAATGGATGGGTACAGGTGGTAGTCATTACCTTATTTGTACTTTCCCATCTCTAGATATTGATATCAACGATTATCCATCTATTAAACAGTACCTTCTCGATTTCGGAAAGAAAAGATTAGAACAGTCAGGGGAAAAGGAGAGCCGAAAGAAGACAAGCAATAAATGGTTTGAGACTCAAGACACAATAGATTATTGGGAAGAGTTTCTAAAACCAAAGATCATGTACCAAAAATTTCAGGTCAGTCCCTGCTTTATTTATGATGAAGAGGGGCGTTATTGTAATGATTCAATGTGGATAATTCCGACTGAAGACAAAGGCTTACTTGGAGTTCTAAATTCTAAAATGGGATGGTGGTTAATCACCAAGTACTGCACTCAAATTCAAGGTGGCTGCCAACTTATTTGGAAATATTTTGGACAGATACCTGTACCGGAATTAAACGGAGAACTTGATGATCGTGTAGATTTAGTCATTTGTAAAAATAATGATCTTGAGAATATAACAGGTTCATTTAATGATCTAATTCTTTCTAAATTCGACATCGAAAAACTAAGCCGTAAACTCGAAAACTGGCACGAGCTCAGCTTCAAGCAATTCCTGAATGAGCTGAAAAAGAAGAAAGTAAAACTCAGCCTCGACAAGGAAGCCGAGTGGATGGAATACTTCAACAAGCAAAAAGCCAAAGCCGACACCCTAAAAACTCAAATCTCCCAAACCGACACAGAAATAGATCGGATGGTTTATGAATTGTATGGGCTGAGTGAGGAGGAGGTGAGGGTGGTGGAGGGTACTTAAATATGGAAACCGTAAATACAGCTTACAGAATATGACTTAGAAGAAGGGTGACAGTTTGTGGCATATATAAGTTTGGAAATTTTTTAGCACCTTTGTTTTAATACATCTAAGATATTATGTTAATAAAACAGATATAAAATGAATGACACAAACAAAATAAGTTTTTCAGGAAATTTTTTAAGTAAAAGTGACAAAAAGCTTAGCCTGTTGGATTTCAAAGAAATTCTAACAGAGGCTGAAGTAACTGAAATTGAAGAAGATAATGTGCATATTTATTCACTTGATTTTGAAGATCATTATTTAAAGATATCTGTCTCAGATGGTTCGATTTTTCCAAGAAATCCTCATGTTATAAATGTTAAAACTACTAAGATTGAACCTAATCCAAGGAATCTAAATCAAATTGAGCCTACAGAATTTTATGTGCTTATAGACTTTGATTCTTCATTCTTATGGATTAGCAATGGAAATAAAAAGAATTTAGTTTTGAACTTTTTTAGCAAAAAATTCAAAAACTCAAAATTCATAATTAAAGATGTTTATGATCAAGAATTATTTTTGGAAAGTATTAAACGGATTGATGAATTGAGAATCACCGCAACTCCTGATTTGTTTAGCAAAACAAATACCATTACTACAGCTCTTTCAGATGAGATAAATCAATACGAAGCTGTTGAAGCTATTTTACATTTAAAGTACCAAGATAAATTTGTTGGTAATACACTGATTGATAAAATTAAATCAATCATTTCGAACAAAAATAATTTTAGAGGAATAATGATTGCAGGTAGAGATGAACACAATAATGGTATTCTTTTTAATACAAAAATGATTTCAAAAAAGATTGGCTTTCATGCCTATGTAGATCAGAATGGAATGTTTAGCTCCAATGAAATATTTAAAATACTGATTGATAAAATAGAAGATGAAAAACTTTAGTATTTATTTAAAAATAATATTATCAATAGCTACTATTGTGCTATTAATTTTTGTTTGGAATTTCGACAATGATGGGGCCTTTGATTCGATACTCACGTTTTTATCAATTATAACAGGATTTTCTATTACAGCACTTTCTATAATTGCTTCATCAGATTTTTCTAAAAATCTTTATTTAAAAGAATCATCAAAAAATAACTCTTTAACATTGTTGCATGAGCTTGTTTATCTATTTCGAAAGTCAACGCTAATTTTCATTAGCGGAATTATGTTGATTTTATTTTATGAATTTCTGCCCACATTAGATGAGGAAATTGCAATTTTAGGAGCTAAAGAGATATCGATCAGTTCAATTTTGAAAGCAGTTATTTGGTTTATTACAGGTGTCTCTTTTATGGTTTTTATTAATTTGTTGCTGACGTTTTCTAAATTTATTATTAGGAGTGTTTCTAATAAAAGAATAGAATAATCGAAGTATGTGGTGCAATGTATTATTTTCATTCGCGATGGTGAGGCAAAAGGTCAAATACGTGCGATATAACTCTAAACTACTTAAACTTAATTGCACCGTGAATGTGAATTTCTTAAATAGGATTAACCACTTCTAATTGTTCTATAACTAGATAGATAATGGATACAAAAAAAGTCATACAAATATTCTTGTCCTCACCTGATGATGTAATGAAAGAAAGAAAAGTAGTTCTAGATGTAGCTAATGAGATAAATACTGAATATGGTGAGTTTAAAAACTTTGAGATTAAAGTCCTTCATTGGGAAAAAGACGCAAGTCCGGGCATTTCTAATAACGGAGTACAAGATTATATCCAAGAGCAAATTGGCTACAATTATGATATTTATTTAGGAATACTATGGAGAAGGTTTGGTTCTCCAACTGATCAATACAAATCTGGGACTGAGCAAGAATTTCACGAAGCATACGATAGATTTTTAAAAGGAGGAGATGTAGATATTATATTCTTATTTAAAAAAAATATGGGTGAAATAGATATTGACAACATTGATGTTAACCAATTGCAAATGGTACAGAATTTCAAAAAAGAACTTCATGAGAAAGAAATACTGACTAGTAAATTCTCAGACCAAAAGGAATTGCACCAAAATCTTAAGAGAATACTTACAAAAAAATCATTGGCTTTGTTAGATGCTAGCAATGTTCAAGTTCTTGAAGGAGAAGAGAAACCTCAGGATAGGGAAGAATTTCTGGATTTAGGATTGTTGGATTATATTGAAACTTTTCAGGAACAGCTTGAATTGGCAAATCAAACGATGCAAGGAATTGCCGAAAAGACAGAATGGATAGCAGGAAGGTTTAATTATCATACTAAAAAATTGAATAAATTTTCAATTGAAAATCAGAGAGATATTCAGAAACACTTACCAGCTTTAAAGATTTTAACCAAAAAAGTAGCGAAGGATATGGATAAGTATGCAAATGACATTAAGCCTGCTAGTGTAAAATTTGAGGAATATTTTGGTAATGCTAATAATGCATTAGTGGAGTCATTAAACATCGTCATCGCAGACGGCGGTAATAGACAAGAGGTAACTAATGCACAAATGGAAGTTTTAAAAATGCTATCCAGTATAGAAAATGCCATTCAAGAGGTTCAGTCTTTTAGAGGTATTATAAACTCATTCCCTAACTTTTATTCAGTTTTAAATAGAGCAAAGTTAAATATGACAAACGCTATTGATGATATGATTGTAGTACTAAAAAGTGCCAAGAGAAAGGCAAAAGCCGTGCTTAACGTTGGAAATGATTGAAAAAATTCTTAACGAGATCCCCCACATAGTGCAAGCGTCCGCTTCCGCTCGTGCTTCTCTTTATTAAGTCAGATTGCCCAACCTCCGATAACTAACGCACCTAAAATGGTAGTAAGATCAGGAAGTTCCCATAATTTTTCTGCGGTGGCGCATTCCCCAATCCCGTAAGGCTTCAATGACATCCTGAAAAGTAAGCCCGTATTCAGTGATGTAGTATTCTACACCTACCGGTTTGGTATCAAGTACTTTTCGTTCCACCAGCTTATTCATCTCAAGGTCCTGTAGTTCTTTTGAAAGCATCCGCGGGGTAATGCCGATCTCTTTGGCAAGCTCGTTAAACCGGAAGGAACCGTCTTTCAGTGTTAGAAGAATAAGAATTTTCCATTTCCCGCCGATCACGTCCAACGTATCGCGTACGGCCTGCCGGTTTTCTGCACAAGTATTATTTTCATAGGTATGCATAACTATACTGTTTGATATTGGTATACTTTATGTAACTGCATTCAAATATATACTAACAATCTGTAATTTTCCTTAGAAATTTTCACCAAACATAAAATCATGGAAAATTATATATGGATTGTCCAGGTACTGTTAGCGCTCTTTTTTCTGGTGCCTGGCCTGATGAAAATCTATTCAACAAAAGTGCAGTTAGTGCAACAAGGAAGTATGTCGCCAAATCAATCAATGACCTTTATCCGTGTGCTCGGTTCCTCAGAACTATTAGGTTGTGTAGCAATGATCGTTCCCCTTTGGTACCCTTCATTGTTGGTATTCACGATGTTAGCCGCTCTGGGTTTTTGCATTGTTATGATCGGGGCTATTCCGTTTCATGTAAAGAAAAAAGAGTTTAAGAAAATCCCAATTCTTACTATTGCCTTGCTGTTTTCATTACTCGTTTTCAGCATTCATTTTAATAAACTGGTACTGCTGTGAAAATAGCTCAAGCGTCAAATAGTAAGTACCACGACCAAGGGGTTTCAACCCCTTGCTTAGGTGCAGGATCTGTTATGTAGCAGAGTTGCGTCACGAGAGATGATGATTTATTCTGCGATTATCCGCGCAATATGTGTCATCCGCATTCCAATTGGACAGGTCTCAAGGTCAAGGTCAAAATAGAGATTGGGTGTAATCCATTCATCCAAAAATCGGACGAATCTCACAAAGTGATGCCTTTGGCACAGTTCAAAAATGATGAGCTAAATCAGATTCACTGGAAGCAGAGCTTCCCACAGGCATGACGCAGCAGAGCTACGTCACGAGCGGAACCCTGTCTAAAATTAGCTCTGCTCCGTGATGCCCCCACCTAGCGCGAACTTCCGCTTGTGCTTCTCTTTATTAAGTCAGATTGCCCAACTTCCGAACACCAGCCAGCCATATTCACCCGCCGGGCGGAGGTTTTTCTGTGGTTGGTTTTTATTAACCCCTCACAAAGTGTCTCTCCTCCAAGTACTCAACAAGGGGTAGCTACCCCTTGTTGAGTACTTGGAATTCCTTCGGAAGAGTTGCTTGTTTAAAATTTTTAGCCGTTTATTAACCCATAATCTCCGCGCCGGTTATATTGTTGGCACAGGAATTTTTTTTGGAACATCTCTGAAATATTGTAGCCAACAAAAATTAATCAGAACCATGAAAACGAAATCTTATGTATGATCTTCCATACTACAAAGAGCAAGATGAACAGGTAATTAAAGAATTTATTGATCAGCATCCATTTGCTTTTTTAACCGGGTGCGATTCGGAAAATAAACCTGTTGCTACACAGGTTCCGGTTTTTATTGAAGAAAAGGATGGCCGGAAAATATTGAGCGGGCACATCATGAGAAACACCGATCATCATAAAGCTTTCTTGCAGAATGAAAATGTTCTGGTGGTTTTCACAGGAAGTCACACCTATGTAAGCGCTACCTGGTATAGTAATCCTAACCTGGCTTCAACCTGGAACTATATGAGTGTACATGCAAAAGGCATTATCAGCTTTCTGGATGACACTGGATTAGAAGAGGTACTTCGAAAAACAACTCTTCATTTTGAAAACTATAATCAACAGTCCCCAACTATTTTTGACAATCTTCCTTCCGAATTTAAACAAAAGGTAATGAAGGCTATCGTGGCTTTTGAAATTGAAGTGAGCGAAATGGATACGGTATTTAAATTAAGTCAGGACAGAGATGCTGAAAGCTACCACAACATCATTGAGGAACTTAAAAAACAGGATGAAGACGGTCGTGTAATTGCTGCCGAGATGGAAAAGAGAAGGAAGAAAGTTTTCCCTGAAGATTGAAAATGATTCATCATTTATTTCCAGTTCGTAACGCCTGGTCTGAACCTCCCGGTTCCAGTATGCAGCAAACCAACTCCACACTTGCACAATCGTCCACTTTTGACCTTCACCGACTCCAAAGAGAACGCCACCGAACTAATAATTGTGGACTTAAATCCAGTTTATATTTGGTATCTTTAACTCATTATCAGAGTTAATTTTTGATTTTAAAATACCTATGTACTACCGCAGAAAAATTATACTGGCATTGCTTGAACGGTTTGGCGGAGAGCTGAAGCCTACGCATTTTCAGAAGCTGTTGCTATTGTTTACCCGCCGGCAGCGGAAGCCGGCTTATGAGTTTGTGCCGTATAAATATGGGGCGTTTTCTTTTCAAGCCCGGGCCGACAAAAACACGATGATTAAATACGGTCAGCTTAAAGATGTTAAGCAATGGATGTTTTCTGCAGATCAAAGTTATCTTAGCAAGCTTAACAAAACCGATCAAAAGATCCTGGATGACTTGTGGAAACAGTTCAGAGATATTTCTACCGAAGAACTGGTGAAATATACCTATCGGGAGTTTCCATTTTATGCCACCCGTAGTGAGATAGCCGATAAACTGTTAACAGCGGATGAATTGAAACGAGTGGAACTGTCCTGCCCACAAAATCAGAGTAAAAAATTATACACTATAGGGTACGAAGGGATTTCAGCGGAAGAATACATGAATCGCTTGTACAGTAAAAGGGTGAACGTGCTGGTAGATGTGCGGAAAAATTCCATGAGTATGAAATATGGCTTTTCCAAGAGTCAGCTAAAAAACATGTGCCAAAAAATGGGTATAACATTCATGCACATTCCAGAATTGGGTATCGAATCAAATAAACGTCAAAACCTGAATACTTCTAAGGATTATGAGCACTTGTTCAAAGAATATGAGCAAGAAATACTTCCCAAAAGAAATAGTCGGTTAATTCAACTAAAAGAACTATACGATGAGTATGAACGGGTGGCGATTACTTGTTTTGAAAAAGAGCATACAAGCTGTCATCGTCACAAGATATCTGATCACCTTCATGCCACACACGGGGTGCCTATAGAACACATTTAACTAAATAAAATCAGGGGTTACAATGAGTACATTTCGGGAACATGATAGAAAGAGAGTATTAATCACCGTAAAAGCCTATCCGCTGCCATCCAGGTCGTACGATGAATTGGTCTGTACGGCTGGTATTACCGATGAGGGAGAATGGATCAGGATCTATCCGGTTCCATTTCGATTTCTCAAAACTGAAGGTCAATACAAAAAATACCAATGGGTGGATATCACCCTTAATAAAGCCAACAAAGATTTTCGCCCCGAAAGTTATTCTCCATCTGATACCAGCCTGGAAGATGTGAAAATCATTGAAACGGTGGATACTTCTAAAGAATGGAGAAAAAGAAAACAATTGGTATTGGAGCAAGGGCCAAAGGTTTATACATCTATGACAACATTAATCGAGGACTCCAAAGATCCAAAGAATCTATCTTTAGCAACTTTCAAACCCTCAAAAATAACCGGCTTTGAAGTTGAAGAAGAAAGGGAGTGGAGTGAGGGCTTACAGAAAAACCTTCAACAACATGATTTGTTTGATGAGCACGGGGGAAAAGGAGACAAGGATATTGTTCAAAAGCTGCCATTCAAATTCTATTACAATCTGGAAGACGAAAACGGCAAACCTTCCAGAATGATGATCGAGGATTGGGAAATAGGAGCGTTGTACTGGAATTGCTTAAAGCGTGCAGATGGAAATGAAGAAATAGCTCTTCAAAAAGTCAGAGAAAAATACTTTGATACCTTCACTGAAAAAAGCGATATCCATCTATTCCTTGGAACCACACTTCAATATCATCGCCGTCGAATGAATAATCCATTTGTAATTATTGGTGTATTTTATCCACCAAAAGATCCGAAGGTGAATCAGCAGTCGTTGTTCTAACCTTAGCGCTAGTACCACCAGCCCACAAGCGGCAGCTGCCCGTTACCCTCTTTCCAAAGCTCCGGCTTCCATAGAAATGTCCGAATTACCCATTGAGTTTTGCACTTTATGATGCGTATCTTTGTGCTTTGTTCGGGGCGTGGCTCAGTCCGGTAGAGCACTCGGCTGGGGGTCGAGGGGTCGCAAGTTCAAATCTTGTCGCCCCGACAAACATTTCAAACCCAATTATGGCTTTTGCTGTAATTGGGTTTTTTATTGGCTGAGTTCGAGGGGGATCAAGTTCTGGCGAAGCCATCCCTTTGGGGAAATCTTGTCGCCCCGACAAATATTTCAAACCCAATTATGGCTTTGCTGTAATTGGGTTTTTTTTGGCTGGGTTCGAGGGGGCGCATTTCTGGCGAAGCCATCCCTTTGGGGAAATCTTCCTTTACTATTCGTTGGGGTGAAATTACCCTCTAAAGCGCATAAAAATCTCCAGTCGTTAGTCGCCGATCGGTTTTTCGCAAATCTCGCTCTTTTTTAAAAGCGCTGGGCTGCCTCATCCCCAACCCGGCGAAAACCATCTTACCCTTTTTAAATTACCCGCCTTGGGTTTTTTCTTTTCATTTCATAATCCCGGGTTGCGAAAACAAAGTTTTCTGACCCGGGGTTATTTCTGTTTGACCCCGCCGGGGTCGTTAACCAACAAGAGAAAATCTGCCATAATATAGATCTTCCTTTACTATTCGTTAGGGTGAAATTACCATCTAAAGCGCATAAAAATCTCCGGTCGTTAGTCGCCGATCGGTTTTTCGCAAATCTCGCTCTTTTTTTTAAAAGCGCTGGGGCTGTCTCATCCCCAACCCGGCGAAAACCATCTTATCCTTTTTAAATCTCTCGCCTTGGGCTTTTTCTTTTCATTTCATAATCCCCGGGTTGCGAAAACAAAGTTTTCTGACCCGGGGTTATTTCTGTTTGACCCTTGGGGCCGGTATTTTCCAGCTATAAATTGAAATGAGTTAATCTACATTGAGCAGGAGGCTAAATGACGTGCCGTTTTTATCTGACTCAAAAGTATATTCTGCCGGTAATTGCTGGGCAAGCATGTGTATCAGTGTCAGTCCCAGAGAGTTGCTGGAATTGGGGTCAAAATCATCTGGAAGTCCGTTGCCATTGTCGGAGATCGTCAGGTTGGCACGGTTGGCCTCTTCCGTCTTTTTTATTTCAATGGTAATTTTTCCTTTATCTCTTCCTTTAAAAGCGTGTTTGAAAATATTTGTAAGGACTTCATTGACAATCAAAGAACAGGGCAGAGCTTTATTCAGAGATAATTCGATGGGTTCGCATTGAAAATTCAGTTCTACATCATTCTTTAGCTGAAATGTTTTCTGAATGTCAATTGCCAATAACTGAATGCGATCGGCAAATTCGATGCTGGAGAAATTTTTGGTCTGATACAGCTGCTCGTGTATACTCGCCATGGTATGAATGCGGGCAACGCTATCCAGCAAGCGCTCTAATACCTCATCATTACTT
Source organism: Balneolaceae bacterium (assembly GCA_040877545.1). Classification (GTDB taxonomy): domain Bacteria; phylum Bacteroidota; class Rhodothermia; order Balneolales; family Balneolaceae; genus Gracilimonas. The sequence continues at coordinate 12,467 of JBBDNN010000056.1, forward strand.
TCCTTATTGGCTTGCAGCTGGAGCAGACCTGTAAGAACCGACAGGTTGTTTTTAACCCTGTGATGGATTTCAGCAAGCAGGGTTTCTTTCTCTTTGAGAGAATCTATTATCTGCTCCTGCTTTATTTGGCGTGCGGTTACATCGCGTGAGTTCACCACAAAGCCTTGAACAGCCGGATCGTCTGTTAAATTTGTAATGGTTGATTCCAGCCACCTCCAGTCGCCAGCCGAATGTGCAAAACGAAAAGGTTTTAGCTGGGTAGTTTCATTTTTTCCCAGGTTTGAAAACTGCTTAAAGATCCTGGGTTTATCATCTTCATGAATTAAATCAAATGCATTTTTATCAGAAAAATAATCCGGCGGAAATCCCAGTACATTTAAAGAAGTGGGGCTTACAAATTTATAATTCGCTTCGTTATCTAAAATGGCGATCATATCCATTCCATGCTGTACCAAGGCCTTAAAACGCCGGTCATTTAATTCAACTTCTTCTTCAGCTTGCCTGCGTAACGTAACATTCTGGCTGATTCCATAAAACCGGATACAAACCCCATCTTTGTATTCTGGTTCTCCGGTAGCCCTGATCCAGCGCTCATCTCCTTTACCACTAATAATCTTAAGTTCCACATCAAAAGGTATTTCAAACTCGATGGCATTATTGGCGGCTTTAGCAAACGAGTCGCGATGATAACCTTCTTTAAATAAATTGACAGTGCTTTCCACATCCGGCTCGTAATCTTCATCAAACCCATGAACCTCTTTTGTTACTGCCGACCAATGCAGTTTTTCGTTGATCATGTCGTACTCCCAGGTCCCGATACGCGCCAATTTATAGGCTTTATCTAGCAGCTCCTGGTTTTCCTGTAGATCTTGTTGAGCCAATTTCCGGTTTATCTTTGCGGATAGATTATTGGCAATCACATCAACCAACTGTTGCTCGGCCTCTGTAAAAGAATGCTCTTCCAGGCTGAAAATTCGTACTGATAATTTTTTCCCTTTTCTTACTAATATCCCGGATGTAGTATGGCGGGAGGTTCTTTTGAAATTAGCTGATTTAAAAACCTGCTTATTAAATTCAATCAGCACTGAAATGGAGTTGCCATTTAGCCATTCGATGGAGATAATATCAGATGCTTTTTGAAGTAACTGAGCTAAAGAAAGAGCTTGTTCGTCTAAATTTGTAATGTAGTTAAAAAGGATTGATTGCCTTTTTACCTGTTCCTGAAATTTTGTCTGAGAGGTATTGCCTTGAACCTTCATCGTACTGCGACTGAGATTTTAATTTTCACTTTACAATAAAGGAAAGGCAGATAAAAAGAAATATTTTATTCTGGATCCCTGAGCCCTTGATAATATAAGCCACGATCCACAAAAATTTTCACTGAATACTGACAGGCCCGTCATCCTGAGTATTGTTGCGGTCCTGCCAATCTCGATAGAATTGAATGAGATTTGTTATAGCATACAGGAGCAGGAAGAAAGCAATAAGATAAGCCACATAATCGGGGTTCATGATAATTAATGCAGCAATTATCAGTGTAATAATACCCATAACTGTAAGGCCAAATATGAGCAGCATTATCAAACCAAAAAAGATTAGAAAAGCGGCAAAGGTAATTGGAATCAATTCCGGAAAAATAAATATTAACAAACCCGTCAAGATTGGAATGGCCGATAAGGTTGCGGGAATTTTGACTACAATGAATAATACTCCCAGGGCCACTAAATAAACACCCGCAATCAGGTATAGAAAATTTGGGAAAATTAGAGTGAGAATTCCTGTAGCCAATGTCAGCAAAACATTTACTACTTGCCTTTCACGGAGCCTGTACTGAAATCGTTCCTGGTATTGATCAAACATGGTTTAGATTTTTAGTAATGAAAAAGTATTAATCTTCATCCTCAGGTTCCGGGCTTTCCAACTCCCGAAAATCTGCACTAAAATAGGTAAAGTAAAGATCAGTTTGTCCTTCAAAACCGGACCGGGTACCAATTAACAGCCATACTCGTCCTTCTTCATCAGTAGTAACCTGGTCATGATCCTCTTCAGAGTTCAATTCTTTAAATTCATATTCGGGGTCATCTTCACATTCCTGGCTGTTGGCAATATCCCCCATAATTGCATTTTGATACCAGCTCTGCGGCCCGCCTCTATGCTGTACATTTAACCGGTAATAATCTTCATTCTCTTCTTCAATAAAAGGCTCGGGCATTATTTCACTTGCATCTGCTATTATCATCACTGACTCGCCGGGCGCGCCACCAATCCCTGCACACCCCGAGGGTACATTGGTAGCAAATTGCACACTAAACTGAACATGATAATTCGTATTAGGTTCTAATCCTTCCACCTCCTTTCGTAATAACATTTTCACATCGTCACTGTGATTGACTGCGCTTAAAAAATGACCGCTGCCTTCGGCATCCAGTGGTTCAGGTAAAGTCCGGTAATCGGCGGTTAACTCCATGTCGTCTCCCCGGCCAACATTATAATCAGTAAAGAAAGGCTCCCAGTCATGATCAGATTCCCGAAAATCAAATTCATACTCCCCAACCACATCCGGATCATCGGTTCCGGTAGTATCGCAACTCAGAAACAGGCAGGGAATTATCAGGAGGATTAAATTTAAAAAGATGCTTTGCTTATGCTTGAATGTTCTGCTTGTCATGAATTCACCTTCTTCTTATCAGGAGGGTAAGTTAAACTATAAATCTGTGGGAGATAGCTGCGCCAGAAGAAACACAAATACATTAATTCTGAACCCAGTTTTTTGCCTGATCTTTTTCATCGAAACTGAAGGTTTGCATGTCAATATCATTAAAAACCTTATCTGCAGCGGAAGTTAGTTTTTCAACCCAATCTTTCTCGGTTACTATAGCCTCCTTATTTATTTGGTTCTTATATTTGGCCACAAATTTCAGGTCTTTTAAAACTGTTTGAGGAGACATTGCACCTAATGATTCCAGTTCCACATACACATTTACTTTAGAGTGTTTCTCTATCTTTTCTTCGAGCAGGGAAGTAACAGCCTCAAAATCCTCATCCCGGATTTTCCCATCTATTTTAATTCCCACTGTATCGTCGCTCTCAATGCCTATTAAATTCATCATCTTGCCTGGGTTTTTTGTGATTGTTTTTATACAAACAACCGGATAGGATTTCAGCGTTCAGAATGTTTTGAAAGTCAGTTACAAACACTACCTATTTTAATCTTGTATAAAAACCCGATATCCCCAGGGCTCTATTTTCAGGTGGGTGGAAGAATCCAGAACAACTCCCTCGTCCGAGAAAAATTCCGAATAGCTGCCATGAGGCAAACTTTCACTGAAAACGATTTCCTGAGTAGTGTCTGAAAAATTCAGTACTGCAAAAACTTTATCTGTCTCATTTTGGCGAACGAAACTGAGTACGTTATTATCCGAGTTATTTGGGATTTTGATCATCGTAGCGCCCCATTTGCCGTTCCAGAGAGCTGTATGTTCTTTTTTCAGGGAAAACAGTTTCTTGTATAAATCACCCACAGGATGTTCTTTCCACTCAATTGGATCTTTTTCAAAGAAGGCGAGACGTCTGTTATTTCCCGCTTCCTGCCCGTTATAAATAAGCGGCATTCCATCACCCACCACCGAAAGGACAATAGCAGCATGTAAGGCATCACCAAAAAAATCAAACATGGTTCCATCCCATGCATTCCTATCATGGTTAGTTACAAAAGTCATACGAATACTGTTTTTGGGAAAGGCGCTTTCATTCCAGGAATAATATTTAAACAAGCTATTCACATCTGCGCGTCCATGGGCAATATCATAAACAGCATCCCACCAGCTCCAGGCGTATGTCATGTCAAATGCCTTGGCATGTAAATCTCTCGATTCCCATTCGGCAAGCATAAAAACCGGTTTAATTTCTTCCAGCTCGCGGCGCACATTATCCCAAAAATCTACAGGGACAAAACCTGCTACATCAGCGCGGAAGCCATCAAAGTCAACTTCTGAAATCCAATATTTCATAGCATCGGTCATATATTTTCTGAGGCCTTCCTTTTCATAATTCAGATCGATAATATCCGACCAATCCCACCAGGGAGTAGGGCGGAAATCTCCTTTCCAATCACGAGCGTACCATTCGGGATGTTCTTCCACCAGCACATTATCCCATGCGGTATGATTTGCCACCCAGTCCAGAATTACAAACATCCCAAAATCATGAGCTGAAGAGATAAAATGTTTGACATCATCCAGGGTCCCAAACTCCGGATTTACACTGTAATAGTCCTTGACTGAATATGGGCTGCCCAATCTGCCTTTTCTATTTTTCTCTCCTATTTCCTGGATGGGCATCAACCAAATAATGTCTATCCCAAGCTCTTTAAGCCTTGGCAGGTGTTTTTCTGCCTCCCTGAAAGTCCCCTCTTCAGTAAATTGCCGGGTGTTGATTTCATATATAACTGCGTTTTTCACCCATTCCGGGTTTTCCAATGTCATATAAGGTGCCGGTTTATAGAGATTGGGCTCTGTAGTTGAATTATTATTCATTCCGGTTACCATAATTGATAAAAGACTGGATTCACCGTTTCAGTTAAAGACATTTCTTAGTTCATTTAACGTGTTTTCAGCTTTTTAAATTAAGGTGAGGTTTTTATTGCATGAAAGACACTTCATCTTATCACGCTTTTATAATTAGTAATTGCAGCTGAATTAAAAACTTTTCATCAGTTTTGCAAACACTGAATCGATCCCCTTGAATTTGAGCATTTCAAATTTTCATTTAATGGAGCTATCATCAGGATCATATATTATCTTTCCGCTCTTGCTTAAAGCAACAACAGTAACTTACTTTCCATCCCGGTTTTTAATAAAAATATGACTTATGAAATTTTATGTTCTTTCCTTAACGCTATTACTCACGGTATTCACAGCCCCATTTTTGGCCGCTCAAACTGAGTACAAAGAGCCTTCACAAGCCATTACTAACCTGGTGGATGGCGCACGAACTCCCTCGGTTTCTATTTCCCCAGATAAAGATTTTATGTTGTTGCTCAACCGTCCCGCACTTCCTTCTATCGAAGAGGTCTCTCAGCCTGAACTTCGGCTTGCGGGAGTTCGCATCAACCCAAGAACCAACGGACCCTCCCGCTCGCGTTCTCTTTCCGGAATTACCATTCGTGATTTGGCTACGGGTGATGACCGTGAGCTAAGTGGCCTTCCACAAAACCCACGCATTTCTGATATAAACTGGTCACCCGATGGAACTCATATTTCTTTTTTGATCACTACTGAAACAAGCATCGAACTTTGGATAACTGACGTTTCTGATGCCAAAGCACGAAAATTAACCAACGTGCCGGTTAATGATACTTTCGGCTCGCCCTATGAATGGGCCAGGGGCAGCCAAACATTACTCGTTCAAACCGTTCCCGCTAACCGAAAGGAGATTCCAAAAGAAAATATAGTACCTTCAGGACCTGTTATTGAGCAAAGTATCGGAACTGCACGTCCCGCCCGTACCTACCAGGATCTTCTTCAGAATGAATATGATGAGCAGCTTTTTGACTATTATTTCACTTCCCAATTGGTGGAGGTTGACCTAAAGGGGAAGTTAAATAAGATTGGAGATCCTGCCATTTATCGTTCTGTAGATTTCTCACCCGATGGAAATTATATCCTCACCCAAAAACTTCACAGGCCTTATTCATACCGTGTGCCGGTATACCGTTTTCCCAATAAAATATCAGTAACAGATCGTGCCGGAAAAGAGGTTTTTGAGGTGGCCGATCTTCCACTGGCAGATGAAATACCCATAGGCTTTTCCTCAACGTTTGAAGGACCACGTTCGGTAAACTGGCGAGCCGATAAAGCTGCTACTCTCGTTTGGGTTGAAGCCCTTGATGGCGGCGATGATAAAATCGAAAAGGAATTTCGTGATCGGCTTTTCATGCATAAAGCGCCCTTTGAGGATGAGCCTGAGTCATTAATCGATCTTGGTTATCGCTATGCCGGTGTTGCCTGGAGCGAAGATGGCTTTGCACTGGTAAACGAATACTGGCGAAGCACCCGAAATTACAGAACCTGGAAAATTACGCCTGATACTCCTGGAAATGAGCCTGAACTTATTATTGACCGCAGCACTGAAGACCGCTACAACGATCCCGGTTCACCTGAATACAAGAGAACCAGTTACGGCACGCGTGTTTTACACACCATTGAAAATGGCAGTAAAATCCTCATGACGGGCCAGGGAGCATCTGAAGAAGGTAATCGCCCTTTTCTTTCTGCTTTTGATTTGAACACTAAAGAAAATGAAATACGCTGGAGGTCAGAAGCTCCTTATTACGAAAGGGTGGTTTCCATTTTAGAGGATGATGAGTTGATTACCCGCCGCGAATCCGTCACTGAGCAACCCAATTATTATCTCCGGAATTTACAGGATGGAGATTTGAATCAGCTCACCACCTTTGAACATCCCACGCCCGAACTTAAAGATGTAACTAAAGAATTGATCACCTATAAAAGAAGCGACGGCGTTCAACTTTCTGCCACACTATACCTGCCTGCGGGCTACGATAAAGATAGAGACGGAAATCTTCCCACCCTGGTTTGGGCTTATCCGCGAGAATTTAAAAGTGCGGAAGCTGCCAGCCAGGTCACAGATTCTCCCTATCGTTTTGCAAACATCAGTTACTGGGGACCTCATTTTATGTTAACGGAAGGATATGCGGTTGTTGAAGGTGCTGCCATGCCTATTGTAGGTGAAGGTGATGCACAGCCTAATAATACTTTTGTAGAGCAATTAGTTTCCAGCGGCCAGGCAATAGTTGACGAACTGAATAAGCGTGGTGTTTCTGATCCCAACCGAATGAGTATAGGCGGGCACAGTTATGGCGCTTTTATGACCGCAAATCTGCTTGCTCACTCTAATATTTTCCGTGCAGGTATTGCCAGAAGCGGTGCCTATAACCGCACGTTAACGCCTTTTGGGTTTCAGGCAGAGCCCCGAACATTTTGGGAAGCTCCTGAAATTTATTTCTCTATGTCGCCCTTTATGCATGCTGAAAAAGTAGACGAACCTATTCTGTTTGTTCACGGAGAGGCCGATAACAACTCCGGCACTTTTCCTATGCAAAGTGAACGGATGTATCAGGCTGTAAGTGGTTTAGGCGGTACTGCCCGTTTGGTTATGTTGCCAAATGAAAGCCATGGCTATGCAGCTCGTGAATCAGTGCTCCACATGTTATGGGAACAAAGTGAATGGCTAAACACATATGTGAAGAATGCACCGGCGCGGCAAATTGAACAGGAAAAGGCGCCTGTGGATTGATATTTTTCTCTTCTTTTTAAAGCCGGCTTCACAAAAACCGGCTTTTCTTGTAACAAATACCGAATCAGGAACTTTTAATAGTATTACAGGTACATATCTACCCTATTACAATTATATTTGCAGCCTATGTATATAATCAATAACAAGAGACAGCTTGAGCGAATAAAGGGCATGGTTCCTATTCGCAAAAATATGAACACATTTGAAGTCTATTATCACGATCCAACTACCGGTGAGCTATGGAAAAGTTTTTTCCCTCGTGGATATAATGGAAATCAGGGCCCGAAACTACTCCGGCCAGAACCCATGCCTGAAAACCTGGAATTACAATTCGAAATATGCCTGAATAGTAAAGATGATTCAGACGCTATTGGCCTTGGCATAGAATGCTCGGTTAAACCTGACCTTTGGGTTAGTATTCTCCACAAGCTTGATAAAAACAGGAATAATTATCTGCGCTCAAACCTGTATACCTTTCTGAAGCATTTGGGTGTGTTGGATCCGGCACAGTCGCTGAGCGAAATTGACTTGGATCCCGCTGATTATGGACTTAATGAAGATGCATTGAATAAGATTCAAAAGAAGGCAAAAAAACTAAAGCTCAAAAGGTTTTTTAAATTCTAATCACGATTTATTTTTATTGATTTTCAAAAAGCCTCCCATTCAGGAGGCTTTTTCTTTACCCGCTTCCACGCTCAAGCTTATACCTAAAAATTATCCGCCGTCCTTAATAATTCCTTCTTGGGAGATGCTTTTCAAATTTAGAAAATAAATACGCTCTGGTACCCCTTAAACGAAGCTTCTTCTCCGTTTTTATCTGCTCCAAAGGAATATTAGAATTGCAGTTTTCAAAGATTAAAATTTTCTAATATTAGAAAATATTAATATTATTAAAGCAGGTTGAATAAAGGAGAGGTAATAACAATTAGGGTATCTTTGAAAGCAGCAGTAACAGTTTTATTTTTTGTGGCAGTTTCTTCATTTTATCAGGTTTACGGACAGGCTAGTGCGGTCATGGAAGTGAGGGTAAATGTGATCAGTGGAGCAAGTTTAACCTCTGTTGAAGAGGCTAAAATAGATTTAAGTAGTTCAGGCTTTATCTCTGAAAATGTAAAAGCAGGTTCTTTTGAGCTGATATCTGCCGCC
>JBBDNN010000057.1:0-20448 GCA_040877545.1 Balneolaceae bacterium
GGAATACCTTTTTTTAGTTTGAACAATCATAGCTTGTTGCAGTTAGGCTACGGTAAAAAACAAAGAAGAATACAGGCGACCATGGTTGATAATACTTCGTCAATAGGCCTGGATATAGCCGCAGATAAAGCAGTAACAAAAAATTTACTTTCAAATATGGGCATTCCGGTCCCCAAAGGCTTTACGGCATATACTTTTAGAGAAGCCCTGAAAACAGCTGAATCCATTGGATATCCCGTCACCATTAAACCTCTCACAGGAAATCACGGACGGGGAATTACGGCGAATATTAAAAATCCGGATGAGTTGGAAGCTGCATTCAATGAGGCTCAAAAGATTATGGACACTGTGCTTGTGGAGGAATATCTAAAAGGTTCTGATTATCGGTTACTGGTGATAGATGGCAAGTTAGTTGCAGCCGCTAAAAGAGATCCAGCCTCAGTTACCGGCGATGGCATTTCAACTATAAAGCAGCTAATCGACCAGGTAAACGCAGATCCGGAAAGAGGCATTGGCCACGAAAAGAATCTTACCCAAATTAAAATCGATGACATTACAAAAAGGCTGTTAACTCAAAAGCAATACAGCCTGAAGAGTGTATTACCGGCAGGTGAAAAATTGCACATCAAATCGGCCGCAAATTTAAGCGCGGGCGGGATAGCTATTGATGTAACTGATGAAATTCATCCAGCAACAAAAGCTGTTGCGGAAAGAGCGGCTAAAATCATAGGCTTGAATATTATTGGCATTGATATGATTATAACCGATCACCGAATTCCTCTTTCCCATAAAAACGGCGGAATTATTGAAGTGAATGCCGCTCCCGGTTTTCGGATGCATACAAGCCCCTCATCAGGTAAACCCAGAAATGTGGGCGGAGCAGTTATTGATATGCTCTTCCCGGAAGGAACAAATACAACCATCCCGATAATTGCTATTACCGGCACCAATGGAAAAACTACCACTGCCAGACTTATAACTCATACGCTCAGCCAGCGAGGAAATCAGGTTGGAATGACTTCAACCGATGGCCTGGTAATTAACGGGGAAATGATTTTGGAAGGAGATTACAGCGGCCCGGAAGGTGCAAAAACCGTACTGCAAGATTCTTCCATCGATTATGCAGTTCTGGAAGTAGCCCGGGGTGGAATTTTGAGACGAGGATTGGGTTATAAACAAAGTGATGTAGCGGTTGTAACCAACATCAGCAATGATCATTTAGGCGAGGGAGGCATCAATACTATTAAAGCCATGGCCCGGCTAAAAGGAACAATTGTTGAGGCGTTAAAACCTTCCGGTTATGCAGTATTAAATGCTGATGATGAGTTGGTATTAACCTTGAAAGATAAAGCAAGGGGAACTGTTATCCTGTTTTCACTGAAGCATGAAAATCCTATCCTTCGGCAACATCACCGGGAGGGAAACCCGGTTGTAACCATCTATAAAGGATCTGTGGTTATCGAGGTTAATAATTCCTTACAGATTATTGCTGATGTAGATGATATCCCGATAACCTTGAAAGGCGCGGCTATATTCAATATTGAAAATGTACTGGCCGCAGTCGCGGCTGGTTATACACTGGGTTTGAGTGAAGAAGAAATCCGGGCTGGTATCATAAGTTTCAACCCATCGATTGAGCAGTCGCCCGGCCGGGTAAACCTCATTGAAATGAATGGCTTTAAAGTGATGATAGATTATGGTCATAATGTGGAATCCATCAAAGCCACCGGCGAAATGCTTCCAAAAATTTCAACAGGCAGAAAAATTCGAACCGCCGATGGAACAGGTAATCGACGGTCTGAAGATATTATAGAGTTTGGAGAAGTAATTGCAGAATTTTATGATCACACAATTGTTACCGATACACATCCCAAACACAGAAAAGTTGGTGAAACAGCTGCTTTGGTAAAAAAAGGCTTGCTGAAAGGTGGTTGCGACGAAAAGCAAATTGAGGTAATTATTGATGATCGTGAAGCGATGAAAAAGGCCCTCAAAATAGCAACTCCCGGTGATATTGTGGTACTGCAAGCTAATAATGTAAAACAACTGATCGAAGATGTTCTTGCTTATAAAAATAAAACTCCTGCAAGTAATATTATAAATGGAAGGCAGAAGCTGCCGGTATCTTTTCCCTCTCCTGAGCCTGAGCCAAAACCTGAGCCGGAACCACAAAAAACAGGCACTGCTGATTAACTACAGTGGCAAATAACGGTGATTCGCCCATTTAGTTCTTTTCAATAGGCTCTTTTCTGGTATAACTATTTCTTTTTAAGTACACATAAAAGGTGGACCCTTTCCCGGGAGTACTCATTACTTCAATTTTTCCTCCGGCATCATTTATCATTTTTTTAACCAGATGTAAACCAATTCCCAGGCTTTTATTTTCAGCAGGATATTTTTTGGGCTTTTTAAAAAGAGCCTCTTGTTCATCTTTACTAATGCCTATTCCATTATCCTGCACGGTAATATGTATTTGATCCTCTGCCGCTTCTGTTTTAATAAAAATCCTCGGGCTTCGATCGGGAGCTTTGTATTTCACAGCATTACAGATTAATGTGTATAAAATGCTTCTAATTTTTTTGCGGGCAAAATTAATTTCAGCAGCATTAAGTTCTGTGGTAATTTTTGTGCCGGTTTCCATAAGTTTCTTTCTCAGAATCAGCTTAATATCTTCGAGTATTTCCTCAATATTTACTTGTGGCTCTTCTTCACTGCCCTCCCCATTTCTAAGAAAGTCGGTGATTTCCAGAATAAAATCCGACATATCATTTACTGCACTATTGATCTTTTTCATAGTACCGAACATTTTTTTAGTCATCTCATTATGGACATCTTCCAAATCCTGGATATGCAGTACCACGTTCAGCAAAGGTTCTCTTAGATCATTTGAAATTGAATAGATAAAACTTTCGTGTTCTTCATTTAGCCTTTCAAGTTCTTGCAGGTATTCAATCCTTTCAGTGATATCAATAAAGGTTAAAATTACTCCCTTTATTTCTTCCTGCTTGCTACTGGCGTAAGGCGAAATATTTAATTGATACCATTTTTTACCTTTTGCTTCTATTTCCAGCTCCATCTCTTTTTTTTCATCTAAAACATGCTGGATTTTTTCATCTAAATCTTGATACCCGATATTTTTAATAACCTTCTCCAACTCTTCTCCGAGGTGTTCATCAAGAAGGTCAAACTGTTGTTGTGCCCTGGAGGTAAATTTTCTCAGGATGAAATCTGCATCTACAAAAAGCTGGGCAATAATATGGTTAGAGAAAAAACTTTCTATCTCATCATTTAACTGAATTAATTCTGTTCCCTTTTTCTCAGTTATTGTTGTTGGCATACTTTTTCCATTAAAAAATCAAATTTATTCTTTCTTATGCGCAGTTATATCATCAGAAATAATCGGCTTCAGCTGACAGGCCTCTATTATTTGTATATATATTAGTTTAAGGAAGGTTAATTCCCGTTACATTATTTTTAGGAAGCCTTACACAATTTTCACCTACTCAATAGGCTACTATTTAAAAAAGAAGGCTTCAGAATAGAAGCCTTCCATCATTAAGTTTAATCAGCAGCAAGCAATTTTTTCTTATTTTACACTTTCGTGTACTTCAGAATATTTCTCAATAGAATCTAACGATGATTGAATCTTTTCTTTTTGATCCATCATCAATTGACGTATATCAGAAGGAATTTCAGCAGAAGATTCCATTGCATCTTCATATTCATCAATAGCTGCTTTTTCACCAAAAGCACAGGAATTTAAGATAGCCTCACGGTCTTTTCCCGTAAGTTTGGCTTTAAAATCCAGCCATGTACGATGGAGCTTTCCTGTTGCGGAAGAATCTGTCTCCAATTCGCCGCCATATTTAGTTATAACAGGCTCCAGTTCACGAATAAAATCTTCGCTTTGGCCGATTTTTTGGCCAAACAGCGCATGAAGGTCAATATCTATTTCTTTAATATCTTCCTGGGCTGTTTTAAATCCCTGTATGCGATCCCGGTTTATTTGAATGAGGTCGTTCGTAGTTTTGACAAGTTCTTTGTTGGTTTGCATAATCGTAAATCTTGAGGGTTAAACACTTTTTCAGCTTCTTTAAAAAGGTTGTCATCTTTAGATATTTTTGTATTACAAAATTTTAAATACGAGTTGCAAAGTTTACAAGCATATTGCAGCATTCTGAATTTTAAGGTGAAAATAAATGTTACATACTCTCAGCAACCCTGGTAATTTGTTGCTATCAGTAAACAGGCTTGGGTTTTAGCTGCTATTGCCTGCTTTAACTATTTGAGACACAAAGTATTCTAAGAGCTGCAAACATTTATTCTATTTTTTGTACCTAAACTTTTTTTCAAATATCTTTGAGGCAGAAATGATTACACCATTTTTTTAAAATATCGTACAATCTGCCAATAAAAATAGGTCAAAGAGCGTTGTATGATTCAAGAGTTTTTAGCAGCACCTTTGCTTTTCTATTGCTCAGTTCACTAATAAAAATTTAGACCCATTAATAGTTGTTAGAATGGATAGAATATCTCAATATCTTACAAGCGCCACCCTTACTATAATATTTTTAACCCTTGTATTTGCGCCGGCCGATGCTTTCTCTCAGCAGGAAAGCCTTCAGGATGGCCCAACAGTTCATAATGCAGGAGAGTCTTCTCCGGTAAAAACTTACCCTGAAAACCTGGATTCACTTGTAGATTATTTCGACAGCAAAGGAGTAGATATTAAAGATTTTCTGAATGATCCCAGGTTTAAACTTTATGACGGAATTAGCAAGCGGTTTATAAACGCGGCAGAGTATAAAGCGGGTAGCTTCGAAAATTATAAGACCGTGTTAGGATTCGACAACAAAAAGGACCGGATTTATGAGTTTATGAGTGCGAATTCTGCGGCTTTGGATGAGGCTGAAGAAAAATATGGCATTTCCCGACATGTGATTTCCGCAATTATTGGAGTTGAGTCGAGCTATGGTAAAGTTGTAGGAAAATACAATCCCTTTAACGCCTATGTTTCTATGTACTCTGAAGAATACCGGGCTGAATTCGCACAATCTCAACTTGAAGAACTTCTCCTTTTCACCGAAAGAAATAACCTGGATGTTTTTGAGTTAAAATCCAGTTATGCCGGTGCTATGTCATATGCCCAATTTATCCCCTATTCATTGAACAGATGGTTTGTAGGCGATAATCTTGCCGATATGGATAATAATATATACTCAGTGGCAAATTATCTTGCTCATTTTCTGGAGATAACCGGAAGTATTGAAAAAGCTGTCTATCGATACAATCCAAGCCAAATGTATACAGATGCTGTTATGGCTTTAGCCAAAGAAGCTGAAAACAACAACACAGCAAAATAAATTATAGAAAAAGCCAATCTGCTCCTGATTGGCTTTTATCTTAATTGTGAGTTGAAGGCCTTCCCTAAAACCACCTGTATTTTCCTATTGTAATTAGCCCTCCTTTAAAAGCCTATTTTATAAATCTGCGAAATTAATCGCCGTCCCCTCCTTTCCTTTTTCCTCATTTAGTGCCCCGGGAATTCACGAACTATTTTTTGGCTATCAATAATTTTTCTTCACAGATTACTATGATACCCATCCCTTTAAAGTGTAAATCCTATAAAATATTTTGCGAGTTCTACAATATAAGGGCGGGAGATTATAATTACTTTTTAAAAAGAGAAAGAGAGAAAAAGCAAAAGAAATCTATGATTAGGATAAAACTGCTTTTTGCCGGCTTAATTGCCAGCATATTAATATTAGGATGCAAATCTCAGGAGGGGATGATTATCGGGAAGGATGGTGGAGCTGCTGTTGGAGCCGTAATTGAAGAGCCCTCTAACAATACAGCTTTGGGTGCCATTATCGGTGCAACCGTAGGCGGAGCCGCCGGAGTGGTTATAGGCCAAAAAATGAACCAACAGGCGGCGGAGATGGAAGAAGAGCTTGAAGGAGCCACCGTTGAAAGAATGGGAGAAGGTATTGTAGTTGAATTTAGTAACGAGATGCTTTTCACCTTCGACAGTACCGAGCTATCCGATTCTGCAAAAACCAATCTCACCAGGTTAGCTGATATTCTACGTAATAATCCCGATACAGACGTTTCCATTCAGGGGCATACAGACAATCAGGGTGAATCCGGTAATAATCAAGATTTGTCTGAACGCCGGGCTATTGCTGTCGCTAATAATCTTGCCGAAAATGGTATTGAAGGTCTGCGATTAACTCTTATCGGCTTTGGTGAACAAGAGCCAAAATATTCTAATGAAACGGAAAACGGAAGAAAGCAAAACCGCCGGGTGGAATTTTTAATCACCGCTAATGAAGAAATGATATCCGTGGCAGAAAGAAAGGGTGAAAATAATGGCTCATAAAGCTATCAATGATTTCAACATTAATCCTAAAACAACATATAATGCTGCGTAAGATACTAACCATAACAAGCGTCTTGCTTTTGCTATCCTCACCTGCATTGAGCCAACAAGTATGGGCAAATGGTGAAGGAACCTCTATGGGTATTCGTGTGGGTTTCGACATGCAAAATATTACCGGGAACGATGAGGATGGAAGTGACGCCAATAATTCACTGATACCCGCTTTTAATGTAGGGATGACGGTGGAGTTGCCTTTGGCTCCTAACTTTTACCTGAAACCAGGTCTTCTCTATACCACCAAAGGTGCTGAAAGAGAGCAGCCCATTATTGGGGGAACCGAAACCAGTACTATGACAATTAGAACCTCCTATATAGAACTCCCCATTAATCTTTTATATAAACCCATACTGGGGAATGGTAACCTGATAGTAGGCTTTGGCCCATACGTGGCCATGGGAGTGGATGGCGAGGCGGAAGTGGAAAGCGGCGGAACAACAGAGAATCGTGATATAATATTTCAAAGTGCAGTAGATGCCTCTGATCCTAGTGAGGATGTGGTCTATTTTAGGCTGTGGGATGCCGGGGCTAATTTCATAGTAGGATATGAATTTGCCAATAGAATTTCTCTACAGCTAAATGCGCAATTGGGCCTTACAGATATCAACCCCGAACGGGAAGATTTACCAAATGATGAGTCTTCACTGAAAAATACCGGATTCGGGGTGTCGCTAGGCTATCGTTTTTGATGAATGAGGAATAAGATTTTAAAAAGAAGATCAAAATAAACAGTGAATGCCGACCTCATTGGCTTTTAATCACACTAACAAATAATTATAAAAACCATGAATACAATAAATCAACAAAAACCCGCTGATAAATGGAAACGCTTTTGGAGCTTTTCCATGTGTACAATCCTCTTAATCGGGATGTTTATGATAGGCTGTGATGATGATAGCCCCGGAGGTGTAGGAGATACTGACGCCCCGGTAGTTCTCTCAACACAGCCGGAGGATAATGCAGAAGATGTACCTGTAAATACAACTGTATCTGCTACTTTTTCTGAAGATATGAATGCAGCCTCTCTTAATGACAGCTCATTTATGTTAACTGAGAATGGTTCAGCAATTACCGGTGTAGTCACTCTTACCGAAAGAACGGCTACATTCACAGCAAATACCGAGCTAAATACAGATACAGAATATGTAGCCACAATTACCACAGAAGCCGAGAGTGAGGCAAATGTCTCTTTGGAAGATGATTACGAGTGGAGCTTTACCACCAGTGCAAGTATGAATGACACTACAGGCACAGATACCACCGGTACTGACACCACCGGTGTAGCATTACAAGAACCCCTGGATCTCGGATCAACCTCAGGATTTGCAATTATTTCGCGTACCGGGATTTCCCATTCAGGAGAATCGGAAATTAACGGAGACATCGGCATCAGCCCAGGTACCTCAAATGATATTTCCGGTTTCCAATTAACCCCAGATACCACCGGTGAATTTGCGACGACCAGTGGAGTAAACGGAAATATTTATGCCGCCGATTACCTGGGAACAACTCCCGATATTTTGTTACAGGCTGAAGAGGATCTTATCGCCGCCTATGATAACTCCTGGGTTGAGACCCGAGGAACAGCAACCACACTTTCAGGTGATCTTAGCGGGCAAACACTAACTCCGGGTCTTTACGAAGCCGATGCTGCTGAATTATCTAATAATGGCTTACTTACTTTAGATGCTGAGGGAAATGAGAACGCTGTTTTTATAGTTCGCAGCTCATCTTTAACCACCGGCCCTGGAAGTGAAATTCAACTAACCGGAAATGCACAGCCAGAAAACATATACTGGGTTTCTGACTCTGATGTATCGCTTGGAGAGGAATCACGTATGTCCGGAACTGTATTATCAGGTGGTGGCATTATTATGAATGCTGGCTCGCAAATAGATGGCAGATTATTCCTCCAAGGAGAAAATGCAAGTGAGGTAAGCCTGAATAATAACATTATAAATGCCTCCGGAGTCGAAAAACCAACGATGGGGTATAATATTAAATAATGCTTATTCTTTGTTAAAAGGCTGCTTTAAGGCGGCCTTTTTTTATTTATTATTATTTTAATAATAGGGAATTGCTCCTGTGGTTCATTCGTATTATTTTAACCACCGATTTTGAATTTTCCCATACATTCGGTATTAACAGGCATTCGGTATTAACAGGCAGCTCTTATTACTCTGCTTTTTTCTTCCCAATTTTTGAAGGAATCTTTAAGTATGTAATAAAGCTGATTCAATTATTTAAGCTAATTAAAAAAATATTATGCTCACACCTCCCCCAGACTCAGAAATAATTGAATGGCCGACATCCAGGATGTGGTTTCAAGACGGAATCGTTTATGCTATTTCAAAAAAAGGTGATCGGTCGTTGGAGGAAACAAAAGAAATGCTGGAGACTTTTAAGGAATTGGTACGCAAAGAGTTGGGTGATGAAAAGGTATGCCTGCTTATAGATGTTACCAACTCTCCGGAAACACCTCGTGATATACGAGATTATGCAGCAGAAGAATTTCCCAAAATTGTCAAAGCTATTGCAATGATTTCTGAATCGGCTTTAGGTAAAATGGTGGCTAATTTATTTTTTACTATTAAAACACAGCCTTACCCTACCAGGTTTTTTAATAGTGAAAAAGAAGCAAAGAAATGGCTTCAGCAGTATCTATAAAGCTGTTGGGCCTTCTTCACCCCAAAGAATTTTCATTTTATGAAAGATAAGCGCATAGAAGGTATTCTTAACCAGATTTTGAAATTTATAGCCTCAGACTATGAAGAAAGAGGAAAAGTTTCTACTAAAGGGGATGAAATTGACGCTATCATCGCCGGCTTAAATTCACTTGGTGAAGAACTGCACGCTCAAACAGAAATTCAGCGAGGAGATGATGAACGAAAAAAAGCTCTCATAGAAATTTTGTTGAAATTTACAGTATTGGATTTTTCCGAAAGTGCTCCTGTTAGCGAAAAAGGTGACGAATTAGATGCCATTGGAGCTGGTTTGAATGCTATGGCAGATGAAATTAATCACTATAGAGAGCAACATGAAAAGAAAGCCAGCCAGTTACAAGCTACCAACAAAGAACTGGAATCTTTTACCTATTCAGTCAGTCACGATTTAAGAGCGCCATTACGGGCTGTACATGGCTACTCTCAAATTCTGCTTGAAGATTATTATTCCGAATTAGACAAAGAAGGTCAGCGAATTCTTGCCCAGATTATGCAGAATGCTAAAAAAATGGGAACACTCATCGATAATTTACTTTCTTATACAAGAATTGGTAAAACTGATCTGCAAAAAACACTTGTGCCGCTAAATGAATTGGTAGTGAGTGTGATTAAAGAATTCGAGCAGGTGCATCATCACGATGCAGAAATAATCGTTCTACCAATGGGTGAAGTTAAAGCCGATTACATGATGCTGAGCCTGGTGTTTCAGAATTTGATTTCTAATGCAATTAAATACAGCTCAAAAGAAGAAAAACCTATTATTGAAATTGGCCATACAGACACTAAAAAAGGAAAAGCTTTTTTTGTGAAAGATAACGGCGCCGGTTTCGATATGGCCTACTATGATAAATTATTTGGAGTATTCCAGCGCCTGCACCGTGATGAAGACTTTGAAGGAACAGGAGTTGGGCTTGCCATTGTTCAGCGAATTATTTTGCGCCACAGCGGTGAAATCTGGGCGAAATCTGAACCTGGTAAAGGAACAGAATTTTATTTTACTATCGGTTAACCTAAAAGAAGGAACAAATGAGTGCATCAAAGGAAGTAGAAATTCTTCTCATAGAAGATAATATGAACGACGCAGAGCTTACTATCCGCGCTTTGAAAAAAAATAATATCATAAATACCCTTTTGCATCTCAGAGATGGTGTTGAGGCTCTTGATTATATTTTTTGTGAGGGAGAGTATTCTGATAGAGAAGTCAAACAGATCCCCAAGGTAATCCTGCTCGATTTAAAAATGCCTAAAGTAGATGGGATCGAAGTGTTGAGAAAAATTAAAGCTGACAGCCGCACACAGAAAATTCCTATTGTCATTCTTACTTCATCAAGAGAAGATCCCGACATAAAAAAATGCTATAATTTAGGCGCAAATAGCTACATCGTGAAACCGGTGGAATTTAAGGACTTTTTAAAAGCTGTGTCAGACTTAGGGTTGTATTGGTTGATTTTAAATCAACCTCCTGTTTAAAACGCTAGTAAGTAAATCAATTTCTTACAAATATCTGCGGAATTCCTAAAGTGTTAAAATATGATATTAATTGTGCTCTTTAAGAAGTAAGTTTTATTTTCAGCAATCTTGTAACAAACAACTCCTTCATTACTCTGTTATGACCTCTGTAACAATTTCGTACAAATATGCCCGTAAATAAATTTTTGCCTTACAAAAGGAAACCAAATCAGGACAGGTAAGGGTTATTAGCAAAAATTTCTAATTTTTTATTTCCCTTTAAATGAGATATATAATTCACCTGGATAGATTTATTAAATAAGTGTGATTTCAATCACTCAAGCGGATTTTAATAAAAATCGGAATGTCAGATAAAACGCTGAACATACTTATAGCTGAAGACTCAAAGGAGGACGCTGATTTACTCATACATCTGCTCCGTAAAAATGGATTGGATCTACACTATTATATTGTGGATGAAAAACGGGAAATGCAGAAACAGTTGGAAAACCAGGAATTTGATCTGGTAATTTCAGATTATAAAATGTCCGGTTTTACAGGTATGGATGCTTTAAAGCTGACAAAGAAAAGTGACCCGATGCTTCCTTTCATACTTTTGTCAGGTTTTATAGACCAAGAACAGGAAGTAAAAATCCTCGAGCATGGTGCTAACGAGGTCCTGATGAAGAATAATCTTAACCGTCTTCCTTTTGCGGTGCGCCGGGTTCTTCATGAAATTTCAGATAAAAAGAAGCTTCAAAAACTTATTCATACCAAAGACAAGCTATTTTCAGTTCTCGCTCATGATCTTCGGGGTACGCTCGAAAGCATTTTTATAATGGCTGAAACCCTTCAAAATGATGTAGGAAAACCCTCTGAAACTGACTCTATCCAGGAAAATTTGAAAATGATAGCCAATACCGCACGCTCTACCAACCAACTTCTGGGAAATCTTCTTAACTGGGCTCTTATGCAGATAGGTGCATTCAAACCATCTTTTAAAGAGTTTAACCTGGAGAAATGTATTCAAAAAAGCATTGAGATTAATCAGACCAAAGCCAGCCGCAAAAAAATACAGATTCATTTTGATTCCCCTTCAATAAAAGTTCATGCTGATGAGAACATGCTTTCCATCGTTTTTCGAAACCTGATTGCCAATGCCATCAATTATTCCAATGAAGAAGACAGTGTTTGTATAGATATAGAGGAATTTGAAAACGAAGTGGAAGTTTCTGTAATAGATCAGGGAATAGGCATCCCGGATGAGATAAAGCCACAGTTATTTGATCCGGAAAACCGGCCCACCCGTCCAGGAACGAACCAGGAGCAAAGTACCGGTTTCGGATTACTGATCTGCAAAGATGTAGTGAATATGCACGGCGGTAGTATTTCTGTAGAATCTGAAACTGGAAAAGGCAGCGTCTTTACTGTACGTTTACCTCTGAAGAAAGAACAAAAGAAAGTGGAAGCCGATTATTCCTGAAGTAGTTATTTCCTGGCAACTTTTCCAAAGTTAATGCGAGGACAGGCCTGATAACTATCTGGATTTAACTTTGGAAATTTAACCCAAGGGCAAGGTTCTAAAAATCTACCTTTTCATCAAACTCTGTAAGTCATCAATTTCATCCTGATTAATAACAGGCGAATCCAGCTCCAGTTCTTTTTGGATACGGTAATTTCGCTGCGGTCCAAGTACAAAAAACATTCGAAGCATTTCTAACTCCTGATCAAAATAGTTTTCGGTAAAACGATCGCTAAAGGTTATTGTCAAAATCATCTCTTCCAGGATATCCACTAACAAATCAGACGAGCCTTTTAAAAATTGATCCACCAATACACCAGTTTGATTATCTAAGGATATGTTAAATTTTTGCGGTGTGATGCGATTGAGTAATTGGCTGGGCAAATAATGAGCGCTGCGGATAGGTTTATCTAACACATACAATAACTTCAACATAGCTCCCATTCCCTTTCGGGTTTTCAAATGACCTTTAAAACAGCCGTATATATTGGGATAATCATCCAGCACCCGCATCGACAAACGAAACTCTCGTTTATTACCACTTCGGGCAGTAGAAATATAATAATAGGTTTCAGGCCTTTTATTGGCGTGATTGAATGGCGGCCGTAATGAACGGATAAGCAGGTTCTCTAACAGAATAGCATCTGTTTCGCTGTTACAAATCTCACAGCGGATATTCTCTACATGTGCAATCATCCGCTGTGTTTTTTTGGATTTTGAGTAGCGATAGGATGTAACCCGGCTCTGGAGATTTTTGGCTTTTCCCACATACAAAACCTGATCGCGTTTATCATACATGGTATAAACCCCCGGCTGGTGTGGTGGCAGTTCGCCCATGGCAGAATTCACCCGCTCTTTTTGGGTAATGGCAGAAGGTTCAAAAAGGTCTAAAGTCACACAGTACTGATCAAATGGTTGCTAACTATTTATTCACCAAAATAGCAGAATGATGGTGAGATTGAAACAGGTTTTTAAAATCATAATGCAAAAGTATTTTCCTAAGATCGGGAATCCACACCACGAATTTTAGAATGAAACGGATATGTTGTGGGGTAAGGAGAATGATTGCTTTTTAACATAGCAAAAACCCTCTCTATAGCGAGACCTTACCTTGGTGAGTGGATGGCCTCGCTTAAAAGATGGTGGCAGCTATTGAGAATTTGCTGCTTTAGCACCGATAAATAGCGGTTGAAAATATTATTTTCTATGCCAAAGAACCTGCTGGTTCGGTCTGACTAACATTTTCTTTTGACTCATAAAGCTGTGCTAATACATAAGCTCCAGCGGCCATTACCAGGTCCCGGACAGCTACGTCAACATAATGCCAGCTTAGAATTAGAGTTAAGGCAATAGCTATCAGCCAGGCCATAACAACATAGGCTCCTTCCTTTGGACGAATAAATACAAGGATGCCGGCAACAATTTCGATCACCCCAACAATCATCATAAAAGTTGCTGCTTCAAAAGGAAGTAAACTAATTACGCCCTCAGAAAGATACACACTCCAGTCCGTCAGAATATTGGTGAATTTGTCAAGGCCGGCTACAATTGGAACCACTCCATAAATGTACTTTAGCAATTCGGTTATATTATTATTTGCGTTCATTGGTTTGTTGATTTTGAAGGTTATGATGTTAGTTTAAAGGATTAGATGACTTTTATTTACATTGGTTACAAAGCTTGTAACTTTTTTACCGGAACAGTATCTAACCATCAAAAAGAACATGAACATTGCCAGAATAAACGATTACAGGAATTATAAGATCTCTGATTCAGATGTTGTGAAGCGTGTGCTTTCCGGAGAAAAGGAGCTTTATGAGATATTAATGCGGCGCCATAATCAAACTTTGTACAGGGTACTTCGGGGCTATTTAAAAAATGAAGAAGAAGTTCAGGACCTGATGCAGGAAACCTATCTGAAAGCCTACGAAAAATTGTATCAATTTAAGCATGAAGCGAAATTTTCTACGTGGCTGATCCGCATAGGAATCAATGAAGCACTCACCAAAATTAAAGTTCAGGAAAGGGAATCCAGGTTCAAAAATGCCGATCATGAGCAGAATTTTTACAAGCTCAACAAAATACCTGACTCTATGCCGGTAAACCCCGAAAGAAGAATGATGAGAAAAGAAGCTATCCAAATCCTTGAGCAAGCAATAGACCAACTTAGTTCAAAATACAGAAGCGTTTACATAATGCGGGAAATTGAAGGCTTGAGCATCAAGGAAATAGCGGATAGTATGGATTTATCAGAGTCTAATGTAAAGGTGCGAATTCACAGGGCAAAAACCATGATCAAGGAAGAACTATACCAGCAAAACAAAAGCGAAGATCTTTTTGAATTTGGCTTTAATAAGTGTGACAACCTGGTTGAACGGGTGATGGAAGCTATTTATTAATTTCGTTGTATGAAGCTTGGGCAGAAAACCACCGCAGGGTTGCCGCAAATGATAAATCAACGGCACAATTTAAACTGTGATTTATGTGATTGTGGTGATGACTGTGATGAGGATTTGAACCAGATTTTCAGGATTTTGAGACTGGTTGAAATTTTCATTTTTGTTCTCCATCTCCGATTACATAGATAATGCAGATAATCGTGGCTTGAATGAATCGGGCTAAGAGAATCATGGTGGTTGCTATATCGGTAAGGATGAATTATCATCTTCCAATTCATCTGCGCATTTAGGTACAAAAACAATTTCATGTCTAAAGAATTAATCAGGCAGTATTACAATCAGCTTCACTCTTTAAAAAGAACGGGTATTAGTAATGAAATGGCTATAAAACAGCCATTTGATATGTTGTTGTTACAAATGGCCGGCACCAAGCATTATGTGTATGCCACGGAAGTAACCATCAAAAATAAGATTGGCAAATATATCCGCCCGGATGGAATTTTGATGAATGAGCTCAGAATTCAAAAAGGACTCGCTGAAAGTAAAGACACCGACGATTCACTTGATGACGAAATTCATACCAAGCTCCACAAGAATCATTATCCCCCAACAAATATCATTTTTCAGGATAGCCAAACAGCGGTCCTTATTCAAAACGAGGTAGAGGTAATGCGGGTAAATATGCATGAGATGGATGAGCTGGAAAAAATCCTGCTCATGTTCATCAATTATAAACCCGCTTATATAGAACGGTTTGAAGATGCTCTTGAAAAATTTAAAGAAGACATTCCCACAATCGTTGAAACGCTTCGCGAATTAATTGAAGAGCAACATCAAACAAATAAAACTTTTCAGGCGGAGCGGGATAAGTTTTGGGAAATGTGTAAACAGGAGATCAATCCTGAGATTGCCCTGGAAGATATCCGGGAAATGATAGTCCAGCATATTCTCACAGAAGATCTGTTTAAAGCTGTTTTTGATGAAACTGATTTTCATCATGAAAATAATATTGCCAGGGAATTGGAAGGTCTGGTAAATACTTTTATGAATCGTGCTACCCGGCAAAATCAACTGGGGGAGTTGGGTCATTATTACCGAACGTTGAACGCGCACGCTTCCCAGGTTGCGGATCACCACGAGAAACAGCGGTTTCTGAAGGTGGTTTATGAGAATTTCTACAAAGTATATAATCCCAAAGGTGCCGACCGGCTGGGCGTGGTTTATACGCCGAATGAGATTGTGGATTTCATGATTCGCAGTACCGATTATTTACTCGATAAACATTTTGGGCGCAGCCTGCATCATCAAAATGTTCATATTCTCGATCCCGCAACGGGCACCGGAACTTTCATTACCGATATTATAGAACACATTCCCTACCAATACCTTGAGTATAAATACGAGCATGAAATTCATGCCAATGAAGTAGCCATTCTGCCCTATTACGTGGCCAACCTGAATATTGAATTCACCTACAAACAGAAAACCGGGCAGTACAAAGAATTTCCAAATATTTGTTTTGTGGATACGCTGGACAATACCGCTTCTTTAACCTGGGACAGGATGAAATCAGACCAAGCTCCACAAATTTCCATGTTTGGGATGAGCAGTGAAAATGCGGAGCGAATAAAGCGGCAAAATCAACAGAGAATTTCTGTGGTGATTGGGAATCCACCTTATAATGCCAAACAGGCAAACTACAATTTCCAAAACTCAAACAGGGCATATAATGCTATAGATAGCAGAATTAAAAACACCTTTATAAAAGAAGGAACAGCGCAGAACCAAATTGTAGTGTATGATATGTACACGCGTTTTTATCGTTGGGCGATGGATCGACTAGATCAAAATGGAATGATCACTTTTATTACCAACCGTAGTTTTATTGATGGACGAGCTTTTAATGGTTTTCGAAAATGTATAGAACGTGATTTTGATTACTGCTACATCATAGATACCAAAAGTGATGTCCGCGCCAATCCTAAAATAGCCGGAACCACACATAATGTATTTGGCATACAAACCGGAGTGGCTATTATGTTTCTAATTCGAAAAGAGGAGCGAGCAGAAGGCAAATGCCAGATTTATTATAACGGGGAAATTGAAGATAATTGGCTAAAGGAGAGGAAACTTGAGTGGCTGAAACATAAAAATCTTAAGGATATTTCATTTGAGGTTATCAACCCATCAAAAAACTATAATTGGATTAATTTATCAGATAATGATTTCAATGATTTAATTCCCTTAATAGATAAAGAGGTAAAAGCCGGAAAAAGTGAGGAAAGCATTTTTAAAATGTATTCCCGTGGTGTAGCAACGCAAAGAGATGAATGGGTATACGACTTTAATAAAAAAAGTCTTAAAGAGAGAGTTAATTTCATGATTTCAATCTATCAAAAAACGTTAAAGAAGCCAGATTTTAAAGATAAAATGCTGATTAAGTGGGATCGAGAGCTTCAGAAATATCTTGATCGAAAGATTGAAAAAAATTTCTCCCAAGAATCAATGATTAAAGGTCAGTACAGGCCTTTTGTATCAAAGTGGTTCTATTTCGACAGACATTTCAATGGAATGACCTATCAATGGTTTGATATTTACAATGCAGAGGACAGGCAAAAGATTATATCAATTCCCGGATTATCATCTCCAAAAGAATTTCATGCTTTAGCATTAGAAACTATTATTGATCTAAATGCACTTCCCGCTGGCTGTCAAAATATTCCCATGTACTGTTATGATGAAAATGGCAATCGGCAGGAAAACGTCACCGATTGGGGATTAGAGCAGTTTCAAACTCATTATGAAGATGCATCTATTTCCAAGAAAGATATTTTTCATTATACCTATGGAGTTCTTCATGATCCTGCTTACCGGAAAAAATATGAGTTAAATTTAAAGCGAGAATTTCCACGCATTCCTTTCTATGAAGATTTCCACCAATGGAAAGTATGGGGCGAGGAGCTCATGGGGCTGCACATCAATTATGAAGATGCTGCGCCATTTAAACTGGCATTGAACGAAACAGTAATAAGCTCAAAACCCAAAGCCAAACTAAAAGCGGATAAAGCAGCGGGCACCATTCAGCTAGACGAGAATACTCAACTTTCAGGAATCCCGGCTATCGCCTGGGAGTACAAATTAGGCAATCGCAGCGCCCTCGAGTGGATTCTGGATCAGTACAAAGAAAAGAAACCCCGCGACAAAACCATCCGCGAAAAATTCAACACCTACAAATTCGCCGATTACAAAAAAGAAGTAATCAAACTCCTCCAAAAAGTTACGACCGTAAGTGTTAAGACGATGGAGATTGTGAGGGAGATGGAGAAGGTGGGTGTGGGGGATAACGAGAATGCTTAATTAAATAAATAGCTATGGTAAGAAAACAATCTAAATCTGAAACTAAACTTCTTTATGATGATACCCCTGAAAATGATGCCTTTGGTGGGCATGAAAGAATTGCTCAATCTATTTTTGATTTAATTAATCAAGAAAAAAGAGGAGGAGGTGCAATTGCACTGTCAGGAAGTTATGGAAGTGGAAAATCGACTATCATTGAATTCTTAAAGAGAATATTTCATCAAAGCAAAACCAAAATAAAAACTGAAATTTTTGTATTCGATGCTTGGGAGCATCAGGGTAATTCACTTAGACGAGCATTTATAGAAGAGTATATAAGGTTTATAAGAAGAGGTGAAATCAAATGGGCTGGTAAAACCGAATGGCAAGAGGAACTGGAAATAGTTTCAAAAAATAGGGAAGACATACAGACAACAACGGAACCTTTTCTAACATCACTTGGCGGGTGGTTTGCAATACTATTGTTATTAGTGCCAATTGGCTTCGGTGTACTCAGAGCAGGCCTGATGGACAATAGCCCAGACTATATATTTTGGCTTGGTATGAGTTTGATGGCCTTGCCTTTAATCTATATTATTGGGGTATATATTTGTTGGCGTCCATACACCCCAAATAAGAGAAATCAAATCCGTCGTAGATTAAATATTGATAAAACGGGTTTTAAAATTTTTTGGACGAAAAACCGACCACCTTATCATAGAAAGAGTATATTCAATTTTTTTAGTAAAAAATCAAGGGAAAAAGTAAAAACCACTAGTTTAAAGTCACCAGATCCAACTACTATAGAATTTCAGAATGTATTTAATACAATTACAAGTGAAGTATTAGAGAAAGAAAATAGACGGTTGATAATCGTCATTGACAACATAGATCGGTTAACAACTGATGCATCTATTAATGCGTGGACAACTCTTCGTACTTTTTTTGACAACGAAACTAAAGATTGGAATTGGAAGAATCGTTTTTGGTTGATAGCTCCATTTGACTTTAAAGCTTTAGGACAATTGTGGGGTGGTTTAAATCATGTAAGTGATTCAAAAGGCGTGAATAAAAGTTCTGAAGAGTACGTAAAGGCTTTTATTGATAAAACATTTCAAATTAAATTCAATGTGCCAAAACCAATTTTATCTGAATGGAAGAGTTTTTTCAAAATACAGTTAGAAAAAGCTTTTCCAAATACTAAGGAAAATATTTTTAATGATATAACTACGCTCTATCAAATAAAAGGTATTAATAATAATTCCCCAACTCCAAGAGACATTAAACAATTTATAAATGCTATTGGAGCTCTTAATAGAATTTGGAAAGGTGAAATTGAGCTTCCAGTATTAGCTTATTATGAATTAAGTACTACTTACAAGAGAGAAGAAATTGTAGCTAGTCTTAAAGATGGGACATTAATGGATGATGCACTACAATCATTATTGAATGTGGATGATGTTAATCAAAAACTTGCTGCAATTCATTTTAATTGTGATTTAGACAAGGCAAACCAAGTATTATTTGGCAACCAAATTGCTTCATCTTTACGGTCAGGTAATTCTAAAAACTTATCAGATTATATTGAAGTTGAAGGTTTTAAAGATGTAATGTGGCAAGAATTTTTTACCATAAAAAAAGAGGGAATACCTCAATCTTTAGGGAATAGCGCTATATGTTTAGATGAAATTGAGAAAAATAGCCCACATAAATTCTCAGATTATTTCAATCATATAGCCAGTGCTTTTAAAAAGTTAGAATCCATAAAACCCTTTAATGAAAGCCTTGGAAAAGGGATCGTAACAATATGGGAGAAAACTGGTTATCCTGTAGAATGGATTGTTTCAATCTTAGAAATGTTTTCTAATACGGAACTCAAAGAAGAAAATGAAACCATTAAAAGTTGGTTTTCATTAACCCGCCCAATCCTTGAAGCACTTTGTAAACAAGGAAAAGTTACGTTATTGCAAGAAAACTTAACAATTCCTGGTGGTCCAAAAGAATACATTGAATTTTTAACTTATGTCAATCTATTAAATGCTGACGAAAAAATAGAGATTTCCAAAAATCTTGTACCAAAATATGGAGAAGAGCAATTCGTAACTGGTTATACTAATCTACTTAATTCAGAGAAATTACCCGATGACTTAGGAGCATCACTATATTTATTGATTCAATCTGAAAATTTGATAAAAGCTAAAGACTGGAACTGGGGGAACTTAGTAAATCAAATTCAAGACAAAATTCAGGTTAGTACAAGTGCCCGACCCGATCAAATTGAAGCTGCTTTAAAGATGATTCTGGTACTGACCTTTGATTTAAATAAAAAGGGAGCAATACAATTATCTAAGAATCAGAATTTCAAAAACGGCCTGTTTTTCTTAATTAAATCTCAAAAAGAAGAAAGCATTATTGGGTTATTACTATTGTGTTCAATTTTATTTAATCCTGAAAATCAAAAATCAAATGATAATAATGTGAATAAAGGGTTTAATACTTTAACAAATGTTTTAGAAAAGCCTGATGATTGGCTATTTCGGTCATATAGTGCCACCCATTTCGGAGGATATAGTGCCACTTTCC
>JBBDNN010000058.1:0-20305 GCA_040877545.1 Balneolaceae bacterium
AATGGTAGTGATTTTATTGATGAAATGGGCGATGAATTTGAAGCCAGGGATCCCAACGCGCGTTTAAGTCGCTATTACAGGAATGATGCGATGGATATCACGCGCCGTTCAACAAATGAAGAGATCCTGGAATTTCTTAAAACGCAGCGAACATCAGCCTTGAACCGTGCGATTGAGATTATTCGTACCCGTGTTGACCGTTACGGTGTTACTGAACCATCCATTCTGAAACAGGGTAATAATCGTGTTGTAGTTGAACTTCCGGGTGTGGAAGACAAAGAGCGTGTTCGAAATCTCTTAAAAGGAACAGCCAGGTTAGAATTCCGCTTAGCGGCAGATGCTGATGAATTCTCCTCTTTTCAAGACCAGCTATTCGACTATTATGAGCAAAGTGCCAATGAAGATGATACTACCGGAAATGCGCAGGATTCAAATCCACTGATTGATGTTCTTTCGCCCGGTCAAAGTCCATATATATTAGGATATGCCACACCACGAGATACCTCGCTGGTTATGGACCTGCTTGAAACTGAACAAGTACAGCGAATGATGCCTCGAAATACTATGGTTATGTGGAGCGCGAATCCTGTAGCGGGACAAGGTGGTGTTGACTTATACCAGTTAATAGGAGTACGTACTCAAATAGAACTTACCGGTGATGTTATTGAAGCCGCAAGTATCCAGTTTGATCCCGCCACAAATATCCCTGAAGTTTCGATGAGTATGAATAGTGAAGGCGCCAGAAAATGGGGCCGTATAACAGGAGCCAATATTGGCAAACCTGTAGCTATTGTTCTTGACAACTATGTTTTTTCTTATCCCAATGTAGTTACTAAAATTTCCAACGGGCGCTCCTCCATCACCGGATTGGATGGGGTTGAAGAAGCCGAGGATTTGGTAAACATCCTGCTTTCTGGTGCCTTACCGGCTCCGCTCGAAATTTTAGAAGAACGAACTGTTGGGGCAACCTTAGGTGAAGCTTCAATTAAAGCCGGCCTAAATTCAATTCTCTTTGGATTAGGCATTGTAGCTATTTTTATGATTGTGTATTACCAGACCGGAGGTGGAATTGCCGATCTGGCTTTGTTACTTAATATCATTTTCATACTTGGAATTTTAGCCGCATTCAAAGCTACACTAACCCTTCCCGGAATTGCAGGTATTGTGTTAACTATTGGTATGGCGGTTGATGCAAACGTGTTGATATTCGATCGAATCCGTGAAGAACAACGAAGCGGAAAAACCATGAAAGCCTCTATTGAAGCCGGCTACGCTAACGCGATGAGTGCAATTATTGATGCCAATGTAACCACCTTCTTTGTGGCTGTCATACTCTATAGTTTTGGTGTAGGCCCTATAAAAGGTTTTGCCGTTACACTGATGGCCGGTATTGCCGCTTCATTATTTAGCGCTATCGTAATCACACGAGTGATAGTGGACTACTTAAGCCGAAACAAACCACAAACCGTTACATTCGGTTAATCCATCAAAAAAATTAAAAAGAATTTAAAAGGAACAATATTATGAGATGGTTTGAAACACCAACATTTAATTTTACTGACACCCGGAAAGTAGCTTATATTTTATCGGCTATACTTTTTTTGGGTTCGCTCGCAACTATAGCTACTAAAGGCCTTCAATACGGCATTGATTTCAAGGGCGGTAAAGAATTCGTCCTCGAATTTGATGAAGCGGTTGATGTGGTTGAGCTTAGATCAGCATTAACCGGGCCGCTTGAAGCAGCACCTGAAATTAAACATTACGGGTCTGACAGTGAAACCCTTATCCGCACCGACAATGAAAGTGAAATCAATGTAGTGCAGGGTTTAATAACTTCCACCGTCGGGGAGCTTTATCCCGATAATCCCGCCAGGGTGATAAAAACCGATGTGGTAGGTCCGCGCTTTGCGGAAGACCTTAAATCGGGGGCTTTACAGGCGGTTATTTATGCCATTGTAATAATCTTCATTTATATATTAATCCGCTTCCGCAACTGGACTTTTTCGGCCGGGGCAGTGGCAGCTTTAATACATGATGTGGTTATTGTACTCGGGGTGTTTACCCTTCTGGCTGATCTTGTACCTTTCAGTTTGCAGATGGATCAGGCACTAATTGCCGCATTCCTTACCATTGTGGGTTATTCTCTGAATGATACCGTGGTGGTATTTGACCGCATCCGTGAAAATTCTAAAGTTCACAAAGGGATGGATTTCTCACCCATGGTGAACAGAAGTTTAAATGACACGCTCAGCCGAACAGTAATTACTTCTGTTACAACCTTGTTTGTAGTGCTTGTGCTGTTTATTTTCGGCGGTGAGGTATTGAAAGGCTTCTCTTTTGCCCTTATAATCGGTATCCTGCTTGGTACTTACAGTTCGTTGTTTGTGGCCAGCGCATTTGTGGTTGAACTGGAAGCACGTACCAAAAAATCTTAACAGCAAATTAATAGGAAATTATGAGCTTTAATACATCAGAACGCTACAACAGCGTAGTTATCGAATTTAAAGGTAACGTGATGGGTGGCCCTGATGCGGTTAGCCTGAACGAAAAACTTCATGAACTGATAGACGCAGGCAAAACCAACATCGTAGTTGACCTGGGGAAAGTAAAGTTCATGAATTCCTCCGGTCTTGGAATGTTGATTGGTGCACTCACAACTATGCGAAAAGCTGGTGGCGACCTCCGCATTGCTAACGCAACAGATAAAATTGAAAGCCTTTTGATTGTTACAAAACTGATCACTGTTTTCAAGCACTTTAAATCTGTTGAAGAAGCTGCCGAGTCCTTTAAAGAAGATTAATCTCAGCATAAATTGAATTAAAAGGGGTGTCTTTTTTACACCCCTTTTTTATTGATTGAAAAGTTATGGCTATTCGAGTTGTTATTGGTGCCCAGTGGGGTGATGAGGGTAAAGGAAAAATTGTTGACCTGCTCAGCGATAAAGCTGATTTTGTAGTCCGTTTTCAGGGTGGGGCAAATGCCGGCCACACATTAAAATTTGACGACAAAAAATTCGTCCTACATCTCATACCATCCGGAATTTTTAATGGTGATGCCGACTGTGTGATCGGTAATGGTGTGGTAATTGATCCCATCGCTTTAGTAGATGAAATCAAAGGCGTACAGGAAATGGGTTTCAGTCTTGAAGGTAAATTTTTCATCAGTCAGACGGCTCACGTAATTCTCCCCTACCACAAGTTGCTTGATCAGCTCAAAGAAAAACGCCGCGGCGGTGATGCCATAGGAACTACCGGGCGTGGAATTGGCCCTGCTTATGTAAGTAAAGTTTCGCGGGTAGGTATTCGAATGGTAGATTTATTAAACCGAGAGACACTTCGAAGTAAAATTGATCACAATTTAAAAGACATTAATTTCGCACTCGAAAACCTGTACAAAGAACCCACTCTGGATACAGAAAAGTTAATGGCCGAGCTCGAAGATTCCATTAAAAAGCTGGAACCTTTCATCTGTAATACTACCAATTTGCTGCACGATGGTATCAAAAAAAATAAATCCATTTTACTGGAAGGCGCACAGGGAACTCTCCTGGATGTAGATCATGGTACTTATCCTTTTGTTACTTCTTCTTCCCCCACCTCAGGCGGAGCTTGCATAGGCTCAGGAGTGCCTCCTACGGCTTTAACACATGTAATGGGAATTACCAAAGCCTATTGCACCCGAGTGGGTAACGGTCCATTTCCCACCGAACTACTGGATGAAAAAGGAGAGGAACTGCGCAAAAAAGGGCAGGAATTTGGAGCCACCACAGGCCGTCCACGAAGGTGCGGATGGCTGGATTTGGTAGCCCTCAAATATGTGTGCCAGCTGAACGGCATAAATGAACTCACCCTCACCAAAATGGATGTGATGGATGGATTTGAAGAAATAAAAGTTTGTACCAGCTATAAAATAGATGGGAAGTTGACCGATGTTTATCCTCTTTGCCTGGATGAAATCCAGAGAGTTGAGCCTGTTTATACCTCCCTCTCCGGCTGGAAAAATTCCATTGAAGGCTTAACTGACTGGAATAAGCTGCCGGCTACTGCGCAATCCTACATCAAGTTCATTGAGGAATATTTAGGGGTGAAGTTTACTATTATCTCTACAGGGCCTAAAAGAAACGAGACTATTGTATTATAGGAGTTGTGGGAAGTTATTTCCTTATTGCTAACTCATATCTTATAGCTAAAACTACAGCGTCTTTAAAAAACAGTTAAATATTTACAACTGTACGCTTCTTTTAATCTTTGCACACTTCCATCACCCCGTTTCTCACCTATACAAACTGGCGGCACAGTTTAAAGGAAACGGAATGATGGTTTCCTGGAAACCATCATTCGGCTCAGGTTAAGAGGCTGCCTTAGCCTATTAAATTTCATATTTCTCTACTTAATCAACATTAGTTTTTTTGTGCTCACAAAATCTTGGGCTTTTATGCGGTAGATGTAGAAGCCACTCGACAGACCTGAAGCATCAAAAACCGCCGTATGCCAGCCCGCTGCTTTCCGCTCATTTACCAGTGTAGATACATTTTGTCCCAGCGTATTGAAAACCTCCAGTTGTACTTTTGAGGCTTTGGGAATTCCATACCGAATTTGCGTGATTGGATTGAAGGGATTCGGGTAATTTTGTTGGAGAGTAAATTCTACGGGTATGGATTCTGCATCAGTGGATAAACCGCCGTGAACATAAAAGCTGAAAACCTCCGACCATTCCGATTGGGCGCTCTCATTTGATGCCTGTATCCTCCAGTAAAAATCGGTATAAGGGTCTAATCCGGTTTCAAATTTATAGGAAGTATCGGGGACAGAAAAAGTGGTGTCAAATACCAAATCATCAAAAGAATCTTCCCTGGAAAGGTGAAGGATGTATTCTTCTGCATGATCAGTGGTTGACCAGGTTAAGAAAGGAAAAGGAGAAACTTCGGATTCGTGGGCGGGTTTTAGAAGCTGAACAGTTTCCGGTTGTTCTAAAATCGTCCTGAATTTCCACACCTCACTCCATTCACTTTCTCCACCTTCGTTAAAGGCTTTCACCCGCCAGTAAAAGGTAGAATTATCAGCTAAAGGTTCTTTCATAACCATTGTTGTATCCGATAACACCGAGTCTTTAATGATTTCTGCAAACATAGCATCGGTAGCGATTACTATTTCATATATAATAGCTCGTTCCGCTTTATTCCATTTAAAAGCTGGAGTGCTGATAATATCCCCGGAATCATCAGCCGGTTCTAAAAGATTTGCTGCTTGTGGCTGCTGGATGATGGTGGTAAAACTCCAGGTTTTGCTCCAGGGTCCGGTTTCATTATCATTCATGCCGCGGATTCTCCAATAATATTGTGTGCGATAATCCAGAGATTCTTCAAGTATTATAGAGTTGGATTCAATGGCTGAAAAATCAGTTATCAATTCATTGAAGGTAGAATCTGTAGCAAGCTGGAAAGCATATTGTTCTGCCCCTCCTGCGGCCTCCCACCCAAATTCAGGATTGATATCCACTCCGGTTTTATCATTAGTTGGAGTTCTATTATTACTAAAATCAGAAATCGAGGAAGCAGTGGTGATGGAGTTGGATTTATAGATTCCTTTTCTCCCATCCGGATTTTCAACCACTACATTAAACCAGTATTCTGTTCTTGGAATAAGATCAGTGGCAGTTAATGAGGAAACATCCGTTCCGGATCCTTTTTCTATTCCATTTTTTTCTACAAAAGGCACGGTTTTCATGCTGTCTGACTCTAAAATGTATAGCGTATAGGACAACGTATTATCAGAATTCTCCCCATCAGTAGCTTTTTCAAACTCAACAGTAAATTTATCTGCGTCCACATCCCTGGCAGAAAGAGAATTATTTGATATTGATGGAATGCCGGTTGTTGATAGCATAGCCGGGATAAGAGCCAAGGCTTGTTGAGTTCCCATAATTTCGTACCCTTCCTCATTGAGATGCACTCCATCCTCATCCAAATGATTATCTCTGTTAAGGCTGTCTGCCACTTCTGCATACAGCAGCTTATCTCCAGCCGCAAAACGCTCTTCCACCATAATTTTTAAGAGCTCATTGAAATCAGTTGTAAAATCATTCCGATCCACACCATTATATTCGGCAGAGTCCAT
Source organism: Balneolaceae bacterium (assembly GCA_040877545.1). GTDB lineage: Bacteria > Bacteroidota > Rhodothermia > Balneolales > Balneolaceae > Gracilimonas. The sequence goes on from JBBDNN010000058.1 coordinate 6,117, forward strand.
TGGTGGAATACTTGCTGCTACAATCCACATCCCCGACGGGCCATTATGAAACATTTGATCCAAAAGGTCGCTGTAGGAGTCTCGCATATCTTCTGGAGAAGTATGTTTAAAAGTCCAGGCTATATCATTTGTCCCTATCATTAAAGAAATATATCCCGGCCTATACTCGATTAGAAGTGAATCGATTTTCTCAGCCACATCCAATATTACATCTCCCCCCACACCTTCGTGATTATCAGGGGGAATATCAGAGCGTTGTTCCCTGGAACCAACAAACCACATATCATCTTCATTAAATCCTGTTTCCGCCGCAATAGTTTCCCATAAAGCCGTTCGGCTGCCGGGATGATTTGTAAGGGAGTTACCTAGTGGCATTATTAAATGGCGATCATCATCAGCCTGGGCAAAAATCTTTCCTGAAAAAAATAAAGCAATAACTGCCATTCCAATAAATATTCTACTCATATCTTATTAAATTATATAGTTACACTTGCTCGGTTTCTACAGATTTAAACCGACATAGAAAACAGGTGTTTCTAAGGGGGAAATTAGTTGGGATACCAAAAAAAGATTCATCCTTACTTAATCAACATCAGCTTCTTGGTACTCACAAAATCTTTAGCGGTAATTCGATAGATGTACATACCGCTTGCTAAGCGGGAAGCATCAAAAGTGGAGGTGTGCCAGCCGGCGGATTTTCGTTCATTCACCAAGGTTGAAACCTTTTGCCCCAGCGTATTAAAAACCTCCAGTTTTACATCAGATGCTTCGGGAATGCCATAGCGGATATTTGTAGTTGGATTGAATGGGTTCGGGTAATTTTGCTGGAGGGTAAATTCCACCGGCATGGATTCATCTTCTATTGAAGTGCTCATCTCAGTTGTAAAGCTGAAAACTTCCGACCAGTCCGAACTTCCTCCGTCATTAACAGCCTTAACTGTCCAATAATATTTAGTATCTGCTTCTAATTCCTTTTCAAAAATATAGGAGGTATCCGGAGCGGCGAAGGTTGTATCAAAAACCAATTCGGAGAAAGCGTTACTTGTAGCTACTTCAACCAGATATTCTTCTGCAAGTGCAACTGAAAACCAGGTGAGCCTTGGAGTTCTTGAAATATCGGCAGCATTATTTTCAGGTTCTACCAGTTGGACGATCATTGGGGGTTCCAAAATTGTAGTAAAATTCCATGTCTCACTCCAATCGCTTTCACCACCCGCATTTAGAGTTTTTACCCGCCAGTAAAATGCAGCCCCTCTGGTAAGCCGGTTATTAACCGAATAAGCAGTATCTGAAAGAACCGTATCTATGATGGTATCGGAAAATTCAACATTAGCAGAAAGCTCCAGAAGATAAGACTCTGCCCGTGCCGCCTCGTTCCATTCCAAAGTCGGAAAAGTAGAAATGCTCTCAGAATTATTAACCGGTTGGGAAAGCTGAGTGATACCGGGTTGTGCAATAATGGTGGTAAAATTCCAGGCTTCGCTCCATGGCCCATCTCCAGCTTCATTTTCAGCGCGTACTCTCCAATAGTATTGGGTATTATAATCCAGAGATTCATCCAAAGCCAAAGATGTTGCTCCAATTCCGGTGGCACTGATTTCAATATTATTGAAGTTGGAATCTGTGGCAAGCTGAAATGCATAACTTTCGGCTCCATCCAGAACCTGCCATTCGAATTCAGGAGATAGTTCCAGCCCGGTGGTTCCATTTGTTGGACTTTCTAAAGATACCATATTAGGCTGAGATACGATTGTAGTGAAATTCCATATATCACTCCATTCACTTTCTCCCCCATCATTAAGAGCTCGCACCCTCCAATAATAAGTGGCTTCGTTTTCCAATCCATCATCTACCGAAAATTCCGTTCCACCCACTACTTCTGCTTCTATTATATCTGAAAATCCTGCGTTGGCTGAAAGTTCTACCTGATAGCTTTCCGCACGTTCTGCGCTATTCCATCTTAATGTGGGAAATGTGGAGATATTATCTGCGTTGTTTGCAGGTTCGGAAAGTACGGCCATTCCCGGTGCCTCGATTATGGTAGTGAAATTCCAGGGTTCGCTCCAGGAGCCCTCTCCTCCATCATTAACTCCACGGACTCTCCAGTAATATTGGGTGTTAAAATCTAAAGAGATATCCGGGCTGTTAGTTGTGGAAGAAATATCCGAATCATCTATTATCAAACTATTGAAATCAGAATCTGTAGCAAGTTGGAAGTCATAACTATCAGCACTACCCGAAACCTGCCACTCAAAAACGGGATCTAGCTCTATACCTGTTTCACCATTCGTGGGACTTATCAGGTCTATCATACCTGGCAGGGAAATAGCAGTTGTAAAATTCCATACCTCACTCCATTCACTTTCTCCACCTTCATTAATAGCCCTGACTCTCCAATGATATATTGTGCCATTGGAAAGCCCGCTTTGCAAAGTAAATTCTGTAGAGGTTATATCTCGATACATGGTACTTTCTGTGAAATTAGCACTGGCAGATAATTCCAATTCATAGGTATCCGCGCGTTCTGATGCATTCCAGGTGAAGGCAGGTGTAGTGGAAACATTCTCAGATTCATTAACCGGTTCTTCAAGAATTACTATCTCCGGCACCTCAATAATGGTGGTAAAACTCCAGGCCTCACTCCATTCTCCGTTGCCCCCGCTGTTCACGCCCCGGACTCTCCAGTAATATTGAGTATCATTTTCCAGAGTTTCCTCCAGGCTAATAGTGGTAGATTCAATATCTAACTCCTCAGTAACCAGGTTATTAAATTCCTCATCAGCGGCAATTTGGAAGTCATAGCCTACTGTACCTTCCAGCGCCTGCCATTCAAAATCGGGATTAATACTTACACCGGTAGCATTATCCGGCGGGCTAATTAAATTGACAATGCCAGGCTGGTTTACAACCGTTGTAAAATTCCACACATCACTCCAATCTCCTTCACCTCCACTGTTCACGCCCCGAACTCTCCAGTAGTATTGAGTATTATTTTCCAGTACCTCTTCCAAACCTGTCGTTGTGGATTCAAGGCCTGATTCTTCAGTTACCAGATCGTTAAATCCTGCATCAGTGGCCAGCTGGAAATTATAGCTATCTGCTTCTTCCATTACCTCCCATTCAAAACCGGGATTAATACTTACACCGGTAGCATTATTCGGCGGGCTCACCAAAGTAATAACATCCGGCTGGTCTACAATCGTAGTAAAACTCCAAATCTCGCTCCAGTCACTTTCGCCGGCTTCATTTATAGCTCTAACCCTCCAGAAAAATGTTGAGCCATTTGGCAAGGCTTCTGTCACTGTATATTCCGTGCCTGATATTTCAGTGCCTCTTATAATGTCAGTGAAGCTGGAATTAGTGGAAATTTCCACCTGATAAGATTCTGCATTTTCTGAAGCTGCCCAATTTAATGCGGGTGTAGTGGTAAGGTCTTCAGATTCATCAGCCGGTTCAGAAAGATCAACCACTCCCGGTTCATCAACAATGGTAGTAAACCCCCACGTTTCACTCCAGGAGCCATCTCCTTCGTCATTCACCCCACGGACTCTCCAGAAATACTGGGTATCAAAATCAAGCTGTCCCTGGAGTGTAAAACTGGTATCAGTTAAAATCTCCTCCACTACAGGCCCGCCTAAACCCGCATTATCAGCAATTTGGATTTCGTATTCAGTAGCATCTGTATCGCCAAACCAAATAAGATCCTCATCCATTAAAACATTTTCAGCCCCATCTTGTGGACTATCTAAAATAATTTGCAGGGGAATGTCTTGACCTACTATCTCTCCGGAAAAAAATGCAGCAATAACTGATATCACAATAGCTATTCTTTTCATATACTAATTTATTTTAAAATTTCTAATTCTCTTCATTTAATCTCTAACCTGGACAATCTCTCCTATAGAATGTATTAGATGAGCTTTTACGTGCCGCTTGGATACGTAAACAAATTTTCAGCCGCAGAGCGTTCGGGTTAAATAAGCTAAATATGTGGGGGATTTTTTAGCTTGTGGAAATCAGTTTTTCGTAAATCTTTTCAGATTCCTTTAGCAAATCTTTCAATTCTTCTGGAAAGGGTTCAGTTTTGGGAATGTAAGGCTGAAAGCCGGTGGATTTGTGAATGTTATGGTACCAATATTTGGCCCAAATGCCATCTTCAGGTCTGGCGCCGGATGGCCAATGGAGCATGGCTTCGTTAAAAGGAATACCTATGGAATCACACAACTCGCGCAATCTGGATTGCGGATAATCCAATATCACTTTAGAGTCTATAACCGGTGGATTTTGACCAATGCTTCTCAAGTAATTCAACAGCTCTAATTGCCGGGCATAACCTACATCCTGCATAGTAGGATTCGATACCCGTTTTGCATAAGAAAGCAACATCTCTCGAGGATTACGGGTAAGAATTACATTTACAGTTTCTTTCAAAAATGACCAATCCAGATCCACAAGGTGATGCGCCATATTTTTAAAAAAGACTATGGGAGTGTCATAATCCCCAAAAATCACATCCTCTATCACTTTTGGCCCGTTATTTTCCTGATCAGCAATAACTTCTTCTGCACCGGGATGATATTTGCTCGCATCTGTTGAGGTAAGATAATGTGCATATAGTGGCTCATCTACCACAGTGGTATCTTTTCGCTGAGCAAAAGAGTACATCAATGCTGTGGAAATATTTCTTGGCCCGCTCCATAAACAGACTCGGATTACAGGTTTTGGGGATTTTCGGAATATGTTATTTGCCACGGATGCACAAAAGCATTAAAGGTTTTTATTGATCCAGGATAGAACAGAAGCTCCTGATTTGAAATATCATGGTAATCAAGTTATTAAAATATATCAAAGGTTTGTCACACAAGCGCTTAAAGCGATGGCTATGAAGATTTAGTTCAATCATCGATAATTATTCTCACGGAATAATTAAAACACAAACTGACATTTTCCCATTCAGAAGCCACTGCAACAAACTCAGGCTTTTGCTTTTTTCACCACTTCATCGATCGCTTTTTGGTATAAAGCCTGCAACCTTGTGGTCACAGGGCCAGGCACGAATCCGGAAATTTCCCTGCCATCTATTTTGGTAACAGGAGTTAGTCCGCCGAAGCTGCCGGTGACGAATGCTTCATCTGCACCATAAACATCAAAAAGTGAAAAATTCTTTTGATGGCAGGGAATACCGGCTTTCCCGCATACTTCGATTATTTTTCCACGGGTAATTCCATTCATGCAATATTGACCGGTGGAAGTCCACACTTCACCATCTTTTACCATAAAAAAATTGGTTGCGTTACAGGTAGAAACAAAACCATTGATATCCAGCATGAGTGCCTCATCCGCCCCGGCTTCCAATGCCTGAATTAGTGCCTGCACTTCGTGAATTTTGCTGTGGCAGTTTAGTCTCGGGTCAAGATAATCTGGCGAGCCACGCCGAATGGTGCTCGTAAATAAAGTAATTCCACGATTTCTGCTTTTCGGATCAGCCTTTTTATGCTCTGCAATAATCACCAGATTCGGTCCAGAAATAGTAAGTCTTGGATCTTGTGAAGGTGTTTTTTTGATGCCACGGGTAAACATCATCCGAACGTGAACCTGATCTTTCATGTCATTGGCATCCAATGTATCCCAAAGTGCATTTGTAATCTCCTGCCGGTTCATTTTCAAGTCCATCCCTACTGTCTTGGCGCTTTGAAAAAGCCGGTCAAGATGATCATCTAAAAAAACCAACACATTATTATGGAGCCGGAGTGCTTCCCATACGCCATCACCTACCAGATACCCACTGTCAAACACAGAGATTTTGGCTTCGCTGCGAGGAAGTAATTCTCCGTTTATATAAATAAGAATATCATTATTACGCGGGTCAGAAACCGCATTGTGGGTACCGTGCATCATTTCACAAAAACTTTTTGAGAATTTTCAGAGATAAATGCATATAAATTTTTCTTTGCCTGCCCCTGAATTTTCTTTTTCAGAAAAGGCGACCAGCCCAACAGATAGCCGGGAAAACCGAGGGCCATCCGGCTCCATCTCCAGAAGCTGAATGAATCGGCATGTTCAATAATTTTACCATCCATAAAGTAAAATTTTGCTTCTATTTTATTAGCAACTTTACGCCTGGTTCTTGAAAATTCGTAGGAAGCCTCCCAACAGGCCGAACCATCATATTTTTCTGCTGTTACCTCACTAAAGGTAAGATCAAAATTTTTGGCATTTGTACATAGCATTTTCCACATACCAGCTATTTCTTTTTTTGAATCAAGATTAAAAACCGGATCCTGAAATTGGGCTTCTTCATGATAACAGGAGTTCATGGTTTCAAAATCAAGTTGTTGAAATGCGGTATAAAATCTTATGATGAGCTGTTTATTTTTATTCATGTTTTAATAAAAGAAATTGGCAGCTAAAAATCAGTGATATAAATACTGTTGTTATAAAAACTATGGATATAAACAGTAGATTAATTTGTTCAAACTCCGCATAATATTTGTTCTTTTTTTGCTCAAAAAGTTGTAGATAACCTCACACATGCTTTTATTGAATTAAATACAAGGTCTTACCTTTATAAAAATTTTTATGAAAAAAGTTGATGATCGTTTTCTTTTCCATGAACTATTGGCAAACACCTCAGATAGTATTTATTTCAAGGATAAAAAATGCCGATTTATTTTTTGCAGCCAATATTTAGCCCAAAAACACGGAGTGCAAGATGTGGATGAGCTAATTGGCAAAACAGATTTTGATATTTTTTCGGATGAACATGCCCAACAGGCTTTTGAAGATGAGCAAAAAATTATGCATACGGGTGAACCCATTATTGGAATCGTTGAGAAAGAAACTTTTCAAGATGGAAAAATACAATGGTCTTCCACTTCAAAATTTCCGCTTATTGGCCCGGATAAACAAATTATAGGAACTTTTGGCATCTCCAGAAATATTACCGCTCAGAAATTAGCTGAAGAAGAACTAAAAGCTAATAAGGAAAAAATTCAGCAGGCTCTTAAAGAAAAGAAAATATTATTAGCTGAAGTTCATCATAGGGTAAAGAATAATCTTGCTGTAATTTTGGGGCTGATTGAGCTTCAAAGATATAAATTACAAGAAAAAAATGAGCCGGTACCCGATGTGCTGTTATCTACAAAAACCAGGATTAAGTCTATTGCAAATGTGCATGAGCTTCTTTACCAAACTGAAAATTTTGCAGGTATAAATATTAAAGACCTGATGGTGAAGTTGAGTGAGGATACTAAAGCTTCCTATAATTCAGAGAGAAAAAAAATAGACTTTAAATTAGAAATTGAAGATATAGTTTTAAATACAAATCAAGCTATTCCTTTATGCTTATTGATGAATGAACATATCCTGAACTCATATAAACATGCTTTTAATAATAAAAAGCATGGACTGGTTACCATTATTGCAGAATTAAATAATGATGAGGTTTCCGTCACTTATAAGGACAATGGAAATGGCTTTGATGGTGACTTTGATGAAATTTTAGAATCAGGAAACTCCTTAGGCCTTACACTCATAACGGCCTTAGGCTCTCAATTAGAGGCTGAAAATATTTCGCATAATGTAAATAAGGGCTTCACTTACCAGTTCACTTTTAGAGTTGATAATAAATCAGAATCCAATTCATTTATTAGCGGGGGTGGTGATCGATGATGATAGTTCATAATTGTTAAATTACTTCTGTCATGAATCAAGATAAGCCCGGATAGCCTCTTTCATTCGCAAAAAAGTATTTTTAAAAAGCTCTTCATTTTCTTCCAGAAGCGTGACTCGAAAACCCAGCAGATCGGAACAAAAAGACGAGACCGGAACTACGCAAATACCGGTGGAAGCCAAAAGGTAATATACAAATCGGCTGTCCAATGATACACCATCAGTCCATTCATCAACCAACTCCTGCACATTTGGGTTTTCAATCTGCAGGCTTTGATCATCTCTCAGCGATCCTTTTTTAAAAATGATGGTGTTGTAAAAAGCTCCGTAAGTTTTGTTGAAAGTCAGCTCGGGTACTGCACTGAGTGTTTGAGCAATAAACTCGCTGCGCTTGCCGATCTTCCTGTTTAAATTCTCTCTGTATTCAGAAAACCGCTTATCACCCAAAATCTTGGGTATGGCTTTTTGGGGAAGTGTAGTTGAGCACACTTCGATCATTTTGGCATCGTCGAGCGATTTGCAAAGCTGGTTAAACTCCTGATCTGATTTGCGATTATAGTATTCAATCCAGCCACAGCGCGAACCCGGCCAGGGTAATTCCTTTGAAATACCTTTCATGGCAATTCCAGGAACATCATCAATAACTTCGGCTAAAGCATAAGCACGCGCCCCGTTATAGGTAACATGATGATACACTTCATCCGAAACCAGGAAAAGATTGAACTCTTTGGCTATTTCCACAATCCGATCCAGTACTTTTTTAGGATAGACCATTCCGGTAGGATTATCCGGGTTGATGATAAGTATTGCTACCACATTGGGGTTGAACTTCACCTTGTTGTACAAGTCATCCATATCCGGATACCAGCTATTTTCCGGATCGAGTTTATAGGTAATCGGGTGATGGTTGGCATGGGCTGCTTCTGCCGAGGAATGTGTAGAGTAGGCGGGTGAAGGACCAATTATGCGGGCAGTGGGTTTCAGAAGATGATACAAGGTAGAAATTGCATCTCCCAAACCGTTAAAGAAAAGAATATCATCAGGGGTTATCTGAGCTCCCCTATACTTATTCGTTTTATTTGCCAGGAATTCCCGTGTCTCCAGCTCCCCCTTTGAGTCACAATATCCGAAGGTATCGTCATCCTCAATCAAATCCTGAACTATAGTTTTAATCCAGCCAGGTACTATATAATTCTTTTGTATAGGATCGCCAATATTCTCCCACGTGATTTTGACTCCTTCTTTTGCTAAAAGGTTTGCCTTTTTTACAATCTCCCTGATTTCGTAGCTAAGCTCATTAGCTCCCTCACTTAGTAATTTTTGCCGCATCCCTTTTTACCCTATAAAATTAATATCGTTTGAAATTATATACCGAATAAAATAAGATGGAATTTTGAAATTACCCATATAAGAAAAACTTCATTTTGTGTGAGAAAATAAAAGTAATTCTCTAAGTTGGCATGAAATAACCCCTACGGCAATTACTATAAAACTTCCAATCAAAGTATAAAGCGGCCATGCTATTGCTAATCCATCGCCAGGCAGTACTTCCTGGACAGGACCTTCCACAATAAACAGTAACACGAGTAAACCGGAGAAAAAACCTGCCAAAGCATCTTTTTTATCGGGTTCCGGGAACAACATTCCCAATAAAAAGGCACCCAGTAAGCCACCATAGGTATAGGAAGCTATACTAAGACCAAGTTCTACCACCGCGGGCCGCACACCACCATGAAGCTGGAGTACGGCAAAAAATATTGCCGAAGCTGTTAAAATTATACCCCAGCCTACTGTCATTAATCTTGAAATAGAAAGATCCCTTTCCTCGGTATTATCTTTTCCGAAATAGGGTTTATATAAATCGTAAATAGAAGATGATGCCAATGAGTTCAAAGAAGAACTGAGGCTGCTCATGGCGGCTGCAAATAAGGCTGCTATTATCAGGCCAGAGATGCCCGTTGGTAACTGTTCAACTACGAATAATGCGAAAATTTCATCCGTTGTTGCAAGACCCAGTTGCGCGGCCGATACCCCTTCATAAAATTGGTATAACAGTAAGCCCACGCAAAGAAATAACCCGAATTGAAACATTGCCATTACTCCACTCCATATCATCGCCTTTTGGCCGTCCTTTTGATTATGGGTTGTAAGTACACGTTGCACCAGCATGTGATCAGTTCCATGAGAAGCCAGAGAAAAAACGGCGCCACCAATTAATGCCACAATAAAGGTGTATGGTTCAGCGATGAATTCTTTGAATGTAAGATCAAAGCCAAATTCAAAAATTTGAAGCTTGTCTGATGGCAGAATAAAATTCTCGGGTAAATTTCCCAGTAGTACATAAATAGCTATAAAAGCACCACCTAAATAAACAATCATTTGCACGAAGTCCATCCAGACCACAGCTTTAATACCACCAAAAAAAGTATAAAACAGTGTAATTCCGGCAATTACAGAAATAGAAAGTATATAAAGCTCAAGATCTCCCCAGCCGGTAAAAGCACCACCTAAACGCAGTACAATAGCAAGAGGAATAGCCGTGGCAAAAAGCCGGACACCGTCAGCAAGTAAACGGGTTATCATAAAAGTAGTACTGGCGGCATTTCGCATAGAGTCGCCAAAACGTTTTTCCATGAAGGTATAAGCGGTAAACAAATTACCTTCATAATATTTAGGAAGGAAAAAAAGCGCCACTATAACCCGGCCTACAAGATATCCAATAGTAATCTGCAGGAAGGTAAGATTTCCAACGTAGGCAACTGCCGGAATACTAATAAAGGTAAGGGTACTTGTTTCTGTAGCCACTATAGAAAAAAGTACTGCCCACCATGGGATACCATCACCCCCTAAAAAGTAATCTGAATTAGACTTTTGTTTACCGGATAATTTTAGGCCAAGAAGTGCAACCCCGAACAGGTAGAATACAATTACGATATAATCTATATAAGTAAAGCCCAAGAGATTTTTTGTCTGATTTTGAGGGGAAGGAAAATCATAAATTCATATGTCAAAAGCTAAAGATGTATTAGCTCCAGATTGAAGAAAATATTCTTCTTTTCCAGAACTTCATTATTGTCAGTTGCTATTATTTGTCAAAAAATCGATAAACTGCTGCACGGCTTTTCCACGATGAGAAATCATATTTTTTGTAGAAGCATCTAACTCTGAAAATGTCTTGCTATAACCTTCAGGCTTAAAAACGGGATCGTATCCAAAGCCTCCCTCACCTCTCTGCTCTGGAATAATTTCACCGGCACAAATTCCCTCGAAAGTAAATTCTTCCCCGTCTTTTACTAAAGCCACAACTGTTCTGAACTGTGCTTTGCGATTTGATTCCCCCTCCATTTCTCCCAACAGTTTCAGAACATTATCCTGGTAGGTGGCTTCTTCGCCGGCATAACGTGCTGAGAAAACACCCGGAGCTCCATCTAAAGCTTCCACTTCTAAACCTGTATCATCAGAAAGGGCGGGTAAACCGATTTCCTTTGATATATACCGGGCTTTTTTCAGGGCATTTCCCTTAAGGTCAGGTTGATCTTCCTCCACCTCTTCCAGGTTTGGAAAATCTTTTGTAGAAAGCACCTGAATTCCCAATGACTGTAGAATTGCCTGCATTTCCTCAATTTTATGAGGGTTTCGGGAAGCCAATACCAGTTCTTGTATCATGTGGATAATACTGTTCGCGGGAAAAATTTAAAATACATGTTAATGCCACTTCCTATTGTTAGCAATCCATTAAGCGCTAAGAAGATCATATCTCCAGTCAAAAAGGAATAAATAGTGAGTAATAAACTGGAAGAAAAGTACATGATGATAAATCCCCAGTTAATAGGTGTGGCGCCTAATTTTATAGTTTCCAATGTTTGAGGTATCCAGGCTGCAACCAATATTCCAAATCCCAACCAACCTAATAATTCAATTCCTGTCATCGTAATCTTTTCCGTTATTTAATTGTATGAGGGTCAGTATTCTCACGTCCACTGAACCCGGTCTGTTAATGTAATTATTTTAATTGATGTAATACTTCCTGAGCTTGATGCCATTCCAGGCGAGGACCATATTGAGCTACAATTTTTGATCCTGCAAGACTAGCTAGTTTGCCAGAGTTTGCAAATCCGACACCGTTTGTAATTCCATATAAAAAAGCACCGGCAAATATATCACCGGCTCCGTTAGTATCCACAGCTTTCACATTATAAGGTTCAATATCTATAAAAGTATCCCCATCATAAATCATAGCACCATTTTTTCCTTGTGTGATGACAAAACGCCGCGCATCCTTTTTTAGCTCTTCCCGGGCTTCTATCAAATCACTTTTGCCGGTATAAGTTTTAGCTTCATCTTCATTACAAAAAAGGAGGTCTACTGAAGCACCAATCACATTCTCAAACCGATCCTTAAAAGCATGAACTATAGAAGGATCTGACAAGGTCAAGGCTGTTTTTACCTGATTCTCTTCGGCAATATTTTTTACCAGCTTCATTGCCTCAAGCCCATTCCCAGATGTTACCAAATACCCTTCCAGGTATACATATTCGGAATCTTTAATAGCCTGTTCGTCTACTTCCTGGGTGGAAAGATTAGCAGTTATTCCCAGAAACGTATTCATCGTTCGGTCGGCATCGTCAGTTATCATAACCAGGCATTTTCCCGTAGTTCCCGCACCGGGCTCCTGATTACTGAAATTGGTAAGGATTCCGGCGTCTTTCATATCGTTCAGATAAAATTTACCAAATTCATCTCCAGCTACTTTGCAGGAGTAAAATGCTTTTCCACCAAACTGACTGACAGCAATTACGGTATTAGCCGCTGAACCTCCGGATTTCCGTTCTGTCTCATTATGAGCAATAGCTTTAATTAACCGATGCTGCGTTTCTTCATCCACCAAAGTCATCAACCCCTTTTGCACTTCATGTTCTTCTAAAAACTTCTGAGAAACATTAAACTCCAAATCCACCAATGCATTACCGATTCCGTAGACGTTGTATTTTTTCTTCATAAAAATTTATCTGCTAAAACACGCTTTTGTTTAGTTCGTGTGATAGAAGCCTTCTTTGAAAATTGAATTGTTTACCGGCCAAAAGTACGCACAGATGACGTGCTTTAAAAATAAGGGAGAACATATCAACAGAAAGAAAAAACCGGAAATAAAAAACCCTCTAATCTTTCGAAAAGAGGGTTTAACAACCTTGTAATAAGATCAAATATTAATGAACGATGATAGAGTCTGAGTTTCCATCAGGATCATTATTCACTGTTCCGTCGGTACTTGCGTTACCAAGTAATAAAACACCGGCAGCATGAGGAGCAGCCATTGAAGTACCACTAATGGAATTATATCCACCATCTTTCCAGGTAGAATTAACACTTACACCGGGAGCAGCATAATCAATAGGAGGGTTTCCATAGTTTGAAAAAGATGCCCAGTTATCGTTGCTGTCCATTGCAGAAATGGTAACAATATTGCTTCCATTTACACGAGCAGGAGAGCTGTTGTTGGCATCTTCACTTGAATTACCGGCAGCCAATGCAAACTTAATTCCATTAGAAGAAGCCGCTAATACTGCATCATCCAATGCATCTGAAGTTGGGCCACCAAGACTCATATTGGCAACATCACCATTACTTCCGTTGGCACCTACATGGTCTACACCGGCTATTACTCCGGAATATGAACCGCTTCCACGGCTATCCAATACTTTTACGGGAACAACAGTGGCACCGGCTGCAACACCAATAACACCTTCGTTGTTATCAATAGCAGCGATAGTTCCGGCAACGTGAGTTCCGTGGCCATTTCCATCATCCAAGCTTTTTCCGTCTCTTCCGTTTGTGAAGGCATTGAAACCATTTGAAGCATCTACATTCAGATCAGGATGATCTAAATCAATTCCAGTGTCAATTATCCATGCCACGTTACTTCCGGTGTAAGTAACACCACCATTCACACGATTAATGCCATAGGGTGTATCTTGTGAAGAGTCGCCGTCATCTCCATCATCAGGATCATCCTCACAAGGTCCTCCATTGGGAGTTCCGCAAGGGGGGGCAAAAACGTGGATTCTGTCTTTTTCCACATAATTCACATTTTCATCATTTTTCAGTTTTTCTAACTGAACATCACTTAATTTAGCAGTAAAACCAGCTATAGTGTGATTGAATTTATTAACAACTTCTCCTGCTTCAAGATCAATTCTGGAAATAACCTCCATACGAACTGCCTCAATTTGAGATACGTTACCAATTTTGAACATGCCTGAAGACTCATTCATTACCACGATGTATTGACCATCCAGTATTTGATTTTCCACTTCAGGTTCTGAATTCTCAGAAACATCTGTTACATTTTCACATCCGAAAACTACAAACATTAATGCAAATGCTACTGTAGCAGCTTTCATTATTCTCTGTTTTGTCATAGGTATTTGTGTTGTTTTATTATGATTCTATTTATAAAAACGATTTACAAATATTTGCAATCATTTAGCTCAATATTCTAACTCAATGATACCTGTAAT
>JBBDNN010000059.1:0-20256 GCA_040877545.1 Balneolaceae bacterium
ATGCTGGCTGAATTGTTTAACTTTTAACAGGGTGTCCCAATGCGGAAGTCAGGAGGTTAGGATAGTCTCTAATAATCCTAATATAGAACGTTTCACCTATAGAGATTAGATAATTCGATCATCTATTTCAATTCCAATATTGCAGAAGGAAGCAGCCGGAATAGCAGAAAGGATTTTAAAAGATTTCTCCAAATATCACTTGGATCTAGTTGAGCTTGAAACTCAACTCTTATTACTTGAGCAAAATGAAATATTACCACCTGAACTTCTTGCAACTGCAAATGGATATAATGAAGAAGTCCAAAAGATGCTGCAAACGCTCCTAAAAAAGTAAAAATGACCCCTTGCACCTTGAACCTCTTTACAATTTCACCTTACTTTCCTGTCGGGGATCTAAATCATATAGTGAAGATGCTGTGGCTTGAATAGTTTTATACCACTCGTTGCCAAATTTATCATTGATGGTGTAGAAATCAGAAAAATCAGGTTTGCGCAGATTCATTTTCCACTCCTGGGTCTTTGATTTAAAAACAGGATCAATATGAAGCAGTTCGTGATAAATCACCATTTCTTTGGATTCACTATCCAGCATATCCCAAAGTTCACCTGAAATCTCGATCAGATAATCATTTCCCGAATAATGCTTTACTTCCCGGCTGGCTTTGATACATTTTGCCGCTCGCTGCTTCGATATATTCGGATAGACTAAAAAATAGCCGATTTCAGCGGGAGCAAACTCCAGTTTATTTTGCTCTATCACCTTTTTAGCAATGGCCTCCACTTCAGGAGATTCCATTAATTGTTTGTCTGTACTAATTACATTTTCAGGGCTTAGAAAATCGTTCTCTGGCATAAATTAATTATTGATAACAAATTTTTATTATAATTTTCGTGGCACTAATACGGAAGTAGCCACAATAGAATATTCTTTTTGTGGACCAGAAACTTTCTCAGGATCTTCACCAGCGTCTTCCGCATAATGTTTTGCCTGATCTTCGGTCAGTTCTTTTACTTCAAACCGGCCAACGAATTTCACTTTTTTTCCCTGAGAATCTGTAGGTACAAAAAAGTCGTAATCTTTAAAAGTTATTCTTGCAGTAGCATCTCCATTCTTCGCTATAAAAAAACATCCTTTTTTCATACAAACTTCAGCTACTTCCGCCTCAATGGTAATTGGCTCAACAGAAAAACTCAATTCATCTTTGTCAGATCCTAACGTTTTACTAAATCTCTCAATAGATTTAACTACCTCAGAAAGACTAAGAGCTTCATTCCATTCCTCTACTTCAGCGCCAAAAACTTCATAGGTTTCTGTTTCCTGAACTGGCTCCGATAGGCGAATAACTTCTGAATCTTGTGCTATCACAATATTAGCCAAGAATAATGCGACTATTAATAGTAGTAATTTCTTCATCATTATCTCCATTTTTTAGGTGCCCAAACATACAAAAGTTTAAAGCGAATATTACACGTTGATTATGTGCTAATTTTAGTTTTCCTCACGAAAATTTCTAAATCACTAAAAGGTTATTTACTCTAACTGTTGATGTGTATTTTCAATGGTACATTCTTATCAAAAATTAAATTAATGAGACGCATTATTGCACTGACAGCCGGGTTCTTTGCTTACTTTTTTTTAGAGGGGTTTATCCGGATCGTCATCATGTTTTATCATAGAGCAGATTTCCATTTTTATGGAATTTCACATCTTCCCGCTGATGTTTGGATATTTGTCATCTTGTTCGCTGTTTTGATAAACAGTTGGTTGGTCACAATGTTAATCCTCTCCATAATCAACAAAAGAACACTTTTCAATACGCTTCTTTTTGGCTTAATGATTATACTCTGGCGGGCTTTTGAAATCTCAAATTCATACCAACAAGAACCAGCGTGGTATTTTATTACCGTGATTTTTCTAAATATTCTTGGCATCTTCTTAGCATACAAACTTTACACACAGCAAAATGAAATACGCACTAATTCTTAGCCTGACGTTTCTTCTTTTAACCGGATGTTTTGCCGATAAAGAACCGGGATTATCTGTCCTCAATAATCCCGCATCAGATAATAGTTCGCTACCCCGGCTTTTTACCGATAATACAGGCACTGTATTTTTAAGTTGGGTTGAAGAAGATCAGAATGTAGCAATGTTAAAATATTCTTCTTTTGATGATGACTCTTGGTCTCAGCCGCAGACAGTGGCTTCCAATTCAGGCTGGTTTGTGAATTGGGCGGATTTTCCATCCATTATCGCAAAAGACGGGAAACCAATAGCCGCACACTGGCTCGATAAAATTCCCGGTAATTCCTACTCTTATAATGTAGCCATTTCCCGTTTTAATGGATCTTGGTCAGATCCTCAAATTCCACACGATGACAGTACAGCGACTGAACATGGTTTTGTAAGCATGATTCCAGATACCGATTCAACTTTTGCAGCTATTTGGCTGGATGGCAGGAATACAGCCGGACGTGAACATCACGAATATTCCGATGCAGGTAAAGCCATGACCTTACGAGGTGCTTTTATTGATCAAAATTCAGGAATCATAGAATCTTTTGAAATTGACAGCAATGTATGTGACTGCTGTAATACTGCCATTGCCAAAACTGAAAATGGTTTGATAGCGGCCTATAGAAATCGAACAGAGGATGAAATACGAGATATTTATATAACCCGTTATACAAACGGAGCCTGGCTGGAACCAAAAGCCGTAGCCGATGATAATTGGGAAATAGCTGCCTGTCCTGTAAACGGGCCGGCAATTGACGCAGAGCAAAAAAATATAGCCGTTGCGTGGTTTACTGGTGCAGAAGGAAAAGCCCGGGTAAAGCTGAGTATTTCTTCCGACAATGGAGAATCCTTTTCTGAACCAGTAATAGTTGATGAAGAAGGTCCTTTAGGGCGCGTAGATTTAGATATTGATCAGGATAAAATCTGGATGAGCTGGATTGCTACCATTGATAATGAAACTAATATTCAGGTCAGGTCTTATGATTTTTCGGGGAATAAACTCGCAACATTTTCTATCCCCGAATTTTCCAAAAACAGGAGTAGTGGCTTTCCACAAATTACTCCTCACAAGGATGGATTGATTGTAGCCTATACCGATATCTCGGGTGATAATCCATCTATTAAAACTGCTGTCTTAAAATAATTTAAACCTGCTGACGGATCATTCCAGAAGTTGCGGTAACTCTCCAACTTTTAGCAATTCAGCAAGCTTTTGGCCAACGTATGTGTTATCTCTCCAACCCATAAATTCGAGCGCCTGAGGTCCGTAGGCCATTAATGGAACGGGAATTCCGGTATGGCTCCCGGTAGTCCAATATATTTCTAATTCACTTCCTTCAGATTGTTGACGCTGCATGGTCATCCCTCCTGTTTCATGGTCGGCAGTAAGTACAACCAGTGTCTCTCCATCTTCTGCGGCAAAATCCAATACTGCTTTTATGGCATCATCAAAATCTTTTACTTCACGGAGGATGTACTTAATATCATTTGCATGGCCGGCCCAATCAATTTGGCTTCCTTCCACCATCAGGAAAAATCCCTTTTCATTTTGGCTGAGAATATTCAATGACTTTTCAGTCATTTGGGCTAATGAAGGTTCACTATCATTTCTTTCGAGGCCATCTGCGGCAAAAAGCCCCAACAATTTATTCGAATCTGAGTTTTCCAGCTCTCCTTCATTTTGCAATACCTGGTAACCTGTACTTTCGAATTGCCCTAATAAATCGAGCGCATCTGATCTTTGATTGGGAGCGAACCATTTCATCCCGCCGCCCAAAAATACATCAACACCTGAATCAAGGAAATCTTCTGCTATTTCTTCCTGCATACTTCTCTTTTCTACATGAGCGGCAAAACTGGCCGGTGTGGCGTGAGTAATTGAAGATGTTGAAACCAAGCCGGTACTGATCCCTTTTTCCTCTGCCATTTCCAAAATGGTTTTACATTTTACCTGGTTTGGATCTACACCAATGGCGCCGTTATATGTTTTCAAACCGCACGAATAAGCGGTGGCTCCTGAAGCAGAGTCTGTAATCAAATTATCAGAAGAATGTGTTTTCACAAAACCAGTAACAGGCATGGTTTGCATATGAAGTAAACCATCGGCTCCAACTAATCCTATCTGTCCGGAGGATATTTGTGCGAGCCCGGTTCCATCACCAATTAACAGAATAATATTTTTGATGCTTTTTTCTTCTACCAAAGGCAGAATTTCGGAAACCGGCTCCTTATTTTCTGATACCGAAAGAATTTCTGTTTTGCTTTGCTTTTCGCTGCCAGGAGCTCCCGAAGTTTGGCAAGCCGAGAGAATTATCATTAATGAAATATAAGTCAGCAGATTTTTCATTGAAAGAGATTTAATTTAGCGGAAGTTTAATTTATTTTTTACTGAATTTTGGAATCAGGCTTTTTAATACACCCCAAACTCCTTTTGCCGGTTTTCTTGTTTTTTGATTTCTGTATGTGGCTTTTTTAATTCGCTCTGCGGGTATACCGTGCTTTTTGGTTGAAGTATTTTCCGGTGCTTTTTTTGCCCCCCTTTTCTTCTCCTCTTTGGCATTTGAACTGCTTTTTAATTTTACGCTTACACTTTCTAAATTTTCAACTTTATTCTTTTCGCTTTTGTCTTCAGAACTACTTTTTAGCTTCACACTTACACTATCCAGATTTTCTACTTCTTTCCGGATCTGAGCCAGTGACTTCTTCTTTTTAGCCGTTTTTTTTGATGATGCTTTCTTCTCCGAAACTTTTTCTATCTCCTTTTTATTCTCCGGATGACTTTTCGATTTTGGTACCGGTTTTCTTTTGGGAGGCTCTTTTGTTTCTGCCTTTGAGATAGTCTTATTTACCTTTCCTTGTTTAGAGGGTGCTTCTAAAACTTCGAGCTGATCACCAACTTTATCCTGAATTGCCTGAAATGCCCGATTATCTTTTTTACTTACCAGTGTAATAGCCATTCCTGATTTATCATACCGTCCGGTTCTTCCAATTCGGTGAATGTAGTCATCCACAGCACGGGGAACATCGTAATTCATGATTAACGAAACGTCGGCTATATCTATGCCGCGAGCCAATACATCTGTTGCAACTATTACCGGCATTACACCATTTTTAAAATCGTGAAGGGCTT
Organism: Balneolaceae bacterium; assembly: GCA_040877545.1. Taxonomy (GTDB): domain Bacteria; phylum Bacteroidota; class Rhodothermia; order Balneolales; family Balneolaceae; genus Gracilimonas. The sequence goes on from JBBDNN010000059.1 coordinate 5,145, forward strand.
TATTCCGCTCATCCTGGGTACGATCGCCATGAATACTTCCGGCTTTAATTCCTTTTTTTGTGAGCAGCCGTTCCAACTCATCGGTGCCGCGTTTTGTTGCACAAAATATGATGCAGGATTCCCATTTTAAATCATCCAAAATATGCTGAACCAGGTTCAGTTTTTCTTTGGAATCAACATGATAAGCTCTCTGTGAAATGCTTTCCGAAGGTTTGGCAATTTCAATTTCTACCTTCTCCGGATCATTCATGAATTCACGGGCGAGATCTTTAATCTGTCCCGGCATGGTTGCCGAAAAAAGTAAAGTCTGGCGTTCTTTCGGAAGTTTTTTAATGATTTTAGTCACATCCGGCATAAAGCCCATGTCGAGCATTCGGTCGGCTTCATCCAACACCAGAAATTTTATATGGCTGAAATCAATATCCAGCACTTTGGTTTGGTCGATCAGGCGTCCGGGTGTTGCTACAATTAGATCAACCCCTGCCCTGATTGCGTTAGCTTGTTTGGCAAAATCTTCGCCGCCGATGATGGTTGCAGATGACAGTCCGGTATGGTATCCCAGGGCAAAAATCTGTTCGTCTATCTGTTGGGCTAATTCCCTGGTAGGTGAAAGAATAAGAGCCTGAGTATGCTCAGACTTGTTCTGCAAAATCTGCTCAAGAACCGGGATTACAAATGCACCGGTTTTACCTGTTCCTGTTTGTGCGGCCCCAATCATATCTTTTTTACTAAGAATTATGGGGATACTTTTTTCTTGAATTGGGGTAGGTTTCGTGTATCCAATGTCTCTCAAGCCTGATTTCAGCTCTTCGTGGAGATCGAGGTCGTTAAATGTCAATGTATTTAATCTGTAGTGAAAATTATTATGTAATAATATACATAGATAAGGGATTACTTATTCCACTTTGCTATGATTTACCCTAATTTAAGGAATGAATCTAAATCACCATAAAAAAGGAAACATGAAATTTAAAACTTTTTATAGTATTGCAGCATTAAGTGTTGTTTTACTGATATCAGCATGTAATCAAAACGGGGCAAATTCCACAGAGGCAACATTAGATACAAAAGTGGATAGTGTCAGTTACGCCCTTGGATACCAGAATGGTAAATTTTTAACGCAGCAAGGAATTACTGATCTTAATTCTAATGCATTTTCAGCAGGTTTAAACACTGGGTTAAGTGATGCTGATGCGCAAATTTCTGACATGGAAGCACAACAGGTAATTCAATCCTACATTCAGGAAATTTCCATGCAACAAGGATCAGAAAATCTTGAGGAAGGAGAATCCTTCTTAGCCGAAAACCTTGAAAATGAGGATGTTGTTGAAACTGAGTCAGGTTTACAATATAAAGTTATTGAAGAAGGTACCGGCGAATCTCCCTCAGCAACCGATGTTGTGCGTGTTGATTATGAAGGAAAGCTGGTAAATGGAGAAATTTTTGACAGCTCTTACCAAAGAGGAGAACCAATTGAATTTCCATTAAGTGGAGTTATTCCCGGCTGGACCGAAGGTGTTCAGTTAATGAAGGAAGGTGCTACCTACGAATTTTATATTCCTGGTAACTTAGCCTACGGAGAAAATCCTCCACAAGGAAGTCCAATAGGACCTAATGCAACGCTTATTTTTAAAGTAGAGCTACTTGAAATAAATCCTGAAGAATAAATTCCCGGATTTTATCCATTTAAAAAGCCCCGGCTGTTTGCCCGGGGCTTTTTTATTTTTCTGTGATTTTTGATTTTCTTTGTTATCAGGTAGCAAGATTGATGAAAATCATGATTTGAGCTACGGCATTGGCTTCACTGCTATTGTCAATATAGGTTTGTACAATAGCATCCACTTCACTGTAAAATATAGCATAAATGCTAAATACACTATCAGCACTCAATTTATTAGAAATTGAGCTTCTAAAAGTAGATTTAGCTCCACTTGAAGAATTGATTTCCGTGTCTATTTCAACTATTACCGTTGCTTCAAAAGCAGCATCCGCTTCCATGGCATTTCGCACTTCATCATGATACTCCTCAAATGCTGTTTTGATTTCACTTCGGGTTCCTGAACTTGCTCTTATTGAAGATTTCAGGTGTACGCCAGCATCACTAATTACTTCTTTTGATGACTCTGCCATATTACTGGCTTCTGCTTCTGCACGAACAACCTTATCTATAGCTATTGCTACTAGCATGGATGATTGCTCCCTGGCGCCTGATTTTACATCGGAAGAAACCACGGTCAGGCTATTCACAAAAACCCTGCTCCACATTTCAATAACTTTAGCCGATTCAGAAGCTGTCAAACCCGCACTTATGTAAGCATTTACAGAATTTTCAAGAAACAGCTCGTAGGCTTCTGTTTTTCCCTCCGCGCTCGTAGATGAAGAAAGTTTTGCTTCTAACTGAACTTGAGCATCCGCCAGTAATCGGTAGGTTTCATTCAATTTCGAATCAGCATTATCCTGTACTGACTCTTGAAAAAACTCAACCCTGGCTTGTGCAGAATTTTCTAAACCGGCAGCAATTTCTTTCACGGCTATTGTACCGGATCTAACCTCAGCGGCAATTCGATTAGATATTACTGCTTCAATATCTGCTTTCTGAACTATGTCAGAGTGTCCGGAGGCTACTATTCGGCTAAATACCTCTGTTTCAGCCGAGGATTCAATATTAATCGGTTTTAATTCGTAGGATTGGCCGTTTTCAACTTTACTGCCAAGGAATCCTTTCCATTCCTCGCCTTCTTTTCTTGCCGTTATCACAATGTTTTGTGCGGCTTCCACATTCATATCCATCGTGAAATGACCGGAGGCGTTCGTTTCAGTTTCAGCTCCTTCTATTGCTTCTAAAGAGCCGTTCGAAGTTAGTCGGGCTGCTGTAACAACCGCCCCTTCTATATTTTTAGTATTTGCTTTCTGCTGAACAGCTTCATTCTCTACAGAGCCGCTAATAGTTGCAGAACTGTTTTCAGAAGAATCTGTTGAACAAGAGAGAAATGTAAATGCAATTAATAATACGTTTATTGATGATAGTATTTGTTTATTCGGTAACATATTAACCTTTTTGGGTTAGTAATTGAGAGATTGGAACCGGCTCAATCACCCAATGTTCCAAAAATTATATAAACTTTACCTAAAAATATTACAAACAGAAGGTTAGATGATCCATTTCCAGTCATTCCCGCAGAGGCGGTACCAACAGCAGCCCTTTGGGGAACTATAATATCTAAAAAGGACAGAAAATCTGAATCAAGAAAAAATATTTACAATGAGACGTGCTAACTAAAGAAAGATTCTGAATTAGATAGGGAAAAAAATAAGGGGGAATGGTTATCAACCATTCCCCCATGATACGTTGGCTTTTTCGGGGTACAAAAAATTAAGCTACAATGCTTACAGAGTTGATAGTTTTTTTACTAAAAAAAAGTTCCAAATAATAATAATCAGCTATCTCAGGAATTCACTTTTTCCAAATCAATTTTCCTAACCTGCTGCTTCTGGCTACCGAATTTTTAATCGTGTGTCGAATTATATTCTTATTTCCAATTACAAGAGCGGCTCGCCGTGCTCTTGTTACAGATGTATATAGAATCTCTTTCGAAAGTATTAAATTCACTGTACTTGGAAGAACAATAGCTACCTCATCAAATTCAGATCCCTGGCTTTTATGAATGGTTAAGGCATAAGCACGTTCATATTCTTTCAACCTTCCGGCAGAAATGGACATTTTGTTCTCTCCTTCAAACTGAACCAATCGATTTTCTCTTCCCAAACAAATTCCTATTTCTCCATTCCGGATTTTTAAAATACCATCATTCCTTTTAGCCATTACAATCCGGCCGGCATACCATTCCTGTTTATTAAAATCCGGCAGTTCTCGCTTTATATTCTGCTCAGCTTTCGTATTTATAAATTCCACCCCAAAAGGGCCTCTGCGTAAGGCGCACAATATTTTCTTTTGATTGGATGCCGCTAATCTTTCACCCTCTCTTGTTTTCCTGTAATTTTGAAAATGATCTGAGGCAAAATTTCGTATCACCATATCCATATTCTCAGAAGTAGGCTCCAGTAACTTCACGTCTGGATAATCAGGATCTTCAAGTAAAGTGATAGCTGTTTCCGCATCAGAATTATTGATGGCAACTGCAAGTTTACCAATTCCACTTTTCTCCTGAAATCGATAACTCCTGGTAAGAAAAACCACACTGTCGTTAATAGCGGGTAAATTTTTAACTTCAGGAACCTTCATCCCGGTCAAATCTAAAACAGACTTTCCAAGCACTTGAGAAAATGAATTTTCTCCCCGGCAAATATCACCTAAAATAGATCCGGCCTCCACTGAAGCTAATTGATCCTTATCACCTAATACAATCAATTTTGTATCGGCATGAATTGCCCGAACTAAACGAATCCACATGGTGATATCTAACATGGAAGCTTCATCCACAACTACTAAATCGTATGGTAGCTTATTTTGTTCATTGAATTTAAAATTTACGCCCTGGAAATCAGATCCCAATAACTTATGTACCGTAAGGGCGCTGTCTGAAATCTCCAACCCTGCTCCCAACGATTTGGGCAAATTTTCCTTTCCTGAAGAAATAGATTCCGCTAATCTGCGGGCAGCTTTGCCGGTTGGCGCAGCAAGTGCAACTCTGTACTTTTTTTCTTTATGGCGATGTGCGTGTGCCACAATAATGTTTAGAACAGTGAATGTTTTCCCTGTACCAGGACCGCCGGAAATAACCACGAGATTTTTTAAAAAGCTCAGACAGAGTGCAACATGCTGCCAGTTCAATTCACCCGAAATTCTCTCCCCGATAATTTTCTCTATAGCATTTACGGCTGTCTTATCCGGCTTTTCAATTTTAGCGGACTTTTCTCGAATCCAACCGGCTAATTCCTGCTCGTATTTCCAAAAACGATGCAGATATAAATGGTCATCTTCGAGCACAAGTGGCTGAAGTGTTCCATTGTTGCTTACCACAGCACTTTCTCCCAAAATCCTCAACCATTTATCCCGCAGCGATTCTGTTAATTGAATGTTAGATTCCGGGTCATTAAATAGATAACCGCTGCTAAATTGTGCGATGTCCAGGCATACGTGTCCATTAAGCTGTGCATGTACACAAGCGGCGGCGGCAAGTAGTACTTCCTGATTTGTACTATTATCTAACTGCAGAAGAAAACGCACAAACTCGAATTCTACTACAGAAATCACCTCTTTTTGAAGCAGTTGATAAAAAATACCGGGTGGTTTCATATTCTATTTCCGGTTTTAAAATAAGCATCCAATTTTTCGATAAGCTGTTTCTCTGGTTTTTCAAAAAACATACCGCTGCCCGGTTTGTTCTGATCAACCCCGCGTAAAAACATATACAGAATACCTCCGAAATGTTTGTTATAAGAATAATCTGCCATTTTCTGTTTCAAAAAACGATGTAATGCTACCGTATAAATATGGTATTGCAGATCATAGGCTGAATGGAGAATTTCGTCCTTTAAAGCTTTTGCCGAATAATCCTCCGGCGAATCTCCCAGGTGATTTGATTTATAATCCAGGATGAAATATTTATCTCCTACTCTGAAAATAAGATCAATAAAACCTTTCATAAATCCCGAAACTTCTTCAAAATTATCCTTCTCTGCACCGGATTTATTTCTCACCAATTCCCACAAAGTTCCTGATTGCAAATCTTTCACCGGAAAATGGAATTCCATTTCTTTCAGAATATCCGTCTCCTCCAGTGCATTCAGAGAAACATCCGGTTTGTGGAAATTGTGTTTGAGCATCTCATCAATCCAAAGTTGGATTACCGGGCTCCACTTTTCTGAAAAGCCATATTTTTCGAGATTATTCTTTATTACTTTTTCCAGGTTTTGAGGTGATTTAAAAACCAAATCCTCGAATATCTGATGCAGAAAAGTTCCTGCATTTGCTCCTTTTGGAAAACTGAACCTGGTATAAGTTATAAGTTTTGATTTTGGGGCCTCAAAAACAGCATCATAATCATGTGTAGTTTCATTTTGCTCATTTCCATAGGCCAGTGAAGAATAACTGAGCATCCGTGGAAAATAAAAGACGTCACTTCGTGAAAATTCCACTGCCTTACCAAGATTTTCTTTAGGCTGTGGATCTTCTTTTTGGGATAATTGTTTTCGGAGATTGGGTTTTCTGAGGGTAATATGATCACAACTTGACAGTTTTTGAATCAAATGATCGTATGAAAATTGAGCTTCATTTTTTTCTTTTAAAACACTGGCCCTCGCCCGCTTTTCCGCCAGTTCCTTACCATCCACAATAGAGGCTAATGGCGAAAGATCCAGTGTTTTATAAGCCGGTATAAACAGGTAACAAGCACTTATAGATCGCGTTAAAGCCACATAAGCAAGCCTTGTTGCCTCAGCCATTTCCTCTTTTAAATCAAAGTATTTGTGGCTCCTTCTCTGATTATTATCAATCCCAGTATTTATGTCTATATGCACCGAACCATTCTTATAAAACCTGAAGGTGGCATTTTTGTTTTTTGATTTTGGAGCATCCCATAAAAAGGGGCAAAATACAATTGGATACTGAAGGCCTTTTGCCGCATGGATGGTGGATATCTGGATGAGGTCTCCATCACTTTCCAGCCTGAGTTCCTCTTCATCCGAACTCGAAGAATCATCGTTTTTTTTGCGATAAAACCACTTTAGCAAGCTTTTCCCATGCAGCCGATGTTCACGTTCTGCTTTGGAGAGTAACTCTGCCAGGTGCAAGAGGTTGGTAATGCGTCTTTCCGAATCCAGCTTTGAGGCAAGCAATTTCTTAGTACCATATAATTGAAATAAACGAACTATGGCAGATTCAATGCCCTTTTTTTCCCACACGTTTTTAAGCTCTGCAAATTGATTGAATACGGCAGCCCACTCTGTCTCATTATTTAATAAACGGAGGATATCCACGGCTCGATATCCCAATAATTCTGTTGTTAAAGCCGCTCTAATCCCCGGTTCGTAAGACAGCTTTTGAATCGATTTTAACACCATAAACAGCTCATCTGCTTCAGGAGTATCAAACACACTGGTTCTGGATTTCAGTACACTTTTTAAACCTCTTTCCCGGAGTTTTTTTTGAATATTTTCTCCCTGATAACCCTTTCGAACCAAAATAGCGATGTCTTTCTCTTCTACCGGTTTTTCTTGCAGGCTATACTTATCAGATAATAATTCTACAATTTCATCAGCTATGGCCTCATAAATCTGTTCTTCTATTTCGACCTTATTAGTTTTTTCATCTTGCTCTAGCTTTATGCATTGTAAAGGATTAATATTTTCATCATTAGATTGCAGATAATAAGCCTCCGTTTTAGAAGGGGGAAATTGTGCTTTATTGAAAGAAAATCCATCTATTAAAAAAGGCAGTTCAGCTTGCTGAAATATTTCATTTACTGCAGCTATCATTTTGTCATTGGATCGGTAATTGTAGTCCAGGGTATAAGACTGAGTATCCAATGCATCTCTTTTTGCTTCCAGATATGTGTAGATGTCTGCGCCGCGGAAACCATAAATAGCCTGTTTTGGATCTCCAATCATAAACAGGGCGGTGTCTTCTCTTTCGTGATAGATCTGTCGAAATATGCTGTATTGTGTGGGATCTGTATCCTGGAATTCATCCACCAGAGCCATCGGATATTCTTTGCTTAGCCTGCCCGCCAATAGTCCCAAACTGTCGTTTTGAAGGCCACTATTCACCTTTAAAAGAAAATCATTATAGGAAAGCACATTATGCAAATCCTTCTTTTGGGTGAGTTCATTTTGAATTTCTTCAACAGAATCAATAATAAACGCCGGTTTTAGAGACTGCAACTCCTCGCATATTTCTACATATTCATCAATAGCTTTTGATAACTCCAGCTCGCGGAAAACATGTCCTTTGTTGCCAGCCTGACTGATTTTTCGTCCAAATTTCTCAAGTTCTTTAAAAGGTTTAATTTTTGGGATTTCATCATTTAAACAATCACTAAGGTTATTTAGAAGCCCCTCTCTTTTATCAAGTTTATAACTGCTTTTATTTAATAGTTCGCTCTGCAATATTGCCTTTAGCTCATCTGCTTCCACCTCCCAGTGCTTTTTCATTTCCTCAAACTTGATTTGAAGGTTTGAAATATGAGCTTTTAATTCATCCAGGTTTACATTCGATGGTTCAAGTTTAGCAAAAGGACGATTGATGATTTCCATCAGCACAGACTTTAATTCATCAGGGCCGAAACCTTCATCAATCAAATATTCTAGCAGAATCCGGTTTTCGGAAGTCTTATCTGCAGAACGGATAAAATTTCGCCAATACTCGTCTGCACAATCCCGCAGCAGCTCAGATTCATCTTTCACCACTTCGAAACCCGGAGCAATGCCGAATTGAAGGCTGTGTTCATTTAAAAGGCGGTTGCAAAAACCATGAATGGTGAAAACAGCGGCTTCATCAAAACTATCCAATGCTGTTTGTAATTTAGCTCCCGCATCCGGGTAATTTTGCTCCAGTAGCCTTTCAAGGAATATATCCTCATTGGAACACCCTTCATTAATTGCTTTAATGGAATCTTTAATTCTATTTCTGAGACGAAATTTTAGCTCGGCTGTAGCGGCTTCAGTGTAGGTTAAAACCAGTACTTGTGAAGGTGAAAAATCCTTTTCCAGAATTGCCCGGATATAGAGCGAAGTGATGTTATAGGTTTTTCCTGTTCCCGCACTTGCTTCCACCAGGCTGATCCCACTCAAAGGAGCTTCAAAAACATTCAATGGCCTGTTCATTCTCCGCCTTTATTTTGTGTGATGAAAAATGGCTTCCAAAAACGAAGAGCGTTACGTTGAAAAAATTCTGTTTCGATGGGATTTCTCCCTCTCCAAATCAAGCTGTTAAAATAATCTTCCGATTCCTGGTTAAATTTCCACTGACCCGGCTCCCATTCCCTGTAAGCACTTTTCAAAGCCTTAGCTGTAGCTTTCCCATCTAAAATCTTACCTGCAAAGGCTTTTGACGACTCCGGAAAAAAAGTAAGTTTATCCATTAAATCACCATCTTCCATAAACCATCTAATATAATCTATCAGAGGGTCCCCAAAGATATCAGCGGAATGGATTTCCAGGGTATTTACCTCTTTCTTATCCTTGGTAATAAATACACTATTGGTTATTTCAATTCCCGATTTTATCAGCAACAGGTGCTTTAGCCAATGCTCCACCAGATATTTTGCCTTCATTTTTCCTACACGGTATGAAATCAATGTTTTTCCACAAATCCCGCCAATAAGGCCCTTGATTTCCAGCCCATCTATTTCAAGTACTATTTCTTCCTTCCGCTCATCATCTGTTCTATTTTTGGCAACAAGTGAAAGCAGCTCATCAACGGTTTCTCTTTCATTGTCAAAAGCTTTTTCACCAGCCAATCCCTCGGGAATCATAGCTGCAGATTCTACATATTCTTGAATTTTTTTGGGAGTTAATCTGGTGAGTTCATCCAGCAGAATACTGTCTAAACTGTATCTTTCAAGCGGGGCTAATTTAAAACTTTCCCTATCTGACAATTCTTTAATATCATCATAATTTCTAATATCTAATTCTTTTTCCACAAAGGCTTTAGAAGGATTAGTGAAAAAATGAATAAGATCCTGTATCTGAATAACTGAAGGCTCTTTACTCTTCTCTTCCTTTAGTTCATCGATAAATTTATTTTCATCCTGGACGGGGGCAATTATCTGATTTGCCAAGATTTCATTTTCTGATGAATAAGAATACCAACCATCCCCAGAAAAATACTTTTTATTGAAGGGATGTAAAGCATGTTTAAGCACACACTCATCAGGATCTTCAAACAACACATCCACCAGCTGCTGAATAAGAATTGAGGGCAATTTGATATTATCTGTTTTCTGATCCTGCCCTTCAAAACTCAGATGCAGGTGTTCTTGGGCAGCATGAATGGTTTCCAGGAACAGCAGCGTGTCATCTTCTTTTAACAGGCGATCACCGGGTTCAGGTTTACTATTGATAAGATCAAACACCGGACGGACAGATTTACGCGGAAATACACTTTCATTCATCCCCAACATTGCAATAAACTTAAAGGGTACAGAGCGGTATGGAACAAAAGTACTGACTGTTATCCCCTGTCCAAAACGGCCAGAACTTGAACTTTCAGAGTTTATTTGCCCCACCAACCACGGTTTTATAATATCATAAGAAAGCAATTGATCTGTTTTTGAATACTCAATCTGTTCATTTAGTTTTTTGAACAACTTATGCAGGCCAGCTGAGTCTGAATTGTCATCACCTATAAAATTTAGAAGCAGCCGGTTTGCAAATAGAATCCATTCTTGTGGTTTTTTGGGTGTGGTTTTTTCTGAAGCAGCATCTTTTAAAGCATGAATAAAATTCGAAAATTTCGCCGCTCTTTCTGCCTGATCAGAAGATGAAATCCCCTGAAATGGTACCAGCCCTTCAAAAACCTCCAGAGAATCAGTTTCCAGTGCAAAACCGGCCAATAGCTGATTTAAACCTTTAGTCCAACTGTAGGCAGTATCAAATCCAGACCCTAATCCCTGGAAAATATTATTCTGAACCACCCAATCCTCTATGACATCAATATCAGATTCTGTAAATCCGAACTTCTCCCGAATTAATTCCAGGTTCATTACTTGCATCACTTCATTTGCTTTGAACGAGCTGGTAAGCAGCTCTAACAGCATCATATGAGAATGCAGGGCAGATTGTGATAATTTTTTTGTGAGGTTAGACAGAGGCAATGCCGGCTCACCAATTTCATTCCCCATTATAGTCTCAAGAGTTCCGGCATACGCTTCGGCATCAGGTACAAGAATAAGCATATCAGCAGCTGTCATATCTTGATCAGAGTCCAGGAAGCGAAGCATCTCGTTCTTCAACACTTCTACTTCCCTGCGTTTACTGTGGCAGGAATGAATTTTTATACCGGGAAGACCAGAGCCCTCTTTTCCATTGATTTCCAAAGACTTATAAGAGACTCCTTTCTTCTCAATAAGATCTTTTAGTAACTTCGATTGTTCATTTCCAAGTTTATTCCATCTATTGAACAGGTCCGAAACCGATTGATCGGCACTGGCCTTTTCTTTAATGCTGGAAAAGAGGTGGATATCACATTTAACGCTTAATGATGTTAAAATCTCCAGGAATGGCTTCGTGAATTGCGACAGGCCAAAAACATATATATCCGAAGGAAGATTTTTTACAAACTCACCATCTTTATCTATCAGGTTCAGTAATTGATTATAAGCCTCGGATCGCCGTGGAATGTTTTTTATATCAGGATTTGAAGTCCATGTGCGATTCAGTAATCTCCAAATTTCTGCCTGCCATTTTTCGTCTTTTTGATGTGTACCGGGTTTGCCTTCAAGCCACAATTCTATCATTTCGGGGCGATACACTTGGTATTGGTCAAAAATATCGGCCAGTTGGCCACAAAATTGAAATAGAGTTTTAGGGTGGTCTATCGCCACAGAAAGAGAAGGAATTAATTTTAGCTTATCAGGCTGTTCCGAAAAAAGTTGAAATAACGTCCACTGCATGGAAATGAGATCACTTGGAAGGGATGCAGGAATCTCCTTATGATGAATTCGATAGAGTGTCCAGATAAATTCAGATGGAAAAATAAATCTGAAATTAGCTGCAATGCCATTCTGTTCAGCATAAATCAACGAAAGCCACTCTTTAATCTCATTATTCTGAACCACAACCCACGGAGCGTTGAGGGGGTCTAAAGAATCACTTTTTAATATTGTGGAAAATGATTCTGCGAGATTTACTAATGAAAGGGATTTATATTTATAAAACATTTGCCCTGTGGTTCCGGCATAAAATAAGGAAAGCAGGAAATTTTAGAGAAAGATTTAATCTTCGGATATGTCTTTAAGGCCATTTTTTAACATTTGGCTAATCATAGATGAATAAGAAGTATGGTTTTCTTCAGCAAGATTTTTGATATGCTCAACAAGGTGTTCCTCCAGGTAATAACTGACAGTAATCTTGCTTGTTTTATTCTTTTCAGATTTATCTGCAGCCTTCCTTTTTTTCTCTTCGTTATTGGGGATGAAATCAAAAGAGGCATGGCCCAGCATGCTATAAGCGAGCGGGTTGTGCCCAAGACTTTTCTTCTTGCTCATAATATTAATGGCCGTTTTTAATTTCCTTAGCTAATTCAAAATAATCTTTTGCACCAATACTTTTCCCATCATATTCAAAAATAGTTTTATGGTGACTGGGTGCTTCTGCCAATGCCACATTATCTCTAATGATGGTTTTAAATACTTTAGGACCAAAATAATCTTGTATATGCCCCACTACTTCTTTATTGAGATTTTTGCGGCCATCATAAAGCGTACAAATAATTCCGCCTACTTCAAGCTGATTATTAAGCCGCTGCTGTACTACCTTTACAAGGTCAAGAAGTTTAGATAAACCATGTAGAGCAAGATATTCGGACTGTAGTACGATAAAAATATCCTTAACAGCGGTGAATGCATTGAGTGTTAAAAGACCTAAATTCGGTGGACAATCAATGAGCACGTAATCGTAATCAAGTTTCTCAATGTCATTCATAACATTCTTCAAAAGTCCTTCTCGTGCAGGTTCACTGGCAAGTTCGAGTTCCGCACCGGATAATTCCAAAGAAGATGGAATAAAATCGAAGCCATTATGGTCAATGATCAGTTCATTAATGTTTACCTGCCCTCTCAAAGCGTTATAAATGGTTTTTTCGAGGCGATGTGAGTGTGTTCTAAGCGAGTAAGTTAAATTTGCCTGTGGGTCAAGATCAATTAAAAGAACTTTTTTGCCAAGCTTGGCTAAACCAGCACCCAAATTAATGGTTGTGGTTGTTTTTCCTACTCCGCCTTTCTGATTTGTTAATGCAATAGTTTTCATAGTAATAATCTAAGCCGTAAATTTAATTTGTATACTTAGAGAGTATAGTAATGGACAATTGTTACAATACTACAAGTTATTTTTTGCTTCTAATAGAATTAATTCCTGATTAGTATAGTAAAAATTTCTTTACCATCTAATTAAACCTTCATCCTTTTACCACTTTACTTTAATGAGATTTTTTAGCCGAAAGATTATAAAACCACAAGACCTTAACGCCCACGGTACTCTCTTTGGAGGAGCTGTTTTGAGTTGGGTTGATGAAGAAGCCGCAGTCTTTGTGCTTTGTCAGCTCGGAAAGGGTAATATTGTTACAAAGTATATGTCCGAAATCAATTTTGTGAATTCCGCCAAATTGGGAGATGTTATAGAAATTGGAATGGAAACCGTTAAATTCGGGCGAACTTCAATTACGATCAAATGTGTAGTGCGTAACAAGTTTGACAAAGAAACAATTATAAGTATCGATCAAATTGTATTTGTGCATGTGGATGAATATGGCAAACCTACTCCTCACCTGATTACGGAAGCGGTTAACGAATAGGAAAAACCTTGAAAAGAAAAGAAAATTTAATTGATTTCACTTCTATTAAAGAGATGTTAGGCGGTGAAGAAGATTATGTTCAGGAATTTGCAGAAGCAGCCGTACAATCATTCCAGGAGTTCTCTGAAAACTACAGCAAATATCTTTTGGCACGTAATGAAACGGAATTTCGTAAAGCCGGCCACAAAATAAAACCAGTGGCTATTATGCTGGGGATAGATCAGATTGTGGAAAACTACGAGTATGAAAAAACACAATTCGGGAATGATAGAAATATTGTTGAATTAGAAGAATCAGCTGATAAAATGAATGAAATTTGTACACGCGTACTCGCTGAATTAACCGATATCATTTCAGGTAACTAATTATATGAATGTACTTGTAACAGGTGGAGCAGGGTATATTGGAAGCCACACAGTTGCTGAGCTTTTAACTGAAGGCCACGAAGTTATTGTTGTGGATAACCTGTCGAACAGCAGCGAGGAATCTTTAGAAAGAGTTAAAAAGATTACTGGAAAGGAACTCACTTTTTACAATCTGAACTTATTAAATAAACCAGATCTTAGCGAGGTTTTTGAAAATCACAGGTTCGATTCAGTCATCCATTTTGCAGGCTATAAAGCAGTTGGAGAATCGGTAGCCAAACCGATGAAATATTATAACAACAATATCGTCAGCACACTGAATATTTGTGAGTTAATGAAAGAGTATAATGTTAAAAATATTGTATTCTCTTCATCAGCAACGGTTTATGGAAGTCCTCATAAAACACCTATAACTGAAGATTTTCCACTCTCGGCTACTAACCCATATGGGCGCACCAAATTATTCATCGAATATATACTCAAGGATATTTACAATTCAGATGACTCATGGAATATCGCGTTACTACGGTATTTTAATCCTGTGGGAGCGCACAAAAGCGGGTTAATCGGCGAAGACCCAAATGACATTCCAAACAACCTTATGCCCTTTGTTTCTCAGGTTGCTGTGGGCAAATTAAAAGAGCTTTCAATTTTTGGGAATGATTATCCCACTCCAGATGGAACCGGAGTCCGTGATTATATTCACGTAGTTGATTTAGCCGTTGGACATCTAAAAGCCCTGGAAAAACTAAGCTCAAACCCCGGCTTGGTAATTTATAATCTGGGTACAGGAAAGGGCTCCAGCGTGCTCGATATGGTAAAGGCATTTGAAAAGGCTTCAGGGAAAAAAGTCCCCTACAAAATATCGCCCCGACGGCCCGGAGATATTGCTGCCTGCTACGCCGATCCTTCAAAAGCAGAAAAGGAACTTGGCTGGAAAGCCACCCGCGGAATTGATGAAATGTGCCGGGATACGTGGAAGTGGCAATCTGAGAATCCCAATGGTTACGTTAGCTAAAGCTAAACACTGCTTCTCTTAAGGAACAATTACAATTTCCCCTCTGGTGTGCAGCGTCTGAATCTGATCTAAGGCTTTTTCAGTGTTATCTAATGAATAAGCGGTGAGCGAAAGCCAATGCCGGCTCCTGTAAATGATATGAGCCTGGTGTGGAATATTCATCAAAAGAAGGCGCTGAACCAGATGCTATCCTGCTCTTTTATTGGCCGTAGAAAGAAAGTTAGAGATGAACTTTCAGATTTTCTGAAACAAACGGAA
>JBBDNN010000060.1:0-19775 GCA_040877545.1 Balneolaceae bacterium
ATTGATAATCATAGATGACATTTTTGAGCGTTCACATCGCGCACAAAACAGGAGAAGGAGTTCGCATAGATTATATTTTTGTGAATGAGATAGTGAATGTAAAAACACACTCCATACTCTCAGTTTTTAAAGGTGATTACTACCTCTCCGACCATATGCCTGTTTTTAGTGAAATAACCATACCCTGACCAAAAAACACTTCTTGCTTTAAACATTCATTTCCTTAATCGATTTTACAGGTGTCTAGATTATAAATACTGGGTACTAAAAAAAACATAGGGAATGAACCAACTCACTCTAACTATTATAAAGGAACATCATGTGTTACGGATGTAAGTACCGTCTGAAAGCCGCTTCCTTTGAACAAAAATACTTTTAACGGAATGCCTAAAAAGGTCGGGAGCCTGATGAATGCGTAGTTCTCGGCCTTTTTATATATTTTTTTACTGCACAGATGGCCAATAAAGGAGATAAGGGTAAAAAAAAAGAGCAGATGACTTCATCAGAGTTTGAGTCCGCTGTACTTCATGCTATTGATTCTTTACCAGAACAAATTCAGAGGGTTTATAAGCTTCATCGAAAAGATGGTCTTACATATGGGGAAATCGCATTTATTATGGAGATCCCTCCCGAAACAGTGGAATTACAAATGTCGGTGGCTCTAAAAACCCTAAGGCAGTATTTACAACTCTTTCCCAAGACAAAAGATTAAAAATATGATTTCAACTAAACAGATGAGAAAAAAAGCCACACAAACTCTTTCAATCAGCACAACCATGAAAAAATATATTTTACCAACCCTCCTGATTTTCTTTACCTATACACCATTTGCTTTAGCACAGGATGCTGAATACACCAATCCTACTGAAACAATTGAAGTGGCTGAATCTCAGGATACTCCGGATTTACTCCCATTAGTGGATAGCGACCGTATTAAAAACGTAGTTCTGATTGTTGGTGATGGTATGGGGATTGCTCAAATCACCACCGGTCAATACGCTTTAGTTGGCCCGGGCGGCTTACTGCAAATGCAACGAATGCCCGTTACCGGCTTTGTAAATACCTATTCAGGTGATAATCTCATAACTGATTCAGCAGCCGGTGCTACGGCTCTTTCATGTGGCTTAAAAACATACAATGGAGCAATCGGTGTAGACATGAATGTAACCCCATGCAAAACCATTCTGGAGTTAGCAGCTGAAAAAGGCTTAAGTACGGGGCTGGTTTCTACCTCATCCATTACTCATGCTACCCCTGCAAGTTTTGCTTCACATGTAGAAAGACGGAACATGCAGGATAAAATTGCCGCCCAATTCCTTGATTCAAAGGTAGATGTGTTTTTGGGAGGTGGCGTTAAATTCTTTCATCCCGAAACCCGAAAAGATAAACAGGATTTAATAGGCAAATTCAGGGAAAAAGGCTATCAGGTTTTGTTGAATGAGAATGATCTTGCAAAAACCAGTTCCGATCGCCTTTTAGGGTTATTTGCAGATAATGGGATGGAGCGGGTAGGTGGCGAACCATCTTCCGCTAAAATGGCTGAAAAAGCGCTGGAAGTACTCAGTAAAAATGATAAGGGCTTTTTTCTGATGCTGGAAGGAAGCCAGGTTGACTGGGCCGGACATGATAACGATGTAGATTCTCTGGTAAATGAAATGCGTGATTTCGATGAAGCCATAAAATCTATTTTGGATTTTGCTCAGCAGGATGGAGAAACACTTGTGGTTTTGACGGCCGATCATGAAACAGGAGGGATGAATCTTCAAAAACAGCAAGAGAATGGAGAAAAACTGGAAATCACATGGTCAACCGATTACCATACCGGTACACCTGTTCCTCTTTTAGCGTACGGGCCGGGCGCACTTGAATTTATGGGATGGAGGGATAATACCTATATCGGCCAAAAACTAACTGAATTATTAGGGATTGGAGAATTACCTGTTCTTATTGATAATTCCTCTTTATAACCCAGGATAAAATCTTCAGTTTTTTCCTTAGTCCAAGAAAAAGCCGAAGCTTTTTAAGTTCATACAAGTTATAATCTGCACCAGTTGATAATTAATTCATTCGCTGTTCTATCATTTGTAGCAACTGCTGAACCTGAGGATTATTGGGATGCAAACTGTCCAAAATTTCTGCCTGCCCATAAGCCTCTTTAAATTGCTCCTGCTGCATATAGAGAGTTATAAGTCCATATCTGTAATCACCATTTTCGGGAGCAAGTTCTATAGCTTGCCGGTATGCTGATTCTGCTTCCTCTGAACGATTTAATGTCTGATAAGCAATAGCCAGGTTGTAAAATACTCTGTGGTGCTCAGGCATTCGCTCTGCCGCCTGTTCAAAATAACGAACTGCTTCATTCAGTTGATCCTGTTCAGCCATCAATAATCCAAGAGAATAATAAGCCTGCCCAAATTCGGGTTCCTGATCAATTACAATTTTTAAAAGTTCTTCTGCCTTAGAATTATCTTCTTGCCGATTATAAATATAGGCCAGGTTTATGCGTGCAGGGTTAAATTCAGGATCCTTTTCCAGTGTTTTTTGATATGCTTCTATCGCTTTATCAATCTCTCCTTGTTGCTCATAAAATTGTCCCCTGTTCATCTGGGCCTGAGGGAAATAATCATTTATATCTAAATAGGTTTTATACTCCTGTACAGCATCACGAAATACATTTTTAAACTCTTCCTCAAAATCATTTTCATTAAATTCTGCCAAAGCTCTGATAGCAGGAATTCTGACGGCAATCATGCTGTCTTTCAAAGCATCAGCTAAAAAAGACTGTCGAATTCCTGCTGGCATTTGCTCCATAGCTTTTACCGCACTGGCGCGAATAATAGGTTCCTGAGACTCCAATGCCTTGAAAATGAGATCGGAATTTTCATCGGAAGGAAATTGTCCGGCGTACCACACAAGAGTGGCACGTATTAATTCTGGCTGTGTTATATCGTTAATCCAATGTTCAAGTTCGCCGGTTGTTATATTTTCACCCCTTTGGGTTTTGGCAAGTACTTCGGAAAAAGCAGACTCACGTTCAGCGCCATACCAGTTCACAATAGCTTTACTTGCCCATTCCAGAGATTGATCTTCATGACAGCTATTGCATGCATTTGGGGTATCAAACTCCTCACTTAAATCAGGTCTGGGAACCCGGAAACTATGGTCTCGCCTAAAATCAATTTCCATAAAGTTTTTACCGGTCATATGGCAGCTGATGCATTGGGAAGCTTCAGTGTTCATCTCATGAAAATGATGGTCCGGAGAATCATAGGATGGAGTATGACATTGCATACACAGTTTATTATCGGTTACCGATTCTTTTAGCCGGAGTGAATGAGGATCATGGCAGTCACTGCATTTTACACCCATAGCATACATTTTGCTTTGCAGGAAAGAAGCGTATTCAAAAACTTCTCCTTTAATTTGTCCATCGGCAAAATATTCTTCAGGTACGGGAAGAGCTGGATCATAATGATCTAAAAAATCATTTCCATGAATATACTCATCGTTTAGTTTCTCACGGCGGGAATGGCAGGGTGCACAAGTATTAATTTCTTCGATTTGAGAACTATTTGCTTTAAGATTCAAATCCTGGCGTATTCTGTCTAAATCGGCACTTGCCGCTTCTTCTGAATTCATGAAATTTACATGATCGCCACCGGGCCCGTGGCAGGCTTCACAGCTCACATTTATAACATCCCAGGTGGTGTGGAAAGAATCTGCTTCAGGGATAAAATTCTGTTTCAGGTTGGTAGAATGGCAGTCGGCACACATAGTATTCCAGTTTAAAGCCTGTCCTGTCCAGTGCAACCATTCTCCGGGTTCAATATGTTGATCTGGGTATAATGAAGAGAACCATGTTTTCTTTTCGGTGTCCCAGGCTACATGCAGCGCCTGATATTTTCCTTTTCCGAAATCTACCAGGTATTGCTGAAGCGGCTCCCATCCAAAAGTATATTTAATTTCGTATTGCTCCTGTTCGCCTTCAGGCCCTGGAGCTTCAACCATATATTTTCCGTTTTCGCGGTAAAAATGGTAAGTATCATCACCGTCCTGGAAAGTGGTGTTATTAAAATCTGCACGCACCATTTCTTCCGAAACTTCAGCCATAGCATAATCGTGATGTGAACTCTGCCATTCTTCCCATTCTGCTGCATGGCACGACTGACAGGTTTTATCGCCCACAAAAGTGTGTGAAAATTCTTCTGTTTCCTCAGGTTGGCTGCAACTATAGGCAATGCAACTGGCAAGAAAAATCAGGATCAGGCAAATCAGCTTTAAGGAAGAAGTTGAAAAGAAATTAAGTATGGACATTAAAAGTTAATTCGGTTTATAAAAGACAATAGCCTGATGTTATATCTGTTCCTGTAACAGTTTAACTACTTCCTGAAGGTTATTATTTTTAGCAACATTCAGGGCTGTATTCTCGTCATCATCTACAAAAGAAATATCCGCTTCATATCTCAATAGTATTTCAACCACGTTAAGGTTTCCTTCTGCGGCAGCGAACGTCAGAGCCCCAGCTTTCCACAGAGTTCGTAAATTTACTTCTGCTCCTTCATTTAAAAGTAACTCTACAATATTCGCAAATGGACCACTTGCTGCAAACATCAGAGGAGTTCTGCCTTCTGAGCTGATTCCATTTACGTTTGCCCCATATCTAACAAGGTTAATACAATGTCTGTGTGGTTATTAAAAGAAGCATACATCAGTGCTGTGCGTCCCAGTTCATTCGGTTCATGAATATCGACTCGCTGGCTAATTGCAACATCAACTATATCCGATTGTCCATGAAGGGAAGCTTCTCTGAGGTCATCAGAAGTTAATTGAGCAAATTCTGTATTCTTTTTTGGTATTGATGTTTCCTCTTCTTTTTTAAGAGTGTCATTGTCACAGGCAGTTATAAAAATCAAAATGTAACAAGCCTCTCTAAATACTGAAAATATCTCATTTGAAGTCCCTGTGATGAATTTGAGCCTCAGACAATATTGTAAATAATACATCTTTAAGCAATGTTTATACCCCCTCATGCACCCAAAGTGATGTTGATGAATGATTAACAACAACTTCATCTTATACAAACATTTTTCCATGGAAAGATAATAGTTGCTCAGTTTCTTGATTCGGATGTGGATGTGTTTTTAGGCGGGGCACGAAATTTTTGATCCCATTCTTTCGGAACAGTTAATGTGGGACTACAGTAAATCCTGATCATTAGCAAATATTTTAAGAATCTAATATTTCCTTTACACCTTCCAAACAATTGTAAAAGAATATATGATGCTTGTTAAATAAGTAAATAATTTTGGACAGAGAATGCGTATGTATTCTCTGTTTATTACTAAAAAGCATTAAGTATTATATTAGGTAAGATTATTATTGATGGTCAGTGAAATGCTGCGCAAAAAATCTATAATCAAATAAACCAAAGGCCATATATGACCGGCTATTTTAAACAGGTTGGATGTTTATTTTTTACAGCTCTTATCTTTGCTGCTACACTGCAAGCTCAGAATCAGCCCTTCTATTTTGGAAATGATCTTTCCTATGTTAATCAAATGGAAGATTGTGGGGCAGATTATAAATATCAGGGGGAATCAAAAGATCCCTATGAGATTTTTGCAGAGCAAGGGACTAATTTAGTCAGGGTACGACTAGGGGTAAATCCCTCCTGGTGGCAGGCGCCGCTGGAGCAGCCGGAAGGTGTTAAGCCTGCTTACAGTGATATTGAAGATGTAAAAGAAACGATACAGCGAGCAAGGGAAAACAATATGGAAGTGCTGCTCGATTTTCACTATTCCGATTTCTGGGCAGATCCGGCCCGCCAACAAATTCCAAGGCAATGGCTCGAAGTTGCAGAAGATACTGATGCCCTTGCCGACTCCATCTATAATTATACAGCGGAAGTTTTAACCATTCTCGATGAAGAAGGCCTGATGCCGAATATCGTGCAAGTGGGCAATGAAAATAACTCCGGAATTCTTTACCATATCCCCGAAGAAGATGGCTTTGAAACCGCAGGAAGTGTATCATCTCAAAATAATTGGAGCCGCCACGCCCAATTATTTAATGCAGGTATTAAAGCGGTACGCGATGTAGGTGAAACAGCTTCCGTCAACCCAAAAATATCGCTTCATAAAGCAGGTTTATCGGGGCTTGAGTGGTGGTATGATAACATTATTAATACTGGCGTAACAGATTTTGATATTATAGGATTTTCCTACTATTTCGCATGGCATGGCGAGAGCATTTCGCTGTTGGAATCAGCAGTTTCCAGTATTTCCGAAAGTTTCCCCGGCTACGAGGTGATGGCTTTGGAAACTGGATACCTTTGGTCAGAAGATTACGGGGGAATAATTAATGAGCCTGATCCTGAATATCTTCCCGTCATTCCCGAAAAACAACTGGAATATATGACCGACTACACCCGCGCCGTAATGCGGGCAGGCGGAAGCGGCGTTATTTTCTGGGAACCGGCGTGGGTGGATACTCCCTGCCGAACCCCTTGGATTACCGGCTCCTCCCACACCCATGTTGCGTTTTTTAGTCCCGGTGATTATAACTTTATGGACAACGGCGGAGGAAGGTGGACTAATCCTGAATTCTATGAAGATCCGAGCTGGCCAAAAGTTACTTTTAAAGTAGACATGTCTGCACAGGAAATATCAGAAGATGGAGTGTATATTACCGGATCTTTTACAGGAGAAGATGACTGGGAGTTAATTTTTATGGCAGATGAAGGCAATGGTATTTTTAGCTATTTTACCTACCTGCCGGAAAATGAAACCGGTGCTTTTTATTTTGTGAATGGCAATGACTGGCAATTACGCGAAACCGTTCCTGAGGCATGCGTTGATTGGTGGGATACCGACCGGGGTTACAACATTCCTGGCAAGGATGTTCTGATTGATTACAAATGGGCAAGTTGCGAAACAATCCATGCTGCCAGAGAAGTGACAGCAATATTTAAAGTGGATATGAACGACTCAGGAGTGGATTTTAACAACGGTGTTTATATAACAGGTGATGTTACAGGGTGGGAAATAGAATTGATGACTGAGGCTGGGGAAAATATCTTTTCCTTTCAGACAGAAATAGCGCCCGGCTCGGAAGGTGCTTATTATTATTTAACTACCGATAGCTGGGATAGCTATCTGAATTACCGGGAAACAGTGCCTGAGGAATGTGCCGATTGGTACGACTCTGACCGCGGCTATAAAATTCCTGACCAGGATGTAGAATTTGCTCATAAATGGGCTTCCTGTGATCTGATCGAAACCTCAATTAATTCTGAGGATCAAGGAATGTTACCAGAGAATTTTTTTCTGGATCAGAATTATCCAAATCCATTCAACCCAACAACAAATATTGCATATTCTCTACCAGCCAGCGAACATGTATTACTAGAAGTATTCGATACAACAGGTAGAAAGATTATGACGCTGGTCGACAGTCAGCAACGCCCTGGAAATCATTCAGTAACATTGAATGGTGAAAATCTGACTAGTGGAATTTATCTGTACCGTTTGAAAGCTGGTTCTTTCGAGCAAACCAAAGGGTTGACTCTTATTAAGTAATTATTGATTAGAGTATAAAGGTCAGAACTTCCTTAGCCGAAAACCTGAATATTATTCTCAGGTTTTGGCTTTTATTACAGCAATAAAATGTAAAAAGTACAATTTTATCCCGGGGTATTTTATAGCCAAAATATCTTTTATCTCTCTGCCAAAATTTAAATCATCATCAAAAAATTCGCTTACCTCACCTTAATATTATCAGTTGTTGCATTTCAGCCTTATATAAATGGCGCGGTAAGCAGAGGACACTTAACGAACATTCGAAGTTAGGTCATCAAAATAATGTTAAATACCTGCTTCGTGAAGTCAAAGATTTTGATGACGCCGTTAAAACTGTATTGGAGCACAAGAGGACGGTGGGTTCTTGATTGAAAGAGGAATAAAGCATACATTTTAATGTTAACGCAAACATCTGATCTTTACTATTTTACAGGTTCAGGTATATTAACCAGAAAAATAAAATTATTACACTGCGGTAAGCTTTAAGTTTGAGGAAAGGGTTTTAGGCTACTATACCTTAACAATTATATAAGGAGTAATTAGATTGAGTTCAAATGTCACACTAAAACAAATTGCTGAAGAACTTGGCGTGTCTGCAATGACAGTTTCGCGGGTAATTAATAATAAAAAGAATGTAGATGAACAAACCAGGAAACGCGTGCTGGAAAAAGCCGCAAGTATGGGTTATACGCCTAATCATGTGGCAAAAAGCCTTGTTTCGAAAAAAACTCATACCATTGGTGTTGTTATACCAGAAATTCATCACGCTTTTTTCTCAGAAATTGTAAGTGGTATTGAGGAGGTTGTTTATAAAAAAAATTATCATTTGTTTTTAACTAATTCAGCTGAAAGTTCTGAACGCGAAAGAGATGTAATTGAAGCATTGAAATCTAAGAGAGTGGATGGAATTTTAATCTCGTGTGCTGAGACCTCGGATGATATTGAATATTATAAAAGATTAGTAAGGGATGGAACAAAACTGGTATTTTTTGATCGTTGCGTAGAAAATATTGGAGCCAGTTGCGTAAGTGTAAACGATGAAACAAGTTCATATCAGATTACCCAACACTTAATAGAGCATGGATATAAAAGTATTGCTCATCTACATGGACCAAATAAAGTATCTGTAGGTCGTGAGCGCTTAAAAGGATTTAAAAAGGCATTGGAAGACAATGAACTCCAGGTAAATGATAAATGGATTGTGGAAAGTGGTTTTAGAGAAAGTGGTGGGTATGAAGCAATGAATTATATTTTAAATTTACCTAAAAATGAGTGGCCAAGAGGGGTTGTTGCTGTAAATGATCCTGCAGCTTTTGGAGCAATAAAAGCAATAAAAGAGCATGGGTATTCTATTCCTGATGATATAGCAATTGTCGGTTTTAGTGATGACATAAGAGCAGAGCTTTTACCTTGCCCACTCACTACTATACGTCAACCCGCTTTTACACTAGGTAAAAAAGCGGCAGAAAAACTGATAAAGACTATTGAAAATGAAGATGAACCTATTGAAAACATTCAAATAGTAACTGAAATGATTGTTCGCTCCTCTTGTGGTTGTAATAACTCCTAATCCTATTCATCTAATATTATCGGTATCAATAGCGCAAGACTATAAATTGATCTCAGGTAGAATCTAAGGATATAATATAATTTCCACGCTGCCACAGAAATCTTAGAAAGTAATAAGTCCTAAAGTATTTTTGCTACTTCAGGCCCAATAGTATAAATAGATTTATTTTTTTCTCACCCTTATATCCTTTTATATCAAGCGCTAAAAAGCTTAGATAACGTAGCCTTTATCTGGTTTTGAAAACGAAATTTGACAATCAGAAATAGTATTCGTTATTTCACGCTAGGAAATGTTAACGATAACATAATTATTTTTCATTTTAGTGGAAGCGATTCCCGGGTTCAATAGTGAAAAAAATAGACAAGAAATTATTTCGATACTTACAGTTCAAAACAAAGAATTAGGAGAACTAACATGTCAAAAAAATGGTCCTTTTTAATTATAAATCTGCTTCTAATTGTATTAATAGGAGCAGTAGATAAATTACAAGCCCAAGGTGATTTTGATGTTTCGGGTGTAGTTACAGATGCTGTAGATGGAAATCCCTTACCGGGAGTGAGTATTCAGGTAAAGGGAGAGGCACGAGGCACATCAACAGATGCTGACGGTAAATTTAGTTTACCTGTTAATGATTCCGATGTACTGGTGTTCAGTTATGTGGGTTATTTAGCTCAGGAAATTCCAGTTGAGGGTCAGCAGGAAATAAATGTAGAATTAGAATCTCAGTACATTGAAGGAACTGAGGTAGTGGTAGTAGGTTACGGGCAGCAACGCAGATCAGATGTTACAGGGGCAATTTCCACTATAACCACTGATGATATCGGAGATGTGAATGTCACCAACTTTGGGGATGCCATTCAAGGTTTGGTTCCCGGAGTAAGAATTAATTCGACAGGAGCACCAGGTGCTGAACCTTCAATTGAAATTCGCGGTCTTGGAAACTTCACTAACAATGAACCTTTATATGTTATAGATGGGGTGCCATCCAGGGTTAACAGAGATTTTAATATTAATGATATAGAATCCGTTCAGATTTTAAAAGATGCTTCTGCAGCTGCAATTTATGGATCACGAGCTGCAAATGGTGTTGTTTTAATTACCACCAAAAGCGGCAAGAGAGGACCGCTAAGTGTGGAGTTTAATAGCACAGTTGGTAGCGACTGGATTCCGACTTTTGATTTAATGGGCAGGGACGAATGGATTGAATTTAATAATAGAGCTTATGATGAGGCTGGTGTTCCCCGGCAGAATCATTTAGAGGGAAATACACAATGGCAGGAGGCTACACTTAAGAATGCACTTCGTCAGGATCAAAATCTGAGCTTTTCCGGTGGGACTGAAAATAGCAGTTACTTATTATCGCTAAACTATCAAACTAATGATGGCACCACTATCGGAAGTGAGTCGGAAAGAGTTGGAGTCCGTATAAATACCCAGGGAGACAAAGGTATTTTAACAATAGGGCAAAATCTCGCAATCACTAGTTTCAATGTAAGCGAGTTAAATACAAATCCCATTGCAGATGTTACTCGTATGTTACCAACTATTCCTATACACAACGAGAACAATCCTGGTGGCTTTGGCTATGGGGATGAAGCAGGGGCGCGTACTTTTGGTGTAAATCCGGTTGCAAGAGAAGCTCTTGAAGATGGTGAAACTGAAAATCAGCGAATTAGAGGAAACTTATTTGTTGAACTAGATATTCTAAACAATCTGCTGTATAAATTTAATTACGGTTTAGATTACAACAGTCATAATTTTGACTTCCTCCGAAAGGAAGGCAATTACACGCTAAATCACCCCTATGAACCATCTCGTGTAATAGCTGAAAGAGGTAATGCCATCTCTCATCTCTATGAGAATACGTTAGATTATGCTCAAGATTTTTCGAATCTCAAAGCGCAAGTATTAGTTGGCCAGTCTTATCAAACGTTTAACAATGAACAGTCTTCAGCTGAAGGGCAAAATCTTGCACGGGTAGGAGATAGATATTATTCAGTACTTGATGCTTCAACTACTAATGACCGGGTTGGAGGATTTATAGATGAAGCCGCAATTATATCTTACTTCGGCCGGATTAATTTAAATCTATCTGATAAATATATTGCTGAATTCACTATGCGATGGGATGGAACATCAAGGTTGTCGGAAGATAATCGGTGGGGAAGTTTTCCGTCTATTTCCGGTGCATGGAGGATTAGTCAGGAAGATTTCTTTGAAGTTAATTGGGTTAACGACCTAAAATTCATTGCCAGTTATGGCCAGTTGGGCAGCTCCAATATTGGATACTACGATTATCAAGGTGTGTTAAATATAAATCCACAAGCAGTTTTTGGAGATAATCAGGATGTTAGAACCGGTGCAACACAGGTTCAATTGGTTAATGAAGATTTAAGATGGGAGGTACTAACGCAAACCAATGTTGGTTTGGACGGAGTCTTTCTGGATGGAAAATTATCCTCTACGGTTAATTATTTTATATCAACAACTGACGGTGTATTGACTGAATTGCCAATTTTGATGACTACCGGTAACGACGGAGGAAATCCATTCGTAAATGCGGCGAGTTTACAAAACAGTGGCGTAGAGATCGATCTTACCTGGAGAGAATATTCTTCAGATAATAACTTTAACTATGCTTTTGGTTTAAACTTCGGAACTACAAGAAATGAAATATTAGAATTGGGCGATGGCCAGGTTGAATTTTTAACCTTTCAAACCATCAATGAGGTAGGGCAACCTATTGGCGTGTATTACCTCATTGAAACTGATGGGATATTTCAGAATGATCAAGAGGTTTTAGATCATGTAAACAGTGATAATGAAGTCATCCAGCCAGATGCACAACCAGGTGATATTCGTTATATAGATTCAAATGATGACGGCCAGATTACGGGAAGCGACAGGAAAGTAGTGGGTAATCCATGGCCTGATTTCGAAATGGGAGCCAGTTTTAGTGGTTCATGGAAAAATTTCGATTTTCTTGCGCAAGGATTTGGTGCATTTGGCTTTGATATCTATAACGGGCCAAAAAGTTTAATGGACCGGTTTGATGATAATTCAAATTACAGAGCGGGAATTGAGCCCTGGACTCCGGAAAATACTGACACAGATTTCCCCCGCATAATTTATGGCGATCAGCGAAATTCCCGCGGAGATACAGATCGCTGGTTGGAAGAGGGTTCGTACTTTAAAATCAAACAACTCACGGTTGGTTACACTTTACCACAACACTTGTTTGGTGGATCTTTTAAAAAGCTGAGATTATCTGTTACAGGACGCAACCTGATAACTTTTACAGGATATAGCGGACTTGATCCAGAATTCTCCGCTCCAAATATATTTCGTAGAACCCATGATGACTTCATGTTCCCAAGTACCAGGAACGTCTCTTTTAACCTGCAACTGTCACTCTAATTCCAATGCATAATAACAGAATCATGAAAACAAGAAGATTATTTACTCCCTTAGTACTCGTGTTGTTGGTCTCATTTAGTGCTTGCGACGACAGTTTACTTAACTATGAAAATCCAAATGCACCTACTAATACTGCGTTTTGGAATACTGCTGAAGATGCTGAACTCGGATTAAATGCTGTATACCATCAGTTGTATCAACCAGGAACATACTCAAGATGGATTCATTTCAGGTTTGATTTGTCTTCTGACGAAGGTTATAGTGGCAGCCCCTGGACTGAATTAGCTGACTGGACTCGTTTTAATTACGTGAACTATAATTTCTGGGAAGGGAATGTTATTCACTGGCGGGATCATTACAAAGGTATTTTTCGGGCTAATCAAGTATTAACGAATGTGCCCGAAATAGAATTTGAAAATCAAACCAGAAAAGAAGAGATAATAGGTGAAGCAAGTTTTATCAGAGCGTTATACTACTTTAATTTAGCTATTCTTTTTGAAGATGTGCCAATTGTTCTGGAGCCCTCAAGCCCTGATGATAAACCAGAGCAAAAGCCACTTGAAGAAGTTTGGGGCCAAATTATTAACGATCTGACAGTGGCAACCAATAATTTGCCACCCAGCTGGTCAGCAGATGACGTAGGTCGTGCTACAAAAGGAGCTGCTCATGCTCTTCTTGGCAAGGTGCACATACAACGCCATGATTGGGAAAAAGCAAGGCAAGCAATGGAATGGCTAGTTGAAGGAGATGGCGCTACCTACTATGACCTGGTGGCTAATTATGAGGAGAATTTTAGGCACACCACAGAAAATAACATAGAATCAGTGTTTGAAATACAATTCTCTGACGAAAACAGGGGAGAAAAAGGAGATGAAAGTAATTCAAATATATCTAATGAGCGACCTCAATTCTTTGCTCCCAGAGGAATCGGATGGGCTGATGGACAAATTCATACATGGATAATTGATGAATACAAGAAAGAATTAACTGTAGATAATGATTTTGACACCCGCCTGAAGTACAGCGTTTTTTATCGTGAAATGTCAGACGATTTTGTAGATAACGACCTTGTTTATGGTAGGGAGTGGGTAGAAGATGACTGGGGTGATGAAGCTTTCATCAGAAAATATTCCTCTGAATATTTCCGGGATTTTGAAGACTACTATTCCGCAAATAATTATCGAGTAATACGATATGCAGATGTATTATTAAGTTATGCTGAAATTATCAATGAACTGAATGGCCCGGCTCCGGCGGTAGAATATGTTGACAGAGTGAGACAACGTCCCTCTACAAATCTCGAACCGCTGGCAAGTAGCATTTATTCTAATGCTCTTGATTCTAAAGAAGCCTTTCGGGAGCGCCTGAAAATGGAACGTACACTTGAATTAAACCATGAGGGAGTGCGATTTATGGATCTAAAAAGATGGGGCATGCTTAATAGTCAGGAAGGGATTGATGAGTTAGCTCAAAGAGATCCAAGTTTCAATAACTTCATATTAGGACGCCACCACAGATTGCCGATACCTCAAAGTGAAGTGGAGAATAATCCAGGTTTAGATCAACATGTCGAATACTAATAGTTAATATCAAAAATAAAAATTGCCTGCAAGTTGTTTTAACCTCGGCAGCTTGCAGGCAAAATAATTTATTATCATGCATAGAATTTTTGTCATAGCACTTTTTGTAAGTTTAATAAGTTGCACATCCCAAAAAGATTCGGGTGGTTATTTTGATGAAACTAATCCGCCGTTAAAAAACATTTTTTTGGGTGATCCCAGTGTTCTTTTAGCCGGTAATACCTATTACATGTATGGTACAGGGGTGGACAGTGATACAGGAATTGAAGTTTATACCTCCCAGGATTTGGAAAAGTGGACAGGGCCTTCAGGACCTGAAAAAGGTTTTGCTCTTTATGAGGAGGATGTTTTTGGTGATCACTTTTTTTGGGCTCCGGAAGTATATCAGGTGGAGGGGAAATACCACATGTTTTACAGTGTTCAGGAGCATATGGCTATAGCCACCAGCGAAAATCCTGACGGGCCTTTTACACAGGATAATCCAGGATATTTAGCAGATTTTAAAGCCATAGATCACCATCTGTTTATAGATGATGATGGAAATAAGTATCTCTACTTTGCCAAGTTTGAAGATGGCCTGGAAATTTGGGCTGCCGAAATGGAAGACGACCTATCAGCAATCCGGGAAAATGGAATGAAACGAGCATTATCGCAGTCACAAGAATGGGAAAAGAGCCAAAAAGAGCCGGTTGGAATTGTAAATGAAGGCCCGGCCGTGATAAAATATAAAGGGCTATATTATATGATTTATTCTGCCAATCACTATGCCAGCCCCGATTATGGAATTGGCCTTGCGTATGCCGAAGACCCACTTGGACCGTGGAAAAAAGATGAAAATAATCCCATTCTACAAAATGCGGATAGTTTAGTTGGAATCGGCCATAGTTCGTTTTTCACTGATGAGGAAGATCAGCTTTATATGGTTTATCACGCACATAATTCTGCTGAAAATGTTCATCCCAGGAAAGCCTATTTCAACCCTGTTCAGTTCGTGCCGTCAGATGATTCAGATAGATTTACGCTCGAAGTACAAAAACCAAGATTTGAACCCAAGGCTAAACTTCCTTAAAAATAAATTTTTAGAGGCTTAAAAAACAACTAGTAGCTTGGTAAAATACCTCAAATGCAGATACCGGTAGTCGGGGCTGAGCCTTGGCTTTCCGGTATTTTTAAAAGTTTAAAACATTGAAATGAAATTGCTTGTTCTGATTTCGGTTCTATCTTTTTCTTTTGCTTCGTGCAATTCTCAACCTGTGAATAACGACGATGACCAAAAATGCACCTTCACGAATCCGGTTGCAACAGGAGCCGATCCATGGGTTATTCAAAATGATGAATACTACTATTCAATTCATTCGGCAGATGGTGGAATTACCATATCAAAATCTGAAAATTTATCAGATATATATGCTTCATCAGAAAAGAAGGAGGTCTGGAAGCAACCCACAGAAGGCTGGAATGCCAACAATTTATGGGCACCGGAGTTGCATTACATTCAGCGGAAATGGTATATCTACTATACTGCGGGTAAATCCGGCCCACCCTTTATCCACCAACGATCCGGTGTTTTACGTGCTGTTAGTGACGATCCGCTTGGGGACTATGAAGACCTGGGAATACTTTACACCGGGGATGAGATAGAAACAGAAGAAGACAATAAATGGTCTATAGACTTAACAGTACTGGAAGCAGATACACAGTTATATGCAATTTGGTCGGGTTGGGAGGAAAATGAGGATACAGATAAAACACCTCAGCACTTATATATCGCAGAAATGGATAACCCATCTGCCATCAGCAGTAATAGGGTCAAAATTTCCTCACCTGAAGAAGAGTGGGAAACCGGAACTGAATTGGCAATAAATGAAGGTGCCCAAATTCTTAAAAACGGAAGTCAAATATTCATTATTTATTCAGCCAGTGAATCATGGCTGCCGGCATATAACCTTGGGCAGCTTAAACTTGGAGTGGATTCAGACCCAATGAATCCTGAAAGCTGGGAAAAATCCGGATCTGTATTTCAAGGAAATGAACGGGTTTATGGTACAGGCCATGCTAGTTTTACGAAATCTCCCGATGAAAGTGAAAACTGGATAATCTACCACACAAAAATAAATGAAGACCCGGGTTGGAACCGGGTAATATATATGCAGTCATTTACATGGGGTGAGGATGACTCACCGGAATTTGGCACACCGGTACAACCGGGTAAAGAAATACAAAAACCCTCAGGTGAGTGCGAGATAAAATAGCATGAAACACTTTGCATATTCCATATCAATTTCTTTAGTAACGGCCTTTTTATTTCAAGGTTGTGTTGCTGAAAATTCTGAAGAACAAGATAAAGGAGAAGGTAATATTGTTCCATATACAGCAGGAAGTAGAATTGCATGGGATTATTCAACCCGACAAAAAGTTTATGACGGTCAGGCTTTTTATCCAAGAATTATAAGGCTTGAAGACGGCTCACTTTTAGCGGCTTTTGAAAGTGAGGGTGCTGTACTTGTGACAAAAAGTATTGACGATAGTAAGAGCTGGCAAGAGATCATAAAAGCAGCTGATTCGGAAAAAGGAATTAATGCGGCCGTTCCTGAACTTATTCAATTAAAAAACGGGCATATTCTGCTGGCATATAATACCCGTCCACCTCAAAACAACCAGGATCAGGAAAAGAAATTTGGCATCAAAATAAAAATCAGTGAAGACCGGGGGCAGACCTGGGGCGACGAAATAAATATATACGAAGGCGGGCATGAATGGAGCCGTGGCGTTTGGGAACCTGCTATGATTCAACTTTCCAGTGGTGAAATCCACTTGTTTTTTGCAAACGAACACCCTTACGAAAATAATGATGACCAGGAAATAAGCTTAACACGTTCTTCTGATAATGGCCTAACATGGAGCGAGCCTAAAACTGTGAGCTACCGACAGGGCCATCGTGATGGCATGCCTGTGCCATTGATATTACAAGATGAGAAAGGAATTGTTGCTGCTATTGAAGACAACGGCTTATACGGAAACACTTTTAAGCCAGCTATTTTAACAATTGCTGTGGATGAGAACGGGCCTGAAGAAATAATTACCGGAGATTCTGATCGCCGGTGGGGAGCTTTGTCTGAATCGAGGCAAATATTGGCTTCAAGTTATGGAGGCGCACCCTATCTTCGGCAGCTAAAAACCGGTGAAACCGTTCTTTCTTTTCAAACCAATGAAGGAAGGGCGGGCGAATGGGGTAACTCAACAATGGCAGTTGCTATCGGGGATAATGAGGCTAAAAATTTTTCAAAGATTTCTGAGCCCTTTGAAGTTCCTGAGGGTAAATCGGCACTATGGAATTCCTTATTTATTAAAAATGACACAACAGTAACGGCCATTTCTTCTACTAATGCTTTCAGCAGTTCAGCCCAGAGTGAATTCTACATAATCGAAGGATACCTTAACCCGGATTTACAGGCTCCATATGGAGAAATTGAAATTAATGGGGATAAGAATGAAAATACATGGCAACAAAGTGCCCGTAATTTTCTCGGTGCATATAGCGAAGCTAATTTATCTGTTCAGCCAGCGTGGAACGAAGAAAATTTGTACCTAAGCTTTTCTGCTAACGGAATAAATACCGAACTTGCTGGGAAGGTACGGGTTGAAGATGATCCAGGGATTTTTATAACCCTGGCAACCAGAATGCTTGAGAAGGACGAACCGGAAAAAGGCAGCTATAAAATCAAGATTTCTTCAACAGAAGAACCAATGGCCTTTGAAGGAAATGCAGGAAACTGGCAGGAACTGGAAATGAAAGTATTTGTAGAAACGCGTTTGAAAGATCCTGAGATTCCGGGAAAAGGATATACTATGGAATTAGCCATTCCATGGGATCAAATTGGAGGGATTCCAAAACAGGAAACAGCCTGGGGCATAAATATTGGTTTTATAAACCGGCAGTCCAATAGTACTCAACTTCATAAGGAAGTACTATCTGGGACAGAAGAAAACAAACCCTCTACATGGGCTAAAGTTCAGTTTAAAAGATGAGCATAAATATTAAAAGATTAATCATGCTGAAAAATTATAAATCCATACTATTACTGTTGCTCGGGGCTGTATTTTTATGGGGAAGTTGCTCGCAAACGCCTTCTAAAGAGAAAACATCGGAAATTCAAAATCCCATTTTACCTGGAGACCGGCCCGATCCTACAGTTATTCAAATTGGAGATACCTATTGGGCCTCAGCTACTTCCAATGAATGGTCTCCATTATTTCCGATTTTCAAATCAGCGGATTTGCAAAATTGGGAATTGGTTTCCTATGTCTTCCCTGATGGTGCACCCGATTGGGCCAGGAATAATTTTTGGGCTCCGGAGCTGGCTTATGATGAAGAGCAGGAAAAAGTGTTTGCTTATTATACAGCTCGCGATAAAAGAACAGATAGATTAAGTGTAGCAGTAGCCAGTGCTGATACTCCCGAAGGGCCATATTCCGATCATGGACCACTTATTGCGCAGGAACTGGGTTCTATAGACGCATATGAAGTTCGTGACCTGGACGAAACGTTATATATGCTGTGGAAAGAAGACGGAAATAGCCGGGGAGAACCAACTCCAATGTGGGCGCAGCAGATAAATGAAGAACGTACCGAGTTGCTGGGTGAAAAAATTGAATTATTTCGAAATGAAGAAGAATGGGAAGCACATCTAGTGGAAGGAGTGAGCGTATTCAGAGAAGGAGATTATTTTTATGCAGTTTACTCTGCCGGCTCCTGCTGCGATGTAGCTTGTGATTATAGAACAGGTGTGGCGCGTGCTCAAAATTTACTAGGTCCGTGGGAAAAATATAGTGGAAATCCCACTCTGACCAACAATGATGATTGGAAATGTACCGGACATGGGTCTGTAGCGAAAAAAGATGGTGATTATTATTACTTGTATCATGCTTATAGCCGGGATGGTAGTGTGTATGTAGGGCGTGAAGCAGTTCTTGAAAAGTTTATATGGAACGAGGAAGGCTGGCCGGTTTTTGAAAATGATGCAAGCTACAACAGGGAACGAGGCACATGGGATTTCTCAGACGATTTTTCAGATGGTAAACTGAACCCGCTTTGGCAATGGAGAGTAACGCAGAAAATTGACTTTCAAACAGGATCTGAAGGCCTGATGCTAGGCTCCTCTCTAGAAAATGAGGATATTGGAACATTGTTGGTTCAACAAACACGCTCGCCTGACTATGAGATTTCTGCCGACATTGATTTAGCTAATAGTGATGATGAAGCCAGTGGGGGTATTGCTTTAGTTGGGGCGGCAAATAATGGATTTGGTGCCCCGGTTGCAGCTATTGGTATTTCAGCAGGGAAAGATGTGATTGAGATATGGGAAACCAGGGACGGGGAAAACAATACTTTAGAGAAAACCTCACTTTCAGATACAACGCCTACTGTAACGTTACATATGAAGGTTCAGGATGGATATCTGCTCAATTTTTCTATTGCAGCAAATGAGAAGAATAAAATTTTAGCTGAGGATATAGATGCCTCACATCTGGTGCCTTGGGGAATGGGTTTTCGCTTTGGGTTGGTAGCTAAAGGTAATGGCAAAGAATATGTAAACTTTAAATCATTCAAATCAACAAACTTTTAATAGA
>JBBDNN010000061.1:0-3553 GCA_040877545.1 Balneolaceae bacterium
TTAACGAGGGGGCACGTAAACACTTTAACACATAAACACATTACCCTATGCTAAAAAACTACCTTAAAATTGCTGTTCGAAGATCATCGCCCGGCTAACAGTAAGCTGGCAATCCATAAAAGCAGCGATTGCAAACCCTGTAAATAGTTTAAAAAGTGAATAATCAAGTGCGAATGTGTTTACGTGTTAACGAGGGGGCACGTAAACACTTTAACACATAAACACATTACCCTATGCTAAAGAACTACCTTAAAATTGCTGTTCGAAATCTCAAGAAAGATAAGGGCTATACCTTCATCAATCTTACGGGACTAAGTGTGGGATTGGCTGTTTGTCTGATCATTGCTCTTTTTATTCAGTTCCATTTAGGTTTCGATAAATTTCATGAAAAATCGGATCGTATTTATCGAATTGCTAAAGAAGAATCAAAGTCAGGGCAAGTACAAAGAACGGGAAATATGCAGGGGCCTTTAGCAAGCACCTTAGCTGAAGAATTACCTGAAGTGGAAGAGGCGGTGCGTTTACAAACTGTTGGTAAAACGTTGGTTACTGTCAGAAATGAATCATTTTATGAAGAGAATATTTTACGTACCGATCCTTCTTTTTTTAAAATTTTCAACTTCCCTGTTTTACAAAAAACCACAGAAAATCCACTTGATGACAAAAACAGCATAGTTTTAACCGAAGAAGCTGCACTTAAATTTTTTGGTACAGATGATCCGCTGGGCAGGGAAGTCATTCTTGATGAAAGCGATCGATATACTGTAACCGGTATTACAAAAACGCCTTCCAAACAATCTCATATTGATTTCTCAATGGTAGTTAATGTACCGGATTCGCTATACGGAATAAACCTCATGGATTGGAACAGAATCAGTGCTTTTCACACCTATCTTTTGCTCAATGAAGGCGCGGATTCTGATCAGGCATTAGCTAAAGTTCCCAAGGTTCTGGAAGGAAAAGTCCTTGAGAAAACACTAAAAGAATCAGCTTACTTCTTACAACCACTTACAGATATTCATCTCGGGTCTGATTTAAATTGGGAGCTACTCAGCGACCGTGTGATGAGCATAAATTACCTGTATTTGTTTGGAATCATTGGTTTCTTCATTCTGCTTATAGCTTCTCTGAACTATATTAATCTTTCAACCGCACGTGCCACAACAAGAGTAAAAGAAGTTGGCGTTAGAAAAGCCGCCGGAGCCGGACAAAACAATATCTTTTGGCAATTCACCGGAGAAATTCTACTCCTCACCATTCTTGCAGCCATCATATCTCTCGGTATTGCCGAGCTGCTGCTAACTCAAGTAAATGCACTTATGGGTCTGGAGCTACAACCGGCCGTGTTATGGTCTCCGGCATTTTTGAGTGGTTTTATACTCATCATTTTTTTAACAGGTTTCCTGTCAGGGATATATCCTGCCGTTATGCTTTCATCATTCAAACCTTCAGACATACTGAAAGGTGGAAAAAATATATTCAGTAGAGGTGGGTTGAGAAAAAGCCTCATCGTATTTCAGTTTACCGTGAGCATGTTATTTATTATCAGCACGCTGATCATAGAAAGGCAACTGGATTTTCTTCAAAATAAGAACCTTGGCCTGAATCCTGAGCAAGTCCTTAATATTTCGCTTGAAACCTCAAGCTCAAAACAAGCTGCACAATCTCTTTTAGATGAGTTTGGTCAACTTTCGGGTGTTGAATCTTATACGGCCTCTATGGGAGTTCCCGCTACCGACCATACGCGTTTATTTCTCTTTTTAAATGAAGACGATGAAGAACCAAGCCCTGTTTATTTTAATCAGACCGACGAAAATTTTCTGTCAACCATGAAGATAGAGCTTTTATCAGGACGAAATTTCCAACCAACGGATGCCGAAAAGAGCGGAAGTATTGCCATCGTAAATCAAACATTGATTGAGAATATGGGTTGGTCTCCTGAGGGTGCTATAGGACGGAAGATTTCTTTTTATGAGATTATTGGTGTTGTAAATGATTACCATTTTGAATCTTTGGAAAAAGAGATTTCTCCCGCTTTGATGAGATATTTGACGGGAGAACCCCGGTTTATTTCAGCCCGTCTAAATACAGCCAATATTTCTGCAACCATGGCACAGATTGAAGAAAACTGGAAGCAAATGGTGCCTTCAGCCCCTTTCCAATACAGCTTTTTGGATGACACCTTCAACAACTTATACCATTCTGAGAAGAAACTTGGAACACTCTTTATAAGCTTTGCCCTGATAACTATCATCATTGCCTGCATGGGTTTATTTGGACTGGTCGCCTTCATGGCATCAAAACGTTCAAAAGAAATCGGAATCCGAAAAGTACTCGGAGCTTCTGTAGCCAACATCGTAGCGCTACTTTCCAAAGATTTTGTAAAGTTGGTGATGCTGGGATTTGTGATTGCTATCCCAATAGCCTGGTACGCCATGAACCAATGGCTTTCCGATTTTGCCTACCGCATCGAAATTGGCGCGGGAATATTTGTGCTGGCAGGAAGTGCTGCTTTGATCATCGCCCTGCTGACGGTAAGCTGGCAATCTATAAAAGCTGCCACGGCAAACCCTGTAAATAGTTTAAAAAGTGAATAACCATGTACGAATGTGTTTACGTGTTAACGAGGGGGCACGTAAACACTTTAACACATAAACACATTACCCTATGCTAAAAAATTACATCAAAATTGCTTTTCGGAATATTAGGCGCAACAGGATCTACAGCACGATCAGCGTGTTGGGGTTGGCTATCGGCATAACGGGCGCCACGTTGCTTTATCTTTATGTGAATGACGAACTGAACTACGACAACTTCCATGAAAAGGCGGATCGAATCTATCGGATCGTAGAAATTTCAGAGAAAGCCGACCAGGAAACCCGCTATTTCGGTCAAACAGCACCGGTGTTAGGCACCACACTTCAAGATTTATATCCTGAAATACAGGAAATGATACGGGTCTATCAGCCGGTGGGGCATATTGATATGCTGTGGAAAGGCGAAAGAATTCATGAACGGAACTACCTGATTGCTGACCCGGGATTATTTAAGGTGTTTGATTTTGAATTCATCGAAGGTAATGAGGAAAATCCATTGGCAGACCCCAATTCCGTTGTGATCTCGGAGCGGATTGCGCAACGGCTATTTGGTAATGAAAACCCGATTGGCCAAGAACTTCCTCTCAGAAATATTACCCCGGCGCCTCTAATTACTGTAAAAGGTATCATTAAGAATATACCAGAAAACTCTCACTTGCAGTTCGATTATCTTTTATCGAGAGAAATTACAGGAATAGACTGGACAGGTTATTTGAACAATTGGAGTGCTTCCGGAGCATACACCTATCTGCTGCTGGACCCTTCTGTGAATATGGAACAGTTTGATGCCAAACTGGATAATTTTGTTAAAACCCGAATGGAGGCAAATCCAGATGCCCCAAATTTCTACCTGCAGCCTCTTACAGACATCTACTTTAATTCCGCAGAAATAGAATTCGGGGTTGAGAGTGCCCACGGGAATATATTTTATATAACTATTTTTTCGGCAATAGGAG
>JBBDNN010000062.1:0-46522 GCA_040877545.1 Balneolaceae bacterium
CTTGCGACCCTTCGCTCCCAAAGCGAATGCGCTACCGGACTGCGCCACTCCCCGGTTTTCAATAATAATCAATTGTTTCAAAGACCGTCAATATAAGAGTCTTCAAATCTCAAATCAATTTAAAGGCCAATGATTTTATTCTTTAATTTTTACCAAGTATTCTCGAATAAATCCAATTCCATATGCTGTTAACTGAATAAATGATGCCGCTGTGCTCAAAAGTCCGATAGAAAATTTTTTATTTTTAAATGTGGCATGAAAAAAAATGAGAATAAAAAACAAAGCCACCGGAATGAGTAACATTTTAAACAGTGAAAAGTTCCAAAGAAGAGTGAGTAGAATAAATATCAGGCTTGCAAGAAAAAGAAGAGGTAAAGTATGTACGATTTTTATTTCTGAGGGATAAAATCGACTGATATTTATACGGGCGCGTCCAAAGAAATGAAGTTGCTTAAAGAACTGAATTAAACTTGTACGTCTTTTATGATAGACAAAAGCATTGGGAATGAGGCCGGTTTTAAACCCATTTTTAATTATGCGAATACTAAACTCGATATCTTCGCCCATGCGGGTGATGCGATAACCTTTGGTTGTTTCAAATACTTCACGAGAAATTCCCATATTGAAACTGCGGGGATGAAAAGTATCAGCATGGCGTTTATTACCCCGAATTCCGCCGGTAGTAAACGGGGAAGTCATCGCATAACTGATAGCTTTTTGTATGGGAGTGAAAGACTCATGAGCTCGATCAGGTCCGCCATAGGCATCGAGCCAATTATAGTTTAAAAAATTATCGATAGTTTTAATGTAATGAGGTGGAATGAGGCAGTCGGAATCAAAAACAATAAAATAATCTCCAGCAGCTTTTTTAAAACCATAATTTCTGCTAAACCCCTGCCCGGTATTTTCTTTATAAAAATATTTCAGATCCAGCGAGTCGGTGAATGTATTTACTACATCTTTACATGGAATAGTGGAACCATCATCCACAACCAGTACTTCAAAATTTTTTTCACTTTGCTTGCTAAGTGATTCCAGTAATTCCCTGATTTCATCGGGCCGGTTGAAAACTGGTATAATTATAGAATAAAACATTTTTTAACCCCTGAATTTGCCAATAGAAAGTTGGAAGAAAATAGCTATATCATAATAAAGCATTGTAAATTTTTTTTAGAAATTTGCAGAAATATATTTTAAAAATGCCTTTCTTTCAGCTCTTGATACTCAGAAATTTATTATATGAAGAGAATTTTATTATTTACCTTTTTTGCATTATGGTTTGCAGGGACACACGCTCAATCTTTGCAGGTTTCTACTGTACCATCAACCGGTAATAATAATACGAGTCAATTTGCTGTGGGTGATGAACAAATCACCATTAGTAATTCTTCTTTAGCTTTCAATGAAGGTGCAGTATCTGCTGATATTGCGCATTCAGGAATTTCAGCCACTTTAGGGGAAACCGGTATTTCCGTTTTTGAAACTGATGGCACTAAGCTTATTAATACCGATTATGATTTCGTTACTGATGACAGCTCTTTAAAAATATATGCAATGGGTAACGGCGGCTTTATTGTGAGAGAAAATATTGCCAATTTCCTGTTGTATAACTCTTATGGCACTATCCGTCATTCTGTCTCGAACAGTTCCCAAAGTACCGAAGGAGAATCAATCTCGGAACTTGCCTCAGATCCTGCTTTTAAAACTGTTGTTTTATATAATCCCAAAATTGTAAGAAATGGACAAGAGGGATCACGGGCGCAGCTTGTTACTATGGATGGAGGTACTACAGATTTTTATAATAGCCAGGACCGAGCAATCAGAATGGTGAATGTGACTGAAAATGGGCAGTATATAAATATTGTCACCTATCAAACCGGGACCGATGATGTTGTGTTAATTATGGACCGCTTTGGTAACCAATTGAGTGAAATTCCTTTTGATCAAAACATTGCTGATGTACGTGTTTCTAATGATGGGAGATTTATCACAATTCGTTCGAATAGCCGGGTGGCGGCGCATTCAGTTCTTAGCAGAGAAAGGGTTGGCAGTACCAGTTTCAGGAGTACGCTACATTTTGCTGAATACATTCCAGAGGATAAAACCATTATCGCATTAACTGCTGATAAATCAGGCTCGGTGCTATCTAATATAGAATTTCATGCAATTAATGTTGCAGCCCGTGCAATTGAAAGGCAGGCATTTAATTCATCATTAGGCACAACTGATATAATTCCAGTTTACTTAACACGAGAGGGTAGATTCAATTATTCTATTTCGGGTTTTAGCCAGAAGTTGAATGTGAAGGCTTCTTTTTAGTAGAGAAATTCTCTTCGTTACCCTGCAAATTAATTAGTCAATAAAAAATAAAAAAGCCTCACTCAAACGAGCGAGGCTTAAGATTTAATTCAAAAATTATTTGAATTAAGCTTCTTTGGCTTCTTCAGAATCTTCCTGTGGTTCTTCTTCTGTCTCATTCTTTTTTGAGGCAGGTTTTACATCAACCCAGTCGAAAGCGATATTATCTCTGGATTTGTTCATCTTTATTTTGATGACTGAACCTTCGCCATGTTTATTCTCAAGCAGCTCTTCAGCCAATGGATCTTCGATGTATTTTTGGATAGCACGTTTTAAAGGACGAGCTCCGTATTTTTGATCAAAGCCACGTTCAGCAATAAATTCTTTGGCTGCTCTGGTTACCTCAATCTCATATCCAAGTTCATTTATTCTCTTGAAGAGATCTTCATTCATCAGATCAATGATCTGGAAAATATCTTCTTTTTCAAGAGGTCTGAACGTGATTACATCGTCAATTCTGTTCAGGAATTCCGGGTTAAAGACTTTCTTCAGGGCGTCCTGAATGGTAGTCTTCATTTTTGCGTAGTCGAAAGCAGAATCATCTGCATCAAACCCAATACCTTTACCCATATTTCGAATATCACGGGCACCAATATTTGAAGTCATAATGATTATGGTATTCCGGAAATCGACTTTTCGTCCAAGGCTATCGGTCAGAATTCCATCATCCAGTACCTGGAGCAAAATGTTGAAGACATCAGGATGTGCTTTTTCAATTTCATCCAAAAGAACCACGCTGTATGGTTTTCGGCGTACCTTTTCGGTGAGAATGCCACCTTCTTCATAGCCGACATAACCCGGAGGTGCTCCGACTAAACGAGACACGGAAAATTTCTCCATATACTCACTCATATCAACCCTGATGAGAGTGTCTTCTTTATCGAAAAGATAACCGGAAAGCACTTTGGCCATTTCGGTTTTACCAACTCCCGTTGGCCCTAAAAATATAAAGGAACCAATGGGCCGGGATGGATCTTTTAACCCTGCTCTTGTTCTTTGAATGGCTTTGGTAAGCTTGACAATCGCTTCTTTCTGACCAATAACTTTACCAGAAAGGCTTTCCTTCATTTTCAGAAGTTTCTGGCCTTCATTCTGGCTTATTTTATTGACGGGAACTCCGCTCATCATTGCAATTACGGAAGCAACATCCTCTTCCTCAACATCATAAACAATGTTTTCAGATTCTTTTTCCCATTCTCTCTGCGCCATCTCAAGATCTTCTATCAGTCTTTTTTCTTTGTCGCGCAGTCGGGCTGCTTCTTCAAAACGTTGTTTTTTAACCATC
This sequence comes from Balneolaceae bacterium, assembly GCA_040877545.1. GTDB lineage: Bacteria > Bacteroidota > Rhodothermia > Balneolales > Balneolaceae > Gracilimonas. The sequence goes on from JBBDNN010000062.1 coordinate 3,644, forward strand.
GAGTTCTTCTCATTACTGGTCACCTCGATATTTTCTTCGAGGTCAATAATATTTTGAGGAACTGTGATATTGGATAAATGAACCCGTGCACCGGCTTCATCCAGGGCATCAATTGCTTTATCCGGAAGAAAGTGATCGGTTACATAACGATCGGTTAATTTTACACAGGCAGTGAGAGCTTCTTCCGTGTAGCGAACACTGTGATGCTTCTCATACTTATCTTTGATTTGGTTTAGAATTTCCCCGGTTTCTTCAGCGGTGGTAGGATCTACCATTATTCTCTGGAACCGTCGTTCAAGTGCGCCATCTTTTTCAATATACTGTCGGTACTCATTGAGAGTAGTTGCACCGATAGCTTGAATATCGCCCCGGGCAAGAGCCGGTTTCAGCATATTGGATGCATCAAGCGAACCGCTTGCACCGCCGGCGCCAACTATGGTATGCAGTTCATCGATAAACAGAATTACATTATCTGTCTTTTCGAGTTCGGTCATTACAGCTTTCATTCGTTCTTCAAACTGACCGCGGTATTTTGTGCCGGCCACAAGGGCTGCCAAATCAAGTGCAATTACGCGTTTATCATAAAGTACACGTGATACTTTTCTTTCTATGATGCGTGCTGCAAGGCCTTCTGCAATTGCTGTTTTCCCAACACCTGGTTCCCCAATGAGAACCGGGTTATTTTTTTTGCGGCGGCTTAAAACCTGAGCTACTCGTTCAATTTCTTTTTCCCGGCCAATGATTGGATCTAGCCGGCCTTCTTCAGCCATTTCGGTGAGATCCCGGCCAAAGTTATCAAGTACTGGTGTTTTAGATTTTTCCATTTTCTTTTCTCTTGAGCTCCCGGATCCGGTAGATCCTTTTGATGAGGAAACGCTCGCTGAAACAGAAGAAGCATCTGCATGTTCTTCACGAGATTTTCCAGAAATAATGAGGTCCAGTTCTTCGCGAACTGCATCGTATGAGATACTAAATTGTTGTAAGATCTGAGCGGCTATATTTTCATCATCCCTCAAAAGAGATAGTAAAAGGTGCTCGGTTCCAATTGTATCACTTTTATAAAGTTTAGCTTCCAAATAGGTGATTCGAAGAACCTTTTCGGCCTGTTTTGTTAGAGGTATATTCCCTACCTGTACAGTTCCGCCTGTTCCGCGAACAGTATCTTCGATGGTTTTTTTCAGCTTAAAAAGGTCGCAATCTAAATTTTTAAGAATACGTACCGCTACCCCATCACCTAAACGTACAATACCTAAAATTAAATGTTCTGTCCCTATATAATCATGGCCTAGCCGCAGGGCTTCCTCACGGCTGAACTGTATTACATCTCGAACTTTACTTGAAAAATTTCCCTCCATCTGACGTGTCCTTTTTTTGCTAAATGAGATTCTTTGATTTCAGATAAAAAACGTGCCACTTGGCACTTTAGTTCATTACTATCCCAAGGTAGTAGGGCGCCTGTGTAAATGCAAACTAAATGATTATAGAAATAATCAAAACAGAGAATTTCCGGTCATTTCTTCCGGCTGATCTATGCCAATTAATTTGAGTAATGTGGGAGCCACATCGGCAAGTATTCCATCATGCATTTCTACATCTTCAGGGAAATTAACCAGGATGGCAGGTACATCAGCTGTAGTGTGTGCTGTGTGCGGGCTTCCATCGGCTTTTATCATACAATCTGCATTCCCATGATCAGCAATTATCAGGGAGCGGTAGCCATGGGCATTGGCTGTTTCCAATACTCTTTTTAATTGTACATCTATAGTTTCGACCGCTTTGATGGCGGCTTCCATTATTCCGGTATGTCCCACCATATCAGGGTTGGCAAAATTGAGTACAACAAATTGATATTTTTCAGTTGCAAGTTCTTCGCAAAGGGTAGAGGCTACTTCTTCCGCATTCATCTCTGGTTGAAGATCGTAGGTAGCCACTTTGGGACTGGGGATTACTGTTCGGTCTTCCCCTTTATTTGGAATTTCCACACCACCATTAAAAAAATAAGTTACATGAGGATATTTTTCCGTCTCGGCTATTCTGAATTGCTTCATTCCTTTTTTACTGATCCATTCGCCGATAGTATTTTCTAGTACTTGTGGAGGATAGGCCACATGTGCAAAATCGAATGTCTTATCATAAGAAGTGAAAGAAGTATAGTGCAGATTCAAGTCTTCAACCTCAAACTCACTAAAACCCGGTTCATTGAGAGCCCTGGAAATTTGCCGTGCCCTGTCGCCCCGGATGTTATAAAAAATCACCACATCATCCTTTTCTATTCCAGACCGCTTTGAATCATCCAAAACAATAGGCTGTATGAATTCATCAGTAACATCATTTTTATAGGAGTCGCCAAAAGCTTCGGTGGCTGAATTAAATTTCTCTCCTTTTCGATGCACCAGTAAATCGTAAGCAAGTTTAATACGTTCCCAGCGGTTATCACGATCCATGGCGTAATATCGACCTATCACAGAGGCAAGCTTTCCCGTTCCTATTTCAGCAGCTTTTTTCTCAAATTCATGGGCATATTCAATTCCGCCGGAAGGGGAAGTATCCCTTCCATCTGTAAAAGCGTGAACAAAAACGTCGTCTATATTTTTTTTTTGGCATAATTCGAGCAAGGCAAATAAGTGCTGATTATGGCTGTGTACGCCCCCGTCAGAAAACAGACCCATTATGTGGATCTTATTTTTGGGTTTTGCTTTTTGAATAGCTTGCAAAAGAGTTTCATTTTCAAAAAATGAACCGTCTTCAATGGCTTTATTTATTCGGGAAAGTTCTTGCCATACAATTCTGCCGGCGCCAATATTCAAATGGCCAACTTCAGAATTACCAAACTGGCCTTCGGGTAAGCCCGCACCCTCTCCACTGGCGGAGAGTTTTGAATGGGGAAAATCCCGAAAAAGGGAATCGATGAAAGGCTTGTCAGCTTTGTCAACTGCGCTGACGGATGGATCAACAGCCAAGCCGAACCCATCTAAAATTACAAGTAAAGCTTTAGATTCTCCCATAGGGATTTCTTCGGATGGGTTGCTATCGGTTTTTATAAGTTAGTTACGTGCCTGGTAAGCTGCGCTTTTTTGCGGGCGGCAGTATTTTGATGAATAATACCTTTCGTACTCATTCTGTCGATATAAGAAAAAGCATCGCTAAGAGCTGATTCTGCTTTTGTTTTATCGGTTTCTGAGAGAACAGTTTTTATTAAAGTTCTCATTTTAGAACGCCGGGTACGGTTGTGATCTCTTTTTTGTTCAGCCTGGCGAACACGTTTGATCGCTTGTTTAGTCTGTGGCATTGTTTAATATACTTTTTAAGTTCATTATTGCCCGATTTTTTTCGAGAAGCCAAAATTAAGATTTATGTAAACATTAAACAAGAAATGATTGAATAATTAACAGGATAAACTTAATTTAGCCGATCTGTTATGATAGTAGTAATCGATGGGCCCGCAGGATCGGGTAAAAGTTCAACAGCTAAGGCAGTGGCCGACCAACTTCAGATTCAATTTCTTGACTCTGGAGCTTTATATCGTGTTGCCACCCTAATTTATTTGAACTGTAACCAAGATTTCGAACTGTTCTTTGAACAACTGGAAAAAAGTAATATTTCGTTTTACTTCAAAGAGAAAATATTTCATGTTTTGCTAAATGGCCGTGATGTTTCAGATGCCATACGAAAAATGGAAGTTTCTCAATATGTAAGCGAAGTAGCTGCGAATCCTAAAATCCGTTCATATATAAATGATCTGATGCGAGAAGTTGTTAATCACGATATATATATAGCAGATGGACGAGATTTAGGAACAGCGGTGTTCCCCGACGCGCCCTTAAAGTTTTTTATGGTAGCGGATTTGGAAACTCGTGCTAAACGCAGATATGAAGAAGTAAAAGCGCAGGGTAAAAATATCACCCTTAGTAAGGTGAAAGAAAATATTACCCAGCGAGATAAGGTCGATTCAACAAGATCAGCTGATCCTCTCAAGAAAGCGGATGATGCTATCTTAGTTGATACCTCGAGCCTTGCTTTTAAACAACAAGTTACATTTATCAGTGAAAAGGTTCTTAAATTGATCGCATCAAAACAGAATAAATAAACCTTAATCTTATCCCACACCTGAAAGTCAGATGTGAGGTAAAACAATTAACTAATTAGAATGACTGAAGACGTAAAACAAGAACAAACCGAGCAATCGGAAGAAACAAAAGCGGAAGAGACTGTTGAGGAATCAACAGAAACTGCCAATAATACGGAAGAAGAGACAGTAGTTGCTAACGAAGAAACTGCTGAAGCCACCAAAGAAGAAGTGGTGGAAGAAGAGAGACAAGAAACTTTAACTCATGTGTACTCCGGAGAAGTAGAAGGAGAAGTGTATTCTTTTGATGACCTTCAAGGCCCATCTGACGAATACAGCAATGATGAATACAATGAGATGATGGGTATGTATGAAAATACCCTCAATGAAATTGAAGAAAAAGAAATTGTACACGGCCGTATTGTCTCTATAGATGACAAATATGTTGTTGTTGATATCGGGTTCAAATCGGAAGGTATTATTCCGGTTAATGAATTTTCGAATACAGCGCTCGAAGATATGGAGCCCGGTAAGGATGTAGAGGTATTCCTGGATCGTGTGGAAGATAAAGATGGCCAGCTCATCCTTTCCCGCCGTAAAGCTGATATTCTGCAGGCATGGGAGAAAATCGAATCTTCTCATGAAAACGGAGATGTTATTGAAGGCTACATCAAACGCCGCATAAAAGGTGGTATGGTTGTAGATATTTTTGGTATTGATGCCTTCCTTCCGGGATCTCAAATTGATGTGCGCCCTGTACGTGATTTTGATGCTTATGTTGGAAAAACCATGGAATTCCAGGTTGTGAAACTGAATATGGCTGCCGAAAACGTAGTTGTTTCTCACCGTGCGCTTATTGAGTCTGATCTTGAAGAGCAGCGCGAAGAAATTCTTGAAACTATTGAAGCCGGGCAAGTACTCGAAGGTGCAGTTAAAAATATTACTGACTTCGGAGTATTTATTGACCTTGGTGGAGTGGATGGACTGTTACACATTACTGATCTTTCCTGGGGACGTGTGGATGATCCGCACGAAATCGTTCAGTTGGATCAGCGTATGAACGTTGCCGTTATCGACTTTGATGAAAAGAGCAAACGAGTGTCTCTTGGATTGAAGCAATTGCAACCACATCCATGGGAACAAATAAATGAGAAATTCCCTGAAGGCATGAAAGTACAGGGACGTGTGGTTTCTATAGCTGATTACGGTGCATTTATCGAACTTGAGAAAGGTGTTGAAGGATTGATTCACATAAGTGAAATGTCATGGACACAGCATATCAAGCATCCGTCGCAATTGGTTGAGAAGGATGATATTGTAGAATGTATTGTTCTGAACATCAACGAAGAAGAGAAGAAGATTTCTCTTGGTGTAAAACAACTCGAAGAAGATCCATGGGCAGATATCCTCGAAAGATACCCTGTTGGATCCAAGCATCAGGGTGTTATTCGCAACCTGACCAACTTCGGAGTATTTGTTGAGCTTGAGCCGGGAATTGATGGACTTATCCACGTTTCTGACCTTAGCTGGACCGATAAGGTTGAACACCCGAATGAAGTGGTAGATAAAGACCAGGAAATAGAAGTAGTTATTCTTGGTGTTGACTTCGACAACCGTCGTATCACACTCGGCCACAAACAGGTTGAAGACAATCCATGGAAGCAATATGCTGAAGAATACGCTCCGGGAAATAAAGTAGAAGGCGAAGTTGTGAAAACTACCGATAAAGGTGTTTTTGTAAAACTTCCTCTTGGTGCCGAAGCTTTCCTTAACTATTCAAAAGCTACTGAAGCCGAATATAAGGAAGGCGATAAAATTGAGGAGGCTTTCGTGTTGAACTTCGATGAGTCTAACAAGAACATCGAACTCAGCCAGCTTGAAGACGACCAGAAAAAAGCCAAAAAAGCCAAGAAGAAAGTAGATACTTCGAAGTCGAAGGCAGAAACCGGTGCTCCAACACTTGGTGAGATGTCAGGCCTTGGTGCTCTCAAAAAAGACATGGAAGAGAAGGAAAAGGCTGAAGCCCAGGAAAAAGCCGACAAAGCAAAAGCCAAGAAAGCCAAAGCTGAAAAGGAAAAGAAAGAAGCTAAAAAAGCTGAGAAAGACGAAGATGACTCTTCAGATGAAGAAGAATCCTCAGACGATACAGAATAAGCTTTAACTTTTATTCAAAAAATTAAAGCCCGGTGCATTAAATTGTGCCGGGCTTTTTTATTTTCAGTGAGCAGTCCCTCAACGGCCAACGCCCCCATACCATCCGAGACACTTGTTTAACTAAAAGCTGCAATCCGGTGCATTTTAAGTAATGACTCATTTGCAGTTCTCCTTTTAGTGAGCAATCAGCACAAAACAGATAATTGTAAAATGTTAACTGAAATCTATGGCACCTGCACCGTACTCATAATCTTCGTTACAATATCTTCAGGAGTAATGTCTTCCGCTTCGGCCTCGAAAGTAGGAATGATGCGGTGGCGAAGTACATCCATGGCAATAGTGCGTACATCTTCGGGAGTAACATAGGCCTTGTGTTCCATAAAAGCCTGAGCGCGTGCAGCAAGGTTCAGGTTGATTGATGCGCGGGGAGAAGCTCCAAAGCTGATCAAATCCTCCAAATCATCCAGGTTATAATTCTTTGGTTTTCGTGTGGCAAACACCAGGTCTACAATATACTGCTCTACTTTTTCATCCATATAAATATCATTGACCACCGCCCGGGCTTCAAGAATCTTGGCAGGACTGATAATCGTATCTAATTCTTTCCGTGGTCCTGTTCGAGCCATTCTTCGCATAATTTCCAACTCTTCGCTTTCGTTTGGGTAATCAATTTTAAGCTTTAGCATAAAACGGTCAACCTGGGCTTCGGGCAGGGGATACGTTCCTTCCTGCTCTACCGGGTTTTGAGTGGCAAGCACCAGGAACGGTTCTTCAAGTGCAAAGGTGGTTTCACCAATAGTCACCTGTTTCTCCTGCATAGCCTCAAGTAGCGCACTTTGAACTTTGGCTGGTGACCGATTTATTTCATCTGCCAAAATTATATTCGCGAAAATCGGGCCTTTCTTGACGAAGAAATCCCCTTCTTTTTGATTGTATATGAGTGTACCAATTAAATCAGCAGGCAGTAAATCGGGGGTGAATTGAATTCGCTGAAAAGCTGTATTCAGCACTTTGGCGAGTGAAGAAACTGTGAGTGTTTTCGCCAGGCCAGGAACTCCCTCAAGTAGTACATGACCGCTGGTTAGCAAGCCCACTAATAACCGGTCTATCATATATCGCTGGCCAATAATTACCTTGTCTAACTCTTTTCGGATGTCCTCGATAAACGCACTGCTTTTTTCAATTTTTTCGCCCAAAGCATCCATGTCCATTTCGTATTTACTCATTTTATTAAAAATCTGTTTTAGTATTTGCTGATGATATGACTATTTTCTCGCCTTCAAAATTCATCGAATATAACAAATGGACATTTTACAATCTTTTTTATTAGGATTAATACAGGGATTAACAGAATTTTTGCCAATTAGCAGTTCTGGTCACCTTGTACTTGGTAAACATTTTCTTGGGGTTGAGGTAGACACAGGCATAACATTTGAAATAGTTGTTCATTTCGGAACTCTGTGCAGCATTCTCATTTATTATCGAAAGATTATTGCTGATTTATTTACCTCGGGTGTTCAGTTTCTGAAATCTCCATCACAAAAAAAAGAAGATCCACAGGTAAAACTTATTGGTTATATCCTGATAAGTATGATACCTGCAATGGCTGTTGGTTTCACCATAAAAGATTATGTAGAAGACATCTTTATGAATCCATTTCTTGTTTCGATAATGCTGCTGGTTACCGGCACCATTCTCTTTTTAACACGCTTTGTCGGGCAAACAACGAAACCGGTTGATTTTCCTAAAAGTTTTATTGTTGGCTTAGCACAGGCTTTTGCTATGATTCCGGGCATCAGCCGTTCCGGCTCAACTATCTCGGTTGCTCTCTTTCTGGGAATGAACCGCGAAGCCGCTGCCAACTTCTCTTTCCTGATGTTAATCCCTGTTATTGCCGGTGCCATGCTGCTTCAGATTTTTGAAATGATCGAGATTGGTGTAAGTGATGCCCAGGTGATGAATCTGATTGTAGGCTTTCTTACTGCTTTAATTTCCGGCTATTATGCCCTGAAGTACCTGATCATTCTGCTCAAAAAAAGAGGGTTCCATTATTTCGCATTCTACTGCTGGGCGGTGGGTGGTTTAGGCTTGTTCTATTTCCTTTAGTAATTAGAATCAAACTTTAAAGAAATGGCTGCGCTTACCTAACCGAGTTGCCTATTTTTGCTTTTAGAAATTATAGTTTTTTTTATAAATAGAGCATTAGGTTCTTGAAGGCGGAACCAATTATAACTACCTTTGTCGCTCACAAAATGCTTTTTTATGTCTGTCTATTTATTCATCATGTTAGCTGTTTTGGCCGTTGGCTCCGCGTTGGCTATTGTCATCGCTAAGAATACGGTTAGCAGTGCATTATTTTTGGTTTTAAACCTTGTTTCATTAGCGGGAATTTTTCTGCTTTTGAACGCTCAGTTCCTGGCTGTTATTCAGATTCTTGTTTATGCCGGGGCCATCATGGTGTTATTTCTTTTCGTGATTATGCTCTTAAATGTGGAGAACGAAGAGAAGTTGTGGGATAAATTCAGAGTAAAATATTTCCTGGCCTTTTTCCTTGCTATAGCTGTTATGGGACAAATATTTTACAGCCTTGCAGGTGTCACTGATATGCTGCCGCAGATATCAGATGAAATGGTTACGATAGGAACAGTTGAAGCCGTTGGCGATGTGCTATTCACCAAGTATTTACTGCCTTTCGAAATGACAGCCATTCTGTTAACAGCGGCTGTAGTAGGAGCATTGATGCTGGCTCAACACAGAATTAAAAGAACCGAAAATATATAAATTATGATAGAAATTGATTGGTTTTTGGCACTAAGCGCTATCATGTTTACTATCGGAATTATTGGTGTTTTAATCCGCCGGAATGCTATTGTAATTTTCATGTGTGTGGAATTGATGCTGAATGCGGTGAATCTATCCCTGGTTTCTTTTGCAAGCTATCATGGAAATATTGACGGTATCATTTTAGTGTTCTTTGCTCTTGCCGTTGCCGCCGCTGAAGCCGTGGTTGGCTTGGCTATCATCATAGCTATCTTCCGTAATAACCTTTCAGTTGATGTAGGCAAAATAAATCTGCTTCGCTGGTAATTTTACCCCGAAATTATAGCGATTATACAAAATCCGCGATACCCCGCCCGATCTGTGTCATCCGTGCTCCATTCTTTTCTATATAAGTAAATAACCGTTCCTCTTGGTGGCTTTTCCCTCACCACCCAATCCATCAGACGGACGGGAGCCGTCAGATGGATTTCCTTTCGTCTGACGGATGAAACTGCCTGAAATCTATAAACCTGGTAAGAATCCGCCTGATGTTTTTCCTAAGTTAAGAAAGAAAATAATCACATAATCCGCGAAGGAGATTAGATATGAGGGGAATTGTGAGAAAGGCATACAAGTTATATCGAATCGTATGAGCTCTGTAAAAAGATTGTAATTAAAAAAGAAGCGGAATGCAGAGAGAAAACCCAAATGTTAAATAAATACTATTCAGGTCAGGGAATTAGACATTTTAGAATTCGGTTGTGGGTATTTCTTTATTAACTCAAGCAAAAAAATAAACAGAGAGAACTAATGAGCAACAGTAGTACCCTTTACAACTTTTTAACTGAAAATTCGCAGCAACGATCTTCTTTTGAAGATCCTGATAAAGCCCGGAAAGAATTTAAAGATCAAAAACATTTTACGGTATCCCTATTTGATGCTATGCGTGAAGGTTGCCTTATTCTCGACAAAAAACTACACGTTATATCGGTAAATAGTGTATTTGAAGAACTATTTGAGGTTGATAAAAGTAATACAACTGGTAAACTATTATATGATCTTGGAAATGGTCAATGGGATATACCGGATTTACGAAAACTCCTTGAAAATTTGTTACCGGAAAAAAAAGAAATCAATGACTTTAAAGTAGTTCATGAATTTGCAAACATTGGAAAGCGGGTAATGATTTTAAATGCCCGGATGATAAATCATTTAGAACTTATTTTATTAGCGATTGAAGATATTACCACTCGTGATACTGCTTTAGATGAATTAAATGAAACCCGTGATAATTTAGAAATTAAAGTAAAAGAGAGGACAAAGCAGGTTCATAATCTTGCATCCAGGTTAAGCCACAGTGAACAAAAGGAGAGACAAAGAATATCAGGAATACTACATGATGACTTACAGCAACTTCTTGTGGCTATTCAGATGAATTTGCAAAGCGTGAATAAAAAGGCTGAAAATAATTCTTCAATTAATAATATTAAAGATGATTTACAAGAGAGTCTGACGATAATCGAAAAAGCTATTAAAAGTACCAGGGAACTCACCGGAGATCTGAATCCGGTTATATTGAAATCCCAAGACTTATCAAAAATCCTGGAATGGCTAAGAGATAGATTTGAAAAACTATATGCTTTCAAAATACATTTACATATCCAAACAAATTTTCAAATTGCAGAAGAAGCACTGCGAGTGGATATACTACAAATTCTGCGGGAAGGCTTATTTAACGTAGTTAAACATGCCGAAATAGATAATGCAGAGATCATGATGGAAAAATCAGATGATGATTTTCTTGTTCTACAGGTTAATGATGAGGGAAAGGGTTTTGATCTTGAGCAGACAGACCTAAGTTTTGGGCTCTCAAATATCAAAGATCGAATTTTTCTCCGGGATGGTGAGCTAAGTATAAATAGCGCCCCGGGAAACGGCACCCAAATGAAAATTCGTATACCCATAAATCAGGAAAACATTTTACCCTTCTCCAATGGCAAATGAAAATCACAGGCCAATGGTTTTCCCTCACCACCCAATCCATCAGACGGACGGGAGCCGTCAGATGGATTTCCTATAACGAGGGCCTCAAAACATAAATCCACCGGTAAAATAAATACCGACACCTTCATCTGAAAAACCGACATCACCGCGGAGGATAAAATCAGGAGTGAAAAAGGAGCCGGTTCCACCAAATCCGAAGGTGTATTTTAGGTCGTTGAAGACATTCCCTAAAGAAGTACCGTTTGGGAAAGTTCGTCCAATATCCATGAAAATTGTGCCGCCAAGCCGGGTAGCATAATCTGGGAAATCAAAAAACCAGGAACGTAATTCAGTATTCAGGATGAGGGAATTGTCATCAAGAAAACGTCTTTCTGGATAACCGCGCATGGTTATTTCACCGCCTGCTTCTGCCATTTTCCAATATGGGGTAGTACCGGAGGTATTTTTAGCTAACAAGCGGTTGGCAAAAGTTATTTCCCGGATCAGGAAAAAAGAAGAGTAGGTACGAACGTCAGTTTCGAAGGAAAAATAGTTATAAGAGCTTCCGAATATTTTCTGCCCAAATTCTGCTGTAGTTTTTATATAGGTTCCTGTTGTTGGAGCAAACTCACTGTTCCGGGCTTCCCAAACAAATCCTGTGCCTAAACCGGAGGTTCTTGCTCCGCCGTATCCGAGAGGTTCTTCTTCCACAATAAGCCGGTCTTCCTCATTATCAAAAGGCGTTTTATAATCAAAGATTAACAGGCCAAGGATGTCGAGATGATTTCCTTTTTGGCTGATGAGAACAGGGCGGCGCAAGATGATTTCAATTCCCGCAGAAAAAGATTTAAATAAGTAATAATCGGGCTGGTCTTCAGGTGCATCCTGAAGTTTATTATAATTACCAATACCATAATACTGATTTTGCAAAAACCGGGAGAGATAAGTATCAGTGGACATGCGGAAGTTAGAATCAAAAGCATTGGGTTTGTCATAGAAAACCGAAGTTTGTATAAGTCCTTTTGTAGAAACCAGCGCCGATACATCCAGGTATGAATGGAAAGGCACTTCATTTTCTTTATAGTGATACCTGCTGAACAAGCCGCCCCCAACCAGACCAAGATCAGAATTATAAGCGAGAGCCGGAAAGAAGGCTGTTGCAATGGAATCTAAGGCCACGGTAGTTTGAGCTTTGGCAGTGAAGCTAATTCCCGATAAAAGAAGAAGGATAAATATTTTGGTAGCAGAATGCATGAATTAGCTTCATTTTCAGATTATAAAAAGCGTATACAAGATAATATTCCACTCTTTAATTAGAAGAGAAGATTGATTCTCTTAAAACAATATATAAAGGCTCAATAGTAAGAAGCTGAACAGAATAAGTGCTAAAGCCCAATGCATGGGGGAGGTAAATCCATCTGTATAAACCGGTTGTTTTGGAGAAGACGGCAAAACATAATTCAATGGGTTCCTGGAGACATTTGCTATTCTTTCGATTATCCATGCCATATTTTTCTCGGCAGAATCAAAAATCCGGGCGGGGAATTTTACAAGGACCTGTTGGAAGAAAGGAGCTGGTTTCCGGTATAGCCAATCAGTATCAATGGCGATTGTGGCGGTACCTGCAAGTTTTACACGGGAAATCCAGAAACCAATAAAGGTGAAAACGAGGATCTGCATCATTTCTACCAGGTGATACACAGTGTACGGCTGATAGTCTACAGTGTAAGGCAAATAGTTGTATAACAGCGCTGGGTAGACACCAAAGAGCGTACACAAAAAGGCTCCTATACCCATAGCTATTTTCATATTTAGTGGAATGGGTGAAACGGTGAATTCACTTTTCTTTTCACCAAACCAGGTAAAATAAGGCAGCTTAAGCCCGGTATGCAGAAAGGTACCTACTGATGCAAGCGTCAAAAGCAGCATGACGGTTTCAAAATGAGCGGCCCCGGCTGCACTAACCACCATCGATTTACTGATGAAGCCGTTGAATAAAGGAAATCCCGAAATAGAGAAAGCTCCAATCATATAAAGGCCAACAACCACCGGCATTTTCCTGGCGAATCCTCCCAGCTCGGTCAGCTTACTTTTACCAGTAGCTTGCATAACGGCGCCGGCACCCATAAATAATAAAGACTTGTAGAGGATGTGACTGAATGCGTGCGCTGTGGTTCCATTTATAGCCATCTCCGTTCCGATACCAACACCAGCAACCATATAGCCAACCTGACTGATAATGTGATATGCCAGAATTTCCCGAATATCATTTACCAAAACCGCATAAACTACTCCATACAGAGCCATTGCAACGCCTACATACACCAGGATATCCCAGCCCGGGAATAATCGGATTAAAATATAAACAGCAGATTTGGTAGTGAAAGCACTCATAAAAACCGCGCCAGTAATGGTCGCTCTTGGATACGCATCAGCAAGCCATGCATGTAATGGTGGAATTGCTGAATTCACACTTACGCCAAGTAACATGAAAATATTTGCGAGGCTGTATACTTCTTCAAGATTACCAATGAGAGCTGAACCTCCCTGAGAAATATGTAGCAGAATGCCGCTCAATAAAAAACCGCCACCCACTATATGTACTAACAGGTAACGCATCCCAGACTTATCGGAATCTTTTGTACGTCTTGCCCAAATCAAATAGGTGGAGGCAATCGCCATGATTTCCCAAAACATAAATAGGGTAATGAAATCACCAGCAAAAGTTACTCCCAATGCACCACCGGCATAGGCGAGCGCCGTAACTTGCTGTCCCAAATCTTTGATATGAAATGCATATACACCACCAATAATGGTGATTAAAACAAAAATCGTCCCGAATACTCTGCTTAACATATCTACTGTTAACAGGTGCAGCTGATAACTTGCGAAAGGAGCCTGGAGTAAACTTCCCTCAGGTAAAGTCCAGACAATCCCTAATACAGCTAATGGAAACAGGATAAAAACGCTGCTGCGAAAACGTTCCGGTATCAGCGGCAGTAAAAAGGCACCGAAAATCAGAATTATAGCAGGAACAGTAAATAATTCAACGATCATAATAATCTTCGTCGGTTAAGAGGAATTTATTTCCTAAGAATTTTGAGATATAGATAATAGCTAAGCAGCCCACAAATCCCATGATAATGTAAAAGCCGGGAATCATATTCCACCAATGTGAGTCATAATCAGCCAGCATTGTAAACTCCAGTACTAAGCTGATAAGGGTTATGATACCAAGTGCTATCCAATGCCAGTTTTTCATAGTTTAGAGGGGTTTAAATACACTTGTGGCTATACTTGACGCCATTTCAAAAAAGTGAAAAAACAGATCAGGAAACAATCCAAAGATTACAGATAAAATGGCTGTTCCCATTAATGGCACTACCATAAAGGGAGATGCCTCCGTATGCTTGCTCAATTCAGGCCCGCCTTTCTTAAAATATGCACGGTGTATTATCGGGAAAAAGTAGCCAATGTTCAGAAAGCCGCTAATGATCAAAATAATTACCGGCAATATCATATCGCCCTGCAAAGCCCCGGATGCAAGATACCATTTACTTACAAAGCCGTTTATTGGTGGAACGCCGGCCAGCCCGAGCGAACCAATGGTGAAGGCTGCCATTGTCCAGGGCATTACTTTGGCAATACCATTTAAGCTGCTGATATTTTCTTTGTGAAGATTCACAATAATCGCCCCTGCACAAAAGAAGAGAGTGATTTTCATAGTGGCGTGCGTGGCAATATGCATGATGCTTCCGGTGAGCCCTAAAGGAGTTAGTAATGCCGCACCTAACACGATGTAAGATAAATGACCTACGGTGGAATAAGCCAGCCGCCTTTTTAAATTATCCTGATTGAAAGCCAGCAATGAAGCAACAATAATAGTAACACCTGCAAATACCATCAGGATTTCATTCAACCCAAATTGTTCCATTACTTCGGGGCCGAAGATAAAGCCAACTACGCGAATTACAGCGAAAACTCCGGATTTAACTACTGCCACGGCATGTAACAGTGCACTTACAGGAGTTGGAGCCGCCATTGCTGATGGCAGCCAACTGTGAAGCGGCATTATTCCGGCTTTCACTCCTACACCACCTAAAAAGAGCATAAAAAGAGTTACAGCCATGGTTTTACTAAGGTCCACATCTCCAAAAATACCACCGGGTTTGAAATCAAGAGTGCCGGTTAAGGAATAAGTGACTCCCAATGCCGCTATCAATAGTAGGCCAGCTGTAAGTGTATAAGCAAGATATTTACGTCCTGCGCTGATGGCTGCTTTGGTTTCGCTATGAATAACGAGCGGGTAAGTTGCAAGAGTCAACATCTCATAAAAAATGAGGAATGTGAGCAGGTTGCCGGAGAAGGCGATTCCAATTGTAGAGGAAAGACAAACAGCAAAACTTGCATAATATCGCGTTTGCTTTTTCTCGCCATGCCCCCGCATATAGCCGATGGAGTAAAAGGAGGTGAAGATCCAGAGCCCGGATGCAATCAAGGCAAAGAAAACTCCAAAGGTATCGGCTTTTAATACGAGGGGCAGATTGGGAGCAATTTCGAAAAGTGTAACTTCAATAACCCGCCCGTCAAGAGCAGCGGGTAAAAGAGATAGCACCAGCAGGAATTTTATAACGGCGGCAAGGATAGTCCAGAATTCGCGGAGGTTTGGTTTACTGCCACTCAACAGAATAAAAGGCACCGCTGTAAGCGATACCAGAACAGCAAATAAAGGGACGTAAGTAAGCTCCATGTTCAGAGTCAATTTCTTGGTTTAAAATCCTGCGGGAAACATTGTGGTGATAGCCGAAACGATATACACATTCAATAAACCCACTAAAATAATTCCTATAGCCATGATTGCCATTGGGTAAAGCATTGAAGGTTTTACCTCGTTACGTGCGGCGGTTTCTGTACGATCAACTTCATCTTCCTTCGGATTTTTGAGATAGATCTTTTCAATGATGCGGAAAAAGTAGACTGCATTAAGCAGCGAACTGATTAAAATTATAGCCAGCAACATCCAGCTGCTGTTTTCGATAGTTCCGAGTGCCAGGTACCATTTGCTGAAAAAACCGGCAAGTGGCGGCAAACCCACCATAGAAAGAGCAGCCACTGTGAAAGCAGCCATTGTCCAGGGATATTTTTTACGATAACTGTCACTGAATTTGGTGATGTCTGTATGGCCTTCTTTAAGGCGCAGATTTCCTGCAACCAAAAAGAGGCCGGCTTTCATTAATGCGTGATTCAAAATGTGCAGAACAGCTCCAATAAAACCAAAGGGATTAGCAAGGCTGATACCCATAATGATATATCCGATTTGAGAGACGCTGCTATAAGCCAGCATTTTTTTTAACTCGGATTGTGCAATTGCCATAACGGATCCAAAGAGGATGCCGATACCGGCCAGAATTCCAATAATTTCGGTAACTGGGAGATCGGCATTTATAATTTCAACCCCGAATAGGAAAAGCACGACACGCAGTAAAACATAAGCAGCCACTTTTGTGCCGATGGGTGCGATTAAAGCAGAAGAGCTGGAGGAGGCGAAAGTATAAGAATCGGGCAGCCAGCCATGAAGTGGGAATAGCGCGGCTTTTACGCCGACACCAACCACCATTAAAATTAGTGCCGCAATAACGGCCGAGTTTCCGATCACCTGCGGGAGCATCGCGTGCATATCAATGATGTTCAGCGTTCCAGTGACCGTATATAGAAATCCTACGCCAAGTAAATAGAGCGACCCCCCAACCGTACCAATTATCAGGTATCGAAAAGCTGAATAGGGAGCTCGTTTTTCGCCAATAGCGATGAGTGCATAACTCGAAAGAGAGGAAATTTCCAGGAATACATATAGGTTGAATAAATCACCGGTTAGCACCATGCCGTTAAAACCAAGCATAAGCAGCATGGTTACAGAATAATAAGCTACTTTTTTACGGGGAAATTCAACAGTACCAATTCGCCCGGAATGAATGAGTACGAGGAAAGCTATCGCATTGATAACCAATATTACAAAAGCTGCGAGGCCATCGTAAACAAATTCGATTCCCACAGGTGGCTGCCATCCTCCAAAAAAGTAGCGGATAGTTTCGCCACCGGTTAAATAGTTTATGAAACCAACAAGAGAAAGTGCAGTGGCGATGCCGGTACCTAAAACAGCCATATAATAGGAAGATTCCTGTCTCCAAAGCCCAACCAAAGGGGTGAGAACGGCAAAAACGAGAAAGGTAAATGGTATTAACGCCGGTAAATCTCCGATCATTGAATTTTTTCTAGCAGTTCTTGTTCGTCCAGTGTTTTGTACCGGTTGTAGATAGCAATGAGCAGTGCAAAGGCTACTCCTAAAGTTGCCACACCTACTACAATAGCTGTAAGCATTAAAGTATGGGGAAGGGCATTCATATAATTAGCAACCTCTGATACCGGAAGTGAAGCATCTTTTACCGGAACTGTTGCTCCATGTTTACTTGCCACCGAAACAAAAAACAGAATTACCCCGGCCTGAAATATAGAAAGCCCGATTACCTTCTTTACCAGATTTTTTTTCATCAGCATACCATACAAACCAATAGCGAGAATTATAATGGTAAACCAATAGGCATAATGCCCGATAAAAAAATCAAGCATAATCTTCCTCCTCTGAAATAAAATCCTCCCCTAATACCATATTATCATAAATAGAAACCAATACAGCCATAACAGTGAGTCCAATACCTAATTCAATAATAAGGATTCCCCAGTATCGAAGGTCGGCGCCATCTAATCCCGGAAGCGGCACCATTTCGTAATCCAGAAAATATCCCCCGGTAATTACGGCTGTTAAACCTATTCCAAAATAAATGAGTACACCTATAACAGCCAATGGTGTGGAGAGATATTCTTTAAACTGGAGGGTAGATAATTCTTTGCCCCCGGAAATCCTGATGAGAAGCAGAGAAGCTGCAAGTAAAGTTCCACCCTGAAATCCACCGCCAGGACTATAGTGGCCATGAAAAATAACATACATCCCAAAAATCATGATGTAGGGGCTTAAAAACCGGGAACCTAAAAGTACGATGGGGCTTTGTCCTTTACTCGTCATCTTTTCTCCTGTTTCTTAGAACGAGTATTACAATCATACCAGCAGTAAAAATCACAATTTGCTCGCCAAGGGTATCAACACTACGATAGTCGCCCAAAATAACGGTGACAATATTTGGGGTGTGAGCATCGGTGTAGGCATTTTCAATATAATAATGTCCAGGAACTTGCGAGCCGGTGAGGCTGGTTTCCTGATGCATCTGGTTATCGGTATCTCCACGATAAGGCAAATCCGATACTGCAAAAAGCAGGATAAAAGTAAAAATGATGATTAAAAGTAATTGTACGTACTTCAATCTATTGTCTTATAAGTGGTTTGAAAAATGGCGATAATCAACAAAATTCCCGTAATTCCCGCCCCGACTACTGCTTCGGTAAATCCAACATCAACTGCACCCATGGCGGTAAATAATAAGGCCATCAAAAAGCTGAAAAGCGTGAGTGTAACTACCGCAATCAGAAGATCCTTTGCTTCCAGCGCAATGATGGCTGTAATCAGCAGAAAGAAAAATAGTATGAGTTCAAGTTCCCAGTACATGGCTTAGTTTTGATCCTTTTTATCTTTTGAAAACAACGGCTTCAGACCTGATTTATAGGCCGCGTCTGCCAAGGCGTGAACACCAATCGGGTTGGCAAGTGCAATGAAAATTAATATCAGAAAAAGCTTGAGGCTGTTGATGTGAAAGCCTTCATAAATTATTAAACCGAAAATCACCAGCATTATCCCGAGTGCATCACTTTTACTAATGGCATGAGTGCGGGAGTAGAAGTCAGGTAATCGAATGATTCCAACACTGCCAACGAGCAGAAAGAAAATTCCCGCAACAACAAAAATAATGGTGAAAAGGGAGGTAATATCAATCATCGAGTTCGGTATTAGAAGATGAAAAATATTTGGCAATGGCTAACGATCCGATGAATCCCAGGATAGCATACGCCAGGGTAATATCGATGAACATATCAATGCGGCCAAAGAGGTAACCAATTAGGCAAATTAAGGCGATGGTTTTAGTAGCGATGGCATTGGTGCCAATCAGGCGGTCAAAAACAGTTGGCCCTTTCGCAACCCGGTAAGCTGGAACAACAATGATGGCGGTAAGAATAACGGCACTATACAAGAAAAAAGTTTCCACTACAGTTGTTCCTCCGAATTGATGATCCTGACATCAGAAACAACAGGATGCATTTCCTTGCTAAACAATTTCAATACCTGCTGAGGCATGGAATCATCAATGATTCCGCCATACGATTTTGGCACTAACGAGTGAACTAAAAACTCATCGCCTTCAATATCTACCGTTAATGTTCCGGGGGTAAGTGAAATAGAATTACCTAAAATCATTTTGGCATGCACATTTGGCAAGTTCACTTTAAAGCGGATCATTTGAGGTTGTACCGAGATAGTGGGTGCCAATAAAATGCGAACCACCTGTGTAGCCGAAACAATAATCTGGAAACCAAGCCAAACAAAATAATACGGGAGGTAAGTAAAACGAAGCTCGTTCATTACATCATTTTCATCCTCAAAAAACCGGTGCTTTTTATACTGGTAGTTCAGCGCAAGCACAATGGAAACACTTATTACACCCATCAAGGCATGAATGATATCGAAATATCCACTCATGATGAACCAAAAAGCCATCAGGCTAATAAAGGAGAGTATGGTGCTTTTGACAGAAAGAGATTTCAAGAGTGAGGATGATCCGTTAGCCTTTTTTTTGAACGGCTGGAAACATACAAATTCTCCATATCAGCCGAAATCTTTTTCGTGTGATTTACCTTAGTTTGCAAATCTTTACCAAATTGAGGTGGGGTGAAGAAAAAAATTCTGTGAGTTGTAGATTTCCATCCGATAGCCTTTGTAGTTTTTATCGCATTTTTGCTGAGCCCTATCCATCAGACCGTTTGAAGCGTCCAGATGGATAGGGTCACTTTTTTTTTAAATCCTCCGCACTGAGTACATTAGCCTTACCATTCAATTAATAAATGATTATGAAAAATTCTCTACTATTTTTTATCACGATCTTTTTGATGATTTCCGGATCCTTAATGGCACAGGAACTGAAAGAGGAAGGAGCCGAGATTCAGCAAATCACGGAAGGACATCAATTCACCGAAGGACCTTTTTGGCACAGCGATGGATTTTTACTTTACAGTGATATTCCCGCCAATCAAATTTATAAATGGACTCCGGGTGGAGAAAAAGAAATATTTTTGGAACTTTCAGGACATTCAAACGGCATAACCGCCGATGGCAATGGTGGAATGATAACAGCTCAGCACGATGGGAAGCTTTCGCGGCTTAGTACAGAAGGGGAGACAACAATCCTGGCAGATACCTACAATGGAAATCGCCTCAACAGTCCCAATGATGTTGCCGTCACTTCCAACGGAACTATCTATTTTACTGATCCTCCTTATGGTGTAGATGATGAAAAACGGGAGCTGGATTTTAGCGGAGTCTATAGATTTAAGGAAGGATGGGATGAGCCGGAATTGTTGTATGATGAATTTAACACTCCCAATGGAATTGTGTTTTCTCTGGATGAAAACCGGTTCTACGTAAATGATACGCAAACCGGTCGGATTATGGTATTTGAGGTGGATGAAAATGGCAAGGTTTCGGAAGGCAGTTTATTTGCTGAAGTGGGAAAAGCTGCACCAACCGGCGCTGCCGACGGAATGGTAGTGGATGAAAATGGAAATCTATATTCCACCGGCCCGAAGGGAATTCACATCTTTGATAAAGAAGGAAATGAAATGGAAACCGTCTCCACTCCCAGGGTAACAAATCTCGAATTTGGCACAGAAGACAACCGCACTTTATTTATGACAAGTCCGGCGGGTGTTTATTCTGTTCGGATGAAGGTGAGGGGCAATTAATAAATCCCAAATTCCAGTTATCACAGGAGTACGATTTGGGTTTTGTGATTCCATTTCTCATGTTTGAACCAGTTTCCAAAATCCTCTTGGGGTGATAATCTCAACATTTCTACACTGCCTGCAGTTACACAACTGTATTATTTTGGCAATGAATTTTTAGCCTTTATCTGTCCCGGATGATCTATAATTATTTGCGGAGTTCCCTCGTGACTTTCTATTCTACCACTGACACAAACTTCTCTGTTCCGATAGATCTCTTCCGGAGGGTTTCTCCATTTATTCCGATCTTCACCCCAGATAACAGCTGTAAAAAGTTGGTTGGGATCAGGCTGGCCAAAATTCAAAAAAGTGGGTTCACCACCAATCTGCGGCAGGTATCGGGCTGATGCAATTTCACCGCAGACTTCAGCAGCCGTGCCAATATAATTATCCGCTTCCGTTGCTTCGATTCGGATTTCCGGCTCAGGCGGGGAAGAGTCAGGCCGGTGGATTCTGGACAAGATCAACCCGCCAATCATGATGATTATAACAATGGGAAAAATGTAGTTGAGATATTTACGGAGTGCTTTCATTGGCAGATAGAAGTTTGTATACGGGATTTATATATAAGTCACTTTACTTATACTAACAATAATGTGGACATTGGAATTTGAAAGTTGGATTTTGGTAATCTCCTAAAGGAATGGTTTGTACTACAGATATTGTTGCTCGAAAAGAATGAATTTCCACCAGGATGATTTACCGCAAAATTAGCACAAAACGGTCTTTACCTTCCTGTAGTTTTTTGTATCTTTGCCATCCATTTAGGAGCCGCGCCGTACGTGTGGCTTTCCTTTTACAAATCAAAAAATAGTCTTTTTAATGGAATCCGCTACGGCGTTATTTGCTCTCATTATCGCTCTTCCATTGGTTGGTTTTCTGATTAACGGAATAGCCGGCCTTTTTGTAGAAAATTACCGGCAGAAAAAGCACATTATTGGCATTATAGCAAATACAGCTGTTTTTGTGCCATTTGTGATTGCCCTCTACTTCTTCATGAATATGTACGCCGATGATGAAGCCCTGGTATTCAAATTTTTCACCTGGATGGAGGCCGGTAATTTCAGCGTTGATGTTGCTTACCGTGTCGATCAACTTTCTATTTTAATGACGCTGGTTGTGACCGGTGTCGGCTTTTTAATCCATGTGTATTCTATGGGATACATGGATAATGACGCAGGCTATTGGAAATTTTTTGCGTACCTGAATTTGTTCATTTTTGCGATGCTGAACCTGGTGCTTGGTAACAACCTGTTGCTGCTGTTTTTGGGCTGGGAAGGCGTGGGACTTTGTTCTTATCTGCTGATCGGTTTCTGGTATCAGGATATGGCAAAATCATCTGCTGCCAAAAAGGCTTTTATTTATAACCGTATTGGTGACTTTGCTTTTCTGATTGGCATGTTCATGGTTTTTCAAACCGTCGGCAGTCTCAACTTTGATGTGATTTTTGATAATCTGGATTCATTTTCCGAAGGTTATACTTTCACTATTGCTTTATTATTTTTTATTGGTGCGACGGGGAAAAGTGCTCAGATCCCGTTGTTTGTCTGGCTGCCCGATGCCATGGCTGGCCCGACTCCGGTTTCTGCACTAATTCACGCTGCCACCATGGTAACCTCGGGTATTTACCTGATTACCAGGCTTTCCCCCATGTATGTAATGGTGCCGGAAGTGATGCTGATTGTTGCAATTATTGGCGCCTTAACCGCCATTGTTGCAGCCACTATCGCCATTACACAAAATGATATTAAAAGTGTACTTGCCTACTCAACCGTTTCCCAATTAGGATATATGTTTCTTGCCCTGGGCGCGGGTGGTTTTACCGCCGCTATGTTTCATGTGGTTACTCACGCCTTTTTCAAAGCCTGTTTATTCCTTGGCTCCGGTTCGGTTATTCATACCATGCACCATGTTGAACACGAGCTGGAACACGAAGGCAAAGAGGTGCATTTCGATCCGCAGGATATGCGAAATATGGGGGGGCTGAAAAAATATATGCCTTCTACCTATAAGACCTTTATGATTTCGACCATTGCTATTGCAGGATTGCCACCATTGGCTGGCTTTTTCTCCAAAGATGAAGTATTGGCGATGGGTTTTAATGCGGGAATGGGTGAATATGCCGGCTGGGCTTACATTGGTCTTTGGGTAATTGGAATTATCACTGCTTTCCTGACTGCATTTTACATGTTCCGGCTCACACTCACCACTTTCCATGGAGAGTTCAAACTTCCGCAGAGAATTAAAGAAGCCTTTGGTGCTGAAAAATATCTGCGTGAAAGTCCCTCAACTATGACCATCCCACTTTGGACACTGGCAGGACTTGCGGTAGTCGGTGGATTTCTGGGAGTGCCTAATTTTATTGTGGAAACCTTCACGCATACAGAAGCACATATCAATTTATTGCACAATTGGCTGATTAATGTTGCGGCAGATACTGAGCTTGTATTACCTCATTATATAGAATGGATATTATTGGCGGCTTCAGTAGTAATAGCTGTTGCGGGTGTTTGGGTTGCTTTCAGGATGTATAATAATAATCAGCAGCAAGAATCTGATGCCCGGTTATCAAAACGCTTTGGCGGAATGTATCAGCTTTGGCAAGACAAGTACAACCTGGATGAAGTGTATGAAGGCGTTATTGGCAATCCGACCGTAAAATTTTCGGACAAAGTATTAGCAGTTTTCGATATGAAAATAGTAGATGGCGCTGTAAATGCCACTGCCGGTACTGTTCGTTTATTTGGAAGTTTATTCCGCTATGTGCAAACAGGAGTTGTCTCAAATTATGCTCTCGCTTTTGTGATCGGTGTGATTTTAATTCTCTATTTAATGATAATGTAATGGTCGCGAATTTTTGATGGAAACTCTTTTAAACATCATTATTTATTTACCTCTTTTAGGAATTCCCCTGATCTTGTTGATCAAGAATGAGAACTCCCAAAAATGGATTGCATTATTGGTTACAACCATCACCTTTGTGGCGTCTATTCCTTTGATGCTCAGTTTTGATATTGCTAATTCGGGCACACCTCAATTTCTGACGGAAGGCGGACGGTTGATGGAATCGATGGATATCAAATACCTGATTGGCCTGGATGGTTTGAGTTTGCTGCTTTTCATGCTCACCACATTTATGGGGCCGATTGTAATTTTGTCTTCCTGGAGTTCAGTTAAGAAACATCTCGCAGGATACTTGAGTATGCTTTTGTTGCTGCAAACAGCTTCATTAGGTGTTTTTGCTTCTCTTGATTTGATTGTATTCTACGTATTCTTCGAACTCTCACTGATCCCAATGTACTTCCTGATTGGCATCTGGGGTGGGGCAGGACGAATTGAAGCCACCATCAAATTCTTCATATATACGTTGGTTGGTTCACTCGTTATGTTAGTTGGGTTGATCTATTTAGGTTATGATGCCGGCGCTTCAATGGCTGGTGTTAACTTCACCACCGATTGGCGCTTTCTATCAAGTGTGGGATATCAGATTGGATTGGTTGAGCAGACCTGGTTATTTCTTTCCTTTGCACTGGCCTTCTGCATAAAGGTACCATTATTCCCTTTTCACACATGGCTGCCTTTTGCTCATACCGAAGCTCCAACTGCCGGTTCAGTAGTACTTGCCGCCATTATGTTGAAGATGGGAACCTACGGCTTGCTTCGCGTTTGCCTGCCAATCTTTCCAAATGCTTTTATTGAATTTGCTCCGTGGATGGCAACATTGGCTGTGATTGGAATTATTTATGGCGCTTTGGTTGCCATGGTTCAAAAAGATGTGAAGAAACTGGTTGCCTATTCTTCAGTCAGTCATCTCGGTTTTGTGGTGCTGGGAATTTTTGCTTTCAACACGATAGCAGTACAGGGCGCACTCATACAGATGATCAATCACGGCCTTTCAACCGGCGCCTTATTCCTTATTGTTGGAATGATTTACGACCGCCGCCATACACGACTGATCAAAGACTTTGGCGGAATTGCCCGGAAAATGCCTATTTTTGCCACAATATTTTTGATTGCTACTTTGGCTTCCATCGGTCTTCCCGGATTAAACGGATTTGTTGGTGAATTTTTGATTTTGAATGGTTCTTTCTTTTCTGAAGTCTATTCCAATAAAACATTTGCCGTTCTGGCAACTTCCGGAGTTATTTTAGCAGCTGTCTATATGTTGTGGATGTTCCAGCGTGTGATGTTTGGCCCCATTACCAATGAAGAGAATAATGCTTTGTTAGATTTGAATGGCCGCGAAATAGGTCTCCTGGTACCACTGGTAATATTTATGTTTTGGATTGGAGTTCATCCGGTAAACTTCACGAAATACTCTGAAGTACAAGTAGATAATCTGATTAACTCTTCAAAAGAAAAAAGCATGGCGGTACTGGAAACTTCACGTACTGAAGAATTGCCAAACTGGACCGCGAAATTTTATGATGTTGATAAATCTGAATCAGAATTAGTCTCAAAATAAAATGGCACAACCACTTTCAGAAACAGAAATTAAGGAAGCCCTGAATTCTTTAGAGGGATGGGAGTCTGGTGACAACACAATAAAAAAGGAATTTAAATTCAAAGACTTCAGCGAAGCACTGGGATTTATAGTCCGGGTGGGAGTAGCAGCTGAAAAGCAGGTTCATCATCCCCACCTTTTTAATGTGTACAACACGGTGAACATTGAATTAAGCACACACGATGCCGGCGATAAAGTGACACAAAAAGATGTGGATCTGGCCAAAGCAATCGAAAGCATTACATCATAAATAGCGAATGGATTATTTAGGCGATATACAAGCTTTTTTACCCGGGGTCATCACTGCCGTAGCTGGCCTGGTGGTAATTGTTGTTGAATCTATGAGGAAGGATAGTGCGTCCATTTTTTGGATTACAGCTCTTTCTTTAAGTGCGGCGCTGTTTTTCAGTATTCAACAATTAGGCGGTCCCTTGGAAGTTGCTTTTTCCGACATGTTGGTTCATGGCGGTCCTGTAGCTTTCGGAAATGTAATAATAGTAGCCGGAGCTTTTTTCTGTGTGCTTATTTCACAAGATTATCTGAAGGCCATTAATCATTACTTTGGGGAAGTGTATGCTTTGCTGTTATTTGCTACTTCCGGAATGCTGGCACTGGCCGGATCAAATGATCTCATCACGCTGTTTATCGGCCTCGAAACTATGTCAATTTGTTTATATGTGATGGCAGGGTTAATTAAAAATGAGAAATCAGGGGCTGAATCTGCCTTAAAGTATTTTCTGTTAGGCGCTTTTTCTACCGGTTTCCTGCTATATGGAATTGCTCTTTTATACGGAGCAACCGGAACAACAAATATTCCTGCAATAGGTGCAGCCGCTAGTACGAACCTCTTATTTTTGGCAGGAGCTGGTTTAATACTGGTAGGTTTTCTTTTCAAAGTATCTGCAGTTCCTTTCCATATGTGGACGCCCGATGTTTACCAAGGAACCCCCACCACTTTAACTGCATATATG
This sequence comes from Balneolaceae bacterium, assembly GCA_040877545.1. Lineage (GTDB taxonomy): Bacteria > Bacteroidota > Rhodothermia > Balneolales > Balneolaceae > Gracilimonas. Next base: position 30,084 of record JBBDNN010000062.1, read on the forward strand.
GCTACTGCTTCCAAAGCGGCAACTTTTGTAGCATTTATTTTGGTGTTGTCTCGAGCTCTTCCGGTCATGGAAGGGTTAAACTGGCAGCTGGTTCTTAGTGTAGTTGCCATCGTGACTATGATATTTGGGAATATCATTGCCTTAGTTCAGGATAATGTAAAAAGAATGCTTGCTTACTCAAGTATTGCTCATGCCGGATATGCCTTAGTTGGATTAGCCGCCGGAACTATAGAAGGATACAGCGCCGTATTATTCTACCTGTTTGCATACACGTTAATGAATATTGGTGCTTTTGGGGTGATTGCATACTACGAGCAAAACAAAGGCCTCGATTTTACACAAGTCAGAAATCTCGCAGGATTAGGTTTTAAAGAACCAATGATGGGAATTGCCCTTTGTATCTTCCTTTTTTCTCTGGCCGGAATTCCACCATTGGTAGGCTTCGTTGGAAAATACTATGTATTTGCCGCCGCTATAAATGCCGATATGATAGGGCTTGCTATAGTTGGAGTTTTAGCCAGTGCTGCAAGTGTGTATTATTATCTTCGTGTGATGGTTTACCTCTATTTCCGTGAGGAACATAAACCGATCACCCTTTTTTCGCCAACCATGCTTTTTAAAGGAACTATCGCCGTTCTTGCTGTCCTTACCGTTTATTATGGTTTTGAGCCACTGCTACCCACACATGGGCTGATGGATATCCTAAGCAACTTCGGAAATTATAATATCACTGCTTTGTAGGATTTTATTCATTCTTCGGCTTAATTGGAGTTGTTGAATAGTCTCCAACCACCGTTGTCCATGGTCGAACTTTCCAGCTTTTAACTAATCCATTTTTTACATAAGGATCTTGTTCAGCAAACTTCACTGCTGTTTCTGGAGATTTGCTTTCAAATAATAAAACCGCCCCATCTGCAGGATCTGAAAGTGCGCCACCAAGAATTAGCTCCCCCTTTTCATGCGACTGCCATGCAAGGGATAGATGCTCCTCACGAAATTCATTTCTGCGTTCGAGATAATCAGGAGAAGTGGTATAAAAGAGTAAGTAGTGCATAATTTTTCGAATGAATTATTGGAATTATTTACCTGAAGCTATTGAATTAAAGTCATATTGTATTTTAAAGGAGAAAGTAATACATTATGTAGTACTAAAATAATAAAATTATGAGATCAGTAAGATTACCCGAAGAAATAGAAAAGGAATTGGAGATACTTTCCAATCAAAAGAAAGTATCTCGCTCTGAAATTGTTAAAGAAGCCCTGGTGGAATATATGGAGAAAGAAAAAAAATATAATCAACCCTATGAATTAGGATCTGCCTATTTCGGTAAAAGAGGAAGTGGCGAAAAGGATCGTTCTGAAACCTATAAATCAAAAATCAAATCCAGGATTAGTGATAAACGCTTTAATTGATGCCGGCCCGATAATCGCCTTATTTGATCGTGATGATCAGCACCATGAGCGGGTTTTAAGATATATGCAGGATTTTCAGGGACGTTTACTTACCACCTGGCCGGTGCTTACTGAAGTTTCTTATATGCTTGATTTTAGCTTACAATCGCAATTAGATTTTTTTGACTGGATTAGTGAAGGAGGAATTCAGCTCTGCAACCTGGAACAGTGGCAACTGAAAAGGGTGCGGGAAATAATGGATAAATATGCTGATTTACCTGCAGATTTTGCTGATGCAACCTTGATTGTAACGGCAGAATCAATGAAAGTAAAAAACATCTTAACTATTGATGGGGATTTTAATGTATATCGTTTAGTAAGCGGAGTAGCTCTCACTAATTTACTTGGATGATTCTTGCAGAAAAAGAGAACCGCCTTTCCTAATTTATCCAGTAAAATTTCAATCCTTGTCTTATTGGATTACACCTTAAAAAAAGCGTATATTTGTAGCTTCTGTTATTCGGGTAAAGTACCTCAATAACTGTCTTCAAAACGAAGATACCCAAAGAAACCTATTATAATAATGAGCAAGAATTTTTACGAGTTTACGTATATAATAAATCCTGTTGTTGAAGAGGATAGATTTAAAGAAATCGTCGATAAAGTTAACAAGCTAATCGAAAAAAACGGCGGTGAAGTTGAAGAAGTTGATGAATGGGGCTTACGCCAGTTTGCCTACAACATCGACAAAAAAGGCAGCGGCTATTATGTGAACATGTATTTCACAGTACTTTCTGAGGCAATTGCATCTATCGAAAGAAATTTACGGATTGATGACGATGTAATTCGCTACATGACCCTCAAATATGACGCTAAAATGCTGCGCCACCGTGAGCTTCAAAAGAAAAATGAGGTTCCTGATGTTTTCGCTATTGAAGACGAAGATGACGAATCAGAGCAAGAAGATTAAGCCCAACCATTTTAAAAACGAATTTAAATTATGATTAAGAATCCATCACACCCGAAAAAGAATCAACGAAAGGTTAAGCAGTGTAAGTTTACACGTGCCGGACTGGAGTATATCGACTACAAAGATGTTGAAACACTTCAACGGTTTACCAACGATCAAGGGAAAATTCTTCCTCGTCGTGTTACCGGAACCAGTGCAAAGCATCAACGCCAATTAACAACGGCAGTTAAACGAGCTCGTTTCCTGAGCCTGATGCCATATGTAGCAGAAAACCTTCGATAAAATATTTAGAAAACCATGAAAGTTATTTTAAGAGAAGATGTTGAAAAATTAGGAAGTGCCGGTGATCTTGTAAATGTAAAAGATGGCTTTGGCAGAAATTATCTTATTCCACAAGCGAAAGCAGTTATGGCAACCAAAGGTGCTGTAGAAGAACTCGAGCGCTTGAAAAAACAGGCCGCGTTAAAAGCTGACTTCACTGTTAAGGAAGCAAAGCAACTAGCCAAATTGCTGGAAGTAACATCTGTTACAATTCCGGTAACTACCGGCGAGGAAGACAAAATCCATGGTACGGTTACAAATGCACAAATTGCCGAAGCTTTGGAAGAGCGTGAAATCTTGGTGGATAAGAGAAATATTACTTTAGACCAAGACGTTAAAACACTTGGCGAATACACTGCCACTGTGAATTTGTTGGGAGACCTTAATCCTAAAGTTAAGTTTTGGGTAGTTAAAGCTGAGTAAGGCGATGGTCATCTAAATTAAATACATGAAATTACTTAGTACAATCTTAATGGGGATCATCGCACTGATGTTATCCCCATTTTTTGTTCAGGCACAAATACCTGACCCGGTAAAATTCCAGGTTTCTGAAGTTCCTGACGAGGTGTTGGCGGGGGAACCGTTTAACATCGAAATTGAAGCTTCCATAGAAGGGGACTGGCATCTTTATTCCGTGTTGAATGCCAAAGACGCGGGCCCTTTTCCTACCGATTTTTCTCCCAATTCCGATAATTTTGTGTTTGCTGGTGAGGTAATTGAAACTGATGCAGACATAGAATTTGATCCAAATTTTGAAACTGAATTAGGCTGGCATAGCAGCTTCGCCAAGTTCACCATTCCCGCGGCGATTAAAGTAACGGAAACGGGCAGGCAAAATTTAGATATTCAAGTGTATTATCAGGTGTGTGACGATCGGGTATGTCTCCCACCAAAAACCAAATCTATCATTGCGGCTGTAACGGTAAATGGAATTTCTGAAAACCCCATAGAAGCAGCTGTTTCTGGTGGAGTAGAAAATGAGGAGGGGGGCGAGGCTAAAATTAAGTCGTCAGGACTGGGCGGCGACGGTGTTTTTTCATTTATGTGGATAGCTATCCTGGCTGGTTTTGCAGCTCTTTTAACGCCCTGTGTTTTTCCTATGATTCCACTTACTGTTTCCTATTTCTCTAAACAAGAGAGCAATGGAAAAGGAGTAGGAAAGGCTTTTCTATTTGGCTTTGCCATTGTTATTACCTTCACCTTATTAGGAGTGCTTTTAGCCGCAATATTTGGCGTTTCCGGTGCGCAGAATTTTGCTTCAAATCCCTGGGTAAATATATTTATAGCGTTGATTTTGGTTGTTTTTGCATTCAGTTTATTAGGAATGTACGAGCTCCAGCTTCCGCATCAGCTTACCAACTGGCTGAACAGAAAAAGCAATCAGAAGTCTGGTATGGTTGGTACCTTATTTATGGCTCTCACTATCAGTGCAGTTTCTTTTTCATGTACAGCTCCCTTTGTGGGAGGAGTTTTTGCAGCTACAACCGGGGGAGAATGGTTTTATCCTATTTTAGGAATGATCGGTTTTTCTGCAGCTTTTGCTAGTCCTTTCGTTCTTTTTGCTGCCTTCCCACAATGGCTGGAATCACTTCCCAGAAGTGGTTCATGGATGAATATCGTAAAGGTATTACTTGGATTTATTGAACTTGCTGCTGCATTCAAATTTTTATCTAATGCCGATTTGGTGTGGGAATGGGGGCTTATATCACGTCCTTTTACTATCGCAGCATGGATTGCTATTTTCCTTCTAACCGGTTTGTATTTGCTTGGAACCTTCTCTCTTAAGCATGAACAAAAACCGGAAAGTATTTCATCAAGCAGGATGTTGTTATCTATTCCATTTCTGCTTTTTAGTTTTTACCTGATTCCAGGTTTGCTGGGATCCTCTTTGGGCATTTGGGATGCTTTTCTACCTCCAAAACAAGCAACGGATGTCAGTGTAGTTGCTTCAATTGGATTGACGGGAGGGGGAGCTGCAATCAGCAATGATGAAGGTTGGTCGGATGATTTTGAAGCCTCAATGGAAGTTGCCCGCGCTGAAAATAAACCTGTTTTTATAGACTTTACCGGCTATACCTGTACCAATTGCCGCGCGATGGAATCAAATATTTTTCCTTTGCAGGAAGTAGTGGATATTTTTGACAAAATGGTTTTGGTGAAACTTTATACTGATGGAGGAACCGATGGGCCTGCAAATCAACAATTCCAGTTTAAATTAACTGGCAATGTTGCTCTTCCTACCTATGCAATTGTAGATCCGGAAAATGGCACTGTTTTACAGCAAAGCCTGGGATATAGCAAAAAGGATGAATTTGTTTCTTTTTTGAAAGAGGGAATGCAAAAGTTTAATTCCCGCTTATAGTTGCTCCTTTAGCGGGAAAGTTTTAGCCTTCACCATCAACAATACAGAATAAACCCTAAATTCTGTCGCGGACATTCTTTGGTAACAATCAGATCAAAAAAAAAAGATGCTTCCTCATGTATTGAGTATCGCTTCTTATTAAGGAAGTTGATATCCATTGTGTCTATCGGTTTGTTGATTTTTGGCATTAGCACCACATCTATTCATGCCCAAAATACCATTAGCCTGGAAGAAGAACTACAGCCTTTTGTGGCAGACTCTTCTTATTACCTGAATGAATGGGTAGTTCCCTCAAGCATAGAAATTCTGGTTGATGGTGAAATAATTCCCGTTGAAACCTGGGCATTTAATGAAGAAACGGGCATGTTGCATTTTATTAATCCTTCCGGTTTCGAATTTGATGATGAAAGTATCGTTAAAGTAAGATTTGATGCCTACCCTCTTACCCTCAGGAGATCGTACCAGGTTCGAACTCCCATAGAATTAGATTCTACTATTTTTGATAACCCGGATTCTTTAGGGCAGGAAATTTCAGCATTACAAAGCCAATCCACTTTTGATGAATCAAATTTACGGCAGTCGGGAAGTTTGAGCCGTGGTGTCATAGTAGGAACCAATCAGGATTTTTCGCTGGAAAGTGGTTTGAATTTCGAATTAAATGGTGCCCTCACTGAAAACATACATATTAATGCCTCGCTGACTGATCAAAATATTCCTATCCAGCCCGATGGCACCACTCAAAATTTACGCGAATTTGACCAGGTTTTTATACAGGTAGAAGCACCAAATACGATGGTCGAAATGGGGGATGTGGATATAAATCTTGAGCAAAGTACATTTGCCAGACTTAACCGGAGGCTACAAGGGGCGGCAGGATATACAAACACACCAGTAGGAGATTATGGGGGGGCTTTGTCAGTAGTTAGAGGTACTTATAAATCGGTTTCTTTTAGTGGAGAGGAAGGTGTACAAGGACCATACAGGTTAACCGGGAGAAACAATGAAGAATTTGTGATTATTCTTGCTGGAACAGAACGGGTTTACATAAATGGCCAGCGGGTACAACGTGGCGCCGAAAATGAATACATAATAGATTATGGTTTGGGTGAGGTATTTTTCACGGGTAATCTGTTAGTTAAGGATGAAACAAGAATCTTAATTGAGTATGAGTATGTAGATCAAAATTTCAATCGTACTATGATTGCCGCTGAAGGTGGTGACGAATTATTTGATGGGAAATTGAGGATTGGAGCGACCGTAATTCGTCAGGCAGATGGGGATGATTTATTATCCCAGCAATCTCTTACAGAAAATGACATTGAAGTACTTCGGGCGGCAGGTGATAATCTTGAAGATGCGACCATTAGCGGTGCCCGTATTGCAGATGAAAGAGAGCGGGAAGAATATGTGTTATATGCTGAGGTGGATACCATGGTAAACGGAGAAACTTTTAGAATCTATCAACATCAACCAAATTCACCGGAGGCAATTTATCGCGTACGTTTTTCGGATGTGGGCAATGGCGAGGGAAGTTATCGCCGGATAAGTGGAGATGTAAATGGCTTGTTATATGAATGGGTTGGCCCTGGAAGAGGTAAATATGAATCATTTCAACAATTGCCTGCGCCGCAAAAGCAACAAATGGTAGCTTTAAACGGGCGGTATAGCCTCACTGATAAATTTGAAGTTTTTGGAGAATGGGCTGTAAGTGATTTTGATCAAAACCGTTTTTCTTCTTTGGATAATGATGATAATACTGACATAGCTTATGAATCTGGTTTAAGGATGAATGAAATAGAATCCCCGTTTGGTATTCTAAACGCGCAGGTAAACAGGCGCTATTCAGGCAGGAGATTTGAATTTTTTGAACGTACCCGGGATGTAGAATTTGATCGTAAATGGAATATTACACGAACAGGGCAAAGCAGAGAATCTATCAACGAGGCTATGTTAAATGTCAGCCCATCATCCCAAACAAGTATAGGCGGAGAAGTTGGGCTTGTAGAGCGGGATGATTTTGTAGGAATCCGGCAGGCTTCATCCATTCGAAGTACTGAACCTAACTGGTTTAACCTGACCTACAATCAGGATTTGGTGCAAAGTGAAGACGATGTTTTGGCAGAGGATGGCAGATGGTTTCGGCAAAATGGTAGGTTGAGTAAAGATCTGTTAGCAGGCGATATAATTTTTACGCCCTATTTAGCAGTTGAACAGGAAAACAGGATTCAACGCAATACAATTACAGATACTTTGTCTCAGCGATCTCAATCATACTATGATGCAGGTCCTGGTATAAGAATAGGAGTTTCAGATTTTCAAATAGATGCTGCAGTGGCTTATCGCTCAGAAACGGGTGTGCTGGAAAATGAGTTAAGAAAAGAATTCTCTGCTATTGAACAACGGTATGAAGTTTTATATCGGCCCAGCTCCAATTTTGAAACTATAAACGAAGTCAAAATCCGGAATAAAAATTACACAGAAGATTTTGCAGCTTTAGGAAATATTAACCGGCAGGGTTTATTTGTAAAATCTGTTACGAGCTATATGTCGGCAAATGAATTTATAGATGGAGAGGTTTTCTACCAGGCCAATACACAGCGGCAGGCAGTTTTGCAGGAGACATATGTTAGAGTAGGCTCGGCATCTGGCCAATATGTTTGGCGGGATACCAATGAAGATGGTGTGCAGCAGGTGGATGAGTTTTTCCAGGAAGTGAGCCCTAATGAAGGATTATATATCAGGCGGTTTTTGCCATCAGATGAATTATTTCCAGTCGTTTTTTTAAATCTAAGAACCAAACATAACAATAAACCTTTCCAGTTCATTACAAGTGATGAGGATAACTGGTTATCAGGTATAAATCTCCGATCCCGTATAGATATTTCCGAAAATTCTACAACCGAAAACCTGAGAGATGTTTACTTAGTGAAGTTGAGAACCTTTCGGAATGATTCAAGTACCGTGCAAGGAAGATTATTGTGGGAAAAAGAGTTAGATATGCTTCAAAATGTAAATCAGGCGGATCTCAGGTTTGGCTATAACCAGAACAGAGCTTTAAATCAACGAGCAGTAGAAGCCATCCGTACCTATACCGATCTGTTTTATTTGAATTCTTCTCTTGATGTTACTGAAAGAGTTAGAATTTTAATGGATAGCTACATCGGGAAAAATAAGTCAATAAGCAGCCGAATTTCGAGCCGAAATTATAATATCAATAGTTATAATATACGTCCGGGAATAGACGCAACTATAAACCGATCATGGAATACTGCTTTCCATATTTCCTATACCCAAAAAGAAGATTTTTATCCTGCTCAAAATGTAAGGGCAAATATGATAAAGCTTGAAAATACGAATCGCATATTTTTATTTAGGAAATTACAGTCTAATTTGCGTGTAGAACTCCGGCGAACACTGGTAAATGGAAGCTCCAGTACATACGGCAGCTACGAATTAACAGAAGGCACCGGAGAGGGGACAAACTTGATCTGGTCGCTCAATAGTACATACCGGATAAGTAATTTAATTCGGTTCAGCCTCGATTATGATGGAAGAACAGTAGAAAACCTGCCTGCTATCCATACTATTAAATTAGTTATGAGCGCTGTATTTTGAACAAGACAATGTTATATAGGTAGTTACTAAATTACTAATGGCTAATCATTTCATTACGTAAAAATGAACTTTTTACAGATGATGAGCTTTGACATTTAGTTCAAAATGACCTATTCTTTCGCTTCATTATTCTTAGCTTTTAACACTTAAACATTAGTGGAGTAGACATGATATCGTCGATCACTCTTTTTCTCTTACAAGCCCCTGCTGACGAAGGGTTTTTTAATCTAATAGTTGCAAAATTTAATGAAGGTAATGAGAGTGGCTGGATGTGGCCGGTGCTAATTGCACTGATTCTCGGTTTAGCCATTTTTCTGGAAAGGATCATTACCCTTAACCTTGCAGATATTAATACACGAAAATTTATAATTAATGTTCAGGAAGCATTGCAAGAGGGTGGTATTGAAGCTGCCGAAGAACTTTGCTCTCAAACGCGAGGCCCTGTAGCATCTGTTTTTCAGGCCGGTTTAATGCGTGCTGATGAAGGGATCGATGCAGCGGAGAAAGCAATTTCTGCGTACGGCTCCATAGAAATGAGTTTCCTGGAAAGAGGACTTGTTTGGCTGTCATTATTTATAGCTATTGCACCACTGTTAGGGTTCCTTGGAACTGTAGTAGGTATGATTCAAGCTTTTGATGATATCGAAGCAGCTTCAGATATTTCCCCAAGTATTGTAGCGGGTGGTATTAAAGTAGCTCTTTTAACAACAGCCGGTGGTTTGATTGCAGGTATTATTCTGCAAATAGGATACAACTATTGCGTCTCAAAAATTGACCGTATAATTGCTGAAATGGAAGAAAGCTCCATTACGTTAATAGATTCTATCATCCTGTTAAAGGAAGGTAAGCCTCTTGTTCCGCCAACTGCGGAAAATGATCCTTCAGCTTAATTAATCATAATTCCAATAATTAATAAATAGGATAATATATTATGGTTACAATTAGTGTTGGACTAGCGGTAGGCTTAGTGGTGCTCGGCATTGTTGCAATGCTGGGTGCTGGAATAAAAAGCTTTACCCAAAACAAACAGGATTATACAAAAATAGTCATGATGGCCATTCCGTTTGTAGTATTTGCAATCACATACGGTGTACTGGGAGACGTTGCCAAAGCGGCAGTATTCACTGCAGTATTTATGATGGGCGCAATGGTACTTACCATTATGCTAACTGGCCTGCGTGGGACCTTTAAGTTTTAATAGGATATAAATCATGCTGTTAAAGAAACGAAAAAGAGAAATGGCCGAAATAAACGGCTCTTCTATGGCCGATATAGCCTTTCTCTTATTGATATTCTTTTTGGTGACAACCACCATTAATGTGGATACCGGGATTGGACTACAATTACCTCCACCTCTCGACCCAGAAGAAGAACCGCCACCCGTTAAAGAAAGGAACCTGATGAACATACTTGTGAATTCAGAAGGTAGAATCTTAATGGATGAAGAGCCTTCTTCGCTCGGTGATGTGAAAGCAAAATTAGTGGAGTTCATAGATAATCCAAGTCAAGATGAAAATCTTTCCGAAGATCCAAATTTAGCTATCGTTTCTATAAAAACTCAGAGACAAACACCCTACCGAATCTACGTCGATATGCTTGATGAGGTAATGGGTGCTTATAAAGATCTAAGAGATGCAGCTTCTCGCGCTAACTATGGAGTGCCTTATGGTGCTCTTAGGGCAGAAAGTGAGCAGCGGGAGCAAATACGGACTATGTATCCAAAGAAAATCTCAATTGCAGAACCTGACGGAAATTAATTATGGCGCATTTTCAGAAAAAGCAGGCACGTAGTAAACAGGAAGTACCAACTTCTGCAATGCCTGATGTAATATTTATTTTGCTTTTCTTTTTCATGGTTACCACCGTATTGCGCGAAGTAACCCTGCAGGTACGTGTGAATTTGACACAAGCCGAGAATATTGAAAAAATAGAAGAGAAACGTTTAGTCTCATATATCTATATTGGCCCTGAAAGGCTCCCCAATAATCAATTTGGCGAAGACAAGGTACAAATTGATGATGCTATTGTTGAGGATATCGGAGCTATACGCACATTGATGTACGATAAACTTCGCGAACAGCCTAGGCTTATTGTCTCTTTAAGAGTTGATGAAACCTCAGAATTTGGCTTGTTAACCGATGTTCAGGAAGAGTTAAAGCAAGCAAGCACGTTTAGAATTAACTATTCTACCCGCCGCGAAAATTAATTCACTTTACTAATTGTTTAGAGGCAACTGTGCTTAATGTGCAGGTGCCTTTTTTTATTTATTATACCAGATTATGTCCGACTCTTTTAAAACCATACAAAGTATTGGCTCTAAAGGCTTGTTAAAAAAAATTACAAGTTATGACGCTTATAAACATCCTAATGTAAAGCAATCTATAGGAGATGATGCCGCGGTGATTGCCGAATCAGATGGCAGCCTCACATTACTTTCATCCGATACTTATGTAGAAGGAGTAGACTTTGATCCAACCTATACGCCTTTCCATCATTTAGGCTATAAAATACTCTCAGCATGCATAAGCGACATTTATGCAATGAATGGAATACCTGAAACGGTATTAATTAGTCTCGCACTTCCAAACAGAGTTTCGGTGCAGATGGTAGGTGATTTATATGAGGGAATATATGCCGCGGGTAAAGTTCATGAAGTTGAAGTGGTGGGTGGAGATCTAAAAGCAAACTATTCCAATCTTGTCGTAAATACCAGTGTTTACGGCAAAACAGATAAAGAACTTATTACCTACCGTAAAGGGGCAAATGAAGGTGATGCTATTTGTTTGACGGGGGATGTTGGTGGAGCACTTGCCGGCCTTAGAATACTAATGAGAGAGAAGAAATACTGGGAAGAACATGGAGATGAATCTGTACAGCCAGAATTAGGAGACTATCAGTTCGTAGTAAAAAGGCAGTTAGTGCCTGAAGCTCGAAAGGATTTAATCGATCTTCTGCGTAAAAAAAATATGGTGCCAACAGCCATGATTGATATAACCAAAGGGTTGATCAATGAAATCAGTCTCTTATCTGAAGCCTCAAACCTGGGTTCTTATATTTATCAAGCCGCTCTTCCTATTGCTATTGAAACTCGGCAGGTAGCAGACGAAATGGAAGAAGATGTAGATCGTTACGCACTATTTGGTGGTGAGGATCTTGAAATCATGTTTACTTTACCAGAAAAAGGTGTAGAAGAATTGGTCAAGCATTTTAATGATTTTGTGGTTATAGGCCGAATGGTGCCACAAAAAGAAGGAATGCAGATGCAAACAGCAGAAGGTGACGTAGTATCTTTTGATGATTTGTCATAAAAAGAGTAGTGGCACGTTTATTGCAAATATTGAATGGAAGTTTTTTCAATTCATAAACTTAATTAAGTATAACCTTTGTTATCTTTAAATCTAGATAATATTATAAGCTCGTTTTAATGGCGCAAAAAAAAATTCCAAAAAATAAACCAGTAAAACCCTCCGGAAAAAAACCCGGTAATTCACCTAAATTTCCTACCTGGAGTATTTTCGTTCTATTCTTTGTATTGCTTCTTGTACAGGTTATGTTTTTTAGCCCGGAACAAGGAAACAGAATTAAATACAGCCAATTTCTGGAATATGTAGAACAGGGGTATGTTGATGAGATTCTAATTACCAATGGCGTTGATGTAACCGGAGATTATTCCGACAAAGCAGTTCAGGAAGGTATCATAAATCAACCTGAGGCCAGTGATAATAATATGCCTTTTGCATCTGGCGATGATAACGACTTTAGAAAGTTTCGTACTACTATGTTGCGTGGCGATGAAATTCGTCCGGTACTGGATGCAAATACAGTTGAGTATGACGTGCGAATAGAAGAGGATTGGTTCAGTGGTATATTTATTTGGCTGATTCCTATTGCACTTCTAATTGTAGTATGGATATTCATTTTCAGAAAAATGAATCCCGGCCAGCAAGTACTGAATATTGGCAAGAACAAAGCATCGCTATACGATCAACAAAAAGAAACTAAAGTTACTTTCGAAGATGTAGCTGGCCTGCAGGAAGCAAAAGCCGAAGTTGAAGAGGTAGTAGAATTCCTCAAGAGTCCACAAAAATTTACCAGATTGGGTGGAATATTGCCGAAAGGTGTCTTGCTTGTAGGCCCTCCGGGTACAGGGAAAACATTGCTGGCGAAAGCTACTGCCGGTGAAGCAAGTGTGCCATTTTTTAGTTTGAGTGGTTCTGATTTTGTGGAAATGTTTGTAGGAGTAGGTGCAGCCCGTGTGCGCGACCTGTTTAAACAAGCCAAAGAGAAAGCACCTTGTATCATATTTATTGATGAGATTGATTCTATCGGCCGAACCCGTGGACGCGGAATGGCAATGGGATCTAATGATGAACGAGAAAACACCTTGAACCAGCTTTTAAGTGAAATGGATGGTTTCAATTCAGATAAAGGGGTGATTTTGATGGCCGCTACCAACCGTCCTGATATTCTTGATTCTGCTTTACTACGTCCGGGCCGTTTTGATCGTCAAATTATGATTGACAAACCTGACTTAAATGGGCGGGTTCAAATTCTGCGTGTTCATTCCAAGAAACTAAAGCTTTCAAATGATATCGACCTTCGGGTATTAGCTTCTCAGACTCCCGGTTTTGCCGGAGCCGATTTGGCTAACTTATGTAACGAAGCTGCATTATTAGCCGCACGTCGTGAAAAAGAATCGGTAGAAATGGAAGATTTCCAGGATTCTATTGAGAAGGTAATAGCTGGCCTCGAACGCAAGAATAAGCTTATCAGCCCTGATGAAAGAAAGATCGTAGCCTACCACGAAGCCGGTCACGCAATAGTAGGTTGGTTCTTAGAGCATACCGATCCGGTGCTAAAGGTTAGCATCGTACCACGTGGATTAGCGGCCTTAGGCTATACCTTGCAGACTCCGCTCGAAGATAGATTCCTGATGACCACCGAAGAGTTGAACGACAAAATTTGCGCACTGCTTGGCGGCCGTGTAGCAGAAGAAATTATCTTTGGCAGAATTTCTACCGGGGCACAGAACGACCTCGAGAGAATTACCAATATGGCTTATGCCATGGTTGCTGAATATGGAATGAGTAATGAGCTGGGATATATTTCCCTGAAAGATTCTCAGAATCCTGAAAACAGTTACGGCTTCAATAAGAAATATTCCAATGACACCGGAGAGCAAATAGATAAAGCGGTTCGTGCTATTATTGAGATGAACCACAAACGTACGATTGGTCTTCTGGATAAGCATAAGGATGAGCTCGAAAAGCTAGCTCAAAACCTGTTAGAAAGAGAAGTGCTTGATCATCATGCCTTAAGAGACCTTTTAGGAGATCGTCCTCATGGCAAATATCCGGAAGGAATTTTTGAAAAAAGCACGAAGCTTAAAAATAACGGTGTTTCAAAAAAGAAAGAAACCTCTGCTAAAAGTGAAAACTCATCAAAATCTAAGAAAGAATCTTCTGATAAATCTGAAGATCCTTCAGTAGAAGAAACTTCTGATGACGCTTTGACAGAAGAAGAAAAAGAGAGCTAAAGAGAGATTTTTATTACCTGTACAGTAGCTATAAGGCTGAATGGAATATTGTGCCTTCATCCACTGGACAGGAATAATTGGTTTTAAATATCATTTCTAATGATAATTTAGAGAGCCCTGATAAAATTGGGGTTTATTTTGTTGTAAAACTACTTTTTAGGTAGTGCTTATTTTAATAGTGGGCTATTTTTAGTCAGCAAACAATGTTATAAGAGCATTTGTTAAGATTATTTAATATAATCGCTTAACTATTAGAAGCTTTATAAGAATGAGTGATTCAGCTATTTTCTTTAGCAATAATCCTAATCCTATGTGGATCTTTGAACAAGGTTCATTAAAAATTAAAGCTGTTAATGGAGCAGCCCTCGGTTTTTATGGATATTCAGAAAAAGAAATGTTGTCCTTATCTATTACAGATCTTCGTCCTAAAAATAAAGTTGAACGTCTTCTGGATGAAATTAAAAAAAACGAGCAGGGCTTTAATAATTCCGGTATTTGGCTTCATCAAAAAAAGAATGGAGACAAAGTCTACATGCAAATCCTTTCTTATCCCATTGATTGGGGTGAAAGTTCCTGCAAGCTGGTTGTAGCCCAGGATGTGACTAAGCAAAAAGATGCCGAAAGACTCTTGGAAAATGAGCAGGAGATGTTTGAAGTGCTTACTAAAAATTATCCCGGAACTTTTTATGTGTTTGATGAGCAGGGGAGCCTGAAACGCTGGAATCATAATGTGGAGGAAGTTACCGGCTACACGAAAGCAGAAGTTGAACAAATGACGCCACTTGGTTTTATTGCACCTTCTGAACGGGATAAAGTGCAGAAAGTAATTGAAGAGGCATTCCAAACCGGAGGAACTGAAATAGAAACTTTGTTATATACAAAGGATGGGGAGGAGATTCCTTTTTATTTTAAAGCCAGTAAATTTTCTTTAAGGGATAAACCTCATCTTATTGGAATTGGTGTGGATATCAGTCTTCTAAAGAAAGCCAAAAAAGAATTGGAAATTCTTTACGATAAGGAGAGAAAGGAAAGAGCCAGGATTGAAAGTATTAATGACCGACTGAAGCTGATGAACCAGGTAAGTAATATTTTTGCATCGGAACTGGAGCTGAAGAAAGTGCTTAATAATATTGGTGAACTGCTGGTAGAAGAAGTGTCTGATGTATGCTCAATTTATATTTTGGAAGACGAAAAGCCCGTTAGAGTTACGCACAAAATAGTTTCTGAGGAGGTGGAGAAATTATCTTCTGAAATAAATAAAAAATTCCCCGGGTTGATGTATAGCATCGATTTATTCAATAAAGTTATACAGACTGGCAAAGGAATTTATCAGAAAGAATTCACTGAAAAGGACTTAAAAAACCTTGGGATAGCAGAAGGCGCTCAGGAAATGCTTAATGAGTTAGGAATTAAATCTTATTTTTTACTTCCGCTAAAAGCCAGGGATAAAGTCTTTGGAGTTCTAAGCCTGATAATAGTACAGAGTGAACGGCGGTTTTATATAGATGATGAATCATTCCTTAAAGAATTGGCAGATAAAATTAGCCTGCACACCACCAATATTAAAATGGAAAAAGATCTCAGGTTGCTGAATTCTACACTGGAAGAAAAGGTGAAAAACCGCACTGTGCAGCTGGAAGAAGCAAATAAAGAACTGGAGTCATTCAGCTATAGTGTATCTCATGACTTAAGGGCTCCATTGCGTGCCATAGCAGGTTACTCTGAGCTGCTACTGGAGGACCATCTGCAAAATATGAATGAAGAAGGACAGGAATTCCTGAATATTGTTCACGATGAAACGCAAAGAATGGGAGAGCTTATTGATGAGTTGTTGGCATTTTCCAGGATAAGCAGAACGAAAAAAAATGAAGTTGAAGTATCTATGAAAGAGCTGGTAGAAACTTCAATACAGGAAGTAAGGAATGCTTTTCCTAATGAGGACCCACAATTTCAAATTTCAAATTTACCTGATATAGAAGTAGATCCAAAATTAATGAAGCAGGTTTGGTTAAACCTGCTTGGCAATGCAGTTAAATATCATGAACCCGGCCAAAAGCAATTGATAAAGGTTAGTGCACAATTAACATCAGACCAGAAATTTTATGTGTTTAGTGTGAGTGATAATGGGGTTGGTTTTAATATGAAATATGTGGACAAACTGTTTGGAGTTTTTCAACGCCTGCATAGTGATGAAGATTATGAAGGTACAGGTATTGGATTAGCATTGGCACAACGTATTATTA
>JBBDNN010000062.1:46532-84937 GCA_040877545.1 Balneolaceae bacterium
ATTATTAAAAGACATGGCGGCAAAATATGGGCTAAAAGTAAATTGGGAAAAGGCAGCACTTTTTATTTTTCTCTGCCTGATAAAACTAAATAATTAAATAGATGGAAGAAAAAGTAGAAATACTCTTATGTGAAGACAACAAAAGAGATGCTGATTTAACTATCAGATCATTAAAAAAGAAGAACGTCAACAATACAATAATTTGGGTGAAAGACGGAGAAGAGGCTTTAGATTATCTTTTTGGAAGAAATGCTTTCAAAAATCGCTCTTTAGAAAATAAACCTACCGTTATTCTGCTGGATCTGAAAATGCCTAAAGTAGATGGTTTGGGAGTGTTGAAAGAAGTTCGGAGTCATGAATCTACCAAGACCATACCGGTTGTAATTTTAACCTCCTCAGAGGAAGAAAAGGATATTGTTCAAAGTTATGAGCTGGGTGTAAACAGTTATATTGTAAAACCTGTCGATTTCAAGAAGTTCTCTGACTCAATAAGTGAAGTTGGTTATTACTGGACATTGCTGAATAAATCCAAATAATGAATTGGAGATCATGAGTTATAGAATTTTAATACTGGAAGATAATAGAATAGATGCTGATCTGGTTCAAAGGTATTTAAAACGTTCTGAAGATAACTATGAAATTAAATGGGTAGCAAAAAAGGACGAGTACACAAATATGCTCCGGGAATTTAAGCCCGATCTTATTATTTCTGATTACAATCTAAGATATTATAATGCTTACGATGCTCTGGAAATCAAAAATGAATATAATAAACACCTCCCGCTGATCGTCCTTTCCGGCACCATTGGAGAAGAAGAGGCTGTAAATCTTATAAAAGAAGGAGCAATTGACTTCCTGATTAAATATAACCTGATACGGCTTCCTCAAATAGTAAAGAGAGCACTTGAAGAAACTAGTGAGAAGAAGGAAAGAGAAAAGGCAGAACGTGCTTTGCGGAAAGAAATGTTTTTTACGGATAAATTATTAAACAGCTTGTCTGGTATTTTTTATCTCTTAGATTCAGATAATAATGTGAGCAGGGTAAATAATCGCTTTTTGTCACTTTTGGGTTATAGATGGGAAGATGTTGAAGGTAAACCATTTAAAAACTTCATATCTGAAGAAGATTATCCTTTGCTGAATGATGCAGTTAAAAATCTCCAAAAGCAGGATGAAGCATCGGTCGAGTTGCGCTTAAAGGATAAAAATGGAACACCAAATCACTTTCTGCTGACAGGAGCTAATTTAGAACAGGAAGGCAAGCAATATATAATTGGAACAGCTATTGAAATTACTGACCGCATAAAAGCTGAACAACAAATAAAAGAAGCACTTCAAGAGAAAAATGTACTTTTGGCTGAAATTCATCACAGGGTAAAAAATAATCTTGCAGTAGTTTCAGGAATGATGCAATTGCAAGCTTTTGAAGAAGAAGGAGACCAGTATGTTCAGGAAAAGCTATTAAGCAGTGTCAGCCGTATTAAATCAATAGCTCTTGTTCATGAGCAAATGTATCAATCCGAAAGTTTTTCTAATCTCAGGTTTGACGAAAGCTTAAAGTTGCTTGTTGAGAATATATCGCATATTTCACAAATGGAAACGAAAGTGAAAATTAAATTCGACACTCAAAAAATAGAGCTGAATATAAATCAGGCTTTACCTTGTGCTATAATTATAAATGAAGTAGTCACTAATATTTTTAAACATGCTTTTAAAGGAAGAAAAAACGGTGAGATTAAAATTCAGGCCATTGAAAAAAATGGGAGGGTAGAGCTTTCTATTAAAGATAATGGCCGGGGAGTACCCGAAAATTTAACGATTGATAAGTCACCTTCACTGGGACTTAAATTAATCAACTTGCTCTCCAAACAGCTTAATGGAACTGTTGAGCTAAAATCTAAAAGTGGCAGTAATTTTTCTTTGCAGTTTAAGAAATTAGCCAAGAAAGGAGTGGGAAGTGCTAACGTGGCTTGATCGAATATAAAAATCTGGAGACCGCTGCACCTTTTGTCTCCAGTTTTATTTTTCTAATCCAAATTATTCAGCTGCCGGAGTATATCGTATTACAAGATTCTCTATCGGAGTGACGGTTTGCAGGTACGCATAAATCGCCCGCAGATCCTCCTCCTTCATAGTGGCATACATCGACCATGGCATGGGACTGTTAAACTGCCCGGGCTGTACAGCGGGAAGAGCTATAGAGGAATCAGCATATACCTTAAAGCGATTGACAAATTGCTCTTCAGTCCAAGCGCCTATTCCTGTACCAGTGTCTGGAGTTATATTAGCAGAGCGTGTAACATCCCCTGATGGAAACATAAACTCAAAGTCACCGGCAAACTCCATCCCTTCAACATAAGCGCCTTGCTCCATCTTGGTGTGGCAGTCGTTACAAGCGGCGGCGGTAACCAGATATTTACCGTAAGCTACCCGATCTGTAGTGTCAGGTTTTTTGGTGAATTCTGCTTTTGCAGGTATGGTGTTGATAATGAAATTCATTGGAAAATCAGGAGCTGATTCAGGTAAATCATGCTCTATAGGATCCAGTGTACGTATGTATGCGATGATATCATATATATCCTCTTTGTCAATTTTCCCATAACTCTGGTAAGGCATTACCGGAAATAAAGCTTTCCCGTCTTTATTTACACCTGTGGTAATAGCACGGAAAAGCTCTCCATCAGTCCAGTCGCCCATATTATATGGTGTTATATTTCGAGCATAAAAATTACCGGGAAATCCCATTAAAGCATTAAATTCTTCACCACCCTTTCCTAAAGTACCGTCTACCAGTGGACCAGAAAACAAACTGAAGTCTCTTTCGGAATGGCAATCCATGCACACCATAATACTATGTGCGAGATATTCACCACGCTCAATTCGCTCAGAAGTTAACTCAACCGTTAGTTCCGGTGCAGGTTCAGCATTTGGCAAAAATGCTTTTACATAGATCAATAATCCGGAGATGAGAACAAGGACACCTGCCAAAATAAATCCGGCTATTTTTAATACCTTTTTCATAATAGTTAATTTGTTTAAAGATTTATTACCGATTCAATAAGATGCTAATGTCCTTAAAATTTATTTAAATATCTACACCCCATATAGTTAGCCAATCGTTGCAAAAAAAGTGCTAAACCATAAAAGTGATATGTCGTCCATCTCTTTCCAGGGCAGAAAAATTAAAAGCTGATTTAATCCATTCCAGCGTATTGGGATGATAGAAAATAACGTGGGTTTCATCACTTTTGTAATACCACGAATCGAAATCAATATCATCCGTGTAGAGATCGGTCTTCAGCACTAAAGCCCCCGCAGGTTTCAACATCTCCCGTAATTTTGTGAATTCTTTTGCTGGGTGATGAAAATGTTCTATGACTTCACAGCTTACTATATAATCATATTTTAAATTCAGCACCTCAGGATTATTGTCAAAAAAAGGATCGAATACTTTAATAGAATAGCCTTTGTCCCGAAGCATTTTTGTTATAACCGGCCCTGTTCCTGAACCATAATCCAGCCCTAATGAATCTATCCCAAACAGTTCGGTAATTTTATCAACCAGGGGGGATACGAATTTTTGATAGCGTGGATCTTCCATATCATTATCATGACTTTCATAGCGGGAGACTTCTTCTTTTGGTGATGGATAATCCACTGAATCCATCAATACAGCTCTGCAATTGGTACATCTGTGGTAATGGCGATGAGCTCTTTTGTGGTAATAAAAAGGCCGGGTTTCGGCAGAACAAAGTGTGCAGATCATGCAATTGCTGCGAAGGCAGGATTTATGAATTCAAATGTGCTACTTATTAGTTGAAAATTGTTGATAAGGGAAAGCAGTTGATTTACCACCTAATCCTCCGGATACCAATCCTTCAGGCGAACATCGATCTCCTTGCCGGCCACATCCACTAAGGTT
The DNA here is from genome assembly GCA_040877545.1 of Balneolaceae bacterium. Classification (GTDB taxonomy): domain Bacteria; phylum Bacteroidota; class Rhodothermia; order Balneolales; family Balneolaceae; genus Gracilimonas. The sequence continues at coordinate 50,455 of JBBDNN010000062.1, forward strand.
TTGAACTCTTCAATATCCTGCCCCCGGTGATGGTAGGGATAAATTATCTCCGGTTCAAAATCCACCACGGCACTTGCAGCTTGATAAATATCCATGGTGTAGGGGAGATTCATGCAAACAAAAGCTACATCAATATCTGTGAGGGCTCGCATTTCGGGAATATCTTCTGTATCACCTGATAGATAGATATTTTTATCCCCCATAGTTAATATATAACCATTGCCCCACCCCTTGGGATGCCGGGCTTCTTCTTCAGGAAGATTATACATAGGAACGGTCAAAATAGAAACTCCCAGTTGCTCGGTACTTTCTCCATTACTATAAATTTGCAGCTGTTCTGAATATTCATCCGGGAGTTCGTCAGCTACCGATTGTGGGACTATGAATACAGCATTGCTTGTATTCAGAGCAGCTAAAGTTTCTATATGCAGATGATCTCCATGTGGATGAGTAATAAGTATCAAATCCGGATCAGCGACTCCCTCAAAAGCTTCAGCTCCACCATATGGATCTATATAGATGGTTTTATCATCCCATTCAAAAACAACGCTGCCATGCAGTATAGGATGTATGGTTAGTGTTCCCTTTGCAGTTTCAATTTCATCTGCTGTATTATTAAGCTGTGCTTTTGTCGGGATGAAAAGCACCAACATCAATGAGAGAAGAATAAATGATTTTTTCATTTTGATCAGTTTATTTAAAGTATTAAGCAAATGGTGAAATGGAAATATTAAACCTCAGCTGAAAACTATGAGAGAGGCTGACAGTTACCGTCATCATTAACAACCATCTTACAATCTATTATAATTCTTCTGAATTTCAAGAATATCTTATGTCCAAAAGCCCAACATGCGATAAGCTAATCCAGTGAGCATTGCGATCCCAAAACTAACGAGAGTACCTATTAAAATATATTCAGTAAGTTTTCGGTTTTTTGAATTACGAAGATCCCCAAAACGAAAAACAGATTTTGCTGCTATCAAAAATCCAATCGCCTGGAGCTGCCCCGTTACAACAAATCCAAATACAAACAGGCGCTCGAGAATGCCGATATATTTACCGGCACTCACCAACGATTCAGAATCATCATCTTCGGTATGGGGTGTCCAGCGAGAGATTATCACACGGGTAATGATAGAAGAAGGCAAGGTTAAAAATAGCAGTGCAACAACAGCAAGTAAGAAGGTTGAAGTTTGCAGCCAGGCAAAAGAAATATTTCCAGGCATCATAAGATTCCAGATAAATAAAATCACCAGGATATGAGCTGTCTGGTCCAGGAAAAATAAGGAGGCTTGATTTCGGGAATTTTGTGCATATAACTTAATAGCATCAATTATCAGGTGGGAAATAAAGATCAACAGGGCGAACTTCCAAAAGCTGAGGTCCCAAATCAGCAAAAATGGTAAAACTCCATGGAGGAAAGAGTGCAGGTATAAATGAGGTGAGCGTAGCTTTTTTTGCTCTTTTTCTCGCACAATATTTAAGGTCTGCAGAAAAAAGTCACCAATTATATGGGCTAATAAAAGCTTTAGTAATACAATCATTTTTTCGGGGTTAGTTGTGCTATTTTCTTTCTGTACATTTTCTCCACTTCCATCACCTCAGAGAGATAAGATCTCGTTTGCCTTTCACTAACCGAAGATTGGCTGATACCCAGCATCTTTCCAATTTTGTGTTGCGAATATTCTGGATTCATCAGGCTTACGCTAACTATTTCCGCCGAACCCGGGGACCACTTATCCATCGCTATTAACATCAGGCGCAGGTATAGGTTCATTTCTTCATTAAATACAGTGTCGAAGGTAGTAATGCTGAGTGTTTTTTTCTCAGATTTTAATTGTTCAAAACCCTGCCCCGAGTTTACAAAGGCTTCTCCGTTAGATTCTGTGATTTTTGTGGACTCAAAATCTTTCTCCCCCACCCCGATAGCGGTTCGTATATCCAGGTTTTTATGGCTTTTAATGTCTGCCTTGATCTTCACAGCAGCTAAAAAAGCTTTTTTGGGATCAGCAATTTGCAGTTGAAAACTATCACCCCGAAAAATTTCCCAGTCTCCGGGGCTGTTCCCGAAATCATCAAGAGAATTTTTTAAAACCGATAACCAATAGCTGGTTTCTGATTTTCTTGAATTAATTATATCACCGGTTATTACGCCTATCATGCCATAATATCGGGGAAGCATCCGATAATGTCAATTATCGGCTATTTATCCGATAGAAGAGTTGAAAGTATTCTATCATAATTATCCCATTAGCCAGGATAACTGCCCCCTATATAATTGTGGAGCGAATCAATCTCCACCTTTTGTTTTTCGATGGTGGCTTTAACTACATCACCAATTGAAATAACGCCCACTATTTTTTCTGAATCCAATACCGGAAGGTGGCGAATTTTTTTCTCAGTCATTAGTTGCATGCAAAGGTTCATGGTATCGGATGAAGAAACACGATACACCTGATCGGTCATTATTTCATGCACCTTTGTTTCCTTGGATGTGCGGCCTTTCAGAATTACTTTATTTCTGTAATCACGCTCCGATATTATTCCCACCAATTTTTCACCTTTCGTAACCAATAAAGCACCAATATTATGTTCAGCCATTTTTTCAATGGCAGTATAAACTGTTTCATCAGGACCAATGGCATGAATTTCGTTACCTTTCTTACTTAGAAGTTCTTTTACCTGCATATTATTCTCTCAATAGGTTCTTTGATTAGTATCAATAAACTGAAATCTGTGAATATTGCAAGGATTTCAGAAAAATAATTTCTGTTATTTTAACCAGTTTGGTGCAGCTGTGGTTCATTTGATCATCCTAAGAAAAATAGGTACTGCGAATTATACCGATCTAAACAAGCCTGTGGCTTAAAAAACTGCAATTCACAGCTCTGATCCAAAAACCTCAACCCAAAGTGCTTCTACCTCATCGCGTGCCCACTGGTGCCGGCGTAGAAATTTCATACTTGATTTTATACTCGGATTACTTTTGAAACAGTTAATATCCACATGATGGCTAAGCTGTTCCCATCCATAATACTCCTGCAAATCAGTTACAATTTGCTTGAGTTTTATACCATGAAGCGGGTTATTAGGTTGTTTTTGAGTCATCAAACCGGTAAAAATTCTGGGGTATTTTTTATTAGAGGTTTTTTCAAAATCGTAATCTTATTAAAGTTAATGCTGCAACCAGTGGAACATTTTTGAAATAGCTATTTCCCTGACCTCTTCGCAGGATAGGAAAATATCATGAATGCCGCCTTTCACTTCCAGGAATTCAACTTCCTTGCCGAGCCTTTTTCCATATTCTTTTATATGCTCCACATTTAATACCATATCGCTTTCAAAAATTATTTCATCCCATTTTTTAGGCTGGCTTGATTTGTCGGAGTGTATAATTAAGATTGGTACCTGTATTTCGGATGCTTGATGTAATTTTCTTTGAGCCACGTACACCGCATACACCCACTTCAGGTAAGCAGGAAAACCACCAATGGGTTTCCACTCTTCTTTAAAATCCCATTCACCTTTATGTTTCATGGAAATACTTGAGCCATATAAATGTGCAAATGGTTTTTTACGAAAGGCATAAGGATTAAAAAAAGACAGTAATCCTGATAACGGCACGATCACATATTTTTGCCAGGTGGTTAAATTAAATTCAAGAAAAGGAGCATTTAGAATTAATGCATCTACCAGGCCTTTATTTTTGCCCTCGTTTAAATATAAGCTACTGATTAACCCACCGGTAGAATGCCCGAGTAAAACAATTTCCTTCTCATTTTCTGTTTGAATGATATCCAGGGCGGTGTTTATTTCCTCGTAATATTCCCGTAACGATCGGCAGTAATTCTGATGTTGATGAGGGAGAATTGAACGGCCATGCTTTCTAAGATCAAGCGCATAGAAGTTATAATCCTGTTCATGAAATTCATCAGCGAGGTGAACATGAAAAAAATAGTCGTTATAGCCGTGTATAAAGAGCACCGATTTCCGCCCATTAACATTTTTGCCTGAACGAATGAGGGTGGCGATAACACGTCCTTCATAATCATCGGCCATTTGCAAGGTTTGTTCAGGGAAATTATCTAAGGTCATAAATTCACTTTATTTCCTTAATCCGGCCAATTTGTCCATCGGTGAGGCGAACCTTTATTCCGTGTGGATGTGTGGAGCTTTTGGTTAAAATATCTTGTACCACTCCATAAGTTATGTTTCCATTTCGCTGATCTTTTTTGAGTACAATTCCCACTTTCATACCGGGTTTTATATTTTTCCGGGTGTTTCCCTGCATTTAATCTCCTGTCTTATATTTCTTTTCAATTACTGAAACGGATGATATAATTAATTTTTTCAGTACATCTTCGTCCACATCAGAGAGTGTTTTTATATATAAACATGATTTTCCGGTTTTATGTTTGCCAAGCTTCTCAAGGAGTTCTTCATACTTCAAAAAGCCGGTCATTATGTATAAAGTAATATTCTGCTTCCTGTTAGAAAACCCAGCCAAAAACCAGTCGCCTTCGCGGCCACTTTCGTACTTATAGTGATAATCCCCAAATCCAATAATGCTGCTTCCCCACATTTTTCCTTCGCTACCCGCAGCAGATTTCATGATATGATAGATTTCCTGGCAATCCTGTTTCCGTTGTTCATCGTCAATTGCGTCCAGGTAATCTTGGACACTTTTATCAGTTTTCTGAGTTTTTAATTCTGCCATAATTATTTTTTAGCCTTAAAATTTGAAAGCACAAAACTGGGGACGGAATAAACTCCTATCCAATATTTAACAAGAAATTTGTGCTTTAGTGTTTCTGTGACATTAATTTGTTTTGGGATTTTAGCAGTTACATACTATATACACAACCATGAAAATGTCACTACGAAAATATTTTGGGCCAAGTACGCTTGTTGCGGCAGCTTTTATTGGCCCAGGTACAGTAACAGTATGTACGCTTGCCGGCGTTCGTTCGGGCTATGTATTGCTGTGGGCACTTCTTTTTTCTGTGATAGCCACTATCATACTTCAGGAAATGACAGGAAGATTAGGCCTGATTACACGTAAAGGTTTTGGGGAAGCAATTCGAGACGAATTTAAGAATCCCATTGCCCGAATCATAAGTATCATTCTTGTTTTAAGTGCCATCGTTCTTGGCAATGCCGCCTACGAAAGTGGAAATATTTCAGGAGCTGTGTTAGGCTGGCAGGAATTTTTTATTGATTTTGATGTCACAGTAAACGGTTATGCTATTTCCCTAACCCCTTTTATTATCGGAGGTATCGCTTTCTGGCTGCTTTTTGCGGGAAGTTTTAAAAGAATACTAAATTTCATGATTGCCCTGGTAGTAGTAATGAGCATTGTATTTGTAACTACCGCTATTATAATTGGTCCCGATCTCATCGCTATTTTGAAAGGCTTATTAATTCCCGTAGCCACACCTGATGAGCTGCTTACGGTGATTGCCCTGATCGGGACAACCGTTGTTCCCTACAATTTATTCTTACATGCATCTACCGTTCAGGAACGGTATTCCCGGCCATCTCAACTCTCAGATATGCGTAAAGAGAATGCAGTTGGTATTATTCTCGGCGGCATTATATCCATGAGTGTTGTGATTACCAGCGCGGTTGCTTTTAGCGGAGAAGTGGTGGATGTTACGAGCGCTTCGGTAATGGCTACTCAGCTTGAGCCTTTATTGGGAAATTGGGCATCCGGATTTATGGGCCTTGGGTTATTTGCCGCTGGAATTTCATCTGCAGTTACAGCACCACTGGCCGCCGCTTATGCTGCAAAAGGAATTTTAGGTTGGGAAAATGGACTCAGAGACATAAAATTCCGGACGGTTTGGATGTTTGTATTACTTATGGGAGTTTTATTTTCATCGCTGAGTATTAATCCTGTTCAGTTGATTGAATTTGCACAGGCTGCCAATGGAATTTTACTTCCGCTGATCGCAATCTTCTTAATTTATATAATGAATAAAGCAGTATTGCTTGGTACTTACCGGAACTCACTCCTTCAAAATCTTATGGGTGCTATAGTAATAATTGTTGCTTTTCTGGTGGGATTCAGAGGCTTAAATTCAGTTTTCAATTTTATTTAATGATGATGCAAATCGACCTTAATTGTGATATGGGTGAATCGTACGGAAATTATGTTTCCGGCCAGGATGAATTTATCATGCCATACATCTCGAGTTGCAATATTGCCTGTGGTTTTCATTCCGGTGATCCTGTGACAATCACAAAAACCATTGAGCTGGCGCTTAGGAATGATGTGGCTGTTGGCGCTCATCCCTCTTATCCCGATTTGCAGGGTTTTGGCAGAAGGGTGATGAATTTAACAGAGGAAGAAATTGAATCTTGTGTGTTGTATCAGGTATCAGCTTTAAAAGGAATGACGGAATCGCTGGGTGGAAAACTTCATCATGTAAAACCACACGGGGCTTTATATAACCAGGCCTCGACAGATGAATCTACAGCAAATGCAATTGTGGAAGCCATTCTCAAAGTTGATCTTAATTTAATTCTTTATGCACCTGATAAATCGACTTTAGCGGTTATTGCACGGAAAAAAGGATTGAAAGTACGCGGTGAAGTTTTTGCGGATCGTTGTTATGAAGATGACCTTTGTTTACGTTCCAGGACATTAGATGGCGCGGTTCTTCATAAAAGGGATGAGGTGCTGGCACAACTTGATTTGATGATCCGGAAAGGTGCGGTTAAGACCTTTGGCGGAAAGGAAATCTCAATTACAGTACAAACTATTTGCCTGCACAGCGACACATCAGGTTCTGCTGAATTAGCCAAAGAAATCCATGACTTTTTGATATCACAGAATGTGGAAATCACTTCAGATTAACGGAAATCATTGGAAATGCAGAGTATTGAGCGAACAAGCCTTACTCCTGGAGCCCCGGGCAAAAACAATTCCTCTTGAAAGTATTCATCAAACCACGCGAATTCTCGAACAGGCTGAAATAGCTGGAGTAGTTGATATTGTGCCGGCTTATAACAGCATCGCAATCATTTATGAGCGGCTGCTTTTTGAGGTGGAAGCTGAGGTAGTAAAAATTCAGCAGTCAGCATCAAATCAGGAAATCGAATCGAGAGATGAAAAAAATCACATGGTTCCTGTTTGCTATGAGTTGGGAATGGATTGGAAAGCCGTTCAGAAACTTACATCACAAGAAAGAGAAGAGGTAATTCAAAAGCATCTGGCAGCAGAATATAAAGTAGCGATGATGGGATTTATTCCCGGTTTTGTGTATTTGCAGGGATTAGATGAGTCAATAGCCTGCCCAAGAAAAGAAAATCCGCGGATTGCAGTACCGGCTGGTTCGGTGGGGATTGGGGGAAATCAGGCGGGAATATATTCGCTTGAAAGTCCGGGAGGATGGCAGATTATTGGCCGAACACCTGTTTCTTTTTTTGATCCGGAAATTAATCCGCCTACCCAGGTAAAGCCCGGAGATCAACTGGCTTTTGAGCGAATTACCAAAGCTGAATTCCAAGAATTAAATGAAGCTCCTAAATGAAAGGCAGCCTGAAAATACTGGACGGCGGGTTATTCACAACGATTCAAGATTCGGGAAGGACCGGCTACCGGAAATATGGCATTCCGGTTTCCGGGGTGATGGATTCCCATTCATATAAACTTGCCAATTGGCTGGCGGGGAATTCTGTTTCAGCGCCCGTGCTGGAAATGACTTTGAAAGGAGGAACTTGCAGATTTCTTTCAGAAGCTGCTGTTGGCATTACCGGAGCGGATATGAATGCAATGTTGAATGATCAACCTGTTGAGATCAACAAAAGCATTAATGCTAACAAAGGGGATGAATTAACCTTTGGATATGCAAAATCTGGCTGCAGAACGTATTTGGCAATTCACGGCTCATGGAAAATAGACAAAGTGATGGATAGTTGTTCGACCTATACCACCGCAAAATTTGGTGGGATGAAGGGAAGAAAATTACAAAAAGAGGATGTGCTGGAGTGGGAATATGAACCTCTTTCCAAAGTGGAAAAGCAAGTGCCGCAATCTTTGATTCCCTACTATTCATCTTCGGGAAATCGCATCCGGGTTATTGCGGGGCCAGAGTGGGAGAGGTTATCTAAAGCAAATCAGGAGCGTTTATTAGAAACGGAGTTTAAAATCTCCCCCCAAAGTAACAGGATGGGGATCAGGTTAAAAAATCAGACCCCATTTGACGCCGAAGTTTCAGGTTTGCTTTCTTCAGCAGTAGTTCCCGGTATAATTCAACTTCCAGCCCCCGGCAGCCCCATAATTTTGATGCAAGACGGCCAAACCGCCGGCGGCTATCCACGAATTGCCAAAGTGATAGATATCGATTTGTGGAGAATGGCGCAGCTTGCACCTCATGCCACTATCTCATTTAATATGATTGATATTGAGGAGGCGAAGAAATTGAGCAAGTATCAAGCTAGCTTGTATGAAGTGTTGGAATGAGGGTAAGATTATTTGCTCGAATCTAAATTTCCAAAGTTAACCCATCTATATAATCGAGCAGGTTTGCTGTGAAAAAGACTCTCTTCCAGTAAATTGAAAGAAGTTACTACGAACTCTCTTGCCTGTAAGCTTTTAATCTCCATTCTCACCAATCTTCCGAAAAATAAATTTTTCAAGTTCAACCAAAACGAATGCTCCTAAACCGCCGCCCATAACTAATGCCCATTGAAAGGGTTGAAGGGGGCTGGTTCCAAACCAGGTATTCATAAAAGGTGTATAGGTGATAAAAAGCTGAAGTATGATAAGAACGCCTACAGCTATCAAGGCATAATGGTTTCCTGCCAAGCCTGAAAGTGAAAGCACCTGCTTATTCATGTACCGGCAATTGAAGAGGTAAAAAGCCTGACCGGCTACCAGCATATTTAAGGCTATGGTTCGGGCATTTTCAATGGTCATATCATTTTGGTAGGTCCAAAAGAAGAAAACCAAAGTTAAACTGGCAATTAGAACCGACACAAATAGAATTCGCCATAAGAAATAGGCTCCCAGAATAGGCTCATCCGGATCTCTTGGCTTTCGCTGCATTACTCCTTGCTCTGTTGGTTCGAATGCCAGGGCAAGGGCCAGCGTAACTGCAGTCACCATATTTACCCACAGAATTTGAACGGGGGAGAGAGGCAATAACATCCCAAACATAATGGCCAATATGATAACCAGAGCCTCTGCTCCATTTGTTGGCATAATAAATAAAACCACTTTTCGAATATTATCATAAATTGTTCGTCCTTGCTTAATGGCACTTTCAATAGACGCAAAATTATCATCCGCTAAGACAAACTCTGATGAATCTTTACTGACTTCAGTTCCTTTAATTCCCATTGCAACTCCTATATCAGCACGTTTCAATGCCGGCGCATCATTCACTCCGTCGCCTGTCATGGCTACCACTTCATTATTTTCTTGCAAGGCTTTTACTAATTTCAGCTTATGCTCTGGATTTGTGCGGGCAAATACCCGGTTTTCTTTAACCACTTCACGCAATTCCTCATCACTCATTTCCTCCAGCTCCTTTCCCGTTAAAGCTTTTTCAGCCCCTTTCATACCCAGTTCTTTTGCTATTGCCCGGGCGGTCAGCAGATGGTCTCCCGTTATCATTATGATATTAATACCAGCATTCTGGCAGATTTCTACCGCTTTGGCTGCTTCTTCGCGTGGGGCGTCTTTCATCCCTATCACCCCCAGTAATTCAGGTTCATTCTCCACATCTTCCATGTTGATGCTTTCCTGATCATTCTCTGCTTTTTTGATTGCCACGGCAATAAGCCGCTCGCCTTGCCCGGCCGTTTCGTCCATTCTCTCTTTCCAGCGCTGCTGGTCAATTTCCCGCGTTTCGCCATTCACTCTTTCACGGGAACATAATTCAAGAATTTTTTCAGGAGCTCCTTTGATATAGATATTTTTCTCACCTGATTTATTTTTATGAAGAGTGGCCATGAGTTTGGTTTCAGACTCAAATGGAATCATATCCAGCCGCTCAAATTCCTTCTTATTAATTCCAGCTTTCATGCCAATTACAGCCAATGCTCCATCGGTAGGATCACCATTCAGCTCCCACTCACCATCTTCATTTTGTTTGATCTCTGCCTCATTACAAAGTAGTGCGGTACGGCAAATATTCATCATTTCCGAATGATCTTCCGGTGGAATTTTTTCATCATCCAGATAAAAATCTCCTTCCGGATTGTACCCGGTTCCTTCCACTCTGTACCTGTTTTCGGGGGCAATCAATGTTTTGGCTGTCATCTCATTTCGGGTAAGAGTGCCGGTTTTATCCGTGCAGATGAAGGTGACTGCCCCCAAAGTCTCCACAGCAGGAAGCCGGCGAATGATGGCATTTCTTTGCGCCATTTCCTGTACACCTATTGCCAGTGTAATGGTAATGATAGCTGGCAATCCTTCCGGAATAGCCGCTACAGCCAAACTGATGACAGCAAGCAGGCTATCCCCGAGGCTATAATTGCCGATAAAATAGGCGTAGCCAAAAAGCAGGCCTGAAATAACGACAATCACTACAGATAACCACCGGCCAAAACGTTCGATTTTTTTTAGCAGGGGAGTAGTCAGTTTTTCTTGCTCGCTGAGCATCTCACTGATTTTACCAATCTCCGTATCTATGGCTGTAGCAGTGATCACCCCTCGTCCTCGTCCATAAGTAACCAAAGTTCCTGAAAAAGCCATATTCTCCTGATCATTAATAACAGCTTCTTCATCAACCGGTTTTACCGATTTTTGAACACCCTCAGATTCTCCGGTTAAAACAGACTCATCAACTTTAAGGTTATTTACTTCGATCAGTCGCAAATCTGCCGGTACTTTATCTCCCGATTCCAGCAGTACAATATCACCGGGGATTAGTTGGTCTGCCTCCACGTCCTCTTTTTTACCATTTCTCAGAACGGTTGTGTGCGGAGTCAACATTTCACTGATTTGTTCAAGAGCTTTTTCCGCTTTGCCTTCCTGCAGGAAACCGACAATAGCATTAATTAGGACAACGGCAAGAATCACTGCTGTATCAATCCAATGACCAAGTAATGCCGTAACTCCGGCTGCAATTATCAGAATATAAATCAGGACATTATTAAACTGAGCTAAAAAACGCTGTAGGGCTGTACGTTTTTGGGCAGATGGGAGCTTGTTGGGGCCATATTTTTCTAATCTCTCTTGAGCTGCTTCCTGACCTAATCCATCTTGACTGCTATCCAGCTTTTCAAGAACATCATCTGCATCCATGGAATGCCATTTATGCTGATTGTTCTTTTTATCAGGATCTTCTTCCTGCTTCGGGACCATATGATCAGGATTAAATACAAATTATGCTGTTGGTGTAACTAACATAAATTCACACCTGAATAGTTTGAATTTATCTCCTTCCCCAAAAATAAAAAAGCATTGTAAGATGGTATGAGGTTATGATTTAGTTCTCGATTTCTAATCATTACATTCATGAACTTTCATTAGCTCCTTAAATGTTATGATTCGCCCGAAGGGTGCAATGATGAACGCTGCAGGGTGTATTTAGACAGTGACCTTTATTAATTTCTGAGTTCAACAAATAAGTGCAACACGAAAATAAAATTTTTATGAAACAGACAAAATCCACTGGTCATAGCTATCCATCCTGGCCGGAATTACCGGTCCTTTCTGAGTGGCAGGATACACTCGATACAGTTCATCTCTGGTCACAGATTATCGGGAAAATACGTCTTGAGCATATGCCGTGGATTAATCACTCTTGGCATACAACCCTGTATATTTCATCCCGTGGATTAACAACCTCCCTAATTCCGCACTCGAACGGCGGATTCGAAATAGAATTTAATTTTCAGGATCATCTTCTGGAAATTCACACGGTAAATGGCAAAAAAACCTCTTTTAACCTGGAGCCGATGTCCGTGGCCGATTTCTATAATAAAACAATGGAAAGCCTTCGTCAGTTGGACATTGAAGTCAATATCTACCCAAAGCCGGTAGAAATTCCTGACCCGATTTTGCCTTTTCCCGAAGATACCAAGCATGCGTCTTATGATGCAGAACCGGTACATCATTTCTGGCTGGCTCTTACGCACACCCACAGGGTATTCACCCGTTTCCGATCTGGTTTTGCAGGCAAGGTGAGTCCTGTTCATTTCTTCTGGGGCGCTTTCGATCTTGCGGTAACCCGTTTCTCGGGACGAACGGCACCCAAACATCCCGGAGGAGCTCCAAACTGTCCCGACTGGATAATGGAAGAGGGTTATTCTCATGAGCTGGCGAGTGCAGGATTTTGGCCGGGAACTGGTTTGGGCGAGGCTGCTTTCTACGCCTACACTTATCCTGAGCCGGAGGGATTTCGTAAGGCAGCCATAAAGCCGGAAACTGCCTGGTTCCATGAAGAATTAGGAGAGTATATTTTGCCCTATAAAGCGGTACAGAATGCACCAAACCCGGATGAAGTTTTGCTCTCTTTTCTTAAAACAACATATAAAGCTGCGGCTATAAACGGTGATTGGAACAGGAAAGCCTTGGAAAAGCAGACAGAATTACCATAACAGTTAAAATCACTCAGACCATGCCTTTCATGGCTTTGCGAATGATAAAATAGAGTGAGATATTTAACCCTGTTTTTAAGGAAGTGCCCAAGGGGAGACTCGAACTCCCACGCCATCGCTGGCATACGTCCCTGAAACGCACGCGTCTACCAATTCCGCCACTTGGGCATAAAAAAATCCCTGATCGAAAAATCAGGGATTGGAAGTTAAGCACATTCGCCCATTATTTCAGTAAAATCATTTTGCGGGTTTGGATGAAATTTCCCGCCTGAATTTTGTAGAGGTAAACACCGGATGCCATATGTTGAGCATCCCAACTTACTGTGTGAGACCCAGTTGTCATTCTTTCATTCAGCAGAGTTGCTACTTGTTGGCCTAACGTGTTGTAAATGGTCAGTTGTACTTCTGAGGCTTTGGGTAATGAAAAACTTATACTGGTTGACGGGTTGAAAGGATTCGGATAATTCTGGCTTAATTCAAAATTTATTGGTACTGAAATAAATTCATCTTCAATATCCACTGCCTGTGCAAGTGTTATAGTATTAAATACACCGTGTTGTCCACCCGTATCTTCATCTTCGAACATCTGTGCAAATTCATTTGTAGTGGTAAGGAGGAAGGAAACCTCTTGTTCGCCTGTTCCATCATCCAGCATTAGGGGTATGGAATTTATATCAGTATTTACAGTTGCTACTGATGCTTCATAAACAATATGTATCACCTGTCCTTGTTCAAGATTGATATCCCAGTCGGTTACATTAAAATTTTGCCAGCCGGTACCTAATTCTTCAAAGTCTATAGTATCGGAAGCTAATTCAGCTCCGGGAATTCCATTATCATTAGTAAATGCAGCTATCTTCAGCTGACCATTTCCTTTTACCCCGATATCACCACTTTGATTACTATAAAGGTACAATTCAAGTGAGTGCAGCAGGGCGTCCGTTTCAGCAATAAATTTATTACTGAAACCGCTAATATTTTGCGTAGGAATCTCCCAATAAAATTTGGAGATTTCACTATAGGTACTTGCTGTAGACAGGTCATACATCTGGTTTCCGGAAGTGTTAAGTACAAAATCCAGCGTATTGGTAGTAGCAGTTTCATTAGGACTCGGAGTCGTATTCACAAGCATAATAATCGCTTCATCGTAAACTTCACCGGAAGGAATGGAAAAATCAACGCCACTTTCTAAAACATGTATTTCCGTAGAACCTTCACTTTTTGTGATCAATCTTGCCCTGCCATTAGATCCTGAATAGCTGATATTTATGTTTAGGTTTTCTGCCTGCTGAAAACCGATATATGCAATGCCACCCTGCTGAACTTTAACAGTATCATCGGAAATATTGGGTGATTGAAAATTTACTGTTGCAGTAAATTCATCTAAAAAAGTATGTTCATATCCATAAGTTCTATCCACCGTGATATCATTTATGAGGTTTGCAATTCCCCAGTTCACCAGTATGTCACCAAACTCCAATGAAGACCCCGCGTTTGAAACTGCACTATTAATACCAGATGCTCCACTGAGCGGGTCCTGGGTTAGGTGTCCTGCATTTTCAAAACCAAGCTGGTCCCATAAATAACTGGTAAACGATGCGGCACGCCCATAATCTGCAAACACATCATCCCTGTTCCACCTGAATATGGGAATATTCGTATCATCTAAATAATCCGGATAACTGGTATGAGGAAAATATCCGACTAGCAAAGAAGCAAAATTAGATTGTGCCTCATTTACAAATGTGTATTCGTTATTATCCAAGCCTCCGTTGTAAGCCCAATGTATAAGATGTTGATATTCGTGCGAGAGGGTGCTTAATGGTAAGGTAGGTTCAGTATTTTCACTTCTAAAGATTCCGGGATAGGAATCTATGTAAAGAATATCCCGTTCGTTTGAACGCAAAAGAGGTTGGCCTTGAGGCGTTGCATCTTGCACCTCCTCATCTGTGAATTGATCCACTGAATAAAAAAAGCCGGCTGTATATCCACCATTTTCATCCGGATCCCATCCATCTTGTATATCGGTGATTAAAAAATCTACCAGGTCATCTCCGTCATAGTTGGGAGGGCCACCAAGAACATCATTACTTAAATCAATGATACCCCGGTTCGGATTAAAAGAAAATTGGTTGGACTCCTCTTCCAGGTATTTAAAAAGGCTGTCAGCAATTTTTTCATCCAAATGGCCATTATCCATTTCAGCTATTTCAAACCATATTTGTGTGAGTCCGCCTTTCCTTATGAGACGGAAACTTTTTTCTTCAAACTCATCGGTATCCATAGTTGAAACAAAGAAATTTTTTGCATCACCCACTTCATCTACTACTATAGCTTTTGTTCGCTTTTGTGCCGCAGCATTGGCTTTGGAACGTGCCAACTCCTGCAGTCCGGGGTGGTTGTTGAGCCTATCGGAAACATGAACCGGATATAGTTCTTTTGGTTTTTCTTCATCATTGGAAAACTTTTTTAGCTGGGCTTTCACATCAATAGTAAATCCAAAAAAAACGGTAATACTTAGAAACAGTAAAAACTTCTTCATAATTAATTTTCCTCACTTATTTCATAATAATGCACTTCAAGCAAGGTTGAATTTCCCATCGCTTTTTCCTTCCCGTAAATAGTGGCATGTTTTCCATTAATGGATTCAAAGGTCTCTTTCATAAATTGCTGATCTGCAATCAGGCGGTAAGACTCACTGTCGGAGACAAATAAAGTTGGGGATACGAAGGGTTCACTTCCTGAATAGTTAAGGGTACCGGTTTTTTGTACAAGCCCGGTAGTGTCAGCATCTGCATTAAGTTCTTTAGTTATTAAAGTATCAGTTTCTGCTTCTGTTGTGGATGTTTGTACAGAATCAGCCGAAGAGTTTCCATCTTTTTTTTGATTGTTGGAATCGCGGGAACCACATCCCGCAACAACCAAGATGCTGAGCAGCGTGAGCAATATTTTAAAATTCAAAATAGCAGAGTGATTAGGTTAATTTTTTGAAGGTAATCATTTTGTAAAGCTAATGATTCTTTGATTAGCGATTTCTTCTTCTAACTTTCACAAGTTATGTAATAATTCCGTCAAACGTTCCCAGGATTGGTTTCTTGCTTTCACATTGGGATCGTCATCTGCTGCTGATGGATCGTCTCCCTGTCGCATGTAGGCATGTCCGGCGCCATCATAGATTACATAATCGTATGCATTATCGGTTTCATTCATCATGTTTTCGGAATTCGGTATGCTGGAATTTACCCGCTGGTCATCACCGCCATAAAAACCGTATACAGGAACTTCTATATTTTCATAAGCGGCTATATTATCCGGGCCTGTTCCATAAAATACTAATGCGGCGTCAATTTCATTTCCGGCATTTGTTGCGAAACGAAAAGATTGTGAGCCTCCCCAGCAAAAACCAACAACGGCAATTTTACCATTACCCGCATCAATAGATTTGGCATATTCAAGCACATTTTCCAGATCAGTAGTCACCATTTCAGAATCTAAACCGTAAATAGCCTCCCGGGCTTTATCAGAAGATTCAAAGTCACTGGTTTTTTCATTTCCCTCAATCGTGTTTGAAATTAAATCTGGTGCAACAGCAATGAAACCGGCTTCGGCAAGTTGGTCTGCAAAACTGCGAGCCCAAACATCAAGGCCTCGGTTTTCATGGATTACAATAACAACCGGGGTATTCTCATCATCTTCCGGATAAGTCACAAAATTGTGAAGGGTTCTGTCAGCCGATTCAATGGTTACCCATTCGTGGTGGCGGGGAGACTCCTCGAGCTGCTGTTTGGCGAAATCCTGGGCGAAGGCTGATGTTGAAATAAAGAACAGAAGTAGTGTTAAACTAAGAGTGATTTTCATAATTTTTAAAAATTGTTAGCTGGTTCTACAACTAAATAAAAATTCAGATCATTTCTAAGTATAAATCAGAGGAGGCTATATTTTGAAAATGAACGCTATTTTACTTCTTCAGGGTCTATTCTTGTAGGCGTTTCTTTGCCGGAGATAATTTCTTCTGCTGCTTTTGCAATTGCAAAAATAGTATTGGTGGCGTGTGAGATATTTATGGTGGCAAACTCGTCATTAACTGAATGATAATCTTCATCCATATCAATAGGTGTAGTACTGATGGAATGAGCGGGCACACCAAGACGGGCTAGTGTGGCATTATCAGAACGGTAGAATAAATTCTGATTCGGGTAGGGATCAGGATAAAAGACAAAGCTGGAATCCTTCACACTGTTTTGCAAAATCTCACCGAAAGTTGAAAATTCGAAGCCTGTGATCCACGCAGAATTAACGCCGCTAACAGCAGGTTTGCCGATCATTTCAATATTAAACATTGCAATAATATTTTCCGGGTCAAGTAGTTCTGAAAAATATTTAGATCCATAACCGCCAGCTTCTTCGGCTGTAAATCCTACAAAAAGCAGCGTACGCTCAGGCTTGGGTAAAGCTTCAAAATGCCGCGCCAGCTCAATTACTGCGGCTACACCAGAGGCATTATCATTTGCACCATTTGCAATGGAATCTCCATCTACCGGAGATCTGACTCCAATATGATCGTAATGAGCTGAAAAAATAACTACTTCATTAGGGCGGTTTCCTTCTATTTGACCGACTACATTAAATAATTCGATGGTTTCAACAGAATTTTCAATATTGATTTCAAGGGAAGTAACAGAGTCGCTATAAAGGATGAAGACATTGTTTTCAGATGAATCCAATTCGAATGCACGGGTGGGACGGGAAAAATACATTCGATAGCGGTGGAACCAGTCTTTATGAGACTCATCAACTAATATTACAGAAGAGGAGCCATTATTACTATACTGACGTTGTTTCGCCCTGAAATCATCATCTACTGAAATTCGAAAAATTTCAACATCTGAATTTTCCCAGTTTACCTTCCTGCTGTACAAACGTGAAAAGTAATCCCCCTCATCTATTTCTTTTTGGTTTATGGTAATAGAAGTGGTTCTTGGGGAAATTGAATAAATGGTAAAATCCTGATGATAATCTTCCAGGTTAGAAAACGGTTCAAGTCCTGCCTGTTGAAATTCATTTGATATAAAATCGGCTGCATGTGCAGCTTCCGGCGAAAAAGCCGAACGGCCTTTCATTTCATCCGAACTCAAAGTTTTAATAATCCGCGACACGTTCTCTTCAGATATTTTTGAACCTTTGGAACATTGGGAGGTTGATAAACCTGCACTCACTAAAAGAAAGGTTACCAGAAGATGTGTAAAAATTATTTTCATAAAATGAAGTCTAAAATTTATTCATCCAATTGTAAGAAAACTCTGTACACTCAATTGAAAAAATATGCTATACAGGAGTAAAGCTCTGTAAAATAAATCTTAATCCTCATTCAATTTAGCCGCAACAATAAAAATTGTTTAAGTGATAGCCGCTTCCGAAGGAGTCCAGGTAAAATCAGGGTCTCCGAACTTTTTTAAAGTCCGGTAGTGAGAAGCTACCGCTTCTCTTAATGTGGCGTGTTGATTATAGGGGATATCAAACTCTTTAGCAGTTTCCTCCACTATATAACTAATGGCAGGATAATGAATACTGCACACACGGGGAAAGAGGTGATGTTCGATCTGAAAATTTAGCCCGCCAATGTACCAGGATAAAAGCTTGTTGTCGCGGGCAAAATTATTGGTAGTAATCATTTCGTGAATGGCCCAATGGTTTTCAATCATGTGCTCTTCATTTGGTACCGGATGAGTGGTTTCCTCAACAACGTGGGCAAGCTGAAAAATAATACCGAGAATTAAACCGGCGGTAAGATGCATGGAGCCAAAGCCAATCAGCCATTGGTACCAGGTTATATCAAGCAATACCAAAGGCAGTACAATAGTGTACCCGTAATAAATAACTTTGGTAACAATTAAAGTTACCCATTCTTTCAGGGGATGATTTTTATTTTCGTAAGGTCCTAATGGTGATTTAAAGAAGTACCAATAGTCTTTGATGAAAACCCAAAAGAAAGTGGCAAAACTATAGGCGAAAAAAGCAAGGATATGTTGCGCCTTATGCACCGGCTTATGTTCGGAATGAGGTGAGAGCCGGATAAATTCAGCCACTTCAAGATCTTCATCATGTCCATGAATATTGGTGTAGGTATGGTGAATGATATTGTGGGTTATTTTCCAGATGTAACCGTTTGCTCCCATTAAATCAAAGGTTAACCCCAAGCCGTAATTAATTCCATTCTTTGAAGAGTAGGCACCGTGAAGAGCATCATGGGCTACAGAAAAACCTATTCCGGCCATTCCAATCCCCATTACAAATGTAAGGCCCCACATTACTCCCAAAGAAAATTGACCACTTATAATAAGTGCGTAAGCCCCAAAATAAATTCCAAGTAATGCAATGGTTTTAATAACCATTGTAGCATTTGCATTTTCGGAGAGCTTATTATCTCTGAAATACTTTTTAACTCTTTTTTTTACCGTTTTGCTAAATTCCTGATCAATTTTATTATTGAACGTAACCTTTTGTACTTCCATGCCTTACTCTAAATTTAATTTATATATCAAAAATAACGAAATCTGTAGAGAAACGAGAAAATGATATTATATCCTTTTTTTCAAATAAAATTCCCTGAACAAAAAAAACCCGGCCTGATTAAATCAGTACCGGGTTTTCTAAATTTCAAAAGAAATTTTAGCTAACTCTAGATACTTCTACAGCGCTAAGTCCTTTTGGAGTTTCTTCAACAGAAAATTCAACTTCTTCACCATCAGCGAGACCTTCTTCAAATCCAAGGTTTTCGATATTATTGCGGTGAACAAAGATGTCCTTTCCTCCATTTTCAGGTTCAATGAAACCAAATCCTTTTTGAGCATCAAACCATTTAATTTTACCGTATTCCATAATTGTATTGGGTTGTATTGATCACGACTGCATTATACTACACTGAGTTTTTATCAAGAGGGTATATTTAATATGCAGCTGTGAATTAAATTTTAGTTGTACAAACTATAGATGGGGAAACAAATACTATACTGAATATACTAATACTGAATCTGACCATACATTTGCGTTGCAGTAAATATCATCTTTTATGGGCTTAATACCAAATAATTGCAATTAAAAACCATTTTACACAACGAGCAGTAATAATGCCGTAATTATTTAATAATTCAGTGATAGTTATTAGTTCTATAAAGGCAGAAATAATATTTAGCAAAAAAAATTAAAATGCTTTTATTGGATTTTAGAAAACCTATTATACAGTAAATCAGGTTTTTGAGCTATAGGGTAACATTTAATCATCAATGATGAATAAACAATCTAAATGGTTTGCCTTCTTATTTGCGTTTGCCTTTTATGCTATAGAAGAGGGGCACGTATGCGCCCAATCGCAGGCAGAATTTTATATACAGAGTGAAAGTGAACAAAAAGTAACCATTCCATTTGAGCTTATAAATAACCTGATAGTAATTGAAGCAAGTATAAATGGTTCTGTACCGCTGAAATTTGTATTAGATACCGGTGTTGGTACTACGCTAATAACCGGCCTGCCCAATAATGAGGATGTATATTTAAAACATTCCAGAGAAATCACCTTAGCCGGATTGGGCGAGAATGAGCCAAGAAAAGCATATCTGTCTGAAAAAAACAGCATGCAACTGAAGGGGGTAAGAGGAGAGAATATTGATATAGCTGTTCTATTCGAAGACATTTTTAACCTATCCTCTTTTATGGGTACATATATTCATGGCCTCACCGGCTACGATTTGTTTGCGAATTTTGTAGTAGAAATCAATTATATAAAACAGCGAATATATTTATACGAGCCCGGCGCTTTTAAAAGAAAATTTGAGCGGCTTCCAATGCATAGAAAATGGCATAAATTTCCAATCGTACTGGAAAAGCAGAAACCATATATATACCTGAATTTTAAACATTCTAAAATAGATTCTCTAAGGCAGGTTAAGCTTTTAATTGACTCCGGAGCCAGTAATGCTTTTTCATTCTATAAATCTTCTGATGATAGTTTTAAAATCCCAAATTCAAATATAAAAAGCTTAATTGGTATAGGATTGAGCGGAGTTGTGAATGGAAAAATAGGCAGGGTGCACCAGGTTGCATTAGGCAACTTTAAGTTTAAAGAACCGATAGTGGCTTTCCCCGACAGTGCTTCTGTGGCTAAGGCTTTGCAACTCAGTGATAGAAATGGAAGTGTGGGCGGAGAAATTCTTAGACGTTTCAAAGTTATCTTTCATTATAAGGATGGTTATTTGCTGGTAAGGCGGAACAGTAATTTTAAAAAAGATTTTAACTATAATATGAGCGGAGTTGAGGTTGTTACACCTTTACCAAATCTGCCGTTTTATATAGTATCAAAAGTCAGGCAAGATTCCCCGGCACATAAAGCAGGGGTTATGGAAGCAGATATCATTAAAAAAATAAATGGTACTAAAGTTGAAATTCTTAGCCTGAATGAAGTGCTAAAAATTTTGGGAAGAAAACAAGGGTTGAAAATAAAGATGGAAGTTCAGCGAGATTCAACTATCAAGAAATTCAATTTCCAGCTTCAAAATGAATTAGCGGTTGATTAGCAAAACCAAATTTGATGCCCGGAAAAGAGTAAATCCTTTCTGCTTTTTTTACTGAATTTGACAGGCAAAGTTTATCTGAAAGGGCTACAATTCCAATGCTAAAAAAATAAAATTCTTGAACATCATATGAGTGATAAAATGCTACTTCGAAGTCTTATAATACTTTTTGTTTTAGTTTTGCCGATAGAATTTACTGTCGCACAAGATCAGGAAAATTTTATACGTGGTTCAAAAGTTGATTGGCAAAAAACATCTCAACATGAAGTAACCATCAATGGCAATAAAATCTCCTATGAAGCTACGGTGGGTAATCAGCCGGTTTGGGATGAAAGTGGAAAACCAATTGCCTCACTATTTTATACATATTACGAGCGCTCGAATGTGAGAAACCTGGAAAAGCGTCCTCTGGTAATTTCTTTTAATGGCGGACCAGGTTCAGCTTCTGTCTGGATGCACGTGGGCTACACCGGCCCTAAGTTACTAAACATTGATGATGAGGGGTATCCAACTCAACCTTATGGAGTGCAGGATAATCCCCATTCTATTCTGGATGTGGCTGATATTGTGTATGTAAATCCGGTAAATGTGGCTTTTTCAAGAATTGTAGACTCTGAAACAAAACGGGAAACATTTTTTGGGACAAATGCTGATATAGAATACCTCGCTAAGTGGATTGATACTTTTGTTTCGCGTCAGGAACGATGGCCTTCCCCTAAATACCTGATAGGCGAGAGTTTCGGGACGAATAGAGTTGCCGGACTGGCAGACCAGCTGCAATCTTCGCACTGGATGTATTTAAATGGAGTCATTTTGGTTTCCCCGACCAGTCTTGGGGTTGATCGAGGCGGACCGGCTGGTGATGCACTTCCCTTACCATATTTCACAGCCACAGCATGGTACCACAATGCACTTGATACGGGGCTCCAGCAACAAGACCTGGATGATATTTTACCTGAAGCTGAACGCTTTACCATTGAAGAATATATTCCTGCTTTGGCTAAAGGTGGTTTTATTGAAGAGGCTGAAAAGCAACAAATTGCTGAAAAAGTAGCCCGCTATTCCGGCCTTTCGGAACAAGCGGTTTTAGATCGGAATTTGCGCATTTCTACCTCATTTTTTTGGAAAGAATTACTTCGTGAGGAAGGAGTTACTGTCGGAAGATTGGATTCACGCTATCGCGGGTTAGACAGAAATGATGGGGGAGACCGGTATGATTACGATCCGGCACTTAGTTCCTGGAATCATGCTTTTGCGCCTGCCATCAATCATTATCTGCGGGATATGCTGGGATATGAGACGGATCTTCAATACTGGGTATTTGGCCCGGTTCATCCGTGGGATAGAAGCCGTGATAATACCGGTGAGGATTTGAGATCGGCTATGGCAGAAAATCCATTTCTTCATGTAATGGTACAATCCGGATACTTTGATGGAGGCACCAACTATTTTGATGCCAAATACACCATGTGGAACATGGATCCCAGCGGAAAACTTAAAGATCGGTTTTCATTTAAAGGCTACCGCAGCGGACATATGATGTATCTCCGTGCAGAAGATCTTAGTACTTCAAACCAGGATATCCGGGATTTTATTATGAACTCAATGCCAGCTGAAGAAATGCCGGCCAAATATTGACGCTAAAATTTTTAAATGTGATAAGAAGAGAAAGCTGATGCTTAGGCACGTGCACCTTTTTATTACTAAAATCAAATTTATGGAATCAAAATCTCTCAATTCCCTGATATCTGTAATCCATAAAAAAACCCGGCTTCAATTAAGAAACCGGGTTTTAAAATTTAGCTTCGGAGGAATATCATTCCAACCTGTACACTTCTACGGCACTAAGGCCTTTAGGAGTTTCTTCAGTTGAGAATTCAACTTCTTCTCCGTCATTAAGACTCTCTTCGAATCCTAAGTTTTCAATGTTGTTGCGGTGTACAAAAATATCTTTGTCACCATTTTCAGGTTCAATAAATCCAAATCCTTTTTGGCCATCAAACCATTTAATTTTACCGTATTCCATAATATTTAAATAATAATTGTTGTTGTCTCACAGGCACAGTGTTATTGCATGCTTAAATAAATGAGCATACTCCATTTCTTAAATCGGCTGTGAAGTTTAGTGTTTAGTTATACAAACTATAGAAGGGAAATAAATACTGTACTAAGAAATAATAAAATACCGATGTCGTCCTTTAATTTGCAGGCCTTAAGATGCGGTTTATTCAGTCCAATATCAATGTATAATTTCCAATGCAGGTTAAAATTTCTCATAGCTTTGCAATGAGATCCTAAGTCACTGCCACTTAAATTCTAACGGCCAAAATAGTTCCTCTACTCGTAAATCTCATTAATCAAACCGGCTAATCGGACACCTGCTTTCAACAACTGCTCCTCAACTATTTCCCAGTTGTTGTACGAGTATTCGTAGCTCAATCTTTTATCATCAGGAAAATCATACACATTTGTAAGCAGAGCCTGTGATTCATAGGCCCAATCTAAAACCGAGCTGCTTTGCCACTCTTCTATTTGTTCTTCGGAAGGATGATTTATGAAACGGGAAAGTTCGGTAAAACTGAGTTGTTTGCCATCTATCATTTCACTGTCCCAAACCCGGTGCAGGTTAGAATTTTCCCAGAACCATTCAACACGAACATCATTTCCGCCACGATCTGTTCCATTTCCCACGTGCAGTGGCTGATGCAAATCACCTATTAGATGAACCAATACTTTTAAATTCTCAGCTTCTTTCTCGGGGGAAAGACTCCCTGCATTTAACTCTGCAGTAACTTTATCTATTGCCCATAAAATGTCTCCGCCTTCTGCCTTTTCCGTTGTCTCATAGCGCTCACCTTCGGGAATGGTTACATAATGCCAGGGAGCCATGAAATCGTAATGATCATCTGATCGAACTTCATCCATCCATGTAGAAACCTCAGCAAGCGATTGATTCCCAAGAATACGCGTCACTTCTTCAGCAGCATTTTGGTTAAGATAATGTTCAGCGATTTCACCCGTAGTTCGGTGGCCTATTTGCCCCCAACGCAGGGTATTATTGGGCACTGAAGTAAGCCCAAAAGTGAAGATAGTTAGGGATAGTATGAGTTTAACCATTGAAAAAATATGACTTAAATTAATTATTGCATGATACTATTAGAAAAATACTAGAAAAAATTAACTATTAATATTTGCAATTTTTCTTTATTTATAAGGTCTCTTAGTAAAAAGGGAGGAAAGGATGAAAGGAAAGATAAAAAATAGAATAGTACTACTGGCATTAATAGCTGCTATTATAAATACGTATTCCTGCGAATTATTATCCGATGTGGACGGTGTTTATCCGGTTGAGATGCATCTCTCAATAATTGATAATAATGGAGATGTAGAGACTGAAACTCCCACCCTGGAGGCGCTTAGCCTGAATTTCAATGCTATTTCATTAGGTAGCAGCAGCTCGGAAAGATTTTATATGTCTCCGCAAACTACCACTTTTTCACTTTCTTCAGATGACAGTAGTAAGCATTTATTCACAGAAAATATTCCCAAAGATGTTTTTAGGACATTTGATGTTCGTATTGGTAATTTTTCCCCCGATTCAAGCCCTGAAGATGCCCCTCCATATTTTTTGAAAGGAAGTTTTGAAGATTCTCCATACTTCCTCCAACTACCTGATACACTGGATTTGTCTTTTGAACTAAGTCCTTCCATGAATTTCAGGAATAAAAAAAATACAACGGCAGTCATTACACTTCTGGTAGATCGATCAAAATGGTTTACTGGAACAGAAGAAAGTGTCTTAAACCCGAGAGATTCAACTGCAGCCGAACAAATTTACCGGAATATTAAAGAGTCTATCAGTGTTCATTATGAAATTTTAGAAAATGACTGTCCGGGAAAAGCAAATGGACGTTGTGAAAATATAGGTAACGGGAGAGATCAAGCCGGATTACTGGAAATAAATGGGGAATCAGTAAGGGAGAATGAAGACAGCCTGAAATTCCAGGTAAGTCTGTCGGAAACTTTAGACGATACCGTTTGGGTAAATTTCGAGACCTCAGATAATTCTGCAAAAAGCATTGAAGATTATATTCCAGTAAATGGTGAATTGCTTTTTCTTCCTGGCGACATTCTTCAAACTATACCAGTTGTAATAGTTGATGATTCATTAAAAGAACCGGACGAACGTTTTACGATGAAACTTAGCCAAGTCAGGGGCGCAAACTTAAACAATGGCAAAAGCCGTGCGTTTGGAATAATTTTAAATGATGATAACGGGAACGGGAACGGGAACGGGAACGGGAACGGGAACGGGAATGGGAATGGGAATGGGAATGGGAATTCGGGTGAAAATGGCAATTCAGGTGGCAACGGGAATGGCAGTGGCGATGGAAACGGCAACTCCGGCGAAAACAACAATGGCGAAGGTAATGGAGATTCTGGTGGTAATGGCAGTGACGGAGAAAATGGTAACAGCGGTGACAATGGAAATAGTGGCGGCAACGGCAATGCCGGAGGTAGTGGAAACAGCGGAAATAATAATCCTTAATCCGTAGATTTTACTCCAGCTCGCCCAGTAATTCCTCTAAATCTAAAGAACGTGTATAAATATTAATGGACCCGTCGCTATTTTTCGGCCATTTATTTCGCGGACGATCCCAATATAATTCTACTCCATTTTCATCCGGATCATTCATGTAAATAGCTTCAGAAACGCCATGATCTGAAGCACCGGAAAGTGGATACTCAGCCTCAATTAAGCGATGCAGAATAGCTGCAAGATCTTTTCGAGTGGGGTATACAATGGCAGTATGAAACAGCCCGGTACTATTACGCGGAGCAGGTGGCGCATTTTTACTATGCCAGGTATTTAAGCCGATATGATGATGATATCCACCCGCGGAAATGAAAGCTGCCTGATCTCCATACATGGTAACAAGTTCAAAACCGAGAAGATCCTGATAAAAGCTGAGAGAGCGTTCAAGATCCGATACTTTTAGGTGTATATGCCCAATACGAGCTTGAATGGGTATTTTATAACTATTCGTCATGATTAAAGATTTACTATTCGGGATTGTACTTTATTTTCATATAACATCGCTTTTCCAATTCATCCAGCATCTAATTCAACCTTTTTTGTTTGGTTGTTGTTCTCTTAGCTTGTTCTATCCAACTTATATAATTGTTCTGTTTGATAGGGCGGACGTGATTTATAAGCTCCCATCAATTCATTCTCTCCCAGGGCTTTTTTAGCAAAACCAGGTATTGAGTAGCGGAGTCGTTTAGATTCAAAAAATCAATGTTAATAGCCATATCATCCTGTGATTTCAATGTAAAGATCATGATTTCTCTCATTATTTTTTGGTTTGTAACCAATATCCAACTTAAAATCTGTGGTAGTCAGGTTTTGTTCCTTTCCCCAGTTGTACATTTTCCCAAAGGAAGTGGCGATGTCTTCAAGGCTGCCTGTATGTTTATAATGGAGATATTTCTTTTGAGGAATGGTAGTGATAATCATTCCTTCAGGAACCGGATCATCCGCATTTGACACTTCCACACAAAGTAGCTGCGTGTAAACATCTTTCTCCTTTCGCAGACTTAGATCAATTAATCGATTATTTACCCGGTTTTCTATTTCCTGATAGCGGCTAAAAAATAGTTGCCATGCTTCGGGCATTTCTTTCCACAACCGTTTCCATGAGGCCTGAAGAGTAAAACCCACCACTAAAAACTCTGCTTTTTCTGTAACATGCATAAGGCTTTTAACTATTTGTCATAAAAATTAAGGATAACGCATAAAAAGTAAAGAAAGGTAAAACTTATGTTTAAAAAGGAACAGAGAATTCTCAGAAATGTAATTATTAATTCATGATTAACATCAATAATCATAAATATTAATTTAATCAAAGGTTAAAATGAAATTAACACCCAAACATTTATTCACAGGACTGATCACAGTAGCAATCGTACTTATTGCATTTATTGATACAACAGCTCAAGAAGGTTTACAAGGGGATGGAGATGTTGTAGAGGTAGTTAAGGAAAGTGAGGATCATACTATTTTTGTCAGTTTACTAGAAGAGACTGAATTGGATGATCTATTAAAGCAAAACGGGCCATATACAGTATTGGCACCGACTGATGAGGCTTTTGAAAAATTAGAAGAGTTTGATCAGCTAAAAGAGGATTCTGAAAGATTACAATCTGTGATGATTGGACATCTATATAATGGTAAAATAGGTTCAACTGATGTTCAAAATGCTAAATCGGTAGAGATTACAGAAGGTGACATCGAAGCATCTAATGGTGTTATTCATGTAGTTGATGAAGTCCTCATCGAATAATTATTAATGCACCTTTAAAGCAAAAAATACCTGCCCTTAAAAAGAGCAGGTATTTTTTTTGTGCTGAAAATAAATTTCGGCACCTAGTATTTCCCAAATCGAAGGAGTTGCGTTCTGAATGATTTTATAATCAATTGTATTATTTATGGAGCATGAATAGAAAAATCTAAGAGAAATAAGCCTAAGCTTGCTATAAGGTTTTCGATATGGAGCTAAATTCAGAACTTGCCGGGCTCAGTCTAATTATTCTCGCTTTACTGCTTCTGGCCGGGAAGTTTATAAGGTTAAAAATTTCCATTCTTCAAGAATATTTTATTCCCTCCTCTATCATTGCCGGATTTGTTGGGCTAATTCTTGGTCCACATGTTTTAGGAGAGATTTATACATCCTGGATTGGTAATGAGGACGCATATTTATCTCAGGGCCTTTTCCCAGAGGAAATGGTAAATATTTGGAAAGACCTTGCCTCCCTGCTTGTTACAGTTATATTTGCTGCACTTTTTCTCGGAAAGGAAATACCCTCCTTTAAAAAAATATGGAATACAGCAGGTCCACAGGTAACATTTGGTCAAACTGTAGCCTGGGGACAATATGTGGTTGGTATTTCTCTAGCTATACTAGTTTTAGTTCCTCTTTTTGACTTAAATCCTATTGCCGGTGCCCTTATAGAAATAAGCTTTGAAGGGGGAATTGGATCAGCAACCGGGCTTGGATCAACATTCGCAGAGCATGGTTTTGAGGATGGACAAGATCTTGCCATAGGCCTTGCTACCATTGGTATTCTTTTCGGTCTGATTATAGGAATTATATTGTTGAACTGGGGGGCGAGATCAAATAAATCACAACTTATTCAAGATCCTGAAGAGGCATCAGATCAAGCACTAAAGGGAATATTTAAAAAAGAAGACCGGCCTACTGCTGGTGAAAAAACTACCCGTTCCGCCTCTATTGGTACTTTAACCATTCACCTTTCATTTCTTGGACTGGCTATTTCTCTGGGAATATTATTGTTGGAAGGTCTGAGATTTGTAGAGGTAAATACTTGGGAAGAATGGACAGGATTCGCCTTAATGGAGCATTTTCCCTTATTTCCCTTAGCTATGATAGGCAGCATCATAGTGCAGATTTTTCTTGATCGCTACATTGATTACCCCATAATTAACCAGGAATTAATGAAAGGCATCAGTGGTTTTGCCCTCGATTTTATGATTGTAAGTGCTATCGCCAGCCTCGCGATTACTACTATTGGAACTCATATCATTCCCTTTATACTGCTTGCAATTGCAGGAATAGCATGGAATGTTGCCGCTTTTTATTTCCTTGCACAAAAAATAATGCCTGATTATTGGTTTGAAAGAGGTATAGGTGATTTTGGACAATCAATGGGAATGACAGCCATAGGCCTGCTGATGATGCGAATAGCCGATCCCGAGGATAAATCACCCGCTACCATTAGTTTTGCATACAAGCAGCTAATGTTTGAGCCGATAGTGGGCGGAGGTTTTTTTACTGCGGCATCCGCTCCATTAATAGCGCAAATGGGGCCGGTTCCAGTCTTAATTATATGCAGCTTATTGTTTCTAGGCTGGCTGTTACTAGGACTTTTTTATTTTGGCCGAGGCAAAGGAGGAAATTCAGATAACGAGAAAGAGTAGCGGTTAAAATATCTTCAAAAAAATGATATAAAGAGAAAGCCACAACACATATAGTATTGTGGCTTTATATAATTTTCAGCTTTATTCACTTAAAAAATTCTCTCCAACTTCTGGGATCAATACTTTTGTCTCAGTTATATCTTCAAGAATTTCCTTGAATTTTTCGGGGTCACCAATCAATGGAGGCCAGGTTCCATAGTGAATTGGAACAGCAATTTTTCCACCAATCATTTCCACCGCGTAAGCTGCTTCTTCATGACCCATTGTATAATGATCTCCAATTGGGGCAAATATCACATGGGGCTGGTATAATTCACCATATATCTCAAGGTCTGCAAAAATATTTGTATCACCCATATGGTAGATACAGATATCATCCTCAAAAGAGATAATCAGTCCGCCAGGTTCACCTGCATATTCACTCTTAAAAGAAGAACTGTGATTTGCAGAAACCAGTGTTACTGAAAAGTCATCAAAATGAACGGATCCTCCCTTATTAAACTCCACAGCCTGATCTTCCTCCAGGCCCTGCTTTTTCAGCAGTCCGCATAATTCTACAATAGCCACTACTTTACAGCCGGTTTTTTCAGCAATTTCAATGGTATCTCCAACATGATCTTCATGACCGTGAGTTAATAAAATGTAATCGGCTTCGGAAACTTTTTTAAAATCATCAGGCGTAGAGGGATTGTCTGTTAAAAAAGGGTCTACATATATAATTTTCCCATTTCCACTGATTAATTTAAAGGCTGAATGCCCCAGCCAATGAGCTTGAATATTTGTCTTAATTTTCTCCATTTTTTTACTTTGAAGGTTAATAGATTACAGACCTGTTTTTTAGTTTATTAATTAAATGAGAACCAGGTAAGAATGGTTCACCAAATGCCATTAAATCATGAGATAAGTAATGGGAATTTTAAATAAGATATTCGGTGGAGAAGAATCCGGCGAAAAAGATGATTTTGAATGGCAGATGATTTCCTCTGAAGAGGATTTAGAGAATATTTTAGCTGCATCAAACTATAAACCACAGATAGTATTTAAACACAGTACACGTTGTGCTACAAGTTATTTCTCCCGCGTAAGTTTGGAGACATTATCCGAATCTGATAAAGTTAAAGTAGAATGCAACATGGTTGATGTGATTCAAAACCGGCCGGTGTCAACCTTTATTTCTGAAAAGCTGCATATACGGCACGAGTCGCCGCAGCTATTTATTATCCATGAAGGTAGAGTAGTTTGGCATGGCTCGCACCAGGATGTGAAGGTGGAAAAAATAGAATCTTTTTTAAGGAATTAATCTGCAAGCGATTAATATGATGAAGGAAAATAATAATACATGAAAAGCCTTTTAATTTGGTTAGCAGGAATTACAATGGGAGCCGTTTTTGGCTACTGTATTTCCTTATTCCTTCCACTCAATCTTTATATTGCAATTGCAGCCGGCGCTATTATAGGCAGTAGTGCCGCAATCACTATCAACCTCCAGCGTGGTAAAGTGAAAGAATTTGATCCCGAAGAACCTGAAAAAGGGCAGGAAGACGAGAATTTCCCCAAAAATTCTACACAAACAACTTCTTGATGGTTTTATTGAAATCAGGCTCTATGATTCCTTTTTCCGTGATGAAACCAGTGATATATTTATTGGGTGTAACATCAAAAGCAGGATTATAAGCTTCTGTTTTTTTAGGGGTGATTTGGGTTTTTGCAAAGTAAGTGATTTCATCCCCGTCACGTTCTTCAATTTCAATTTCATCTCCGGTTTCAGTCTGTATATCAAAGGTAGAAAGAGGGAGTGCTACGTAAAATGGAATTTCATTTTCCTTGGCCAAAACAGCCAAAGAATAGGTGCCGATTTTACTGATAGTGTCTCCGTTTGCCGTTACCCGGTCAGCGCCCACCATTACCATGTCTATCTTTCCTGATTTCATTAGAGAACCGGCCATAGAGTCAGTTATTAAATGAAAGGGGATTTCCATCTGTTTCAACTCCCAGGCTGTTAGCCGGGCACCTTGCAGCAGTGGACGTGTTTCTCCCACCCAAACATGGATGTTTTTTTTTGCATCTTCAGCATGCATCATTACCGAAAGTGCAGTTCCGTTAGCTCCGGTTGCTAATCCACCCGTATTACAATGGGTTAAAATATTGGCACCCTTTTTCACCAGTTTTTCCCCATTTTCGCCAATCATTCTGCAAACCCGCTTATCCTCATCATGAATAGTTTTAGCAGTCTGGAGAATAATATCCTTAATCTCATCCAGCTTTTTTTCTTTGTTTGCATACACGGTATTACTGATGCGCTGGAGAGCCCACGACAGATTAACAGCAGTAGGCCGGGATGATTTTAAATACTCAATCCAACGATTTAGCTCTACATTAAAACTCGTAAAGCTTTTGCTTTCAAGATCTCGAATACCGAGATATAACCCATAAGCCGCAGCAATTCCTATGGCCGGGGCACCACGTACTTTTAGTTTTTTGATGGCATCCCATACCTGGCCGATGGTATAGACATCCGAATAAATTTCCCGCAGCGGTAATTGTGTTTGATCTAAAAGTACCAGGTGATCTTCTTGCCATGAAATCGACTTGTAAGCTTGCTGCATTTTAGATGAACAGATTTTTAGGAGTTAAATAAATTGAACAGGGATAAAAAGAATTTTATGGATTAAAATGAAGGATGTTTTTCTTTTTATGTAAACTATTAATATCCGGTCATGTTTTCAGAAAAATATAACAATCGGAAAATTACTGGAGTAAATGATCCGGATGGGTACAAAAAATAGAAGCAATAGTTTATACAAAGTACGGAGCACCAGATGTTCTTCAGCTTAAAGAAAAGAAATAGAAAAACCAGTTCCCGTCGATAATGAGGTTTTAATAAAAATATTACCTCAACGGTAAACCGGACTGATTGTGCAATGTTTAGAGCAAAACCCGGTCTTATCCCACTGGAAGGTTCAAGAACTATGTATAAAGATGCCCGTAAATACATTTGAAGAGTAACACGCATCGGTAGAGGGTAGAAAATTAGCATTGGTGAACGTACAGTATGATGCAGCTACCATAAACTATTTAATTTATACCAAAGCGGAAATAATAGTTACAGCTGATGTGATTGAATTTGAGTAATGCTGATTGGTAAACGGAATCAATCCTGCTAATACCCTGCGCCATGTCCATCGCCGCGGGGATCTACGCCGCTGGTGCGTTTTCCGCTGCGATCAATAAAAATATTGTGAGCACGCCCAATGGTAGGAAGTTCCAGAATATTATGGCCTTTTTGCAGCAGGATCTCTTTCGTATCAGGACTTAATCCAAAGTCATCAATTTGGAGAATATCTGGAAACCATTGGTGATGGAATCTTGGAACAGAGGTTGCCTGCTGAGATCTCATCCCAAATACCGCCACATTTAAAAAGCTTTGCAAAGCTGCCGTAATAATTCTTGGGCCGCCGGCAGCACCAATAACCATACTTATTTCGCCCTCTTTGGTAACAATAGTGGGAGTCATGCTGCTGAGCATGCGTTTACCAGGCTCAATGGCATTGGCCTCACCACCAATTAAACCGTATGTATTTGGTTCTCCGGGTTGGGCAGAAAAATCATCCATTTCATTATTCAACAAAAAACCCGCACCACCAACCGAAACATGGCTTCCGAATGAACCATTTAGAGTTGTGGTAACTGAAACCGCATTTCCATCTTTATCTACAATGGAAAAATGGGTGGTTTCGGAAGATTCTGAATACCCCGGAACTGTACCTTCAGAAATGGAAGAGGAAGGAGTTGCAGAATTGGAATCAAAATCGCTCATGCGATCCAGATTATAGGAAGTGCTAATAAGTTCTTGCTGGGGAACATCCCAAAAATCAGGATCGCCTAAATAATACGAACGATCGGCAAAAGCCCGCCGCATAGCTTCTGTAAGAAGGTGGACATATTCGGCAGAATTATGTCTCATTTCCTGGAGAGGGTAATTTTCTATCATTTCTAAAATTTGTGCTAAAGCAATACCTCCGCTGCTTGGTGGTGGCATAAACACTAATTCATAATCTTTAAACTGTGTTTTTAGAGCTTCTCTCCATTTGCTTCTGTAATTATGAAGATCGTTATAGGTGATAAGCCCGCCATTTTTTTGCATCTCATTTACTATAGCATCCGCAACCGGCCCGGAGTAAAAACCCTCACGCCCAAAACGAGCCACACGTTCCAGGGTTTCCGCTAAATCAGATTGAATGAAGAAATCACCTTCTTTGAAAGAATCAGGTTCTCCTGGAGTAAAATAATTTTTGGATGCGGCATATTTTTCAAACGTATTTCTGTGGTTGTTTAAATCTTCTGCCTGTGATAAAGATAGCCGGTAGCCATTTTCCGCTAATTTTATGGCTGGTTCAACAACTACATCTAAAGGCAAACGGCCATAACGTTCAAGTGCTTTTATCATTCCATCAACCGTGCCGGGAACGCCAACAGCCAGTATTCCCTCCCAGCTTAATTCACTATCAAATTCACCGTTCCGGATATACATGTTGCGTGAAGCATCCTGGGGTGCTTTTTCTCTGAAATCAAGTGCTGCAGTTTCTCCATTAGCCAGGTGAATCACCATAAAACCACCACCGCCAATATTTCCCGCGCGAGGTAAAGTTACTGCTAATGCAAACTGAACGGCCACTGCGGCATCCACAGCATTTCCCCCTCTTTGTAAAATCTCCTTTCCAACTTCTGAAGCATGTTTATCAGCTGATACCACCAGTGCATTTTCATAGGATTTGGAAGTAAGAACTTGCGAAAGGGTTGTCTCTGATAAAGGAAGGAATAATATCAGTACAAAAAATATTTTTATAAATTTCATAGAAGATGGATCTTTAAAAAATGGTAGAGAACGCTGAAAATAGGAGTTGTGGATTATTTATGCAGATAAAAATGATATCGAGTAAAATAAGGTAACTTAGTATTTTGACTATTAATATTTAACCATAGTCATTATGTATACGCTTTGTGTGAGTGAATTTTAAAAAGAAAGCGTTTTCCCTTTTCAGTAATATTGGAAAGGATTGAGAACATTCTTATCACTAAATACGGAAAACCTGTTGCTAAAATTATACAGGTGATGGTATTTCTCCAATTGATAAACAGTGGGATTCTAACAAATAATCATCATTGATACACCTGTTTGGTTACGGTATGCTTCCAGTCCTTCAAAGATTCCTTCATCGTTTTTTAGATAAATTAGAAAAAAAAGGTAAAATAGGTGTGTGTACAATTTCTTGCTGGGAAATTGCAATGTTAGTTTCAAAAGAAAGGCTAGTGTTGTGTCAATGTTGAAATATCGGCAGAAAATGATCGAAGAGTTCAACTA
>JBBDNN010000063.1:0-83129 GCA_040877545.1 Balneolaceae bacterium
CGTCATTATATTCTATAGTGGGCGCAAAAATTCCTCTCGACATTTGCAGGCTGTCTACCGGAAGTTGGGAGGGGCGATCCAATACATGCCCAATTTGCTCCCAGTTAACAAGATCGGTGCTGTGAAAAATCGGGATACCGGGATAATTGGCGAAAGAAGAGTGCACCATGTAGTAATCATCTTCCACCCGCACAATGCTTGGATCAGGATAATACCCTGCATTTATAGGGTTGATAAACTCATCTTCGGCTATAGTAAGATTTTCATAAACCGGATCATTTCCTTCATAGGTGAACCAGTCGAATTTTACATTATTTGAATCAGATGAATTATTAAAAGCTCCACCCAATAACAGGAAGAAAGGAAGTAACCATAAAACAGATTTTATGTATTTAGCTGATTGTTTGAATTTAATGGATGGATTTAATTTTTGGTTCATGATATTCTGATAAAAAGTTTGATAGGATTTATTCTAAATTTTTTAATAGTCCAGGTTCTACTCGGAAATAATCGAAGTCCACGTAACCCCCGGCTTCTTTTGTAGCATAATTATATAGAGCAAATCTGTAGCCTACAAAATGGTCGAGGGTGTATTGCATTTGTAAAGCATCGCCAATTTGTTTCCAGTTTTTACCATCCAGGCTATAATAAAAGTGGGCTTTGTCTGAGAGGTTTTTATAGTCAAATGCAATGCTAAGGTGTACACTGTCTTGCGTGATCGGATATTTTTCTTTTTCTTCAACTGAATCCGGGCTTCCCATCACCATTGTTACATAATGTTGTGCTCCCTCTTTTCTTACTCCTACTGTACCATACGTGCCTTGTAATGCGCCCAATCCGGCATAATCTCCGTCTTTCATTTTGCTGATATCTAACAAAATTTTACCCGTACTTTGGGGGCCAAAAGTTCGCTGCGTAAGCGTATTTTGTGTTTGGGTGAAATTGGAATCAATTCGCCCATTTTTTAATCTCAAAAATCCGGGACGTTCTGAAAGCGACCAATATTTTGGGTTCGGAACATGATTCCATTGCCAAACCAGGGGAAGGCCTTCCAAAATAGAAGTTTCATCGTTGTATGAATCAGGTGCAGTAGCTGAATCAAATTCATCTGAAGCAACTATACCTGAAATTCCTGAATCTTCTGCTTCAATATTTAGCTGTTGAGGAACTTTACTATCCACGCCAAATACTGGCCAATTGTTTTCCCACTTCACCGGAACCAGCATCGGAACTCTACCGACAGCTCCCTGATCTTTAAACAAAAATCCGTACCAATCACCTTCCGGAGTTTCGATCAATCCGCCTTGAGCTACACCCTGATCCTCCAATACCACTTTGCCTGAATACTTTCCAAAGAGGCTGTCGGAACGGTACACTACCTGTGTTCTTCCTTTTCCTATTGGCCATGAGATCAGGGACACATAATACGTTCCGTTGATCTCTTGAATATGACTTCCCTCTGCAGGCACATAAAATTCATTACCAGCAATATCTTTTGAGTTTGGGATAAGAATTTGGTCCACCCCATCTTCTTTGACAGCGGTTGCCTTTGCCGTGAGTTCTATAATTCGAATGTCGTCTACCCCATAGACCAAAAATGCCCGGCCACCATCAAAGAATAAAGACGGATCATGATACCATCCATTTAAGACGAACTGTTCCCATGAACCTTTCTCAATATCTTCGGTTCGAAAGACATATGTATGCTGCGTAGAATTGGAAAAAGTAGCCAGGTAGAAATATCCATTATGATATCGAAGACTGCTCGCCCAGGAACCCCTTCCATATTCATTCTCGCCATTTATAAGCGCGTGTTGATCCGTTTTCCCAAGAATGTTATACACATAATTCACAATTTCCCAATTCACCAGATCTTTCGATTTCATGATGGGAACACCGGGATTCATGTGCATGGTAGTGCTGCTCATGTAATAGATATCATCCACCAGAATTACTGAAGGATCGGGTACATCTGCCCAAATTACTGGATTTCGGGGGGAGTACTGAGTTATTTGCGCATATAATCTTCCCCCACTTATTAAAGCCAAATACAGGAAAAGGTAAGCGCTTAAGAAGCACACAATTGAAAATCTGTCAGTAACAATCTTCACCATAAGCATTCATTTTTGGAGTAAAAAACTGAAAAAATCCTTCCTGATGATTTCTCAGGCTACAAATCAGAAAAGCGCTGCTATATATATTTTTATGATTTGCTTTTTTAAGTGTAATAATTACATTTAAATTAAAGTGTATTAATTACGTTTATAAAAAACAAGCAAAGATTTAAGCTTAAAATGTCTTAAGCATCTTAACTATTAATTTATTGGCACCAGGAGTCCTATGAAATTATCATTTACCATTTTAATCGCTGTAATATTAGCATTTCAGGTATCAGAAAGTGTGGGACAATCTCCTTCGTTTGATACTTATGTTAACCCCGTAATACCGGGAGATCATCCCGACCCGACTTTAACAAAAGTTGGAGACTATTTTTACACTTCCGGGTCTTCCTTCAATCCAACGCCTAAAATATATCGTTCAACAAATTTGGTGCATTGGGAAGTGATTGCCCAACCTGTCCAGTCATCCTGGAATACCTATGGTGATACTCCCGGAGGTGGTGCCTGGGGTGGACA
Source organism: Balneolaceae bacterium (assembly GCA_040877545.1). GTDB lineage: Bacteria > Bacteroidota > Rhodothermia > Balneolales > Balneolaceae > Gracilimonas. Next base: position 2,637 of record JBBDNN010000063.1, read on the forward strand.
TACCATTTATCACCATGGTAAATGGTGGCATTATTTTGGCAGGGGAGGCGGAGCTATGTATTTCGTAACGGCCAATAGCCCAACCTCTGCTTGGAGTAACCCTGTTCAACTGAATACTTCAGGTGGCATCCCCCCCTTAGGAGTTGACAATTCCCTTTTTATAGATGAAGACAGTGGTAAATGGTATTTGCTAACCAAAGCTGGTCATGAAAATAATCATATAGTTGAACTTGGTGAAGATGGACATCCCAATGGTAATGTTTTAGATCTTACCTGGTTAAATCCCAATTCTGAAGACAATCCTTATGGGTGGGCTGAAGGTCCTGTTATGTGGAAATACAATGGGTTTTATTATTACAGTTTTGCTGAACATTTGGTTGGACAACAATATGTTATGCGCAGCGACACGCTTTCTGATAATCCCGATGACTGGGAGATAATGAATGGCTCCATGTTTCAAGGAAGCACAGGAACCTTTAATCGACCGAACCATATTTCACCGGCTGTAGAAATAGACAACGGCACAAGTTGGGTGATCGGGCATAGCTACCACCAAGATAATAACTGGCAAGCACAGGGAAGACAAGGATTACTCATGGAAATAACATATGAAGAGGACTGGCCAGTTATACAGTTTCCTCCATCCGGAGCAACAACGGCCCCGGACTTACCCAGTAACGGTATTCCCTGGATGGTTCCAAAATCTGATTTCTTCAGCACTCCACGACTTAGCCCTGCCTGGTCAAAATTAGGATACTTACCGGATGACCGAATCTCATTATCTGAACGCGCCGGCTGGGTCAAACTTGAGCCATTTAATGGATACAATACACTCATTCAAAACGACGGAGAGCATCATTATACCACCATTACAAGGGTTGATTTTGAGCCGGAATCAACATCTGACCAAGCCGGACTATGGATCATAAATGGCCCCGAAAATCTATTTGTAAAGGTTTACAGCTCTGTCGATGCCGATGGTAATGACATACTTGGTTTTAGTTTTGATGATACCGTATATGAAGTTGAAAACACGATCGGCTCAACAGCATGGTTAAAACTTGTTCGCAATGGCCACTATGTATCCGGATTTTATAGTTCAGATGGAGAAAACTGGACTCAAATTGGCGAAGAAATATATGCCGTTGAAATCGGTCGCCATCAAAATGACTTCAACGACTTTACCGGCAATCAACAAGGAATATTTACAGATGGGAAATCAGCATTTTTCGATTCTTACATATACCGGGATGCCTATACCCCCATTATGGCAGCAAGTCCGGCCAACTTTAACGGGGTATCTTATTCCTCAATGGGGGCTTATTTAGGATCCATCAGCAATGAAGATTGGGCTTTATTTGCCGGGGTACAATTTGGCAAATCATCTTCTTCAAGTTCTGCCATAGATTATGAAAAAGCGGCAAAACAAGTTCATATCAGCGCTGCAAGTAATGGCAATACGGGAACCGTTGAAGTATGGCTGGATGCTATCAATACAGGAGATAAAATTGCTGAAGTAGGCATTGAGGATACAGGCGGAAATTCAAATTACAGCACCTTCAGCTCAGTTACTTCAGAAGAGATAACCGGAAGCCATGATGTTTACCTGAGATTCACAGGTCAAGATGATGTTTCAGAATTGTTCAGGATTAAAAGCTTCAACTTCTCAACAGAAATAACTACATCAAATGAAAGCAGTAGCGGCCAAACTCTACCAAAGGAATATAAGCTAAATCAAAACTATCCCAACCCTTTCAACCCTTCTACAGTAATCAGTTACCAGTTGCCGGTGAGCAGTGATGTGAGCTTGAAAGTATTTGATATGCTGGGCAGGGAAGTGACAACCTTAGTAAATGGTAGAATTTCTGCAGGGCAGCAGCAGGTACATTTTGATGCTTCTGCACTTTCCAGCGGGATGTATATTTACCAGTTGCAAACCGATGGGTTTGTACAAACAAGAAAAATGATGTTGATTAAATAATAGGCCACAAAAATATTCTACCTGAAACTATATGCAATGAATCAGAAAAAATTTAAATCTATGAACTGGAAATATATTGCACAAACAGCTTTTGTTGGTGTCCTATGCTTGGGATGTTCCGCAAATGAGCAAAGATCTGGACTTTTTGAAGCTGAATATGCCGTTAGTCCTTCAGAACAAATTGTTAAACTCTCAGAATTCAATTTGCAGGATGTGCGGCTTTTGGACAGCCCATTCAAAGCAGCCATGGAAAAAGACGGAGAATATTTATTGAGTCTTAATCCTGATCGTCTTTTGGCCCCTTACTTGAAAGAGGCTGACCTTGAACCAAAAGCTGAAAATTATGGCGGATGGGAAAATACCGGCCTTGACGGCCACACGCTGGGGCATTACCTGTCATCCGTTTCCATGATGCATGCCGCTACAGCTAACAATGAGTTTCGTGAAATTGCGGATTATATAGTTTCGGAATTATCACAGGCACAACAAGCGATTGGCAGTGGTTATTTGTCTGGAGTTCCCAACGGGAAAGAGGCATTTGAAGCAATAACCTCAGGAAACATTGATGCAGAGCCTTTCGGATTAAATGATCGCTGGGTTCCCTGGTATAATATGCACAAGCTGTTTGCGGGTTTGCGTGATGCTTATCTGTATGCCGAAAATGAGGAAGCAAAAGAGGTGCTAGTGAATTTGTCTGATTGGACAGTAGCCCTTTCCGAACAGCTTTCGGATGAACAGTTCAATACTATGATTATCGCCGAATATGGTGGAATGAATGAAGTGCTAACCGAGGTGTATGCTTTTACCGGAGATCAAAAATACCTGGAGGTAGCACAACGGTTTCATGATCCGCGGGTATTTCCTCCTTTGGCCCGGGGAGAAGATGAGCTGGCAGGGCTTCACGCCAATACGCAAATACCAAAAATAATTGGGGCTGCCAGAGAATATGAACTCACGGAAAATGACACGCTGAGAAATATAGCTTCTTTCTTTTGGAATACCGTTGTAGAAAACCGAACCTTTGCAAACGGAGGAAACAGCGAAAATGAACATTTCGGGGAGATTGGAACACTCGATCAGCGCCTTACTAAAGTGACTTCCGAAAGCTGCAACACTTATAACATGCTTCGGCTGACCGAGCACCTGATGAAATGGAATCCTGAAGACCCGCGCTACGCCGAATATTATGAAAATGCGCTTTACAATCATATTCTCGCTTCTCAGGATCCTAAAACGGGCATGTTTTGCTATTTTATTCCGATGGAGTCCGGGCATTTTAAAACCTACAGTGACCCGGAAAATTCCTTTTGGTGCTGTGTGGGTTCCGGGATGGAAAATCACACTAAATACGGAAAAGCTATTTACCTGCACGATGATAATGATTTATATGTAAATCTATTCATTCCCTCAGAACTGAGCTGGACAGAAAAGGGAATCACTTTTACCCAGCAAACTGAATTCCCGAAAGCAGAAAAATCATCCTTCACCATTCAGGCTGATCAGCCTACGGAATTTACCCTGAACATCCGGAAGCCGCTTTGGGTTGAAGATGATTTCTATGCCGTAGTCAATGGAGATACCATAACAAGCACCGAAGCTGATCCTTATTTTGCTATCCCCCGAGAATGGAAAGACGGTGATGAGATTGAAATCAGGCTGCCACTAAAATTGCGGCTGGAACCACTTGAAGATCATCAAAATTTAAGTGCCATTAAATACGGCCCCATACTTTTAGCCGGCAAATTGGGAAGAGAGGGAATGGATGAAGAACCTATTCCTTATGGCGGATTTGAAGGTTTTGATGAAAGATGGGATCATCGCCGTTATGAAGAAATGCCCACCGTAAATGCTCCTTTTCTTCATACAAACGGACGAGCCATCAGCGAATGGCTGACACCCATGGGTCAAAAGCCATTGAATTTCAAAACCAACAATGTCGGCAGTACTTCTGATGTAGAATTTACTCCCTTTTATGAGGTTAATCATGAGCGTTATGGGATTTATTGGGATATCAATGATTCCGGACAATGAAAATTCACAAAACTGGCAACGATAGTTGATGCATGTATATCTGGAAAGCATCAGGTGAAGCGCTATCCTGGGTAAATAACTATCGCCTGAAAGCTATACGTGCAGCTCAAAAGTGATTTTGATTAAATAAAATAAGTACAGGCCGCCATTTCTCTATCACTTGTGAAGCCCAGGCATTACCGGCTGACCACTCAAAATCCGTTGGTTTCATAATTGCTCCGTGAGATGTCCAGTTTTTCATATCGGTCGACGAATAGACCATCCATTCGTTGATATTGAACATCTCGTCTCCTGTTGCCTCATCGTGGCCTACATATAAATAAACGGTATCCTGATATACCAAAGCCGCAGGATCTGCTGTAAAAATATCTTGGATTATGGGATTTTCACCCGGCTTCCGCTCTTGTGCATATATGCTTTCTGTTATAAAGAATAATGCAGCGGCACAAAACAAGAAGTTACGAACCCACCTTTTCATGGAATCTTGAGTTTTATTAGTGTCACATAAATAATAAGTGTACTAACTACGTCTATTTTCATTATACAAAATGGCTATACAAAAAGGAAAGCATATCAGTTTAAGGAAAACTTCAGCTTTAGTTATTCCTGTTTTTGAACAGAAGGAGTATTAGCAGGAAATAAAAACTGAGCCCGAGCAAAAATGCAGGTGTAAATCCCCATAACATTGAAAATATAACTGCAAGTATTGAACCCAAAACTGACATCGCCCCATTTACACCGTACATCCATGGGATGAAGGGCTCACTTTTAGATTTTTCCAATAATTGAATGCTGGATGGAAAGGGTATCCCTAATAAAAAGCCAAGAGGCAGTAGCAGTAAAAAGGTGATAATAGCACGATATATCAGGTCGTATACCAACAGTTTATTCAATATTAGAGGGTAGGCATAAATAATCATGATGCCCATTATGCAGATCAGCAGAGTTATATAAAATATTCGTTTTTCGGGCGCCTCAGCATAAAACTTGTTTCCGTAGAAACTTCCAGTTCCCATTCCCACCAACAGGGAGCTTAAAAGAATACTTAAAGAAACAGTGGGGGAACCTAAGAAAAGAATCAGCTTCTGAAATAAAGATATTTCCAGGATCATAAAACCCGCCCCTATACTTATAAATATAGCCAATGGCTTCAATATTGAACTTCGGTTTTTCAACCTCCTGATTCTCGCTAAAGGGATACCAATCAACAAAAGATTAGCAGCAAAAACACTAAAGAACAGCCATTTGAAGTTGGCAGGAACTCCCCATTCTATTTTATAGAAATAGGGTTTGTCATCATAAGAAGCAGAAACATCGTATGTCTGATTCTGAATAATCTGTTCTAAAGATCTTCGGCCATTATTTATCTCGGATAGAAAATAGTTCACAGAAGTATTAGCCAGAGAATTCCACTGAGAAGGCAGGTAGGTTACTGTCGGAGCCATCTCAGGTATTCTTGATACTAAATTCTGATAGTGTTTTAGTTGATCCCTAGTAAAGGAATTTTTCTTTATAACAATGGTAGGGGCATATTCCTTTTCTACAATCATAAAATGATTCAATGACTCCCGCTCATCTATTCCTCGTTCACTGAATGCAGCTATTACAGAGACAACCAATCGTTTTAACTCCCAAGGATTGTGCAGCGTAAAAACCAGTTGGCCTTCGGGTGTTAAAATATCCAGATAATCCTGAATGGCTTCTACAGTCAGGAGGTAGTTCTCATTCAAGGCAAAGTTATCAATGCTTTGCAGCTGTTGGGTGGAAGGCAAAGCCATCACAATGAGATCATAGCTGCTCCCTGCTTTTTTAGCATACTGACGGCCTTCCTGCACGTGAATATTTACACTGGGAAAATCGGTATAAATTCCCCCATTAAATGATCGTTGATCTTTGACGATGTCCACAAAATCCGGGTTTATTTCTACCCCCGTTATTTCATTGACACCGGTTACCAAACCACTGAGTACTTCCTTACCCCCTCCGGGCCCAATTACCAGCATGCTGTTTTTTTCATCCGGGGATAAAAATAAAAAAGGAATAAAACTGGTGGTACTCAGCAGTAAATTGCTCAACACCGGATCCTGACTGTTCAGGTTTCCATCAAACCGCAACATTTGGGAACCAGCTGCACCATCCACAAAAAGATGTTTTACCCTGTTTTGGTGGCTGTATTCAACTAAATCGGATCTCCCAAAAATACTCCACCGGCTATCTGTAATAATCGATTGAGTATTCAGATGTGGATAGGTGTAATGAAAATCTTTCTCCGGAAAGTCTCCAATCGGAATATTCCCTGCCAAATTTTTACTCCCATTCAGCAGTAACACTGAACCAGCTATTATCAAAAATGCATACAACGATATAATTTTAAGTTTTGAAAGCTGTCCAATTTTAAAAGTAAGAGCTGAGCAAAAACCTAAAATAGCCAAAAGAATAATCGCATTGCCCGGGTCGAGGGTGTTTAAAGCCAGAATGGAAGCAACCGACCCAAAGGCTGCACCAGCTAAATCTGCGGCGTACATTTTGAAGCTTTCAGTGGCAAAAGTTTCAAATATTCTTGCGTAGAAAATTCCGCCAAAGAAAAAAGGCAGGAATAGCAAGAAGAAGTAAACAAATGGATTCTGTATAAAAGGGAGTTTGGTAACAGCTGCAATGAAAATCAGAAGTGATAAAGCCAGCAGAGTAATGGTTTTCCAAATCACTACCTTAATTTCGCTATCAGTTTTTGGTTGTAGCCGGTAGTAGGCATAAATGCCTCCACAAGCTAAGCCCAGGATTGCCAGAGAAAGAATCATAAATGCATAGTTATTCACAAATATGACCGATGATATGCGGGTGGCAATTATTTCGAAACAGAGGATGACTGCAGAAATAACAGCGACATTCAGAATTGTTAGCCGGATATTACTCATTATAATTTCTTGGTAGAAATATGCTGCTCCAATACCTCATAATGAATAGTAGCCGGATATTTCTTTTTCAGCTCATTTTTAAGTGAGTTAACCAGCCTGTTTTTGTGGTACTCCCTGAATGCCTTTTCAATATTTTTTATTTCTGAATATTCCAGCTGCCTTTCCTTTTTTTTAGCAGCACTCTTTATTATGGCATATTGCTTGTTATTATCCGAATCAACAAATTCAACCGGACCAGCAACTTCTCCCTCATCCAGGCCGAATGCTATTTCGCCGAAGTAAGGGGGCTCTTTGCTAAGAAAAGATTCAATCTGTCCGTCCCGGTTTATGATATAGGTTTTCACCTTATAAGATCTATTGGTTGCCTCTTCGAACGACTGCCCTTGCTGTATTTTGCTCCATAGATTATCTGCCGGCTCTTTCTCATTAAAGATTTTAGCGTGCACAGTTACCTTAGCCAGTTGATAGAAAAGGGAGTCTTTTTCGGCTTCGTAGAATGAACGGAGAGAGGCTTCGGTAGGCTCAGGGATTTGAGAATTAATCCTTTTTTGAGTGTAAAGGCGTTCATACTGATTACTTATTGCGCTGCTTGGAGTATCGAATGTTAGCAGGTTTTCTCCCTTACCCATTTCCTTTGCCATCTTTACAACCAAACTCGTTTTCACTGCTTCCTCAATAAAATCCTTCAGTTCATTTTTTGACATATTTGGCTTTCCCGGAATTAAAACTTCATTCACTAACTGAAGATAATTAGCCAAATCAACTTCTCCTTTAGAGTGACTTAATATCACAAAATTATTCCCCTTATCAATCGCTTTTTGAAAGGTATTCTCATAGTGGATTTCATAGAACCTGTTTTGTTTGGCCCAACGGATTAACTGCTCTAAAGCATCCTCATTCCACACAAATGAGTTTATATCCACCATGTCTTCTTTTATCACCGTGTACTCTTCCAAGGTTCTATCGAGGTAAATTTCCCGGAGATTTTTTTCAATATCTTCCCGCACCTCTTTTAGTGGCGGAACATCAACTATTTTTACTTTTTCGACTACTATTATATAGAAGGCGTTGGGATTTTCAAGAGCCTGAATCACTCCTTCATTCATATTAAAAATCATCTGAATCAAAGCATTTGAGGTGCTTTCCTGCCAGGTAATAGGCGGCATATATCCACCGTTTTGGGCAGATTTTTTGTGCTGTGAATATTGCAGTGCTAATTTTCCCGCGTCTTCATTATTTCTTAGGGCTTCTTTTATTTTATTGGCAGTATTTCTTAATGCTGATATTTCTGCTTTTGATGCATTTTTCGGCTTATTTAAAACTATTTGACGATAGGTTACCTCCCTTGCCATATCTACATAATATCTCTGAATAGTTTCCTCATTAATATACTTTGGCAAATACTCTTCATTAAAATACTGTACAATTATCTCTTCATTTATTAATCGCTGAAGGCTCTTTAATATCAGCGAATCTTTAGCCATACCTGACTCAACAAAATCGATCTCTTTTTGGCGCCTCACTATCAAATCATTTAAAGCCGCCTTGTAGCCATCCAGTTTACTTTCTGGGTAGCGTCGATCATAAAGTAAGTTCTTGTAGTATTGATTTACTTCCGAAAAACTGATATTAGTTACACCGCCAATTTCGGCTACTTTATCCAGTTTTGAAGATGGCTTATTTGTGCATCCGTAACATACGAATAATGCAAAACTGACGAGTAGAAGCTTAATATTGATATTGTACAACTGCATATTTTAATCCTTCAATATTGATATTTTCTGCTTAATGATAATGGTTTTACTCTACGTTTGTAATAAAAAAGCTCCAGACTCAGTAATGAGCCCGGAGCTTTAAATTTACTTCTCCTTATAAAAAGGAACACTTACTAATTTATTATTTAATGAGTGTCATTTTCTTGCTAAGGGTCATGTCGCCGCTTGTAAGGCGATAGATATACATTCCACTTGATAGATTTCTCGCATCAAATGAAACGAAATTTTGACCGGCAGAGAATCTCTCGTTGTTAGCAATGGTCATTACTTCACGGCCTAACAAGTCATACACTTTCAAAGTAACTTCCTGAGATTGTGGTAATGTGAAGCTAATTTGTGTAGTTGGGTTGAATGGGTTTGGATAGTTTTGATCCAACTGAATTGAATTTGGAATGCTTCCACTTTTCTTTTCAATGGATGTTGGAACTTCCCCACTTTCAAGAGCATTACGCAAGGTAGTATAATGTGCATCTTTGTTCGCTACCCAAGTTGTTTTTTCATCAGGAAACCAGTTTAAATCGCCCAGTGGCTGGCCATCTGTACTTGCAGATAAGTAGTCTGAATTAGTATAAGATAGATCAGCATTAACAGGATAATCGGACCAAACATAGTTGTTCGGATCTGATATTTCATTGCCTTCTGAACGCCAGTGAGTCATAATACCACTTGGTTCAGAACCGGCGGCATCCACACTCCAGTCTACGAGATTTTGCATCTCATCTTCGCTAAGAAGTCCACCATCATCGGTAAAGCCGGGATCTCCACCCATTATCCACGGGCCTTCTGTCAGGTATGGATAGGTTTCATTGTCATCAAACATAGCCTGTGTTCGGGAGTTCATGGTGATAGCTTGACTAACCCACGTATCTTCACCATCAACACAGTTACCTTCAGCACAAGGCACATTGTTGTCGTTTAGCCTTTGTACAATTTCGTCCATTTTTTCATGCCAGAAAACGCCATTGTGTGAAACAAGTACTTTTCTGTCATCGGGTCCGAAATCTTCAACTGCCATGTCGTAATTTTCTGTAATCCAGCTTGAATCTGGGATCATCAGTCTTTCTTCTCCGCCTCTGTCTGAGCGAAGTGTGTCTATATTAATAAGGCCATGTGGCAGAAAGTCCTGATCAAACTCACCATAATCTAACCCAGGAATGTAACCTTGCACGTTAGCATTCACAAATAGGTTATTGGTTGCAATATAATTGCTTTGGTTACCCCAGGAGGCTAATACTTGTCCAGAGATATTTACGAAGGTATTGTGGTTAAACACTACTTCGTTAACCGGGAAACTTCTCATTTTATAAGTAACACCGGCACCCATTACATGAGTTGTATTTTCTACATTAATAGCCTGTGTGTTATTACTAACGTTATCATAAACTCCACCGTTACGACGACAGGGTTCTCCAATCATATTCACAAAATAACTATCGCTTATATTTAAGCTGGTACCAGGGTTATCATTTGATTGTAAAAACACCCACAAGGTAGTTTCCATCATAACGTTTTCAAGATTTACCGTGTTATTAGCTGAGCTAGCGTAAAAGAATGTCCATGTAGCAGCACCATTGTTAGCACCGTTTACCATAGATGCATTTTTTACTGTGAGGTCATTTTGGAAGTAGAACAATTCTCCTTCATTTACCTCATCACCTACCTGGATTCCAGAAATAACGGCTGGATATCCATCCTCTTCTGTTCCATTTACCACTCTGGTTTCACCTTGCCCAGCTATTACTAATGGCCGATCTTCTGGTGTTGTTATATCCTCTAAAAGGGGATACCAGCCGTCTCTTTTCAACTCATACACCCGGCCTTCCGGGGCTTCAGTATCTGCAGAGATTGCATTTACAAGGGCATTGGGTTCATTACCCATTTCCTGATATGTTTTAATAACTAATGTATCGCCTTTTACCTCGTCTACATAGTCACTAAGTTCCTGTGCGTGAACAGCTGTAACAGAACATACCATACATACTAAAAATAGTAGCATCGTTTTCTTCATATGTTATTCTCCTTTTGTATTACTTGTATTTAGTGTTTATTAATGCATTTAGAACATTAATTTCTTTAAAAAAACTCCCGCTCCTGTTATAAACTATATCTTATCCCCACCTGGAATCTTCTGGGATTATACGTTGTCCTTCTTAGGTTCATTAATAATTCCCCACCTTCCTCCCGGGGGAATCTTTGAAAATCTTTATTCGGAGTATGGAATATGTTAATACCATTCGCAAATAAACTCAGGCCTTCAATTGGCAATCTTTGTCTAAGAGTGAAATCCCATTCGTAAATGTTTCCAGTGAAAGCATCATCTTCAAGCCTGTTTCCAACACTTGTAATTACATCACCCTGCATACGGAATGATAACCTGCCGGAAAACCCTCTATGATCCACTCCCAGAGCCATATTTATTAAATGGTCTCCCTGATGAAGCAACCGGGCAGTACGTGAAGTATCTGTTTCTGTAAATTCTGTAGTACACCTTCTTCCCTCACATATGGTTTCATCTATAATATTTATTTGCTGGTACTCCATTTCAGAGAAGATCCTAGTATAGTTAATATTAAAAACAATATTGTTAAATGGCCTTGGGAGGTACCAAAAATGGGTTTGCCAGTCAAATTCCAACCCTCTGATTTGAGCTGGGTATGGATTATTTAAATAAGTGGTTATTTGTGCACTTGATGAGGCAGGATTAAAACCTATATCATTAAATTCTGAAGTAGTAGGATAGATTACTTCTTCGGGCAGGGTTTGATACAGCCTTGTATCTGAATAGAACACATTTTCAATTTCCTTGTAAAAAGCACCTACAGTAAACAAGCCAATCTGATTGTTATAAAAGGATACATTGACATCGTAATTTTGAGAAACAGATGGTTTTAGAAATGGATTACCGGCCGAGCCCGCGTTTGTATTTTGAACAAATACAGTTGGAACAATAGCGGTATAATCTGGGCGGGAAAGGGTTTTAGTATATGCTAAACGTACATCCATCCAACCTGTAGGTTTATATCGCAATTGTAGATTAGGGAACCAATGGATATTTGTGACATCAGAATGAGTTAAAGAATCAGCTAAACTTCTTAACTCCGGGTCATTGCTTTCATTAGGAATAGCTGCGGTTCCATCAACACCATGTGTTTGTAAGATTAAATCAGCTTCATAGTTCATGTTCAGGCTTTCATACCTCACGCCACCTAACAACTCCAAATGATTACCAAGGTTAATATCAAACATACCATAACCAGCAGTCAGTGTTTCTGTTCCTTCATAATCTGATGCCCTGGAGTCTGACAGGTGTCTGTTCCAGGAAGGGCTTGCAAGGCGTATGTATTGATCAAGAAGATCAGTATCCATAACCTCTATCATATCATAATCGCCGCCAAGAAATATGGACCCTCGCTCGTCTCCATAATCATAATCCTTAAAATCAGCAAACTGTAGACGCCGTGTCGGATCCATTCCATGGTCTCTCATCCAATCTGCGGCAAGCCTGTTAGATTCTGTTGGATTTTCTGTAATACGTGCAAAAATTCGTTCTATATCATTTACCCGATGGGTTTGCCGTATATTTCCACCCGTCTGAAATTCACCTGAGATAGATTCAGTAATAGAAAATGGAACAGTAACATTTAAACTTGCAGTTAATGCACGTTCAGTGAAATTTTGCTCACGCGAGGCTCCGTTTTGAATAAAAGTTGCCAGTTCTGCAAATGATTCATTCATTTCAAGATCATACACATCTTCAGGGGTCAACAATAAACGATCAGACCTCTCAAAAGAGCCCTCAAACGGCCTTCCTTCATCCTGATATCTAAAACCAAAGCCATAATCTTCGCCATATCTGAGATCGGTAACTTTTTCGCTAAAAGCATGAGACAAACCATATGTGATATTAAATACATCAAAATCATTTTCCCCTTGTATGGCATTTACCAGCAATTGCTTGTCATGGAGATCGCGCCTGATTTCATGGGTTCTTTGTATACTAGGCGAAAAGGTTAATAAATCTCGGTGTTCTGTTAAATTATTATTGGTAAGGGCAAGGGTATTTTGCATTACCAGTTTACCGTTGGGAAGTTTATAATCCATAATTAAGCTTCCACCTCGTTGTTCAGTTATGCGAAGCTGATCTCCATAAACAAAATTCGACATTCCTTTTAAAGCTTCACCCACTGGCGGAATTGAACTTCCTGTATAAATAAAGTTATAGCCAGCTTGAGAGTAGTCAGAACCGGCATTTTCACGCCGCGCATTTATCTGGAGAAATGCTCCCAATTTATTATTGAAAAATCTGTTGCTGACACTTCCCCAAATCTGGTAATTATCACTGGTTTGATCTTGCGTATTATATCCACCTTGCAACATTAAGTCATAATGCCAGTCTTCCGGGGCCTCTTGTAGCCGCAGATTTACTACCCCACCAATCGAGTTCGCATCCATTTCTGGTGTTACAGCTTTTGTTACTTCAATACCTGATAACATATTTGAAGAAATAAAGCCAAGGTTTGTAGATCGGTCATTTACGTCTGTAGATGGTAGTTGGATGCCGTTCACCATTACCGTATTCATCTTTGCCTGTATCCCCCGAATAACCACTTTATCACCATCCTGAAGTGAAACACCAGGCAGGCGACTGAGTGCAGTAGCAGCACTCTCATCTGGCAATTCCCGAATTTTTTCAGCCGACACTACATTCTTTATAGACCTGGATTGAATTTGCTCGTTAATCGCTGTTTTTTGGCCTGCGGCCTGAGCGGAAATAGTTACATCCTGACCTTCCAAAGCCTGAGGCGCAAGGGCAACATTCACTTCTATGGTTTCTCCGGCTATTACCTCTACTTCTCTTTCAACAGTTTGGTAGCCAAGATAGCTAATAGTGAGAATTTGCGGCCCTGCAGGAACTCTCCTGATGACGTATTCACCATCTGCATTTGTTGCAGAGCCTAAGCTGGAACCTTTCACCATTACGCTAGCCCCAATCAACACTTCATCGTTAGTATCATCTGTAATGGTCCCTTCAACTTGTCCATTACCGCCGTCTTGAGCGACAGCTGACATCACTCCTGTAAACAGAGCAATTAAAACCAGGATTATTTTCTTAACTAGTAGCATATTCTAACATCCATTTTTATTATCAGGTACAAAATAATTTTAAAAGCGCTTCCACTTCTGAACCAATATATTAAATGGAAGTTATTAATGAAAAATATTTGAGCAATTTTTTTAAATTAATTGAGCAAATTTTGTTCAATTAATTATATTTGTAATTTCTAACCGCCGGGTAAATTTTGTACAATTAAATTACTTTCACTTTTTTGGCATCAATAAATACAAAAAATACTTCATATGGGAACATTAGCTACTCTTGACTGGATTGTTATACTTATTTACTTCCTGATAATTGCCGCACTTGCATGGTGGGTAATTAAGCAAAGAGCAAAAACACCTACTGATTATTTTCTCGCGGGTCGCCATTTAGGCTGGATGATTGTCGGTTCATCCATTTTTGCTTCAAATATTGGTTCAGAACATTTGGTTGGTTTGGCCGGATCTGGCGCAACAGACGGCGTGGCAATGGCTCATTATGAACTTCATGCCTGGTGTTTATTGGTCTTGGGGTGGGTGATGCTGCCCTTCTACATCCGCTCGCAGGTTTTCACCATGCCCGAATTCCTGGAGCGAAGATTTTCTCCTCTGGCCCGTACACTTTTGTCGGGAATTTCTCTTGTAGCTTATGTGCTAACTAAAATAGCTGTTGGTATTTTTGCCGGTGGTATTGTGTTCAGTGTGTTATTACCAGATTTGTCTTTTGGAGGATTGAATAGCTTTTGGATTGGCTCTATTCTGGTAATTGTATTTACCGGTGTTTATACCATTTTGGGAGGATTAAAAGCAGTTGCCTATACGGAGGCTCTACAAACACTAGTGCTCGTTTTTGGTTCATTTCTTGTCCTGATTTATGGGCTAAATGCTTTGGGTGGCTGGGATAAACTGTATGAAATTGCCGGCCCTGAAATGTTCGATTTATGGAAACCAATGGTACCGGACGGGGTGGAAAGTTCCTGGGCGCCGGTACTCGAAGAAGGAAGGATGGCCTGGTACTTTAACACGAACTACCCTTGGTTTGGGATGTTGTTCGCCGCTCCCATTGTAGGACTTTGGTACTGGACTACCGATCAATATATTGTGCAGCGAGCTCTTGGCGCACCCAATGAAACGGAAGGCCGTCGCGGAACAATTGCCGCCGCTTTTCTGAAGTTATTGCCGGTATTCATATTTATCATTCCTGGAATCATCGCTTTTGCGCTGGCTAAATCTGGGGAAATTGCAGCCATTCAAAATGTAATGATGGATGAGCAGGGGGAAGTTATTACTCAAAATGCACAGGCTGCTTTCCCACTTTTAGTTGCACATATTCTGCCCGTTGGCGTGCGGGGAATTGTAGTAGCTGGTTTACTGGCCGCACTAATGAGTTCCTTAGCTGGCGTATTTAACGCCTCTTCTACTTTGTTCACTATGGACTTCTACAAGAAGTACAAACCTGATTCTTCGGAAGAACATTTAGTTTGGATGGGGCGATTAGCCACTGTAGTTATGGTGATTATTGGACTGCTTTGGATACCTGTGATACAGGGAAGCCGCGGATTGTATGACTACCTGCAGGGGGTGCAGTCGTATCTTGCCCCACCGATTTTTGTAGTTTTCTTCCTGGGAATTTTCAATAAGAGGTTGAATAAACAAGGTGCTTTATGGGCCTTATTTATTGGATTCGCTCTTGGTGTTTTCCGATTGGCTGTAGATACACCTGTTACTTTGATTGATGGTTTTAGTTATGCCGAAGGTTCCTTTTTATGGGTGATAAATCACATTTTCTTTCAGTACTACAGCATGTTTATTTTTGCTGTTTCAGTAGGGGTTATGTTTCTGGTTAGCTATATGACGGAGGCTCCATCATACAAGAAAATCTCCGGCCTTACTTATGGAACCTTATCTGACGAAGACCGGCGTAAATCGAAAGAAAGCTATACGTGGGTGGATACCACTCTTTCAATACTCCTGGTTGTAGTGATCGGATTTATCTATATCTACTTCTCGTAGTGCTTCATTTCTTGAAAATTTAAAGGGGCGTCATTGCGCCCCTTTTTTTATTCTGATGGATAAAAGCTCATCCAAACTTTGCACATTAACTGTTGTTGCATTTAGCGATTCAGATTCAATTCGCACTTTTATCTCTCTTGCTTTGTTAGGTATTCCCCGAATGATTACAAGGGCCAATCCATTAAATGCTTCGCGATCACGGGAAGGAAAAGGAGTAAAGCTGGTTGGATCACGATTATCCGTTGCCACAATTTCACCGGGGCCTTCCACAGAAAACAAAATATTGTTACTGGCAGTCGGAACAGTTTGCCCTTCTTCATCAATCACTTTTAGTAGCAGTTAATACATTTAAGAAGATCATTCAAAATACCGGCTTGCAAATTCGATGAAATAAGGCCAATTGGGACCGGTGGCGTGGCCGCCTGCGTGTTGACGAAAAGCAATATCACCATCCGATAGATTTGTTCCTAAGGGAGGGAATTCTGTGGTGCTTAATCCTTTATACCCCAACAACTCATAGACTGGACTGGCATGAGCTCCTCCTAAAAACATACCTTTTGCATCTACCCAATTTCCCTCAACATGAGGCGAACCGGAACTTATGAAAACCGGCCGGGGAGCGGATAAAGCCACTAACTGATGGGCATCAACCGGGAGATCATTATGGGTGAGTGGGCCTGCATATTTTATAAAATTCCCTGCAAACCAATGATATTCGGCTGAGCTTGCCAAATTCTCAACCTGTTCTCCAAAGACCCTTCTCAATATTTTTGTCCCACCTGCTCCGGATGAGCCTATAAAACCGACAGCAATTCGTGGCTCGTAAGCCATCGCCACAATTGCCGCTTTTCCATACCTGGAAAGGCCTTCTATTCCAACTCGTTTGGCATCCACATCTTCATCCTTTTCTAAATAATCGATGGTTCGGCTGGCACCCCATGCCCAGGCACGCAATGCTCCCCAATCTTGCGGGTGCCGAGGTTTCCCATTATTCGTTAGGCCGATAATGCCTTCCTTAAGTCCTGCTCCATGATCTGCCTGATAACTGGTAGGTACTAAAATTCCATATCCCCAGCCTTTTTCCAGGAGTTGTTCTTTCCAGCCTGGGCCATCCCCGGATTTCGGAAAACTGACGCCAGGTGGCAAGTTCCAGCCAAGCTCAATAATCACCGGAACCTGTTTGGTTTTTGGGGTAGGAGTAGTAAGAGTGAATTGAATTTTCACCTCAATTTCAGGGTATGCCGAGTTATCCACATTGCCAACCAATTCTTTCACTGTTACCGGGAAATCTCCTTCCAGTGTATCCTTTTGGCTGATCACTTCCCAGTTCACAGAAGGTACATTATCAGGGATTCTCCCATATATCTCACGGTCGAACAGCTCCATAATTTCCTCTCTTCTTTTGTGCCAGTCTTCAGGTGTTTCTACCGCGGAGCCATCCTCAAATAATAATGGATCGGGCAGAGTATATGGCGGAACTTTCGACTCATCAGAGTTCGCGGCATTTGGATCATCCGGGTTTCCGGACGGCCCCGGGCGCAAGTCTGAAATTCCCAACTCATTCATCATTAACTGATGATCCTGATAACTGAGCTTGTTAATACTATCCCGGGCTTGCTGCGAAAACTGTGCGACAGATGAAACTGACATCCCCAACAATATGATGGTCAGAAAGAGGAGTTTTTTCATTATTAAGTGTGATTAATCTGCGATTGCTGAGGCAATGTAGAAATTTTTGCTCTCTATAAAACCGTCTGTTTTGGGCAAAAGTTTGGAAATCCGTGGATCCAACTCTATCATTCTAACAAAATTAATAATACCTAAAACTACCGATGCGTATCTTTAAATCTCTCCTGGAAACTTCCCGCACCTTTTTAACTACACTACTCCTTTTATTACTGATATCAGCATGTAGCAGGACGTATAATTCAGAACCGGAAATGAATTGGGTGGGAACCTGGAGCACGGCACAACAGCTTGTTGAGCCACATAATATGCCGCCTGAACCGGGTTTAAATGGGAATACTATTCGGCAAGTTGTCCGGGTATCGCTGGGTGGAGAACAGATGCGATTCTTGGTATCCAATCAATTTAGCAACAAGCCCGTCTCTATACATGCGATTCATATAGCTGCTTCTTCCGGTGGAAGTTCCATAGATACTTCCACTAAGGTGTCATTAACCTTCGAAAGCGAAACTGCCATCACCATTCCTCCGGGTGAATTTCAGATTTCGGATCCCTGTTCATTTGATCTCGAGACTTTGTCAGAAGTTGCCATTACAATGCATATCGACAGCGTTTCTTCAAACCTTACGGGTCATCCCGGCTCCAGAACCACATCATATATTGTCCCCGGAAATAAGATTTCTGCTGAAGAATTCCCAGATGCCATCACTACCGATCACTGGTATCTCATAGATGCCATTGATGTATTGGCCCCGGATTCTGCTGCTTCAATTGTTACTCTTGGAAACTCCATTACAGATGGGCGGGGTTCGGGCACCAACAAGCAAAATCGCTGGCCGGATGAGTTGGCAAACCGGCTTCAGGTTAATGAAAGCACCAATCATATTTCTGTGTTGAACCAGGGGATTGGAGGGAATTGCGTATTACGAGAATGTTTAGGGCCGTCTGCAATAGATCGATTTGAGCGGGACGTGCTTGATCAAACCGGAATAAAATGGCTGATAATTCTGGAAGGAGTGAATGATATAGGTGGAATCAGGAGATCAGGGCAAGCTGATACCGTTGCACAGAAATTGATTTCCGCTTACAGAGACATGATTGATCGGGCTCACAACCAGGATATCCTCGTTTACGGAGCAACAATAATGCCCTTTGGAGATTCATTTTATGACGAGCCTGCAAGCGAACAAGCCCGACAGACCGTAAACGAATGGATGCGAAACAGTGGTGAGTTTGATTCCGTTATCGACTTAGATAAAGCCCTGGGGGACCCGGAAAATCCCACCCGACTTTTACCAATAGCAGATACCGGTGATCATCTTCATCCCAATGAAACGGGTCACCGCTTAATTGCAGAGGCAATTGATTTAACCCTTTTTGAGAAAATAGAGACTCCCTGAAATCGGAAATGATTTTTGATTTATATCACTAGTGTTGTGTCAATGTTGAAATATCGGCAGAAAATGATCGAGATTTCAACTATAGGCAGCCTTTGACCCGCTCCATCACCCGGCTCGTTTTTAAGGATGCCTTTGATGCCTGTTCCGGCTGAGCCGAAAGATGGAGCTATAGCCTCAAAATCCATCCTTCCGTTTCCCTGAAGCTCCGAAGATGTAGTAATGAAAGCCAGAAACGCGGTGATGGATGGTGTTTCTCCTAATCACCATATTTCCTTTTTCGAAGGCAATGCCCAAACCATCTGGCGGTATTCTACCCAACAATGTACCATTGACATAACACTAGTTCAGTGCACATCTTCAACCCTTATCATTCTACACCTAACAACTCGTTTACCGCGTGTACCAAGTACAAATAGCTGGAGCCTACACTGATCACATATTCATTTTCACCCCATAGAAATGGCCAGTCTTCTTTGTTTTCGGGGAAATCAGGAGGAAGAATTAGCACGCCCGGCACAATTCCTCCGGCAATGAAGGAATAGTCGGCTCGGTTCATTCCATACGCCACTTTTTTAGATTTTGTGCCCACTCCCGATACAAAGGAAATATTGGATCCCGGATGTGTTCCGTAAATGTAATTCAAGCCCCTGAATACATACTCTCGGTCAATAATCTCAGGGAAAGCTTTATGCAGGATGTAATTATTCATCGCAAAGCCAATCACGGTGCCACCGCCAGCCCATCCGCCCTCGGTGATCGGCACACCGAATGGATTTACCTCATAAAACCGATCAAGATTTTGGCTGTAATTCTGAACCAGCTTCTCGATTTTCTCGCCATATTCTTCATCCATAAAAGGAAGGGCACGAACTGCCAATGAAGCATTAAACATAAATCGTTCTTCGATAACAGGTAGAAGCTCTGTTAAGCGAGCGGCGTATTTTTCATCCTGCGTGGTTATTAACAGCTCCACAGTCGCTTTTAATTCTTCATCCTGAACATTACCGCCGGTGGTATTACCATGCCGAAATAACTTAGGCTCCCTATTCTGTTCTTTATCCCAGGCATCAATGGCAGCCAATAATATTTCATCGGCTAATTCATCATTATACCCTTTCAGAGCCCTGTTTGCTGCTGCCAGCGCCGCCGATGAACCGTAATTTAATGCGGTGGTTTCTGTAGTAAAAGCCCACCGATCATCAAATCGCCCACTGGTAAAACCATCCGATTCGAGACTATCCAGTTCAGGATTATAAATCAGGTTATCCGTTTTGGTGATCCCATCTCCAAGGTGCGTGTATTGAGATAAATGCGCCGCTACAATTCCCGGAATTGCATGACCTACGGCACGAAATTGTGCAATTAGTGCCAGCGTACCATGTTCAATTTGCTGAAGCAGATCATCTCTCCCATCTGGGGCATGTAGCTTTACGTACCGATTTTCCTGTTCTACTGTGGTGTTATCTCTTTCCGGACGGAAAGCCTCCCAGGCCAGCGCCAAATTTTGAACCACATAGTAATGTGTTTGTGTGCGGATGTCATAGTCGCCCGCATCATACCAGCCGCCATAATTTAAGCCGGGAATATGCTCACCAGGTTCATAATCGGTATCTGTAGAAGAATCTTGTGCATATAAATCAAAATGCTCGTGATTTACCGGTGCCTGTAAAGCATCATCCAGGTGAGAGGCGCCATGCCACACGCGATAAGCTTCATCAACAAACATATGGTCCATCTGTACGGGGAAGAAAATATCCAGTGTTGGCTCCCAGGCTTTTTCGTAAACATCTTCTGCTATTCGAAAAGGAAGGGTTTGCTGATCGCCATATTCAACTACATATAATCCTTCTTTTTTTACAGAGGAAAAGTCGAAAGTGAGGTATTGATACCTCAGATAATTTCCCCATTCTTCAGCAGCACCTGTATAACTTTCTTCCAATGAGCCACCTGGTAAAACTTTCAGTAATGCAGCTTCTTCCTTCGGGTTATCATTTTTATCCAGTTCAATTACTGCTTCTTTTTTTTGTGTGGGATGATATCCTACCTGCGAATGAGCAATCATCGGTTTCCGCGTCCAGTCTGGAATCCTGTTAACATTCAATGACCACTCTATCACATTTCCGGTTTCTCCAGCCGGAATAAGGCTCCGAACTACAAACCATCCGTTTTGAGCTTTATTTCTGCCATCAAAAAGCAGTAACTCGTTTTTATCTGTTGTGATGCTGATTCTCCGTTCCGGATCTTCGGGTGCCAATACAATTTTTTTACCTTGCGCTAAAGGTGTTGGTTCAGTTTCACCCGATGGCAAAACATTCATCGGCCCACTTGGATATAGCGGGAAAACACCACTTTTCTCATCCATTAAATAAGCTTTTTCAAAATAAGCTGAGGGTAAAAATTCCAGGTTGAAACCTGCTCGTCCAGCCAACTCTTCCGGGAGCTCATTTTCAATATTCACACTTAGATGAATTTCATCCCCAACAGCTTTTGCTTTTACCGAATAGCTGAAATCATAATCAGGGTACTCCAGAAATGCTTCTATGGCATTTTCATCAGACTGTATTTTCCGTTCAACAAAAGAGGGAATTTCATCCCATTGCTCCGGGGTATGATGCAGTCTTACATCCCCGTTTGTTACTGTTCGTACTCCATGATGGATGACTTCCACGCCACTCATTTTTGAATCACTGAAATTACCGTCGTACCAGTTACTAAAAACCAGTACGTTTGCTCCCCTGTTTTCAAAATAATCCTGCTCATTTATTCTAAAGTCCTGGGCGTGGATAAAAGCAGAGCTTAAGATCCAAATGGAAATTATCAGAATACTTGTCGATTTATTTATAAGTGTTTTCATAATTATTCGAACGATTGTTACTGTTTTTTCTGGTATCGTTTCGATTGAATCAAATGCAGCTAGTTCTTGATGATTCTGTCGAAATGATAATATTTGATATTGCTTTATGATGAATTAAAAAAATAGCCCGCTCTATATTATCAAAAAGCGGGCTATGAATATCTGAATTAAGACACGCTGAATTACTTAATCAGCATCATCTGCTTTACGTCCATAAATGAGCCGGTTTGGATGCGATAAAAATACACACCGGTTGACAATCCCGACGCATCAAAACTAACCGTATAAGTCCCTGAGGCTTGACGGTTATCTACAAGTGTCTGAACTAACCGCCCGGTAATATCATATACTTTGATGTTCACATCCGAGGCTTTTGCTACATCGTACTTTATCTGGGTGGTTGGGTTGAATGGATTCGGGTAGTTATTGTAAAGGCGATGGCTCACGGGCAGTCCATCCCTTAGATCTTCAATACCTACACTAACCTGCGCAGAATCCACATAGGCTCGCAGCCATTCCAGAGCAGGTCGTTCTTCGCCGTTGTTACGTACCAGAAAAGCTTCCTCATCATTTCTCCACAGCCCTGGTCTCCAGCCCCACAGGGTAACGCCTTCCACCGATGTATGCTCCCAGAAAATAGGAAAGATACGCTGGTATCTTTCCTGCTGCACCGCATCCGACTCTGCCTCAGTACCATCAGGATTCCCGTCTATATCCATTTCCGTGGCCTGTATTGGAAGACCGGTTTCACCCAGCATATCTAATGTTCTCTCAAGATTGGAGGGTTCGGCGGGTACTACTGAGAACGCATGCGCCTGCACACCAATCACATCAATGAGATCCCTTTCCTGCAAATCTTCTATAATATTAAGATAGTTATTGGTTGCCGTCACATTGCCAACAATGCCATAATCATTGATCATCAGCTTACTATCGGGGAATCGCTCACGCGCCATTTCGAAAGCCGTAATAATCCAGTCGTGGCCGGTCGCGCCGGTGCCGCCAAGCGCTTCAATGTAATTGGCTTCCCCACTTTGTCCGTCGGGCAGCTGGTGGTTATTGGAGCCTTCGTTCACTACTTCCACGTACTCCATATCCGGGTAACGCTCAGCTACCGCATCATACCATTCTTCGATTTCTTCGAGCTGTTCTTCAGTGCTCAGGTCATTAATCCAGCCGGGTTGCTGCCCACCCCAGGTAAGGATATGGAAACGGAATGGAAAGCCGTTGTCTTTGGCCAGGTCATAAGCGGCATCCAGTGCATTCCAATTCATATTATCCTGGGTTCCTTCTACACTGCCCCATTTACCGGCGTTTTCAGGAGTAACCTGATTCCAGTAACTTGTGAAATCTTCAATTTGTGATGCACTATATACATTTCCGAGAAATTTATCTTTCCCATCTGCAATAGGATCTAAAGGTTCCACGGGTGGTGCAGGTGGTTGTGTGGAACCTGCTTCACCATTTTCAAGATTTTCTACTGTGAAATAAAGATCTGAACCTCCGAATGCAATCCTGTCTATATCAAAGCCATCCTCACGGCCGCCAATTACAAATGTTTGTGTTAAGGCGCCTTCTTCTACAATGAAAGTATCTGAAGGCTCAGATTGGAATCCATTTTTAGATAGATTTACCCACTTCCAAACTTCTTCGCCCAATCCGCCAGCTTCTCTTACTACCGCAGAAGATTCGGCATATCCAGCTTGCTGCATACCATTCACCGTATTCCAGTCTTCCGCATTTGCAGGATCTTTTTCTCCAAATCCATGGGGAGTAAACCAGCTATCGTCATCAAAGGTATCTGATCCCACGCGAACCTTGGCAAAAAGGTCATAATTGCCAGCGGCAGGAAATGTCACTTCATAAGACACCGTGCGGTTTTCGCCGGGATAATCGGGAGTTCCCGATGTTTCACTATGATCTGTGGTGATTGTGATGTATGAAATATCTTCCTCCTCAACAATCTCCCATTCATCTCCGATTTCACCTGATTCGGCTTCAACTAAAACAGGATACAAATTTGGATAAGAGACGGTGAGATTATCTACCCAAATAGTATCACCTACATTTTCATCAAAACTAAAATGTAAGGGAGCACGGCCTAAGGTATCACCTGAGGGAACGGTAAAATCCAAGGTGAACTCCTCCCATTCCGTGCCAACCTCTTCGCTACTTCTGCCAAATTCATTAAAACTGGGATTTCCTATGGTCACATCCACCGAGGAGCCTGCGGCACTTGATTTTAGCCACACAGAAAGAGTGTAGGCTTGGCCGGGAACTACATCAAAGACTTCATTTATAGCTTGTATGTTCCAGGCATTTGCCCCGGTCGCATTAACAATAACAGCTAAGGCGCGGTCACCGGCTTGAACTGTATCATCAACAATTATGAAATTGGCATCGCCTGTATCATCTATCTCCAGGGACCAGCCTTCAATAGTTCCAGTGGTATCTTCACCAACTGTGACCTCAGAGGATTCAAAACTCCCATTTTCGTTTACTACTACCTGCGCCTGAATATTGCCGGTAAATGCAATAAACAAGAACATGATCATGCTTAGCATCAGGCTATATACGGTTCTACTTTTCATTTGTATCAATTTTGATTCCATATTTATTCCTTGTTTTTATTATTAATAGTTCGCTTTCCAAAAGCTCATAAAATTTATTCCTTCCAATAAACATACATGCCAAACACTGTTCCTACAAATCCACCGGCTGTTTGGGTGCTTAAAATGGTGCCATCCGCATTTTCCATTAATGGTATCCATTCATCTTCCTGAAATCCATAGTAGAAATCGTAGAACTTACCTTTAGCGTCTAGCCTCAGATAAATGGGTTCTTCATTTGAATATTCCAGCGGAGCTGAACTGATTACATGGGTCTCATTATCGGTTTGATCCCCAGCTCTCATATCAGCTGTCGAAGATGCTGACTCCTGCCCCTTGGTTATTGTGCAATTAGTAGCCATCAACAAAAGCGCTGCCAGGTAAAGGAAAAGTATGGGTAAATATTTGCTCATTCAGCTATACATATTTGTTATGGGAAACAGCCAAAAAAATTAACCTTTAGATCTGTCGTTAATCACGCAAAATCATCTTTTGGGAGGTCAACAACGTGTTTGAACAATCATACCTTGAAATTGACACCTTCTCAAGTCATTTCATATTACGCAAATATTGCTCATATTATGCGCAACTCAAAGTAATTGATTTTTCCTTTTAATGGCAAAAAACAAATTTACCTAACATGAGAGCCTTCTGTTAATAGTTGAAAAATTTTTTAGATGGGAAAAATTATCATTAAAGAGGAAAATTCTTTACCTATGCTCCCTGTTTATTTCACCAAACGTTTATTAAAACAGCCTGAATAAATGAACAATTTATCTTTAGAATACCTGATCCATTCTCACTTGAAAAAGAAATCAGCTGTTTTGGTTTTTTTGATGACATTCTTATTGCTGCCAGTTTTCGCGATTGCACAAAACACTGATGGCTGTTTCGAACTGGCAGACTCTGGTGAACCGGTGCCCCTGGTTATCAGCCACAATGATCATGAAGGAGCAATTCTTGCACTACAAAATTTTGGGGATGATGTTGAACGCGTTACTCATGCCAAACCCGATCTTTTTACGGCATCAATACCTGAAGCTGAAAAAATTGTTTTGGCTGGAACTATCGGTAAAAGCCCATTTATTGATCAGCTTATTGAAAAGGGAAAAATTGATGTGAAGGAGATTGAAGGAGAGTGGGAAGCATATCTTCAGCAGGTGGTAGAAAATCCATTTCCGGGGGTTGAACAGGCGCTGGTAATTGCCGGCAGTGATAAACGGGGTGCTATTTACGGCATCTATGATCTGTCTGAACAAATCGGAGTTTCTCCCTGGTATTGGTGGGCCGATGTTCCCGTTCCGCATCAGTCAGATTTAACTGTTCTTCCCGAATGTTCGTCCGTGGATAAACCCGCTGTGCAGTATCGCGGCATCTTTCTCAATAACGAAAATCCATCGCTGCTGGGTTGGGTGAATGAAACCTACGGCGGTTTTAACCACGAATTTTATTCTGATGTTTTTGAACTCCTGCTTCGGCAGAAAGGCAATTATTTGTGGTCGGCAATGTGGGGTAAGGCTTTTTATGATGATGATCCTTTAAATGCAGAAACAGCTGATAAATACGGAGTGGTTATGGGAACTTCGCATCACGAGCCAATGGCGCGGGCACATGTAGAATGGGAGCGTTATGGCGAGGGTGACTGGAACTATCAAACCAACAAAGAGGAGTTGCAGGAGTTTTGGAGGGAAGGCATTGAGCGCCTGAATGACTATGAAGCCACTATTTCGCTGGCAATGCGTGGAGACGGTGATGAACCGATGAGTGATGAAGCTGATATCGAACTATTGCAGCAAATTGTAAAAGATCAACGGGAAATAATTGATGAAATTTCCCCTGATAATAAAGACCGGCAGATACAACTTTGGGCTCTGTATAAAGAAGTGCAGGAATATTATGAGAGGGGAATGCGGGTTCCTGATGATGTGATGCTACTGCTGGCAAATGACAATTGGGGAAATGTGCGATTATTGCCGGAGCCTGGAACGGCAGAAGAACATCCCGGCGGATGGGGCATGTATTATCATTTTGATTATGTGGGCGGCCCCCGAAATTATAAGTGGATAAACACTATCCAGATTTCCAGAATATGGGAACAAATGAATTTGACGTACCAACATGGCGTAGAGAAAATGTGGCTGGTGAATGTCGGTGATTTGAAGCCGATGGAATATCCGATTTCTTTTTTTCTAAATTTTGCCTGGGCTCCCGATTCCATGACGATCGATAAGATGAACGACTATCCACAGAAATGGGCGAAGAATCAATTCGGCAACCAGTATGCCGGGAAAATCGGGGAGATTCTTACCACCTATACTCAATATAATTCGCGCCGGAAACCTGAGCTTCTCAGCCCCGAAACCTATAGCCTTTTCAATTTTAATGAAGCCGGGCGGGTAGTTGAGGATTACAATCAACTTGTCAAAAAAGCTGAAGGCATCAACAATCAAATTCCTGAAGAATATAAAGACGCATATTACCAGTTGGTGTTGTTTCCGGTTACAGCTAGTGCCAACCTGAACGAGCTTTATGTAACCACTGCGAAAAATCGTTGGTACGCTGAACAAGGCCGAGCCAAAACCAATGAGATGGCTGATAAAGTTGAATCCCTTTTTAAAAAGGATGCCGAGCTTACAGGTTATTACAACACCAGGATGTCTGACGGGAAATGGAATCATATGATGGATCAAACACATATTGGTTACACCTACTGGCAACAGCCAGAAGAAAATGCCATGCCTGAAGTTAAAACCATTGAGCTGCCGGAAACCGCTGAAATGGGTGTAGCAATAGAAGGCTCTGAAAGCTGGTGGCCGGATTCTCAAGAGGAAGCAGTTTTGCCACAATTTGATTCCTTCAACAAACAAACCCGCTTTATCGAAATATTTAACCGGGGTCAGGAATCTTTTGATTTCACCATTGAGACAGATGCAAACTGGCTGACGTTCTCTGAAACCGAAGGAGATATCGATCAGCAAAAAAGAATAAAAGTAAATGTGAATTGGGAACAGCTTCCTGAGGGAAATCATAGAGGATCAATAATTATTGAGGGCACCAATGGATCTTCTGTTGAAGTATTAGTAGAGGTTTTTAATCCGGCTTCATCCCAAAAAGAAAATATAAAGGGCTTTGTAGAGGCGAATGGTTATGTCTCGATGGAGGCGGAGCATTTTACTAAATCCGTTAAATCTGATTCTGCTGAATGGCTTAAGATTCCACAATTGGGGAAAACGCTTTCTGCCATGACTCCGATGCCTGTTACCGCAGAAAATATAACTCCGGGATTTGAAGATAGTCCTCGTTTGGA
Source organism: Balneolaceae bacterium (assembly GCA_040877545.1). Lineage (GTDB taxonomy): Bacteria > Bacteroidota > Rhodothermia > Balneolales > Balneolaceae > Gracilimonas. Next base: position 30,305 of record JBBDNN010000063.1, read on the forward strand.
GTACGCCATGCACCTGATCAATAGCGGCGAAGTGAGGGTGAAAGTTTACCTCTCGCCTACACTGGATTATTACATGAATCATGAGGGACTGAAGTATGGAGTTTCTTTTAATGATGAAGAGCCGCAGATTATAAACATTCATGAAAATTATAACTGGGATGATTTGGTGGCTAATAACATCAACATAAAAGAGAGCACACATACCATTGAGAACCCCGGGCAGCATGTACTAAAAATATGGATGGTTGATCCTGGAGTAGTAATCCAGAAAATAGTTGTGGAGACAGAAGATTCGAAGGAGAGTTATTTAGGGCCGCCGGAAAGTTTTAAAGCGCATTGAGCATTTATTAAATAATTCCTACTATCAAAAAATTCAGCGTTTAAAGTTGAATTTTTATGGTGAAATTATCTTTTTTAAAGTAGTGATAATCTTTATTCAGGAGGAGCTATGAAGAATTGCGGGCTTACCTTATTAATTCTCTTTGTAGGATTTGCCTTTTTCGGATGTGATGTAGAAGATGCTAATCTGGATGATAAAGTACCTGTAGAGGAAATAAAAGCTAATTTAACGGCCTCAAAATGGGAATTGCGATCTGTAGAGGAAGAAGGATATGGAATCTTCGCCCCGGAAAATGACACGATGTACACCATTAATTTTTTTGATGATGGAAGTTTAGAAGGCAAAGACGCCTGCAATAGGTGCGAAGGGAACTATGAAATTGACTCCTCCGGAAAGCTTATTATAAATGAGATGGCTTGTACTGAAATGGCCTGCCATGGATTCCAGCATACGATCAGTTACGCCTATTCCCTGCATGGCGAAAACTCCTTTAGTTTTGAAGATGAACAGCTTTATATCACTTTGAATGATGAGGAAAATGAATCTCATACCTTCAGGTTTGCCGATGCTGAAAGTGATTCACCAAAAAAAGTGATTATGGCTCATCTGGATAATTTCATCCGTTCAAACTGGGCGGATGGCGGCTATCATAAACTGGAAGCTGATATTAACAAGGATACACTCTCTGTAGAGTTGAGTTATAGTGGATGTGGCATCCATGACTTGAACATCATATTCTACAACTATTTTATGGAGTCATTTCCAGTTCAGGCTTATGCGGTGGTAGCCCATAAAAATGAAGCATGCCGAGCAGTATTCAGCAGCAAAGAAAGGTTTGATCTCACTCCACTGAAAAAGGAATACCAACGGTATTATGGTGACTCAGAAGAAGATGTTATTGATATTTCCATTTGGGAAGATGGCAAAACCCTTTATCAAATTAGATATGCTTTTTAATCACGCTCTTCCAAAAACATAAGCATAAAAAAAGGCTGCCCTTTACAAGGCAGCCTCCTTTTTAGGAGTGCTCATTATGACATGAGGTTACTTGATCAAGGTCATTTTACGCGATTGTATAAAACTTCCTGCAGTAATTCGGTACAGATAAACACCAGATGCCAGGCTTCGGGCATCAAAAGTTACCTGTTTCACACCTTCGGTTTGGCGTTCGTTATTAACCAGTGTCATCACTTTCTGTCCCAACATGTTATACACTTCAAGCGACACGTTAGACGCTTGTGGCAGTGAATAAGAAATCTTGGTAGTTGGGTTGAATGGATTTGGATAGTTTTGATCTAGTGAAAATGACAGTGGCCCGTCTTTAGGTTCGCTAGATACAACTTCTAAAATCTCGATCTGCATATTATCGATAAGTATCTCTGCTCCCTCGTTTGCTTCAAAGTTGAGGGCAACAGCAAATCTCATTGAATTTGCTTCATCTGTGGCTGATACAGTGTGCTCGTAAGTGTACTCTGTCCATTCAGTGTTTAACTCAATATCCACACCTGGATGACTTGGGTAACGAGCCCAGCTGCCACTTTCAGGAAGACCCAGATAAATTATTCCAACACGATCCTCAGAGTCGGCTTTAATCCAAACAGAAGCTTCAATAACATCTCCTTCTAGCGGATAGAATGGTTCGTTTACTGCTTCTGCGTGATAATCATTTCCGCTTCCATCATATGTGGGCAGGTTTAGGCTTAATGCTCTGTCATCATCGTCCTGGGCATCCGTTACCACTTCCCAAACTCCACCGCCTTGTGTAGAGATTGACCATGCATCTACATTGGTAGAGTCTCCAAGATCAGCTTCAGTAAAACTACCATTGAAGTTGATAATATCACCTACAGCGAATGGAGGTTCCGGTATTGGAAGGGGTGCCGTATATGGCACCAAATTATCAATTCTAAATTCACCTGAAACTTCTGAGCCATCACTGCCCACAATTACCTGCATTTCTACTTTAGTTATTTGGTCTGGATGCAGATAAGTATCATATTCTGCTGGGTAATTTTCTGCTATCCAGCTTGGAATTGCAAAATTTTCAAACAGCAGTTCGGCGGTTTGCCATTCACCGGAATTATCGTTCAATACATTTGGTACTGTATAATGATATTCTGCAACAGTATCGGGGGTCTCAACATACAATTTCACACCAAAGGTAGTACCGCCATCAGATGGAGCAACAGGGGTTATAACGTTGTAGTCGAGTGACATGCCGTCAAAACCGGTGAGATCTGTGAGTAAAGTATCTTCAACCATGAGTTCTATATCAGCACTTCCACCCCAGCTTTCGGTGGGATCTACCGTATATGTCCAGTTTAAAGAACTATCACCTTCTGTAGCATCCGCATTGCCGGCAAAGGTTTGAGCGGAGTTTACCCCGTTTACCCAGCTGTTAATGTCTGCAGGATCTTCAAAATTCCATACCACACTTTCATTGAAAGGAGGAGTTGTAGGCTCTGATACAGGTTCTGCAAAGGAATTAATAGAAATATTATCTATATATATAGTGGCCGTAGCCTCAGCACTTGCTCCAGTAACCTGAAGTCCAATACGCTGGATAATGTCAGCTCCTTCTGGAACCACTACTTCTACTGTATTCCACTCATCAGTGGTTAAGTCATCATTCCAGCTATCAGCCCAGCCATCCCAACCTTCGTTATATTGAATAAATGGCTGAATTGCACTAATGTCTGCAAGTTGATCATCAGGGATATATACGTTATATCTTATTGTATCACCCGGCGCTGCTGTTTGATCATCGTTACTTAAAGCTCCGTTTGTCGCATCGTCACCAACCGTTAATTCTACGGAGAAATCTCCCTGGGATTGATCGCTGGTAATTCCACCGGCAGAACTGTAGTTGTTATCCACATCAGTTTGCAGGTACCAGTCTCCCAGCTCTTCATCTTCGAAGTCCCATGTTGTGGCAACAGGTTCCGGGCCAGCTCCAGCAGTTTCATTTACCTGAACATCATCTATGTAAAAGATGTGTCCTTCATCGTTGTCTTCGTGAGAAAAATGAATGGCATATTGTCGTGATTCATCTGAGTCTGGTGTAAAAGTATCTGTTTCCAAAGTACCCCAGGAACCACCTGTTATTGATTGGCCCCAGAGTTGTGCCCCTGAATCACCATCTAATTGAATAGTTCCATCTTGCTCGCCACGTACGCGGAGAGAAATTGTATAATCATTCCCCGCCGTGAGATCACTGCTTTGGAATGCCTGGACCGACCAGGCATCAAGACCTGCAGTATCAGTTAAAGTCACCTTTAAAACCTGATTTGTAGCATCATCCGGGTCTTCGACAACTTCAAAGGTGGCATTATCTGTACCCTCGAATGTCCAGCCCGTAGTACCATCTTCAAAACCACCATTTTCATTAATTATATCTTGGGCTTTCAGATTTGCTGATGTAATCATTATGAACATCAGTAAAAAAGAAAAGCCATACGTTGTAACTCGTGTTCTCATACTAGTACTCCTTTTTTTTTATAGATAATTATAATGAAGGAAGTGAATTTTGTACCCCTTCATTTTTTTCGATCAAGTAAATATGATCATTGCTACTTGTTGTACAGTTCTTGTTACACCTTCTATACAACAACATTCTCATTGCATTTAGCAAATATTGCCTTAAATGATTGTTCATTCATTTTAAGCTTGTGCGCAATGTAGTAAACCAGCTATAGCTTATCAATACAAATAAAAGTGCCACCAATAGAGATATAAATATATAATTATATTAATCTTAACTATTTAATGCTCTATTTTAGCAATATGAATATTCGAAATAAAAACCGCGTACCTTCCAATTTATTAAGCAAATATTGCTCATTTAAAGTAAAAATATTGCTCATAATTTAACGCACAAATGAGTACTATTTTCTCACAGATATAGATGGGAAATTTATTAGGTGGAAAGAAAATCAGAAAGCATCGTCCTGCTCCAAAGCTTTTTGGGTCAGTATAATTGATGAGCCTGGAGTTATTATACTGCCTTTAGTGTATTTCTATGAGATGTATATAAGCGACCTACTGGAGATACTGTAACATGATGTCCGGTAATTCTAAAATTCAACCTTCTCAAAAAAGATTCCGCGTGCACGGCCGTTGGAAGCATTGAATCCTGAAATCTCCCCATTTTCATTCCTGGTGAATAAAATTTCGGCTATGGGAAAACTGGCAGAAAATGAATCTTCATCGCCAGGAGTTAACTGCATATCCTCTAAAAGGTAGTGCTTCATTACGAGGATTTTGTCTTCAAACTCAACATGATATAGTGTCTCAATTTCCTCACTAAAATATTGGCCGGTATATGCTTGTAATTCTTCTATGTCAGGATTCCAGCTAATACGTGTGGCAAGATGATTTCCATTTTGGTGGAGCGTAAGGGAATCGGCAGAACCATCTGCATTAAGATGGAAGGTTATGGCGGCATTTACCACAACAAGATTGAATGTGGAATCGGAAGTAGCTTTCAAATCAACTTCAGGTTGGCCTGTTGCCTGGGTATAAATTCGATCACCCTCACGAGAAAAGGTCAAAATAAAACCCGGCATCACAGATAATTCATACCTCCCGGTAAGCAGATCAAAATTTTCCGGATTATAATCGTAATCTTCCGGCTGTTCATTCACATCTTCTTTTGGTTCATCTTCTTGTCTTTCAAAGTATTCTTCAAAAAATACATCGGCCACTTTTTGGGAGATGTCTCCCCGAAAAGAGCCATAATTACTTTGTGTTACCACGGCTGCATTTATTTCTGGAAAATACATTAACATCGAACGATGTGCTATATCAGCTCCGCCATGATGGATATATTTCAAGCTTTTGTATTCCTGCAGAAAAAGCCCCAGGCCATACTGGGTTGAACTCCCATTGTTTAATTCAAATGGGGTGGCCATTTTCTCTATAATGTCTGCATTACCAACGTTGGGGTTATTGAGATTTCTGATCCAATTTGCCAAATCTCCCACGCTGGTATAGATACCACCAGCCCCCATCGCGCCACCCAAATCTGTTGCCTCTTTATATCCGCCATCTTCGGCAGGCATATAGCCCTGCGATCGCCCCGGAACTACCTGAGATTGATTTTCTCTAACCATCGTAAGGTTCATACCCAGCGGCTCAAATACATTCTGCTTCATCCAGCGAGGAAAAGGAGTGTCGGTGACTCGTTCTACCACAATAGTCATTAATACAAATCCGGTGTTGTTGTAGTTGAACTCTTCGCCAGGGATATTTTGCAGCTCCGGCTGTCTTTGCACAATTTCGATTACTTTTTCCTGGGTAACCGGACTACTGATATCCTGCCCGGTCATGGCCAGTGTATTCAAAAATTCACGATATCCACTGGTGTGAGTCAGCAGATTTCTGAGGGTGACGGTATCACTAAACTGGGGGAGTTCCGGTATGTATTTCCTGATGTCATCATCCAGGGAAAGCCTACCTTGATCGGCTAAAAGAGTAATTCCGAATGCTGTAAATTGTTTGGAAGTTGAACCGATATTATGGCGGGTATCGATTTCAAAAGGTATAGCATAAGTGAGATTTGCCATTCCATAAGATTCCGAAAAAATGATTTCATCATCTTTCATCACCATTACCGCGCCGCCAGGCACATTATCTCCGGTATATTCAATCATGAGCTGATCTACCCGGCCGGCAGGGTCTTTTGCTGTCGGCTCTGCCATGGATATTATTAAAGAATACTCTCCTGTTTCCTCCTCAAAAGGCTTAATTTCAATTCGATATTCTCCACTCGTTTCAGTATCAAATTGAAAAGATTCACTTCCTCTGCCGGGGCCATCGAAGGTAGCAACCTGTTCTTCATCTGGGTCATAAACGGTTACAACCACATCAACTGTTTTCTGATTGGCTTGGCCGAAAACGAATTGAGCTGAATCTACCTTAATGGTGTAAGTATGAATGCTGCCGTTTTGTAAAGAATCATTCACCATTTCGCCAACTGAAACAGGTACTTCTTTTATGGGGAGCGTTTGAGCGTTAGTAAAATTAGCCTGAAGAAGAAGGGCAAGAAGAACCAGATAAGATAATTTCATGATTTATTTTTTGAGCATTATTGGAGGTGGATAATCGATAGTACAAAAGATTTAGCAGATTATTGAACCTGCGCAAGAGACTACAGGTTTGGTGAAAAATAGTTGCAAGCTTTACACCAAAGAAAAAGCAGCCTCATTCTCTAAGGCTGTTTGCAGCATCTTATCATACTCCTTCGCACCAATTTCGATGCAGCCAAACGGTGCCAGGTGCTTGTGATAAAACTGAGTGTCCCAAAGTAAAAATCCGTTTTCTTGCAGGATTTGATGGCAATAATACATGGCCACTTTATCCGCTTCTTTGACTTTTTTAAACATGCTTTCACCAAAAAAAGCCGCCCCTAACTTCACCCCATACAAGCCCCCGGCAAGCTTGCCATCTTTGTAACACTCCACACTGTAGGCATTTCCCGTTTCACTTAATATTTCATAGGAGTCAATTATAAGATCATTGATCCAGGTTGTATCGCGGTTGGCACATTCCCCCACCACTTTTCGGAACTGATGATTTATCTTAATTTCAAATCGTTTTTGGCGGATTATCCTTCGAAGATTTTTCGATGCATGAAATTTACCGATCGGAATAATCCCACGTTTGCGGGCAGAATACCACTCCACATTCTCCTCTTCACGACTATCAGCCATCGGAAAAACCCCCTGGGAATATGCTTCAAGAAGTGCTTCAGGGGGGATTATTTTCATAGAGCCAAAATTTTTAGTCAAGTGAAAAAACTAATGCACCTTGTACCTCTATTAAAATTCGCAATAAAACAACGCGTCAGAACCAATGGGCGAGCCCGGAGGAGCCTCGGGTGTTTGGGGAACCTCAAATTCTTCGGGATTTGTGAAGAACCTGCTGATGGTATTAGCGCCATATCTGCTGTCTGCATCATCCCGGGAATTTAACTGGCTTTGCAGCTCCGCCAGTTTATTATGAGCTACCGCTTTTGTGGCGGGATTTGCCTGTTCTGAGCCCGCAAGCTCAATTATATTTTTTAGCACTACATGATTTACCACTCGCTGAACAGCACCAAAATATCCTTCACCAGGATTCTTATCCCAACTTGCTGCTACCAAATCACCCAGTACTTTTTCAAGACTCAGGTTGCTATCCCGAGCTGAATACTCAATCAACCGGTTTGCGCGGGCAGGATTTAGTAACAGGTTCACAGTTAAATCAGCTGCGGTCTCAGCAATTCCCAGTGCGTCCAGGGTTGGACCGGTGTTTCCATTAAATAATTCTCTGGAATACCCCATTCCTGCCGGGCGGGGCGGAATTAGATCAAGCAAGTTCTCCGGAACTGCCAACGCTTCTGGATCGATTGTTTTCAATAATTCAGCCAGTGCATTTTCCTGAACTGCTTTTGAAACTATCTCCGGCAATGGCTGATTATCCCCTTTAATTTTATAATTGTAATCTAAACCGCCAACCAGTTTCACTGTTCCCTCAACCTGATATCTGTGAAAGAAATAGATCGGAACCAGCACATCCTGAAGCATCGCCAGTGGTTTCCCCTGCTTGAGATTTGCTTCCCCAAAATTACCAAGTGCTGTTTTTCTGATGTCCATAATTTTTGGGAGTTGTTCTACGATGTTGTCTCCAAATTCCCAGAGATGTGCATCGGGATGAGCACCACTTTGAGGACGGGCATCCTGATCAGAAATAAATTTTAAACCCGCACTGTAAGTCTCTTCCAGAAAAATATCCAGTGCAGCTTCTTCATCAATTTCTTCCGGAAAATCCTGATAACCATAGGTGACTGCCATTTTATCCCATTCACCTATTCCAATACTGTAAGGATTGGATAAATTTATCTCACCATTTTCTATTACCGGCTGCGGGTGTGGGTAATCCATTACCGAAGCCTCATTATTTGTACTGGCGGCAAAGTTGTGCATTATCCCAAGAGTGTGGCCGACCTCATGAGCCGAGAGCTGTCGTATTCTTGCCAGAGCCATCTCCTGCATAGCTGAATTTTCTTCAGCATTTTCACCATAAGGAGCAAGTAAACCTTCGGCAATCAAAAAGTCCTGCCGCACCCGCAGCGAACCCAGCGAAACATGTCCTTTTATAATTTCCCCTGTTCTTGGATCACGAACCGAAGCTCCATAAGACCAGCCGCGGGTGGAGCGGTGAATCCATTGAATCACGTTATACCGTACATCTAAAGGATGTGCATCTTCGGGAAGTACTTCCACAATAAATGCGTTTTTATAACCGGCATCCTCAAAAGCCTGATTCCACCAGCGGGCGCCATCCAGCAGTGCACTTCTTACCGGTTCCGGTGTTCCATTATCAAGATAATACACGATAGGTTCCACCGGCTCACTCATTTCTGCATCCGGATTTTTCTTTTGAAGGCGGTGCCGGGCAATAAAACGCTTAGTGATCTCTTCATCAATCGGAGTTCCATAATCCTGATATGAAATTCCAAAAAATCCGGCACGTGGGTCAAATTTTCGTTTCTCATAATTATCATCCGGCAGCTCCACAAAAGAGTGATGCTGCCGGACAGTAATGGCTTCCGGTGTGGGAACAACTGAACGTACAAATCTGCCGGGATTGCTTCCCTGGAAAGTTAGAATGACTTCAAATTCTGTGTTTTTGGGGAAGTTGAGAATAGCTTCTTTATACAACGCCGAGCGGTCTTTATCCAAGCTGTAAGAGCCTTGATTTGATCGCTGCAGCCGAGCGGGAATGCCATGTCCATCCCGCAACAAAAAAGGAGTGAGGTCAATCAGAATATTGCCGTCTTCTTCCGCTCCTATTTCAAATCCCCACAAAATAGAAGAGGCAAAAGCTTCTTTGACAGATTTCTTTTCCAGCTCATTGTCGGTCTCTGCACGAAAACTATAGTTGGGTTGAACCATCATTACTTTTGGGCCTCGCCGTTCGAAATAGACAACTCGTGTATCCCCAAGTTGCCCACGATCCAAGCCAATGTCGTTTGAGCCAATTCCGGCAGTCAAAGAATTCACATATAAAAATTCAGTGTCGAGCTTGTCTATTTCCAGCCATAGTTGATCTTTGGCTTCATCATACCAATAATTATAAAAGCCTTCTGTTTTTTGGAGTCCTTCTGTTCTCTCGGAAATTGTAGGTGTTTGGGCTGATGTGTGAAGGGTAAAAAGTGAGAGGATGAGAAGAGATAGCAGTCGTTTCATAAAAAGGGGATTGTTATGTTTGTATCGGTAATATCATATGGTGAGGGAATATCTGAAAGAAGATGGTATAACAAAAACATTAAAATCCTTGAAAGAGAGTATTTATTCATCTCAAGTCTTCTAGAGCCAAAATCCAATAATAACCCTTTAACTCATCATCCTATACATCCCTAAATCCCCCGAATCCCAATTCAAACGGCCACTGTCTTCTGAATTGGGATTCGCCAGATTATGGGATTAGGGGATTCTTCTTTAAAGTAATCTTCAACAGATTATCCCATCCCAAGTCTTCTGGAGCCAAAACTCAATAACAACCCATAAACTCATCATCCTGTACATCCCTAAATCCCACGAATCCCAATTCAAAAACCACCGTCTACATAATTACGCGCCCTTCCAGAGAATTATGTGCTTTTGCCTTTATACTCTATAAAACCTTCTTCTGTTAACCGCTTGAAATAATCTTTAGCAGCAGCGCGTACTCTTGAGGAAAGTAGTAAAGTGGAAATCATGGTTGGAATAGCCATCAATGCGAACATGCCATCGATCAGGTTTATTACCGCATCAATAGAAGCAATGGCTCCAAATATGATGGAGAATACATAAAAATAGTTGTACCAATGCTGTCTCTCAGCTCCTATCATATAACCCAAACATTTGGAACCATAATAAGAGTAAGAAAGCATGGAACTGACACTAAAAGTAAATACTGAAATTAGTAATAAGTAAGTACCAAAAGTTGGCAATGCTTCATTAAATGCATTTAGCGTTAGCGTAACCCCGTTCGCTTCCGTGCTCTGCCACACGCCTGTGGTTAGAATAGCAAGGGCAGTCATGGTGCAAACTATCAGTGTATCAATTGCCGGCTCCATCATGGCAACCAATCCTTCCCGAACCGGTTCCCTGGTTTTAGAGGCACCGTGAGCCAGCGATTCAGTTCCAATTCCTGCTTCATTTGAAAATGCCGCGCGTTGTACCCCAAGTATGATCAGCTGACCAACTGCCCCACCCATTAATGCTTTTCCGGTAAATGCATCCGTTACAATCAAACCAAGATAGTAGGGAATTTCCTGGATGTGAACGGCAAGTATAAAAAGTACCGAGACTACATAAATCACCACCATAGCCGGAACAAGTTTAGACGCCACTGTTCCAATGCGTGTGATTCCTCCAAAAATTACCAGGGAAACCAAACCTACAAGAATAATGCCTGTTAGCAGGTTTCCAGTAAAAGCAGTATCAGCCTCAACCCAGCCATTCGGGATATAAATTAGATCTCTTAAAATCTGTACCAGCTGATTTGTCTGAAAAATGGGAAGCGGGCCAAAAAGTCCGGCTACGGCAAAAAGATATCCCAGCGGCATCCATTTCTTACTGAGACCTTCCTGGATAACATACATCGGTCCGCCCTGAATTTTACCTTCTGTATCTTTCCCGCGATACATAATGGAAAGTGTACAGGTGAAAAATTTGGTTCCCATTCCAACTATAGCACTCATCCACATCCAGAAAAGAGCGCCGGGGCCGCCCATAAAAATGGCCACTGCCACCCCGCTGATATTCCCCATACCGACAGTAGAAGCAAGAGCTGTAGATAGTGCTTTAAAATGATTGATATCCCCGGGATCATCGGGGTTATCGTATTTTCCACGAACTACATCAATCGCGTGGAAGAAAAAGCGGAAAGGGGTAAAACCAGATGAGATTAGAAAAAATAATCCTCCACCCACCAGCAGGATTACGAGCGGGTATCCCCACATGAAAGATGAAAATGCTGCGAGAAATTCTTCTATGTAAATCAGGGCTGTTCCGTTTATTATTAGCTGAAAGCGAAGAAACTAATAAATAGGCTGGTTAATTGTAATTATATATTCTGCGAAAGATTTTCAGGCATCCTTTTTCATTCCCTTAAATAAAAAATATAGTCTGTTGCCGGCGGCGTGGTACCTGCTTGCCTCAGTAGAATTGCAATTTGTGCACGGTGGTGCTGCCCGTGAATGATAAGATGGAACAGAATTTCTTCGATGGTATTTTGAAACCTGTTACCGGAAGAGTTTAGATAAGATACTTCTTCATGCTTTTTTGAAATTAAGGATTTTAATTTCTTTGGATTTTCACTCATCAGTTTTGCCATTTCAATCAAAGAAAGTTCCGGCCATATTTCTGCTTTTTCATCGGCAGATTTTATCCTGTTATACCACACTTTTTGTGTACTTAATAAATGTGCAAAAAGACCAAAAATTTTAGTTCGCGGTGTGGATTCCGGCAACTTTTCAAGCACGCTGTAAACGCGTTGGTTTGCCCAATCATCATATAAGATCAATTGATTCAGATCCATCATCCTATCCCAAAAAATTTAGAGATTCCATTTATTATAAACTGAACTCCAATTGCCAATACTATAAAACCCATCATACGAGTAATGACGGTCATTCCATTTTTACCAATATATTTTACCAACGATGGAGCTACACGAAGGATTCCGTATGCAAGTAATACAGTTACCAATACTGCGGCACCATTTACAACATAGTCTGTAATTCCCTGCGCTTCAGAACCAAAACCAATAACAACGGCAATACTTCCCGGCCCCGAAAGCAATGGTAGTGCAAGCGGGCTAAATGATACATCTTCTTTTTCCATCGCCGCTACCTCATCTTTTTTGGTGAGTTTTCTCCCGCCACTTTCCGGATTCAGCATAGAAAATCCTGCACGCACAATCACCAAACCACCGGCAACCTGAATACCGGGAAGACTTATTCCAAAAAAGCTGAGAATGTAGGTTCCTATCAATAAAAAAGTTATGAGGACGAAAAACATATAAACGGAAGCTTTCCGGGCAGTATGAATTTTCTCTCTGTCGGTATGGCCTTCCATTAGGGAGATATAGATAGGCATGGCGGCAAATGGATTCACCACTGAAAAAAGTGAGGAAAAGCCGGCAAAGAATAAAGCCGCTATACTCATGACCTGGGTTGAAAAGGGGATTATATTTTTAAAAAACTCTTCCATAATGGCGGCAAAGATACACAGCTTTTGGAGTATTTCATTATCCTGTTTTTAGACTTTTATCAAAGCTAAACTTTAATTACACTCTAAGGAAATTTGATTCACTTGATCCACAAAATTGAAAACTATGAGCACTGCTGAACTCACCTTGTATGACAAATTTATACCTGAGGTTGAACATATTTTAGAGAAAAAAATCACCCGTCATGAAAAGCTTTTTGCCATTTGCGAATTACTTGCTGATGAGGTTGAAACCTTTAATTGGGTGGGGTTTTATCTTGCTGATTCTGGCGGTGCCCGTGAACTTGTGTTAGGACCTTTTGTGGGGCCATCCACCGACCACACCCGGATACCTTTTGGAAAAGGAATTTGCGGGCAAGTAGCACTTAGCCACGAAACTTTTGTCTCTCAGGATGTACATGGTGAAGAGAATTATCTTTCCTGCAGTGTTGAGGTACAATCGGAGATCGTAGTTCCCATTATGAAAGAAGGCCGTTTTGTAGCTCAGTTGGATATCGATTCAAACACCAAAAATTCCATCACAAAGGAACAACGTACCTTATTAGAAGATATCTGCGAAATGCTTGCAGGTGAATTTTAGTTGCTCATGCAATCATTGGTTCAGAATCTTTCCCTTATACATCTACTTTTAATACGTCTTCTATTCAACAATACGCAGGTTTGAGACATGAACATTAATACTATGGTTGATCCTCAGGCCTACTAATCCATCTGTCTTCAAACCTTCTGAATTTACTTGTGCTACTTCTTGCCCATTAATTGTAAAGGTGAGATTTTGGTCCGAGACAGCTACCGACAGATCATTTTTGCCGGAAGATTCATCTCCACCTGAATTTTCATATTTAACAATAGCATCATTTGCTGTCCAGTCTTTTATTAAACTTGTTTCATCCCCTGTTCTGCTTTTAATGAGAAACTCACCGGTATTGCGTATCAGGAAATAAAGATACTCCTGATTTTCCATATCAAGATTTTCTCCGCCAAAAAATACACCAAAAGCTTCCCTGTTTCTCTCGCCGGGATCGAATAAATATATGGTGGCCTCCAAAGTATAATTTCCATCGGCAGTATTAGCGGGATGGTAAAAAATACCGGCCGGACCAGTGGTCACATGCCAGCCGGGCGTCATATTCACAAAATAAATATCTGAGGAATCTGGATCTGAGCCAATAACTGCCTCTGGCATAGAGTGATCTAACCGAACTGTCCATCCTTCTGGATATTGAAGATTCTCGCCCTGTGGAGTGGCGGGATCTGGCCGCTCCTGAGCTATAATAGTGGCGGAAAAAATTATAGAAGTAAGAAAAGCGTATATAAATGTTCTCATCATCAAAATATTAAGTTGCAATTTTAATGATGATACAATATTTGAGGGAATAGGGGAAATTATCCTAACATTTACCGGCACTTGATGTTAAGGGGTTAAAACTGTCTTTAATTTTTTGGTCCAGTTTTTCACATAGTTTTGAAGAGTATCTATATCTAAATCTTCGGCATGATTTTCAATCCTGGATATCAAAGAACTGCTCATATCTAACTTTTCGGCTATTTCTGCCTGTGTAAGGCCCGCTGTTTGTCTGGTTTGGCGCAAAATAGCCCCGACTTTAAATAACAGGTAGCCTTCATCAAAACCTTCTTTAAAAACTTCATTCTCCCGCTTTCTTTTCTTGATATATTTATCCAAATGGTTACCGGATAGTAAATGAAAAGGTGCTTTATAATTTCTTGCCTGTTCCCGGACTTCGTCCTTTTCTTTTTGAAATGCTTTGTGTGTTTTAGTAGAAAAATCCGCGTTACAAACTATCCATTCATCTTGATGCCTGAAAGCGAGCATCCAATAATTTTTGATCTCTACCGTGATCCTAATTTCCCACAGGTCTACATCTTCATCCTCCTGAAAAAAGTACTGGGCAGGTATCCACCCAGACTCTTCTGCAAGCTTTAACACCCACGCTACCTTTTGAGCATCTTTTGGCGGCAAAGCATTCAGAAACTCTTTAACAGGACTATGATTATTACTTTTGCAGAATTTCATTTTTTAACCTCACCTCATTCTATTTATACATATAAACTATTTTCAGACAAATTGGTTCGTGATTTTTAAACCTACTTCTTCTAGGCTTGAAAATATTTAAGCATCACGAAAATCCACAGCCATTCCACTATGTTATCTTTTTTCTTTACCTGTACATATTTTTCAAAAATTAAATTAAATATTCCTTGATTTAAAACTTCAGAAACAGTAGAATGCCCAATGTTGCACAAGGTTAACAAATGTATAACATATGAGTAAATATATTCGAATTAGTGAGGCTGCTAAAAGATTAAATGTAAGTAAAGATACTCTTCGTCGATGGGATAAAAGCGGAAAATTTAAATGTCTTCGACATCCTATAAATAATTATCGTGTCTATACAGAAGAGCAAATTTCTGATTTGGTTAAGGAAGTTGAGGTTTTATATAAACCTAATAAATCAATTCTAGACTTAAATTCTCCTTTCCTTAAAACTTCCCATGGAACCCTTTATAATTGTGATTGCAATGACCTGTTAGATAGCCTCGACTCTAATTCAGTTGATTTAATTTTTGCTGATCCTCCTTACAATATAAAAAAAGCCGAATGGGATTCCTTTTCATCACAAAAGGAGTATGTAGAGTGGTCGATGGAATGGATAGAAAAAGCAGAAAGAGTATTAAAAGATACGGGATCTATTTATATCTGTGGCTTTTCTGAAATATTAGCGGACATTAAATGGAGCTCTTCCAAACTTTTTAAAGGTTGTAAATGGCTTGTGTGGTTTTACAGGAATAAAGCAAACCTGGGTAGAGATTGGGGAAGATCACATGAAAGCATATTACATTTTCGTAAATCGAAAAAATTCACATTCAATCAAGATCCAATTAGAATTCCATATAATAAGCATACCTTAAAATATCCCAAAAGGAAACAAGCGGATTCTTCTCAATACTCAAATGGGAATGAGAATGGGAAGAATTATACCTGGGAACCACATCCCTTAGGTGCAAAACCGAAAGATGTTTTAGAAATACCAACCTTGTCAAATGGCTCTTGGGAAAGATTCGATCATGAAACTCAAAAACCTGTAGAACTACTTAAGCGAATCATCTTGTCTTCTTCAAATTCAACTGATATTATTTTAGATCCTTTTGGAGGCTCTGGAACTACCTATGCAGTTGCTGAAGCATTTAAAAGGCGTTGGATTGGTTCTGAATTAAATAAAGATTATTGCCACACCATTCAGCAAAGATTAACTGACATTGAGCATATTAATAGAATTAGGGAAGGTGAAGACGATTATTCTGCAAGACAAAGAAGATTAGAATTAAGAGGTTAGCATTTCCCAAACCTGTTTTGTAACCAAATCGGAAAATTTATGCATATACCTGTCATAAGGTTCCTTTTTTGCTTGTGGAGGAGAGTCCAGATAGTATACTCCTTCTAAGGGAGTCAAAAACTTTGTATAAACCATAAATAAACCTGATACTAATGTATAACTAATATTGTCGGTCTTTTTTCTTTGCACATCATTTAAAAAGATGCCTATTACTTTTAAATCATGACCCACAAATTCTTGTAAGAGTATTTTATCAATAAATATTTTACCCATTCTGTCCTTTGATGATGTTTTTGCAGACACTACTATCTCTTTTTCATCAATATTAGTGGAAGAAGATTTTACTTTTTTATAGGGGGAAAGTATCAGGTCATTTTCACATTTATAAGTTCTTGTTTTCCCTTCATGTTCATAAGGTATTTTTAATACAATTCTTTTATTAGTAACACCAATGGCATTAAATACACATCTCATAAGCTCTTCAAGCCGATTGCCCAGATGCTTTCTTGCACTGTTGGAATTAATAAGAAGATCCATGCCACATCCTATTGATTGGTGGATAGTATATATCACCGAATCAATATCACTTAATGCCTCACTACCAAAGGTTCTCTCTCCTCTTGATTCTTTGATCGTTTCAAAATAAGAAATACATGTAGCATATTTTTCTTTAAATAAAGAAGGTGACTCTATGAATAAAGCAGTATTGACGGGTCGCAGAAATTTAGTACTTCCAGCATTCGTTGATTCATGAATTACAAAATTATTTCTGAAGTTAGAGTTTGTTATTACCTCAGGCATATAACTAAGAGCCCTAAAAGCTGTATCATGAAATTCTTTTAAATTATTTTTAGGTGTTCTTAAATCACTTGCTAAATCCATTTTTCCTAATTTATTGAAATTTATCTGCAATAATTATAGTGGTGTAGCATCTCACAACCAATCTACAATGTTATCTTTCTTTTCTACCTGCACATATTTTTCAAAAATTTCGTGAAGACTGGCGTCTTTTTGGAGTTCTTTGCGGCTTATTGCATCCAGGTAGGCTTCGATTTTTCCTTTATGCAAAATGGCAATATCGTCACAGAGGTTTTCCACCACTTCGAGTATGTGGCTGGTAACAATTATAGTTACTCCTTTTGCTTTTAGTTTTCTAATGATGGTTTTCATCCGTTCGATGGAAATCACATCAACCGCTTCAAAAGGTTCATCCAGCATAAGCAATTTTGGCTCTACTAAAACCGAGACAATAAAAGCCAGCTTTTTGCGGCTTCCGGATGAAAGCTTATTCACCTTTATTCGGGCGAAATCTTTTATATCAAAAAAGTCCATTAACGAATAGGCTTTCTCAAATAAGCCCTTTCTGGGTATTTCATAAACGTCACACACATATTCTACGAATTCGAGGCTACTGAACTGTTCAAACAGCAGCGGTGGCTGCAAAACAGAAGAGGTTATCTTCTTTATCACTTCCTCATTTTTTGGAATCAGCTCCATTCCATGAATTAAAACCTGCCCTCCTTCAAAATTCAGCAACCCTGTAAGAACACCAATAAGCGTGCTTTTGCCGGCACCATTTGGGCCAATTAACCCGAATATTGTTCCTTTGGGAATAGTTAAATCCAATTCCTGCAGCACAGGTGTTTCTTCGTATTTTTTTACCAGTTGTGTGATTTCTACAGCTCGTTCCATAACCTCATCAATACTCGTTTTTTAAAAAGATTTACTAATACATCCATATGGCGCCACAGGTATACTACCATAAATACTATTACCGAAATCATGATTGTTTGTCGATACCACTCCAGGCCGTTTAACGGCACGAAAATGAAGTAACCCATCGTAAAGATCAAAAAGGAAATGGCAAAGGTTATTTTTTGCGGAATAATAGGGTGCTTATAACTGAAGGATGAATAGGTTGCTTTTTTATATTGAAAATAGGAACTCCACACAAACAGCAGCATGAACATCAAAAAGAAAAAGGTATTAGCTACAAATATTTGCATAGCACTGCCAATTTCAGGAATTACCAGCAGTTCAAAAAAAGTTATCAGGTAAAAAACCAGCAGTGGCAGGGTTATGACCCCAAGAAAACGCTCTTTTAGTTGTTTTTCTAAACTTATGGGAAATTGCAGATGCAATAGAAATTCCCGGTTTTCATAGCCATACATATTTGCCATTCCCATTGCCAAAAGGGCCACAGGGATTCCAGCCAAAATAGTTGGAATTAGAATAGTTTGAGCCAGCGGATAGTCTACACTCATCAATAACGGCACGTAAACAATCGGAATAATAGTTAATGTGAGGACTTGCAGGCGATTGTAGGGGTGTTTCATCACATAGAAATAATATTTACCGGCATTAAGCCCCAAAATTTTCCGAAGGACATTCCATAATCTGCTGGTTTCTTCTTCCACTTTTTTAAGGCCAGGATTCTGCAAATCTTCCCGTGTTTTATTGAAATGATCTATCACAATAAGTCCCACCAAAATCACCCCAAAAAGAAATAGTATGGATGCATTTGTCCAGCCATATTCAACACGTGCTGTTTGCACAAGCATACCGCCGGGCAGCCATGAGAGAAAAGTATTTACTAACTCTGCTTCCGGTAAAAACCTGGCAAAATATTCCTGGGAGTTAGTGGTAAAAAGTGTAATGGCCTGGAATAGTACAAACACAAAAAATAAAAAACCCACCACCACGGCTATGAATCTTTTTTCCACAATACGAATAAACCTGTGCTTGATGGAATAAATCAGGACATAATTAAGTGTGACTGCTGCAATAACTACAGGAATCTGGTAAGCATAACGTATCTGTACCGATAGAAAAACCAGCCATGTAAGATTGTATATGATATTAACGGGGTGGCAAAATCCGATTAAGGTTAAATATGTGGCTAGCCTTTTGAGTGGAAAACCGAAACCCAGCAGCTTACGGTTTTCATCAATGTTCATCAGCCGCAGGTTTGTAAAGGAAAAATGCATTACCCAATAGGAATTGGCGAAAACCAATAGTATGAATAAATATATTTCAGGAGTAAGCCACGGAACCTGAAGCTGCATCCAAGGATCAGTATCCATTAAAACTACTACTACTGCGGTGCCAATTAAATTTACCAGCATTATGATCAAGAACAGTACATACCCAATAGTTAGCAGCAGTTGAAAGCGGTTTAGGTTGGAAATGAAAATCCGCCAGTTTAGTAGTAATAGCCTGTAAAACACAATAAAGTATTAATTCTAATTAGCCCGTCTTATATAACGAAATGAGAGGAGTAAATCTAAGTTTTATTAATGGCACTTTAGAAGACATTTTTAAACTTGTGGATGTTTTTCGATAAAAAAGGGAGCTTATGCTCCCTTTAATTCTCCACTTATATTCACTGCGCCAATTAAAAGGCAATCCCAAGTGTAAGTGAAAGGGCGTTATTTTTTGCGTCGGCATCTTCAAATATATTAGTCAAGCCGGCAGTATATCTAAGATCGATATTGAAACTCATCACATCCAAACCAATACCTCCGGCTATTCCGTAATCGGTGTCGCTAACTGCATCAGAGATGTCAAAATTTCCGTCATCAGTTTCTGCTTCCGCGCGGGTATTGAACCCTGCATATGGACCGGCATAAACATATGGTTTAGCCAGGGAAAGGGGTGGAGAAAATCCAACTTTTAAAAGTACCGGTACCTGTATGTAATCTAACTGCTGCGATTCTTCACCGCCGTCTGCCGCTTTAGCACCATATTGTGCAAATAAAACTTCTGGCTGAACCGAGATGGGCGAAACGGGCACATTTATCTTTATAAAAGCTCCCGCTACAAAGCCTGGTTTAAATGCTACATCATCTGTGTTTGTAGTAGTAGATAAATTTAATCCTCCTTTTACTCCAAATTCGGGCAAGATCTGTGCTTGAGCCTGAACTGCTGTAAAGGCAAAAATGGCGATAAAAAGAATTGTACGTGTAAATACTTTAGAATTCATAAGGTGTAATAGTTTTCTTGTTAATATTAATTTATAACAAGAGCTTTATAAAGATGAAATGTGACAAAATAATTTCGAATTTCTATAAGTCTAATCTTTGCTCAAATAAGCCTCCAAATATTGTCCGGTGTAGCTTTCTTCTTCCTTCATAATATCTTCTGGAGTTCCTTCTGCAACAATTTGTCCGCCTCCAAATCCTCCTTCAGGCCCAACGTCAATTATCCAGTCGGCACATTTTATAATATCCAGGTTATGCTCAATTATAATCACCGAATGTCCCAGGGTAACCAGTTCATTAAAAGAATCTAGCAACTTTGTTACATCTTCAAAATGAAGCCCGGTGGTGGGTTCATCAAAAAAGTAGAGGGTGTGATCATTATTTTTTCGGGATAGAAATCGTGCCAGCTTCACCCGTTGTGCTTCTCCGCCAGAGAGTGTTGTGGCACTTTGCCCCAGTTTTAGGTATCCCAATCCTACATCTTCAAGCGGCTGTAATTTATTTACGATTGAAGCTTCATCAACGAAAAAATCAATGGCTTCAGAAACCGGCATTTCCAGAACGTTGTGAATGTTTTGTCCGCGATATTTCACGCTGAGTACATCTTTCCGAAACCGGGTTCCGTGGCAAACCTCGCAGGTTAATTCTATATCAGCCATAAACTGCATTTCAATTCGCTGCACACCCTCGCCCTGACAATTTTCACACCTTCCGCCCGGCACGTTGAAGGAAAAATGGCCGGGCGTATAGCCCATAATTTTAGCTGCTTTGGTATTCGAGAACAGGTCACGGATTCCGTCAAAGGATTTAGTATAAGTTGCAGGATTTGAACGCGAAGATCGCCCAATTGGGCTTTGGTCCACCATTTCCACGCCATGTACAACAGCCATTCCCGAGAGGTTTTTGAAGCGACCAACTTTATCGTTATACGTGCCGATATGTTTTTGAATGCCTGCGTAAAGAGTATCGTGCACAAGGGTAGATTTTCCCGAACCGGAAACGCCGGTTACTACCGTCATCATCCCCAGCGGAAATTCCACGCTTACATTTTTGAGATTGTGTTCTGAGGCCCCTTCCAGCATAATAGATTTCCCGCTGCCTTTTCTTCTTTTTTGGGGGATGGGAATTTCCTTGCGCCCACTTAAAAATTTCCCCGTCAGTGAATCAGCTTTAAGAAGATTATTATATGTTCCACTGAAAACTACCTCGCCCCCATGGGTTCCGGCAAAAGGGCCAATATCAATAATGTTGTCTGCGGCTTTCATCATTTCGGAATCGTGTTCTACCACCAGAACTGTATTTCCAATATCCCGCAGCGATTCCAGAATTTTTATAAGCCGGTTGTTATCTTTCGGGTGCAGCCCAATGGTGGGTTCATCCAGTACATACATGCTTCCGATAAGTGAACTCCCCAAGGCATTGGCTAAACTTATACGCTGCGATTCTCCACCACTTAGCGTATTTGCGAGACGGTTTAAGGTGAGATAATCCAGCCCTACTTCATCCAGATATTTTAATCGTTTTCGTATTTCATATAAGATTTGCCCGGCTACACCTTCTTCATATTCAGTGAGTTCCAGTTCATCAAAATATTTCCGGGCGTGGCCGATCGTAAGCTCCGAAACTTCTCCAATATGAAGATCTCCTACTTTCACATACAGTGCGTCTTTTCGTACCCGAAATCCCTCGCATTCCGGGCACCGGCTGTACCCGCGATAACGGGAATACAATACACGCATATGAACTTTATAGGATTGATTTTTTATTTCATCAAAAAATTTCCAAATCCCGATGTATTTATCTTTTCCCTTCCAAATCACCTCCTTCACTTCTTTGGGGAGGTCGGAATAGGGTGTGTCAATGGAAAATTTCTCACGTGCAGATACTTTAATTAAATCCCGCAAATGCGCACTGTATTTAGGCGAATTAAAAGGAGCAATTACTCCATTTCGTATAGTTTTTTGGTGATCAGGAATAACAAGGTCTTCATCAATTCCGGCCACACGACCAAATCCTTCACATTTGTTGCAGGCACCAAAAGGATTGTTGAAGGAAAACATCTGCGGTGTGGGTTCGGTAAATTCCATGCTATCCAACTCAAAACGTTCACTAAACGGCAGCTCTTCTCCATCTTTCATCATGATGGAGCACCTTCCGGCGCCTTCCTGGAAAGCAGTTTCCAGTGAATCGGCAATACGGGTTCGGGTGGCTTCGTCATCTTTCAATACCAGGCGATCAATAAGTACCCGGTATTTTTTTGGCTTGAATTTCCTGCGATCTATATTATCTGTCGTTATATCTAAAATACTTTCATCTTCCACATTCAGCAGCCGGGTTAATCCTTTTTCTTTTAGGACTTTCAGTTCTTCATCCAGCTTCTTTTTTTCGTGATGTGGGATGGGATGAAGTACATAAAACCGCTCACCTTCTTCCTGACTCTCATATAACTTCTTGATGGCTGTTCGTGGAGAGTCCTTTTTTACCCTTTCTCCGGAAATCGGGGAAAGGGTTCTTCCAATTCGTGCAAACATGAGCCGCACGTAATCATAAATTTCTGTAGTAGTACCTACCGTAGAGCGGGGGTTTGATGAAGTGGTTTTTTGCTGAATGGCCATTGCCGGAGAAATTCCCTGCATGAAGTCAACATCAGGTTTATCCATTCGTTCTAAAAATTGGCGGGCGTAACTGGAGAGGCTTTCTACATAACGCCGCTGCCCTTCCGCATAAATTGTATCGAAGGCAAGGCTCGATTTTCCCGAACCTGAAACACCGGTAACTACCGTTATTTTATTCCGGGGAATTTCTACATCAATATTCTTAAGGTTATGCGTACGCGCTCCCTTGACAATTATGGGGCGTTCTCCTTCTTGTTTTTTTGCTTTCCTGGAAGCCGATTCTGTTGCTGTTGGCATAAATATCTTTGGATTTTTTCGAACCTTTAATATACGAAAAATTCTGCCGCGAACCGACCACCATCCTTAATAAAAAAAGCGAGAGATATCATCCCTCGCTTCTTTAGCTTTTATGTATGGAGTAAAATCTTTTCTATAAATAATTCATGGTTACAGAACCGCCGCTGGTTTTGGCTCTGACCACAGTTCCGCCGCCATTCATTTTGCCGCGTATTTCATCCCGCTCCGACTCACCATTGAAATTAATAAGTTCTGTTCGAACTCTGCTTCCATCCAGGTCTAAAGTATATCCGTTTTCTTTAGGGACTGTGATCCCGATGCTTCCGCCACTGGTGCGCAGTTCAATAAAATCATGAGGAGAAAGTATTTCTGCACGAATAGAGCCTCCGCTGGTTTTGGCTGATACATTTCCTTCCATCCCTTCGAGGGTAATACTGCCGCCACTGGTTCTGGCATCCATACCACCTACTACTGATTTTGCTATAATTCTACCTCCGCTTGTATTAGCTTCAACCTCCCCCTGAGTATCAGTAATATTAATACTGCCGCCTGAGGTTTTTAGTAACTGCTTGCCCACAATGCCTTCTGTTGTAATACTGCCGCCACTGGTTCTCAGCTCCTGACTCCCGGTTAAGTTTTTAGCAGTCAAGCTCCCGCCGCTGGTCTTTAATCGAGTTCGTGTTTCATTGGGGGTGTAAACTATGAATGAAATCGAATATCCATCCCGGTTCCAAATCCAGCCGCCCCTGGATTCCCGTTTGGAGATTGCTTTGATGGTATTTCCAGATTGTGAAATATCTATTTCATAATCGTCTAATTTAGCCTCGCCCGGGGCTATATATTTTCCGCGATGGCGTACATACATTTCAACACTTACTTCCCCATTCGAAGAACCAATTACTTTTATACTACCTCCTGATGTTTGCACTTCCAGGTTTACATCTCCCGAGGTGTTGAAGTTCTCTACAGTGTAAGCCTCATCCTTTGATTGTGCATAACCCGTTTTTACTGCTGCCAATAACAACACGAAAAAAATAAAAGTTGTTAGTGCTACGCTCCATTTGTATCTGTTTTCTGTACTCATTTTTTTGTCCATTATTAAAATCGAAACTTGTGATAGTTAGACGTACAAATTTGTGTAGAGTTACAGTTTTGTGTGTAATGCGCAGTTCTTTATAATTGATTAAATTTTGCCGCCTTAAAAAATGGAGTGAAATGAAGTTACCGTTCATATTAGCAAAAAAGTTTGTCGCCGGGGAATCTTTTGTTGAATCTGTTCCAACTGCCAAAAATTTAAATAGTAAAAAGTTAAAGTTAACTTTAGATCTGCTTGGAGAGAATGTAAAAAGCCGAAAGAAAGCAGATGAAACTGTAGAAGCATACATCCGCCTGCTTGATGGGATAAAAGAACAAGGTTTGTTCAGCAGTATTTCCATAAAGCTTACCATGATGGGTTTAGATATTGACCGGGATTACTGCAGAGATAATCTTTTTAAAATATTAGAAGTAGCCAGAATTCATGATCAATTTGTTCGCATTGATATGGAAAGCTCTGATCATACCCAAAATACTATTGATATTTTTAAAGAAGCTTTTGCCGATTATGGCAAACATGTTGGAACTGTTTTGCAAAGTGCCCTTTATCGAACTAAAGATGATGTTAATGAATTGGCAGAAATGGGTGCTGATATCCGGCTGGTAAAAGGAGCCTACAAAGAATCTGAAAGTATTGCGCATCAAAATATGATCGCCATTCGCGAGGCTTTTAAAGAACAAGCCAAAGTACTTCTTAATAAAACAGACTTCCCCCGTTTTGGAACCCATGATGATGAATTGATAGAGTGGATGAAATCTTATACTAAAGAACAGAATATCCCGAAGGAGAATTTTGAATTCCAGATGCTCTACGGCCTGCGTGAGGAAACCATGATTCAACTTGCTGAAGATGGATACAATTCCAGGATTTATGTTCCTTTTGGTAGCGACTGGTTTCCATACTTTAGCCGTCGCTTATTGGAGCGCAAAGAAAATGTCTGGTTTGTTCTCAGTACAATATTTAAGAAGTAAATTTTGTTCGAGCAAGTTTTCTATGGAAATGGTGTTAATTATTATTCTGTTTTAATGCTAAAAAGAGAAACCATAAATTAAGGAGAAGCATTATGCAGGTTCAGGATTCATATACCCAGCTAGTAGAAACAATGGCTTTTATCAACGATGAGGAAACTGCCGAGGAAGCAGTAAAAGCTGTTTTAGGCATGATTGCCAGTTCCCTGTCTGATCAGGAAGCAAGAGAGTTTACAGCCCATTTACCGGATTGGCTGGATTACGACACCCTAAGGGGGCATCAGGAAAATACAAGAACAACTAGTGCCGACGAAAGCATACAAATTCTGAAGAATAAATTTAATTTAGATGATAAAAAGGCACGTGCATTAAGAGATGAAGTGATTGCAATCACTGCCAATGAATCAAGCGGTGCAGTCAGCCAAATGATAAATATTCTGAGTGATGATTGGAAAGAGGTTTTTGATCAGGCGCCGAAGTAGTATTAGCGGATATTATTTTGATGGAGTAAATGAAATCACATAAAATCTCTACCCATTCCTGCCAGATATTTGGTTACGTATTTCCCGATTACATCAAATTCGAGATTGACCAAATCGCCCTCGGATTTATGTTTTAGATTTGTATGCTCCCAGGTATATGGAATAATTGCGAGAGTAAATTGAAGATCCTCATCACGGGCAACAGTCAAACTGATTCCTTCCATTGTAATGCTTCCCCGCCCAACAATCATGTTGGTAAATTCTTCGGGATAATGCACAGTTAACAACCAGCCTGTTTTTTCTTTTTCAATGTTGATGATGGTGCCGGTGGTGTCTACATGTCCCTGAACCAGATGCCCCTCCAGGCCTTTTTGGAGAGTAAGAGATCGCTCCAGGTTTACCGGATCTCCTTTTGTTAAATCACCAATGGAGGTTTTTCGCAGAGTTTCTTCCACACTTTGTACCGTAAAAGTTTTTTCATCAAAAGCGGTAACAGTATGACAGGCGCCGTTTATTGAAATGCTTTCGTCATGGTGGCAGGTTTCTGCAAAGGAGCAGGAAATACGCATCTCAACTCCACCGCCATCCAGCGATTTAACCTTTTCTACTTTTCCCACTTCTTGAATAATTCCGGTAAACATATTTTAAAAGTAACCAGTTAATAACATATCGTTGCCCACTTTTTTCCATTCAACATCTTTAAGATCGGCAATTTCATTCATTTTATTAATTCCAATATTTATCAGTGATCTTGTACCGGCTCCCAGTAATTTTGGGGCTATAAAAAGTTCCAGTTTATCTACCAGTCCCTGCCTGATTAATGCCGATGAAAGTTGTTGCCCTCCTTCCACTAAAACAGATGTAATATTTTTTTCTCCCAATAATTTAAAAGCTTCCCACAAATTTACATGCCCATCCATTTTTGTGGTTTGAATAACTTCACCCCGAAAATAGTTTTGTTGCATAACCTTCAGCATTGGGTCGGCATCGGTTGCGGAGGCTTCTTTATTGCAGGTTATTATAATGGTTTTTTCTTCGTGTTTATCTGAAAAAAGATTGAGGTTTTTGGAAAGTTCGTAAGGGCCATCTATTACTACGCGCCTGGGCTGCCGGCCAGCTACATGACGCACTGTAAGGCTGGGATTATCTGCCATAACAGTGGTTCTGCCTACTAAGACGGCATCATATTCAGCACGCCAACGGTGTACCATTTTTCGTGATTTTTTGCCACTTATCCATTGTGATTCACCATCAGCTGCGGCGATATAACCGTCAGCCGTTTGTGCCATTTTGAGGGTAATAAATGGCCGTCCAAAGGTTTGATGGTAAATGAAAAACTCATTCAGCTTTTCCGCCTCTTTCTTCAGAATACCAACTTCAACCTCAATTCCCTGATTTCTCAGGTGTAAAATACCATCACCATTTACCAGGGTATTAGGATCTTTCATTGCCACCACTACCCGCTTGATTGGCAACTTACCCAGCATATTAGCGCATGGTGGTGTTTTTCCATGGTGAGAACAAGGTTCCATGTTTACATAAACTGTTGCCCCTTCAAACCTTTCCGGATTTTCTACAGATTTTACTGCATGTACTTCGGCATGTTCTTCACCAAATTTTTGGTGGTAACCTTTGCCAATTAATTCTCCCTCTTCTGAAACAATCACACAGCCCACTAACGGATTGGGAGAGACAAAGCCTTTGCCCTTGTTGGCAAGCTCGATTGCCTGTTTCATCCAGTCAGAATCGCTATTTGATGGTGGTGTTGGCATAGAGGGATATCTTTAACTAAAGATAAAGAAAGTGAGGTTGGTACAAACAAAAAAGGGTGAGAAAAAATCCTCACCCTTTAATTATTATAGAAATAATTTTATTGCAACAGGCGACTTCGGTTGTCAACAATTTTGGCATCTTCTTTTAATTGTTCCAGCCACACCGAGGTAAATTTTTGATTCTTTTGCTGCTCAAGACGCTGGCGAATATCACTGCGTTTTTCCTGATCTAGCTCAAAAAGATCGGGTTCAGTTTTATTTATAACCTGTACAATAAAAGCGGCGCTATTCCCGGTTAATGATTTTGACACGCTTCCTTCATCCATTGCAAAAACAGCACCTATAATTTGTGGTTCACGTCCGGCGCCGGGTAAGGTTGTTGCATTTGCCCGCAGGTTTCCAACTGATTCAATTTCTTTACCGGCAGCTTGTGCAATTCCTTCAATTGATGAGTTTGCCTCTGCATATTCGGCAACTTTTTGAGCTGTCAGCTCTTTACGGCGTTCAATTTTTACCCGGTTTTCAACCTGTGCTTTTACCTCATCAAAAGGACGGTAGCCTTCTGGCGTAACTTCCAATACTTCAAGCACTACAAAATCGGATGTTAACTCAATGACCTCAGAAATGTCTCCCTCATCAGCATTTTCCAGAAAATTCATAATTTGCTGGCTGCTGCCTAATCCGGAAATAAATTCACTCCCTTTCGTAGCAAATGCTTCTTTTATTTCAAGTTCTCTTTCTTCAACTTCTTCAATAAAACCTGTTTCTTCGGAAGCATAATATTCAAAATCAGCAGCTCTTTCATTGGCTTCATCTATGGTCGCTGGAAGAGCTTCAATGTTATAGCTCATTATCTGAAACTTAATTTCATTGTTCTCTTCGGCTACTTTTTTAAGAATTGCAGCCTGACTTGCCGTTACAATTACATCAGAAACCTCTCCTTCATCAAGGCTTAATACAACCTGATATTCATCTCGTATGTCGTCACGACTTAAAAAAGAGTCTCTGTAGTTTGTGGTGGAAGCTTGACGGATAAGAAACAGGGAGTCGTTTGCGGTTTCTTCAAAAGGCGGCCGTAATTCTTCCAGGTCTTCTATTATCTGGGCAGTATCACGAGCTGTCGGCAACTTATTAAAGGTAATATACCTGATGCGATAACTCTCCTCTCGTTTATACCTTTCTTTATTATTATTGTATGAAGAGCGGAGTTCATTGTCAGAAATTTCAAGTTCTTGATCGGCTACTTCGCTATAAGGAAAACGAATAAAGTTTACTTCAGCGAAACTGTTTTCTCTTATAAATTCCTCTTCAATTTCCTGACCTGATACCTGTAGGCCTGCAGTTATATAATTACCCAATTTTTGCTGGCGTCTTTGCTCTCTAAGCTGAAGTTCTAATGCAACAGCTTGTTGAGAAAACTCTCTTGAAGAAAGTACTTGCTGAATAGCTGCGCGATCAATAGAACCATCTTCGCGAGTAAAATTTTGCCGGATAACGGGAGCAGGATTTTCACCATACACCATTTCAAGTATTTCCTCATCAGTTACCGTAATTCCTAGCTCATCCATCTTTTGATTGAGCAGGCGAGAATTCACCAATTCATCCCAAGCCTGGCTTTCATAATAGGTGCGCATTTCCGGAGTCATAGAATTTCCAGACTGTTCGTTATACGCATTCGTATAATACTGCACGCGACTCTGATATTCCTCGTTGGAGATTTTATCTCCATTTACCGCTCCCAAAGCATTTGGTCCTGCTTGCATTGCATCGAAAAAGTTTACGTCTGCTAATACCCACAAAAGGCCAAATGATCCGATTAGCACCCAAAGGATAATTCCCGTGCTATTTCTCATTTTTTCCATTACACCCATAAAAGGTAACCTCTAAAAAATCATTAATTATATTTCGATTTGTCTATAGCGGGGTTAAAACCGTTTCCCGCAATAAGCCTGATAATATACGCTAATAGCCAAGTAATTGAAAGCCATTAAGGCTCACTGTGGTTAAAAAACCTCAATCAATCTCATATGCTTTAGGTACCTGCCTGGGTCCCTGTTGATATTTTTTATCAGTTCATTGAGATTAACAGATAAACTATCATAGTTATTATATAAAGAAGGATCATTTATCATTTTTCCCAATGTGCCCTCCCCATTATTAATTTTACTCAGTACTTCGTTTAAGGTCAGGTTTGTTTCATTCAATCCGCTGCTTAACGTTTCCAACTCTACACTAGTAGCTTCAAGATTGGTAATTAAGGAAGCCATTTTTTCTTTGTTTTCTGAACTCAGGTCATCAAGAGTTTCAAGAGTGTTTTTAGCATTTTGAATCATGAGGTTCAAATCAGTCTTACGATCCTCAATCAGGCTGTTAAGTGAGCTGGTAGAAGATTCAAGATTATCGAGCATTCCGGATATTTTCTCTTTGTTTTCCTCATCCAGTGTCTCATTAAGATTACTCATTAAGGCATCAAAGCCTTTAATTGAAGCAGAGATATCTTCCCCCAACTTTGCTCCTTCATCGGCAAAACTTTCCATCATGCCTTCCTCAAAAAAACCTTCTATATATTCTCCATCTTCCACCATTTCGGGAGAATCGGATTTCACAATCTCAATATATTTACTTCCAAGTACTCCGCTTGATCTTAAAAAAGCTACCGATCCTTTAGGGATAGAAAAATCTTCTTCTATTGAAAGTGTAACCAAGGCAGAATCGGATGGCTGCAGTTGCATTCTTTTAACAGAACCGATCTTAAAACCCTTTACATTTACTGCATTGCCTGAAATTAATCCATGTACTCTATCAAAAGTAGTATAAATAGTGGTAGTAGTTCTAAAAAGAGGAATATCTTTCATTATACGAAAGCCGACAAAAGCCACCATTATGGCAATTATTACCGTTATTCCAATTTTAAGTTCATTGCTCATTTTTGCCAAAACGTTGCTCCTATACGTTTGCTTTTATTTGATATTCGCTGGCAGTAATAAAGTCAAGCAGGTCTTGATTATCGCTATGCTTCATGTCTTCTGTTCTGCCAAACCAACTTAATTTTTGTGCATCTAAGAATGCTACTTTTTCTGCAATCTCCAATACGCTGTGCATATCATGCGTAACAACAATAGAGGTAATATCGAGGCTGTCGGCCATAGTTACTATAAGCTCATTTATTTCTTCGGAAGTTTTTGGGTCAAGCCCGGATGTTGGTTCATCATATAATAGATAATCCGGCTGCAGAATAATAGCTCTCGCTAAACCCACTCTTTTTCGCATTCCACCAGACAGTTCTGAAGTAGCTTTGTTTCCCACATTTTTCAGGTTAACCATGCCAAGTGCTTCTTCCACATTATGAGAAATTTCTTCCTCTGTTTGCTCAGTAAAATAGCGCAGCGGAAAAGCAACGTTCTCAAAAGTATTTATAGAATCAAAGAGTGCTCCTCCCTGGAATAATATTCCGAAACGCTGCCGCACCTTTCTTAATTCGGTATAACTAAGTTCAAAAACACATTTGCCATCAATAAGCACATCGCCATCGTCAGGATACAACAATGCATTGAAATGCTTTACCAACACCGATTTTCCACAACCTGATTTCCCAATAATTGCAAGAGTTTCCCCGTCTTCTATATTAAAAGAAACATCTCTCCAAATAAGGTTACTATTGAAGCTTTTTGTAAGATTTCTGATCTCTATCATCTTTTATAATAAAATAGCTGCCAATACAAAATCGGCTAATAACACAAATATACAACTTAATACTGTTGCCTGAGTTGTTCCATTACCAACCCCTTCTGCCCCGCCAAAAGCATTATAGCCTTTAAAACATGAAATAGATGTAATCACAAAACCAAAGACAATGGATTTTATCAAACCAAACACCACATCCGATTCATAAAAAAATTCACGGGCTCCTTTCATAAATTCAGAAACGGGAACAATACCATCAACTGCTCCGGCTACCACTCCTCCGCCAACTCCAAAAACAGCGGCAGTTATATATAAAACAGGGAACATAAAAATACCCGCTAAAATACGGGGAACCACTAAAAATGATACCGAATTAAAACCCATAGATTCCAGGGCATCAATTTGCTCACTTACGCGCATGGTGCCAAGTTCTGTTGACATCCTGGCCCCTACTTTCCCGGCCAATACCAAAGCACTTATCACAGCTGCAAGCTCAATCACAATGGACTGCGCCACGATAGACCCAATGATAGAACTTGGATAAATCCCCGTATCTAATTGATAGGCCGTTTGCAGCGTAAGAACCGCGCCGGTAAAAACACCGGTTAACATAATTATAGGAATAGACTCGTAACCTACCTTTATAAATTCATGAAAAAGGTTCTTTTTATAGGTACTAATCTCAGTAGATGACCGTAATGCCTGATATAAAAGCTGGGTGTAATGGCCAAATTCTTTTAACGAAGCAGCGCCTGGTAATTTCGATATCATTTCTTAATTATAATCTTCACGTATTGCCAAAGCATTTGATTATATTACAAAACATTTTCACCAATTGTGATTTCTAAATACTCCTAAAGTGCGACTGTTTTTACCTCTGTTTTTATCCTTATTTATTAGCCAGCTTGCTGTTGCTCAAAACAACTCTTCAAGTATTTTCCGTTTCCTGGATGTAACCCCCACCGCCGGCGCTTCTGCTTTGGGAGGAAACCATGTAGGCCTTTATAACGCCGATTTCAGCCTTCTGAATATAAATCCCGCGTTTATCAACGCAGAGGCTTCGGGAAAAATTTCAGCTTCTTATCTAAATTTTTTAGGTGAAGCCAATATGGGTTTTACCAACGGAGCCATGCATGTGGATAATATAGGCACTTTTGCTGCCGGCATCCGGTTTTTGGGTTATGGTGATTTTGATCATTTGGATGAAGATGGAAATAATCTTGGAAGCTTCAATGCCAATGACTTATCTGTGACAACTGCCTACAGTTACCAAATTATTAAAAACCTGAATGTTGGTGCAGGGGTAGATCTTATTCACTCATCCTACTCCACTTTTAAATCTATTGCAGCCGCTGTCTCTGGTGGAATTTTTTACAAAGATACAACCAGCCATTTTAGCGCAGGCTTATCAATACGTAATTTCGGCGGACAGATTTCTGCTTTTGATGAACGCCGGGAACCTTTACCATTCGATATTTCTGCGGGATTCACCAAGAAACCAGAAGCTTTTCCTTTTCAGCTTAGCCTTACATTTAAAAAGCTGAATGACTGGGATATGCGTATTTTTGGAGAGTCGGAACGGCCTGCCTTTTTCAATAATCTTTTACGACATGTATTGTTTGGAGGCGAAGCCAGTTTAACTGAAAATTTTAATATTCGTTTTGGCTATGATCATTACCTGCATGAACAGATAAAAACAGGCTCGAACTTTGATTTAGCCGGAATAGCCTTTGGTGTAGGATTTAAGGTAAAAATGATCCTGATTGATATTAGCAGAAATTCTTACAGTAAAATTGGCGGCGTTACCCGCATCAGTATCAAAACCAATCTCCTTGATTTATAATCACACATTATCACTCACTCATGATTAGATATTTAACAGCTGGCGAATCACACGGCCCCGGATTAACGGGAGTTGTGGAAGGTGTTCCCGCCGGGTTACCCCTCACAGAAGAAGATATTGCTCACCATTTAGTGCGCCGGCAGCAAGGCTATGGCCGCGGCGGACGAATGGCTTTTGAAAAGGATTTTGCTACCATCAACTCCGGTTTGCGTTTTGGAAAAACTATGGGCGGCCCGATTTCCATGTATATGGAAAACCGCGCTTTTCACAAAGACGATGCCGGCTGGCCAACCGTAATGAATAAACAAATCGAGGCTGAAGGAATCGAAAAAATAACCCTTCCCCGTCCCGGACATGCAGATTTGGTGGGGGCTCAAAAATATAAATTCGATGATATTCGGCCAGTAATTGAACGCTCCAGCGCCCGCGAAACAGCCATGCGAGTTGCCTGTTGTAGTATTGCCCGAAAGTTCTTGAAACATTTTGGAATCGAAATTGGCGGACATGTACTCCGAATTGGTTCGGTTGGGTTTAACGGCTGGGATGCTGTTCGCGATTTGGCAGATCCTCTGGCAGAAAACGGAGCCGAAAAAGTATATGAAATGGCTGATAAATCTGATGTTCGCTGCCTGGACGGAAAGCTCTCTGAACAGATGCGGGAAGAAATTAAAAAGCGCAGAAAAGAGGGTTCATCGCTTGGCGGTATTTATGAAATTATTGTGACCGGCCTTCCTGAAGGTTTAGGAAGTTATGTGCATTGGGATAAAAAGCTGGACGGCCAGCTGGCGCAATCAATTATTGGTACACAAGCGATGAAAGGAGTTGAGATCGGCTTGGGTTTTGAAGCAGGCCATCGACCCGGCCACGAAGTTCATGATGAAATTACCCGGGAGAATAACACTTTCAAAAGAAGAACTAATCGCATGGGAGGTATTGAGGGTGGAATGAGCACCGGAATGCCTTTAATTATTCGCGGGGTGATGAAACCAATTCCTACCATGTTGAATCCTCTTAGAACGGTGGATATGAATACCTTCGAAGAAACCGAAACCCGCTATGAACGCTCGGATGTGTGCGCTTTACCACGGGCTATAGTAGTTGCAGAAAATGTAATAGCTCCCGTTCTGGCCAATGCCTTTCTGGAAAAATTCGGCGGGGATTCTATCTCTGAAATTGAAAGCCGTTTCAAAAAAGCATAAAATGAATTCAAGAATTTCCACCCTGGCTAAAGCAGTAAAAGAACATCCTGAGGATTCTTTTTATAAATTTACGCTGGCTCTTGAAATGCTTAAATTGGATCAGGTTGGGAAAGCAAAAGTTCTTTTTGAAGCTATTAAAGATACAGACCCGGAGTATGTAGGCGTTTATTATCACCTTGCAAAATTATATACAGATACTGGAGAGAACAAAAAAGCGTTGAACACCTATAAGCAGGGGATAAAAGTAGCGGAGTCACAAAATGATTTGCATACAAAATCAGAATTATCTGCGGCTTTATTAAATCTCGAAATTGAAATAAAAGATCAGTTATGATTAGAAACAGTACCATTCTACGGCACATTTTATTTACACTAGTGTTTTTTATCTCAGCTTCTCTTGCAGTTCATGCACAACAAAAATCTACGTATAAGGTACAGAGCGGAGAAACTCTCTACAGCATTTCTAAAAAACTGGATGTGACCATTGCGGAACTTACACAATGGAATAATGTGCAGGGAAATGAAATTTCTGTGGGGCAGAAACTTGTTTATTTCAAAAATAATGACCCTGCTGAAGTTTTAGACTCTCCTCCAAGTTCATCGGTATCACTTATAAGTACTTCTTCCAGTACCGATAATACCTCGTATGTGGTAAAAAGCGGCGATAACCTGTATTCGATTTCACGCGAACATAATATGACGCTGGATCAGTTAAAAAGCCTGAACAATCTCCAGAATAATAATATTAGTGTGGGCCAAAAATTGGCTGTTAAGAAAGTTTCCGTTGCACCTTCTGTCAGCAGATTTGCGGCCGAATCTTCCCCTCAGGGAACTTTCACTGTTTATGGAATAGAGCGCGGGGAATCTCTGGGTGATATTCTGCGAAAGTTCAAAATGTCTGAACGGGAATTTGAGGCTTTAAATCCTGAAATAAATATTACCACCTTAAATAGTGGGCAAGAAGTAACCGTTTTATTGCCACCCTCCAGAAGTTATCCAAATCCATATTTACAGAAATCAAACCTTCAGGATTTGGGTAAAGTGGCGGCTATTAGGTATGATTCTTCAGAGATGGGGAAATCCACTACTAATGGAGAGTTATATGATCCCGAAGGCCTTACTGCCGCTCACTCCAGTATTGCATTAGGCAGCATCATTTTTGTCGAGAATGTTGCTACTGGAAAAGGTATTTATGTTCAGGTGAATGATCGTATAACCGGCTCAGGATTGAAACTTTCTAACCAGGCTTTCCGAACACTGGGTCTTCAAAATAATTCTCAGCCGGCGGTTACTATTTATACCGATAGTTAATGACAAACCGAGTAAATCAATATTTCCAAAATACCAACAACCTGTTATACAGCTTTTTGGTAAGCCTCCCCTTATTTCTTCTTTACGAGGCATTGATTCTCATCTCTCAACCAGAAAGCGAATATATAGTTAGAATAAGCGTGGATGTGTGGATAAAAACACTATTCACTTATTTTGGAGTGAATGCGGTTTCATTTTCACTCTTACTTGTAGCCATTGCGGGACTGTTCATCTTGTACAAAGAAAGAGCCCGGCTGCGTACAATTCGCTTCTCTTATTTTCCGGTTCTTCTGCTTGAGGCAACACTTTATGCAATCATTGTTGCCATCATTAGTCAGTCGCTGGTCTCATTTGTAATAAATCTTACAGCATCCGACCCAATTAACGGCCTGACAATCACACAAAAAATTGCCCTTTCCCTGGGGGCCGGTTTGTATGAAGAATTATTTTTTCGTGTGATTTTAGTCTCCCTTTTCATCCTGTTATTTACCAAATTTTTCGGAAAAAAATGGGCCGGCATTACAGCTTCGGTTGTGCTTGCTGCGCTGCTATTTTCAGCCGTTCATTATGTAGGATCAATGGGTGACGCCTTCACTATGGGCTCCTTTCTATATAGGTTCCTCTTTGGGTTAATTCTAAACGGCATCTATGTTTGGAGGGGATTTGGAGTTGCCGCCTGGACCCACGCCATTTATGATATTATGGTAATTGCTGTTCTTGCCTGATCATTACGATTCTGAAACCAGCTCGTCTATAAAGTTTATTTATTAAAAAGAATTACGAGCTTAAAATAGTTTGTAGTAAAAGCTCTAAAAATCACGGCTGTTGTTTGAATAGTAGGTCCCTATAAATTACATTTGTTATAGAAAATAAAGGGATGGAAAAAATGATTATGACACAGTTAACAAGAGCTGAAGTAAAAAAACAGAAAGATTTTGACGATGAGATAATTCCTCATATGGATGCCCTCCACAATTTTGCCCTCCGCCTAACTACCGACATGACAGACGCGGAAGACCTTGTTCAGGATACTATTGTAAAAGCCTACAGGTTTTTTAATAGTTATGAAAAGGGAACAAATGCAAAAGCGTGGATGTTCCGTATTCTGAAAAATTCTTTCATCAACAATTACCGTAAAACATCGAAGAAGCCGAATCAGGTAGATTACGATAAGGTGTCTTCTTACTATGAATCCATACGGGCAGAACGTACCGAAACATCGGACCTTGAGAGCCTGATGTTCCGGGAGTTAATGGATGATGATTTATCCACAGCACTATTGCGGCTGCCTGAAGATTTCAGAACCGTGGTGTTGTTGTGTGATGTTGAGGGATATACCTACGAAGAAATCGCGAATATGCTTGATGTACCTATTGGCACTATTCGGTCAAGATTACATCGCGGAAGAAACCTGCTGAAATCAGAACTGGTAGAATACGCCGGAAAAAGAGGTTATACCGGCGACTGATCAGTCATCGGCTGTACTTTATCTTCCGATCTTTCTTCCCGAAGGGTGAGTCGCATAGTTGTGCCTTCATCGAGTTCAGAACGTAGTACAAATACACTTCCGTTATGGTATTCTTCTATAATCCGTTTGGTGAGGCTTAAACCTAAGCCCCAGCCACGTTTTTTTGTGCTGAAACCGGGCTTAAATATGCTTTTCACATTTTGGATTTCAATTCCACAACCGGAATCTTCTATATCTATGATTACCTCTCCTTCCTGTACTTTTGAAGAGATGGAAATATAAGCCTCTCCTTCTATCCCGTGCAGGGCATCCATGGAGTTTTTCACCACGTTTTCTATTGCCCATTGGAAGAGCTCGGGATTTATCCGCACTTTTGCCCTCGCATTTAGCGCCTTTCTTACTTCAATGGTTTTACCCAGGCGGGGCAGCCTTCTTTCCATGTAATGAATAACCTGTTCAAGAATGGGTTCAATTTCCATTTCTTTGAGTTCAGGTTCCGAGCCAATCTTGCCAAAACGTTCAGCCACTCCTCGCAGGCGCTGAATATCCTTCTCTATTTCATTGGCGATATGAATCGCAGATTCATCATATTCATATTCATCTTTGAGTAATTGCAGCCAGCCATATAAACTTGAAATCGGTGTTCCCAATTGATGCGCAGCCTCTTTCGCCATCCCCACCCACAGGTTTGATTGCTCCGAGCGGGTTATGCTGCGATAGGTTGTATATCCGATTCCCAGCAATAGCCCGAGCAATAAAATTTGGATGTAAGGGAAATATCGAAGTAACTGCACAGTAGGACTTTCCCCATAGTACACAAACTGAGCTATTTGTCTTTGTTCGTCTCCAATAACCAATTTGAGAGGTAAATTCAGGCTTTTAAATTCCCTGACCAGTTCTGTGCGACTTGCTTCTGTTTCAAGTTTTTCGGGATTGATGTTCCGGTTATGCAGAATTACATCACTTGAATCCACAACTATGGTGGGAATTTTAAACCGGTCCTGAAGAATGATTTCATTTGTAACAAAATCAGTAGAAGTTCTTGCAGATTCAGCTTCTAAAATCAGTTGAATGGCACTATCCGGTACCTGTTCCTGCTGCTGAAGTAACCGTACTGCATTTAACAGCTTGGTGCTTGCCTGTTCATCAACCAGCATGCTATTGTGCTCAATTGCTTTCGTCCAGAGTTCCACACTTGCTCTTTCCTGTTCCAGTATTTTTGTGACCAGGTATTGATTGTATACCACCGAACCCACACCCAGGAAGATGAGCAGTAATACCAGGAATAATTTTATTCGGTTGGAAGGAACAAAAAGTGTCATAAGAGAAAGTCTTTCATCCTGCGGGAATATATGGATGGAGAACAAACAAAAAAGCCTTCCGAACAAATTTGTGCGGAAGGCTTTTATCAAAAATAATGGGTCTTATGCAGACACTTTTTGTTTCTCGTACACAGGCGGTGCTTTCTTCTCAATCGTCTCGCGGGTAATTACACAGCGGGCGATGTTTTTCATGGAAGGAAGTGTGAACATAATGTCCAGCATTGCTGCTTCCATTATAGAACGTAAACCACGGGCGCCGGTTTTGCGCGATTTCGCCTTTTGAACAATGGCTTCCAAAGCCTCGTCTTCAATTTCCAGATCCACATCTTCCATCTTA
Organism: Balneolaceae bacterium; assembly: GCA_040877545.1. Lineage (GTDB taxonomy): Bacteria > Bacteroidota > Rhodothermia > Balneolales > Balneolaceae > Gracilimonas. The sequence continues at coordinate 68,635 of JBBDNN010000063.1, forward strand.
AAGAGCTTTCTGTATTGCTTTACGATAGCATTTTTTGGCGTTTGAAGGATGTCGAGTAAAGCCTCGTCGGAAAGTTCGTGCAAACCACAAATTACCGGCAGGCGGCCAATCAGTTCCGGGATCAACCCAAAACTCTGCAAATCTTCCGGCTCAACATGGGTGAAAATTTCCGGGTCTTCCTTATCGAACTTAACCTGATCTTTGGAATGAAAACCCATCGCACTGGTAGAAAGCCGGCGCGAAATAATTTCTTCCAATCCGGAAAAAGCTCCACCACAAATAAACAGGATATTTGCCGTATCGAGCTGAATAAAACTTTGTTCGGGATGTTTTCTGCCACCCTTTGGCGGAATGTTGGCTACTGTTCCTTCTAAAATCTTCAGCAAGGCCTGCTGCACGCCCTCTCCGCTTACATCACGGGTAATAGAGGGGTTATCACTCTTTCGGGCCACCTTATCCACCTCATCGATATACACGATTCCACGCTTGGCCCGTTCCACTTCATAATCGGCGGACTGAAGCAGGTTGCTTAAGATACTTTCAACATCTTCGCCTACATAACCGGCTTCGGTCAAAACCGTTGCATCGGCGATGGTAAATGGGACATCAATAATATCAGCAAGTGTCCGGGCAAGTAGAGTTTTCCCACTTCCCGTTGGCCCCAGCAGCATGATATTTGATTTCTCAATTTTTGTATCATCAATCTCCGCGGTTTCTGCGGAAATTCTTTTGTAGTGATTATAAACTGCAACAGAGAGAGTCTTTTTAGCTAACTCCTGTCCGATCACATAATCATCCAGTTTATTCTTGATCTCCACCGGTTTCAGCATCGGCTTATAGCTTTTCTCCCTGCGCCGGGCCAAAGATGCTAAATCACTTTTTATAATACTGGAAGCATCTTCCACGCAACGGTCACAGATGTAAACACCCGGACCGGCTACCATGCTGTTCACTTCCAAACTGGAGCGGCTGCAAAATGAACAGTGTACTATATCGCTGTTTTTTTCTTTATCGCTCATAACATCATGAATTTTTACCGGTTATTTGTCGTTTTGCGCTCTGGCTAACAAGTTGTCAACCAAACCATAGTCTACTGCTTCCTGCGCAGTTAACCATTTATTCCGGTCAGAATCTTCCAAAACTTTTTCTGTGTTTTGGCCGCTATGATCTGCCAGAATTTGAATCAGTTCATTTTTTACACGGATAATTTCCCGCGCTTCAATTTCAATATCACTTGCCTGTCCCTGTGTACCACCTAACGGCTGATGTATCATAACCCGTGAATGAGGCAGACAACTTCTTTTCCCTTTTGCGCCGGCTGTTAATAATATGGCGCCCATGCTTGCGGCCATTCCCATACAAGTGGTGGCAACGTCACATTTAATGTGCTGCATGGTATCATAAATTGCCAGTCCTGCAGAAACTACACCACCCGGACTGTTTATATAAAAATTGATGTCTTTTTCAGGATCTTCAGACTCAAGAAATAAAAGCTGAGCCATAATTGTACTTGCAACTGCATCATTAACAGGAGATCCAAGAATGACAATACGATCCTTTAAAAGCCGGGAATAAATGTCATAAGCCCGTTCGCCCCTGCTGGTAGTTTCTACCACCATAGGAACCAAATTGTTCTCAATTTGCTGATTCATATGTTGTGATGGTTCTTCGTAATAGGGTTGCTTAATCATAATAAATCGTTGGTAATAATTATTTATTCTTTTTTTCTTTCTTTTCCTGCTTGGCTCGATAATCATCTTTACTGATTTCTTTGATTTTCACCTCATCCTGCAGTTTTTCAAATACCTTATTCTCTCTGATGCTGCCCCTGAGTTGTTCAAGCATATTTGGGTTTTGTGCATAATACTGCTTCATTTGATCTGCTGCAATCCCATAACGCGCAGCCTCTATTGAAATAAATTCATCAATATCTTCCGGCTTTATTTCAATATCATCAAATGTTTCCTGCAGTTTATTGCTGATGAAAGACCATTTGGCTTCTTGCACCGCACGTTCTTTCATGCCTTCTTTATACTGTTCCTCATCAAAATTTTCTGGGAGCTCTCCCCCCTGCTTCTGTTTCAACTGCTCTACATAGGAGTTTTGAATTTGACCAACGAAGGTGTCCGGGACTTCGAAATCATGTTTTTCAACAAGAGATTCTACCACATCATTCTTAAAGAGATCGTCTGAGGTTTGATCATAATATTCCTGCATTCTGCTTTTTATGTAGCTCTTAAATTCATCTAAATTTTCAGCCTCTCCATTACTTTGCTCTTTTATGAGCTCATCATTTAACTCAGGTTTTTGCAGTTTCTGTACTTTCTTTATAGTCACCTGAAAGCGATCTGTTTCATCGCCCTCCCCCAATTCCATCTTAATAACATCACCGGGTTTTTTACCAGTTAGTTCCTTTTGAAATTCTTTTGCTCCTTCCTGGCGTAAATCAATTTCCTGATTTTCGTCAACCTCTCCTTCAGCAACATTTCCATCTTCATCCAAAGAGACAACATCTACAATCAGCTTGGAATTTTCCTCTGCTTTTTCATCTACATCTTCCCAGTTTCCCTCTCTCTCCAGGGTGCGCTCAACTTCTTCTTCCACCTCGTCGTCGGTAACATCGTGCACCATTTTATCTACTTCCACCTTCGAAAGATCGGTGAGTTCAACTTCAGGTTTCGCGCCTATTTTGAACTTCACTTCCAGCTCATCATTCTCCCACTGAAAATCAACCATTTCTGTTTCACCAACAGGCTCATATTCAGGCACTACTTCTTTTTCAAATACATCCTGTACGTATTTGTTGATTTCCTCATATTCAATCTCTTTGCCAAAACGTTTTTTAACAATTCCCATTGGCACCTTACCCTGGCGAAAACCCGGCAAAGCGATTTGTCCTTTATACTTCTTATAGGCTTTGTCAAACGTCTCCTGAAGTTCGTCACGTTTAGCCTTTAAAGTAATTTCTTTGTCTACAGAAGTGAGCTCTTGTACAGAAATGTCCACGTATTCTCCGCTTTATATTATGTCAATTCAATAATGGTAGGAAGTACGAGAGGGGGGACTCGAACCCCCACATCGGTTAAGATACTAGATCCTAAATCTAGCGCGTCTACCAATTCCGCCACTCTCGCAAAATTCAGAGCTTGCAAAGATAGCGGTAATTGCTTCTTTTATCAACCAAAATTCACTTGAAATTTCTCCCTCGTTTTATCAATTTCAAAAACCATGTATAGAAATCTGCGTTTTATTTATATCACCACTTCAACAAAAAAAGAAGCTCGCGCTATCGGGCGGGTCCTGGTTGAAGAAAATCTGGCAGCCTGTGCTAATATCCTTGAAGGTATGGAGTCAATTTATAAGTGGAAGGGAGAAATAGAAGAAGCTACAGAATGTGTGCTTATTGCCAAAACACATCAATCACGGGTAAAAAAACTAACAAAGCGCGTGCTGGAATTACATAGTTACGACTGCCCTTGTGTGATTTCTTTGCCCCTGTCTGAAGAAGAGGGAAATGACGAGTACCTGGATTGGATTGAAAAGGTTTCGAAAGAATCCTTCTAATTTTGAATTCACTGTTGCACGTTACAGGTGCAGCCCACATTCTGTTTTCCCGGAATCGTTCCAGCGCCCTGCTCTTTGCTCGCCCTTAACCGTACAGTGTGTACAGCCGATAGAATCAAAACCAAAGCCTTCGAGCGGATGTCTTGGAAGCTGATAATCATCAAAATATTCATCTACCATTTCAGGGCTCCAATCTATCAATGGATAAAATCGGTAGATGTTCTTCTTTTTTTGCACAAAATTGAGTCCACTGCGGTAGCTATTTTGATAACCGATTAAACCGGAAATCCAGATTTTGTAGTCTTTCTCACCTTTTATTTTATCCAGTGGTTCTGCCTTGTTATAGTTGCAGCAAAGATCCTGGTCTACTTTCCACATCTCCTCTTTTTGGGTGATTTGATGCTTTTCTTCATCCGGCCTGTGATCGATTATATTCACCCCGTATTTTTCTATAAGCAGATTCTTATACTCTATGGTTTCAGGGAATAGATAGCCGGTGTTAATAAAGTGAATCGGGTGCTCGGGACGAATGCGGCTTATCATGTGAATCAGAAGCGCGGATGTGGTTCCGAATGAAGTTGTGATCAGTACATTCTCCCGAAATTTATTGAGAATATGCGCCAGCCTTACATCATTATGAGCGGATGAAAGTGATTTATTTAATCGTTTTATTTTAGCTTCCATACCTTGATAATCTAACATTCAAAAGGAATTATCAATCTTTTTTCTTGTTATGAAATTGTGAAATAGTGTGTAAGCGCTTTTTTAGAAGCTCAGGCAGATTTTTCTGCTTTAAGTTTTTTATGAGTTTTCCACTGTTGCCGTTTCTTTTTAAAAATTAACCTCTGTCCCAACAAATAATGATCACCAAAAAAAATATTTCCGAGCACATACTTTTAGCTACCATAAGCAGGCCAGAAACCCGCAACGCAATTGATCCTGAAGTAATGAGGGAGCTGGGTGAATTGGTTACGGAACTTGAGCAAAATGAGGACATTCTGGTTTTTATTTTGACCGGCGAGGGAACCGACTCTTTTATTTCGGGAGGTGATCTGATCAAATTTCACACCATTAAATCTCAAGACAAAGCCGAAGAAATGTCACGAAAAATGCACCACATCCTTAACCGGATTGAAAAGCTTCCCTGCTGGACAATCGCCTGTGTAAATGGCGATGTCTATGGCGGTGGCATTGAAACAATGCTGGCTTTTGATTTTCGCCTTTCGGCTCCCAGCGTGAAATTCGGCTTCACACAAGGCCGCTTTAGTCTGGTGCCAGGATGGGGCGGTCTCACTCGTTTAACAGAAAATGCCGGACGAGCTAAAGCCTTAGAATGGTTAGGAAAATCATCTGTAATTTCAGCAAATACAGCTTTAATTCATGGTGTGATCGGGCACATCTTACCTGGTGAAAATCTCGAAAAAGAAACACTTGAATGGGTGGAAGATCTCACCAAAAACGACCGCACTTTCATTCACACATTAAAACAGGGAGCAAACCATTTCTCAGAGGCCCGGGAACAGGTTTTATCTTCAGAAATTGAACCCTTTGCAAAGCTTTGGGTAAAGGAAGATCACCTAAAAAGGGTGGAGAGTTTTATTAATGAAAAACAAGAGCGGTAGTTAAGGTTTTCGACTGCTATTCCTATTTATAGTCCTGCCAATGCCAGCTGTCAGTCAATTTAACTTCTAACTTTACTCACCTTCTAAAAGTAAAAAAAGCTCTACTCTGGCAAGCCCAACGGTGATAATTCCGATTTCTCTTGCTGCTCTTCGGGAGAGGTCAATGACCCGCCCTTCTACAAAAGGGCCGCGATCGTTAATCCGGACAGTTACAGATTGTCCATTATCTTTATTTTCAACCCGAACAATGGAATTAAAGGGTAAGGTTTTATGAGCGGCCGTCAACGCTTCCATATCATAAATTTCGCCATTGGCTGTTGGGCCACCGTGGAAATTATCGCCATACCAGCTTGCGATCCCGGTTTCTAACAATTGTCCTTTAGTCAGATCATTACTTCCTGTAATTTGGCAAGCTCCTGTAAACGCGGTAAGCACAATCAGCAGATAAAGAATAAAATTTGGACGTATAAAAGTCATTGACCGGTATTTAATAGAAAATGATCCTGAGCTAAGAAAAATTAATCAGCTATGGCCGATTTACAGATACGTAATACTGAATTCTGTACATTGTTGAATACCATAACTCACATTTTGTTTCTCAGCATTGAATAAACCTTACCTAAAGCACGTATTATTTTTATTGGCAGGATTTCTATTGTTAGGCATTCCATTACTGCGCGATTTCCATTTTGAGTCCGCTATTCTTGTTGCAGTAATTGGCTGTTTTTGGGCGGGACTTCAGGCAGCCAAACCTTCATCCAATCAAGACTTTTTTACATCGCTCCGCATACTCGGCTTTTTATACCTGACGGGAATTCCTCTCTTCCTATATGCACTTTTTACCGACTGCCTGACAGTTGATGGGATTGGTTTCTGGTTATTAATACCCTTTCCCAGCGTGTATTTTGGAGCAGCCGTTGGCCGATTGGTTCGAAAGTTTCACCTGTCATTTCCACTTACTATTACCACAACCATCCTGATATTTTGTGCCGCGGGAATTTGGTTGCTGGAATTTCTCAATTTTCCACAGGTGTACTTTTATAATCATGTATGGGGAGTTTGGCCGGGGCCGATTTATGATGAAGCCGTTCAAATTTCCGGTTCTTTTTTCTTTTTTCGATGGCTCACTTTTTTGTGGATTATTCTCCTCTGGATTCTCCCCTCATGGAATAGGGATATCCAGACAAAACTGATTACCGGCCTGGCAGTAATCGCACTTATGCTTAGCTATTTAAACCTGGATGAATTTGGGATTATCAGTCCTTACCAAACCATTCAGCAGCAACTTGGCGGCCTTCATCAAACTGAACATTTTGATATTTATTTTGATGATGAGTTTTACTCAGAGGATGAAATTACCTACTGGGGACAACGTCATGAATTCCATTTTCATCAGCTTGTTGAATTATTGAAAATCGACTGGCCGCAGAACCGCAAAATTGAGAGTTATTTATATGCTCATGCCTGGCAGAAAAAGAAAATTACGGGAGCAAAATTCACCAGCTATGTTCCGGTATGGCTGGAACAGGATCAGCTTCATATTGCAAAACATCATCTTGAGCGGGTTTTAAAGCACGAACTTGTTCATGTAATTTCCAAGCAATTCGGAAATCGTTTATTTAATGCGAGCCTGAGCATCGGGTTGATTGAAGGTGCCGCAGAAGGGATTGCCAAAGATGCATCACCACAAAGTACACTACATCAAATTGTTGCTTCCGAAAAACCCTATCCAACGGCGGAAGAAATGAAGTTAGCTCTTTCCATCGCCGGATTTTATAGCAGTGCGAGCGCCATCAGCTATACTACGGCCGGTTCGTTTGTAGATTATTTGTTGAAGGAATTTCCTGTTGAAGACTTCAAGAGAGCTTATCCATCCGGTGATTTTGAAGAGGCTTATTCTCACTCTTTTGAGGATTTAGTTGAAGGATGGCATCAGAAATTAGTTGAGACCGAAATTGATTCGGTGGACCGGCGCATCTCCGAGTTTATTTTTGCCCAGCGTTCTCTATTTCAGAAAACCTGTCCGCATTCCGTGTCCAGGGAATTAAGGCTTTGGGATGAATATCGTTTCCGCCTGGCAGATGAAGATTCCACAACCGCCCATAAAAAGCTGGATGAGCTTTTTGAGCTCGATAATGAAAATGAACTTGTACACGCCGAATGGATTTCTTCAAAATTACACCGGGGTGAATATGAGGAAGTTCTTGCCAGTTTCTCAGAAGAGGACACTCTGCTCACCATCCAGGTTCTCCACGCCGATGCATTGTACTTAAATGAGAGTTATCATAAAGCCGATTCACTGCTCCAATTCATCGCACCGGATATTCAAAATTCTGAGGCTATAAATTTTCGTTATTCCCTTCAGCTTCGGGAAGACAGTTTGACGTGGCACCATCACACCCAAAGAAGATATGCCGGTTATTTGCCAGACAGCACGGAGTTTGAGCAGCTGAATATGGCAAATAAAGTGGAAAATGTAGGGCAGGCAATTGAAAAGGATATTCACCAAAAACTTCTACGGTACAGCTACATTCTTTTGAAGGAAGAAGCCCATCCCGATTGGTTTGATATCTACCGGCAGCAAATAGGCCGGCTGATTTTTCTAAAGGAATTTGAACTTGCCGAACAATGGCTTGAAAAAGTTTCCCGGCTTGATTTACGCCTTCGCCACCAGGAAATTTTGGAGGAATTATACGAGTGGTATGAATTCAGCACTTTCAATAGAGCAGACTAATAAAAAACCAGCCCATTGAACTGTTGCACGTTAAACGGATTATCCACAATTTCCGAAAAGCTTATTTCTACCGGTTAAAATGCCTGCTAAAAATCGAATACTTCTAATAAATTCTCTTGCCTGCTTTATATGGTCGGCATTTATACTCTCTCCACTTACTGGAACTGCACAGGATTGGCGGCTTTCGGCAGGATATAGTTTGCAAAATGTAGGCTTTAAGTATATCCCTAATTCTTTTTATGATGGTGAGACAGGTACTGCAAGCAAAGGCATATTGGAAGCCGAGCTCGAACGTTACCTCCTTTACCGTCTTTATATTGCCGGCAAAGCTGAATACCTTTTTCAGAATCAAAAGTCTTATGTAATTGGCGGGCCTGTTAATTTTCAGCAGGCAAATATAGGCGCTTCCATCGGCTTACAGTGGCCAAAAACCGGTGTATATGCCGGAGTTAAAGCCGGACGGGTTTGGGATATAAATATGATGGGACAAGATTCCAATGATGAAGTTACCTGGATTCCTCCTGATGAAAATGCCGATCGATGGACAACCGCATTTACCGGTGGAATAAAATATTACCTGCTTAGTTTTTTGCGCTTGCAACTGGAAGTAACCAAAACCACTAATTTTCCAGAAGCTGTTTTCCCAGCACAAACCTCTACTGATCAGCCCGCTTTTAAATCTTTTGATTTCAATCCCATTTCAGTGTCTTTAGGCATTTCCATCAGTATTCCCTGGAATAGCAAAAAAAGACTAGAGCGACTAAATAATACCGGGTCTTTGCCTATTTTAAGCGCCGGTTCTGTTAGTTTTTCCTCCCCTATTCGAAAGGGAGCTATGATAACTTCCGGCTATGGGCCGCGATGGAATACCACTCACCAAGGGGTAGATATTGATGCTCAACGCGGGGAAAGTATCTATGCAGCGGCAAATGGAGTAGTTATAAAAGCCGGAACAGGTTCAGGATATGGTAAGATGGTTAAGGTTCAACACAGCAATGGCTACTCTACAGTTTATGCTCATCTAAGAAGAGTGAAAGTGAAAGAAGGCCAGAAAGTCCGCAAAGGAGATGTAATCGGAAAAGCCGGCAACACCGGAACTTCCAGCGGAGTCCATCTACACTTCGAAATTCTGAAAAACAATTCAGCTGTAGATCCACAATCCTATGTAAGGTTCTGAAAAGAAACGATCCCTGTTCCCGGTTCTTTTTCTCGCGGGTATCTGCTTAGCCAGACGCTGAATTACCCAGATTTTCTTCTACGAAACTCAGCGGGAACCCAACCAATTCCTGTTGAAAATTCGTTTTTGCAATAAGCTTTATTATGTTCTCAAATAAAACTAATCAGACAAGATCCTATGCGTGAAGCCATTTTTGTACCGCTTACATCCTACCAGGAAATTCCTCTTGAGGAAATGAAAATTCGCGCCGCCGATTTCTACGATCACATGAAACGCCGGCGAACGGTTCGGGATTTCTCAGACCGGCCGGTTCCCAGGGAAATCATCGAGCACTGTTTGCTTGCAGCGGGAACTGCGCCAAATGGTGCCAACAAACAGCCCTGGCATTTTGCGGTGGTAAAGGATTCTGAAGTGAAAAAGAAAATCCGTGAAGCGGCGGAAGATGAAGAGCATGAATTCTATAATCGCCGTGCCCCGGAAGACTGGCTTGAAGACTTAATCCCCTTCGGCACCAATGAGGAAAAACCATTCCTCGAAAAAGCACCGTACCTGATTGGCATCTTTGCTCAAAATTATGACCTAAATGAAGCCGGTGAAAAAGAGAAGCATTATTATGTGAAAGAATCGGTGGGAATTGCCACTGGGATTTTAATTACTGCACTCCATAATGCCGGCCTCGCAACATTAACCCACACGCCCAGTCCGATGGGGTTTTTGAATGAAATTATGAAGCGGCCCTCCAATGAAAAACCATTTCTGCTGCTGGTGGTAGGTTATCCCGAAAAGAACGTCTCGGTTCCCGACATCAACAAAAAGCCACTGGAGGAGATTACCAGTTTTTTGTGATGGTTATTTTTTTAATTCTATTACAGATCAGACCAAGCATTTTTCCTCGCGTATTTTCGCTGAGCCAGACGCAGAGTCGCAGATTCATCTTCTCCGCGCAACTCAGCGTATTTCATCTGCGCAACTCTGCAAGAAATCTTTTTTTTGCCAGGCCTACATGGTTTTCGTGAAGATTTATAATAAGAATTGATGGTACTCTGATTAGCTTTAAGGTAACTTCTGGTTTCAGCATAAAAATAGCTTTGGCACAAATTCACCACCATTTATAATATATGAGTAAAGAAAAGCCCGAAAAGAAAAGTTCACTAAAGAAAGAGTTGAGTCAGTGGGGGTTTTCCCTGGGCATCATAGCCATTCTTTATGCCACCGGACTACACACTGAAGTAATTGGAAGACTTCAAAGTGTACTGCTTTTTTCTGGAATTTTACAGCCGGATACTGAACTTGCTGAAGGGTTAAAAAAGGATGCTTATTTCGATATGCCGATGGTATCGCTGGGTGGCGAGTATAGTTCTCTTGAAGAGTTTCAGGGCAAAACAATTTTTTTGAATTTCTGGGCAACATGGTGTCCGCCGTGCATTGCCGAGATGCCCAACATTCAGGATTTGTATGATGATATTTCCTCAGAACAAAATATTCAATTTGTGATGCTTTCCCTGGACGAAGATCCTCAAAATGTGCAGGATTTTATCCATAGAAAAGGCTTCACTTTTCCGGTCTTTATTTTGAACGGAAGGAAACCGGGCGTTTACAACAGTTCGGTGGTTCCCACCACTTATGTAATTTCACCAGAAGGAGAAATTGTAATGGAACATGCCGGAATGGCTAAATATAACACCGAGAGTTTTAAGGCTTTTTTACTGGGTGTTTCTTCTATGGAAGCGCCTGTAGACAGTTTTTAAGAATATATTGGTTATTTGCCGGATGCTGTCAGTGCCACTCAGCAACCTCTGCTGCGGAAGGAGTTTTACGAGTCAACTTCTTTCCTTTATTAAAAAGATGGATTTCAGCTTCTTCCCAAAAGATGTACTTTCAGGCCAGTAAAACTAAGTACTAACTCCCTGGGGAACGAAGATTCTTCACTGCGTCTCTGCGTTCCATGTTCAGGATGAAAAATTTATTTATATGGAAAAAGTAATAGCAGGTATTCAGCAAATGGGGATTGGAATTCCGGATGTTCATAAAGCCACAAATTGGTACCGCAGGCATTTCGGGATGGATATTAAGGTGTTTGAGGATGCAGCCACGGCTGAATTGATGCTGCCTTATACCGGCGGAAAACCGCACGACCGCACCGCAATCCTGACAATGAATATGAAAGGCGGCGGCGGATTTGAAATCTGGCAATATACCAGCCGCGAACCAGTTGCCGCCGATTTTGATTTGATGATGGGCGACCTCGGCATCAACTGCGCAAAAATTAAATCTATAGAGGTCTCGCGAACATTCGAGGAAATGAAAAATGCGGGAGTGCAAGTTTTAACTCCTTTAGAAAAAAATCCTGCCGGGGATTATAATTTCTTTGTAAAAGATCTCTACGGAAATATTTTCAACGTGGTGAAAGGCCTGGATTTCTTCAAAACCAAAACCCCAAAAACCACCGGCGGAATCTCGGGAGCGGTTATCGGCTCTACCAATATTGAGGAAGCCCGGAAGTTGTATTCTGACATTTTAGGATATGATGAAGTGGTTTTCGATTCCACTTCCACCTTTCCAGACTTTCAGGGATTGCCTGGGGGAGATCACCAATTTCGACGGGTTTTACTTCGCCACTCCAAACCCCGGGAAGGCGGTTTCAGTAAGATGTTTGGTCCTACTGAAATTGAACTCATTGAAGTAAAAAAAAGATCACCGAGAAAATTATTCAAAAATCGATACTGGGGAGATTTGGGCTTTATCCATCTTTGCTTTGATGTACAGGGAGTGGATGCCTTAAAAGAAGAATGTGAATCAAAAGGGTTCCCCTTTACCGTAGACAGCGCCAACAGTTTTGATATGGGCGAGGCTGCCGGAAGATTCACTTACATCGAAGATCCCGATGGTACACTGATAGAGTTCGTGGAAACCCACAAAGTGCCCATCATGAAAAAAATTGGTTGGTACATTGATATGACAAAACGCGATCCCAAGAAAAACCTGCCAAACTGGATGATAAGTGCGCTGCGGTTTAGCCGGATGAAAGGGGAGAAATAGAGCAAAGCAAACCGCAACAAAATAGCCCTGTTTTTAATTTTGAAGGGTAAAGCGTTTAAAAGTCATTCCCCACAGGAGGGAATCCATATTGTTGGAAATGACAAACGAACTGAATCAGGAAGATCGCGGATCAAGGTCCGCGATGACTATTGCAGATTTACCTTTAACAAGACATCGCATGGCAAAATCAAGCAAACCGATCCGCCAACCGGTTAATCAAATACCCGCTTTCTTCCAGCGCCTGTGTAGCAAACTTTCCAAAGAAATCGGTTACTCCTTCAAACTCTTTTATGAAGCCCTCACGGTCATTCTGTTCCACCATTTTCACCAGTTTTTGGTGATGCTCAAAAAAGGAAAGTAGTAAGTCTCGGCGTTCTTTATTAGCGAAAACAATGTCGGCATATAATTCTGCGCTTTGAGCAAATATCCGGCCGGTCATCATCAATTCGGCCCGGTAAATTGGGGATGAATAATCCAGCATATCGGATGGATTCAAATCATAATGCTCCATAAAAGAACCATGTAATAAGGCAACAAAATGACGAAGTCCCTGCACCAAATGCATCACATGATCGTGTTTTTCGGGATCTGCCTGAATCACCCTCATCCCCCAAAGCTCACATTGTTTGGTGAGCCAATCCGCCTCTTCACCACCTCGCGCCGGACAAAAAACCATTAACTGCTTGGAAAGATTATGAACATCCGGCCCGTGCATGGGATGCAAACCAACTACCGGCCCTTCATGAACTGCAAGCATCGCCTGTATTGGGCCTGATTTATTACTGGTAAAATCAGCAAGGATGGTTTTTTTCTGAAGCCTGCCCTTCAACCGTTCAATAACGGATTCGGTTACATTTATAGGTACCGTCACGATTACCAAATCCAGCTTGGTTGTCAGCTCTTCCAGTTCGTGCCAGTTTCCTTTATCTATAGAATAGGTGTGATGGCCGGTTTGAGTAGCTATGCGTTTGTATAACTTCCCCATCCCACCTTTACCGCCAATAAACAGAATATGCTTCGGCTCTTTTGTAGCAATTGGAAAAGTTGACTGCGACTGTGTGGCTCGCGAGGCAGTCATAATCATCCGTAAAAAGTCTTCTGCCCATTCCGGATCTATTCCTTTTTGTTTGGCGAGATTTTTGAACGCTTTCGATTTTTCTTCTTCCCGTGCAGGCACAAAAACCGGAAGCTGGTTCTCCACCTTTCGCTTGATTACATCCCGAACAATTTCACCCCGTTCTGATAAAAGATCCAGGATATTTTCATCTATTTCATCGATTCGTTTCCGGGGAGATTCTAAGTCTTTATGCCGATGAGACATTTTATTTATGGATTAATCTATTTCTGCCACTGAGCTATACAGGCACGAAATTTGGTTGATAGTTATCATCAGTTATGAAATGCCAAATGAATTTCAGCTACTAAAAAAAACAGACGCATGGAATGTTGTTGAAATTTCTGCGTTTTGTGATTCCGTGGCAAACATGATTCTGTTTTTCTATTTCCTAAGTTACGGCACAGTTTGTACCTTTAAAACTTAATTTATGTCTGAATTTAAACTCCATTCCCCATTTAAACCCGCCGGAGATCAACCGGCAGCTATCGCCGAGCTTGTGGAAGGGCTTCGTGCGGGAGACACCCATCAAACATTACTGGGAATTACTGGTTCCGGAAAAACCCGTACTATCGCCAATGTGATTGAAGAGGTCCAAAAACCCACATTGGTGATGAGCCATAATAAGACCTTGGCGGCTCAGCTTTACCGTGAGCTCAGCGACTTTTTCCCGGAAAACCGGGTAGAATTTTTCATTTCCTATTACGATTATTATCAGCCGGAAGCTTATCTGTCTTCGCAGGACAAATACATTGAAAAAGATCTTTCCATAAATGAGGAAATTCAGCGGCTTCGGCTGCGCGCTACAAGTTCACTTTTATCGGGTCGGCGGGATGTGATCATTGTTTCTTCCGTGAGTTGTATTTATGGAATTGGCTCTCCGTCAGAATACGAAAAGCTGATTGTTTCTCTTGAAACCGGTATGAACATTCCCAGGAATACACTGCTTTATGATTTGGTGGATCTGCATTATACCCGCAATGATATTGATTTTAAACGCGGAACTTTTCGGGTCCGCGGGGATGTAATTGATATATATCCGGCTTACTCGGATGAAGGTTTGAGAATCAGTATGTGGGGGGATGAAATCGAAACGCTTCAACTGTTTAACACCGAGGACGGTGCCGTTCTGGATTCGGTGGATGAATTTCGAATTTATCCAGCTTCACATTATGTAACCACAAAAGAGAGACTCGAAGAATCCATTGAGCAGATCCGCGAGGAGTTACAATGGAGAGTAAAAGT
>JBBDNN010000064.1:0-82422 GCA_040877545.1 Balneolaceae bacterium
ATTTGCCTTTATTTACTTTTCCAGAAGTAGCTGATGTAATTTTAGAAGTACTAACATTTTTGCAGGAAGAAAGAGATGTAAAGCTCTATGCCTATGTAATTATGGAAAATCATATCCACTTTATTGTTGAAGGTGGCGATTTGAAAAAGAAACTGAGGCTATCCAAATCATTTGCAGCAAATAGAATTATTGATGTGTTGAAAGAAAGAGGGAAAAGTAAAATTTTAGACAGATTAAAGTGGAGTAAGCTCAAACATAAGAAACATATTATACATCAAGTATGGGCGGAGGGTTTACATCCCATTCAATTAACTTCTGTAGAAATGGTAAATCAGAAGATGGAATACATTCACATGAACCCGGTGAAAAGAGGTTATGTGGATCGTCCGGAGCATTGGCGATATTCTTCTGCCCGGCATTATTTGGGTGGGGAAGGACTAATTCCTATCACTTTATTTGGTGGTTGAGTTGTTGCTCACTGGAACCGGGAGGTTCTCCCATCGGGATGCCTTTGGCAAGACCAAGCGTTGCGAACTGAAAGTTCGGAACGAGAATAAGAGATCTGGGTGACTTAGGATATTAAACAGTCTTACAAGAGTGAAATCATTCATCCGCAGTTGAAAGATTTTCGAAACGGGCGAATTCTTCCACGAAAAAATGATTTTTGGTTCCAATAGGTCCATTGCGTTGTTTTCTCACGATAACTTCAGCCAAACCTTTGGTTGAACGACCATCTTCGGTGGTTACGATATGATAATACTCCGGACGATAAAGAAAAATAACCACATCGGCATCCTGCTCAATTGATCCGAATTCGCGCAAATCACTAAGCAATGGCCGCTTATCACCGCCACGCTGTTCTACAGCTCGACTCAACTGTGAAAGCACAATCACCGGAACATCTAGATCTTTGGCAAGTGATTTCAACTCACGAGAAATGGAGGCAATTTCCTGTTCCCGGCTTTCGGCATCTAGGGCAGAACTTTGCATCAGCTGTAGATAATCGATGATGACCAAACCTATATCATACTCGTTTTTCAATCGCCTACATTCTGCGCGCAATTCCATCAGGTTGATAGGAGTATCATCAATAAATAATTTAGCTTCATAAAGCCTCCCAGCGGCATTAATCACCTCCGAAAATTCATAGTCTTTTAAATTACCTTTACGGGCTTCATAACCTTTAACACGGGCTTCCATAGTGATCAAGCGGTGCATCAGAGCCTGATTACTCATCTCCAGACTGAATATAACGACAGGTACACGCTTAGATTCATCTGGATACATAGCCGCGTTAAGGGCTGCGGTAAGTACAAAAGCAGTTTTACCCATTGATGGACGTGCCGCAATAATTATCAGGTCGCCGTTTTGCCAACCGGCAGTTAGGTCATCGATGGCAAGCCCGGCCGGAACTCCTGTAATGACTGATTTGTTATTTAGACTTTCTTCTAGAGACGAAAGGGTCTCCGGCAGAATATCTTTAACGGGTTTGGCAAAATTCTTGTTTCTTTTCTTGTTTCTTTCACCGGGAAACCAAAAATCAGAATAGTACTCATCTATTATAGGTATCAGTTTTTCATTCCACCAAAAATCAATATTGCTAAATAATTTAAGTTCTGAGCTTTGATTAATTACATCTTGTGCACCATTAGTTATGTTTTCATTAGTAACTACCTTGACCTTATTTATTTTAATTTTATCTCCATTTGGACTTAAATATGGATATTCAAATGCTTGCTTGATTTGAGATTTTACTTCTTCAATTGAAGTTGATGCACCGCTTACCTTTCCTTTTTTCACTACAAATGCATACCAATCATTTCCTTCGATAGAATTGTCAAATCTTGCTATAATATCTTTTCCTTTTTCTGGACTACCATACCTGTGAGTGTGATAAACATCCTTGAAACCTCTCTTTTTTAAAAGATCTATTAAAAATTTTCGAAATAAATCTTCATTCTTAAAGCTTCTCAGTTTTTTAATTTTTTCTTCAGTATTCAATATAGAAATTTAACTTTAGGTATGGTTGACACATAATTATCCGCAATGTCTGAATGTAATAAACCCAACTCAATATTCCTCAATGCATTACCACCTCTAATCTCCCAGATCTTTTCAGTCTTCAGCGCCAGCGGTGACTGTCACAAAGTGATGGCTATGCCGAAAAGCTGTAGCAAAGGAAGTCTCAGACTTCCATAAAAGCATCTAAATTAAAACTCTTCTATCATATCTCCCACCCAAAATAATTATCCACATAACTGTTGATAAGCCTTGAAAGATGCCGTATTTTTACAGGCTCTGTAATTGGCGGAGAAAAATCGTTTTATCATTATGTTTGAAGATCTATCCTCAAAATTAGACAAAGCCTTTCAGTCACTGAAAGGCGAAGCACGAATCACCGATGTGAATATCGCGGAGACTGTCCGTGAAATTCGCCGCGCGCTGCTCGATGCCGATGTTAATTACGAGGTAGCCCGCCAGTTTACCGCAGATATTAAAGAGCAGGTAATGGGATCAGACGTGCTCACCAGTGTTAACCCCGGCCAACAGTTCACAAAAATTGTGTTCGACAAGCTTGTGGAAACATTTGGTGGCGAAAAATCTGATATCGCTACCGCTCACACACCTCCTACCGTAATTCTTATAGCCGGCCTCCAGGGTTCGGGTAAAACAACCTTTGCAGGTAAGTTAGCCCGATACTTAAAGCAGGAGCATAAAAGGAATCCTCTTCTTGCTGCCGCCGATGTTTATCGCCCTGCCGCTGTAGACCAGCTTAAGTCTCTCGCCTCTCAAATTGATGTTCCGGTGTATTCCATCGAACAGAAAGACGCCGTTCGTGTTGCCAAAGAAGCCGTTTCAATGGCTAAAAGCCTGGCACTCGATACCGTTATTATTGATACCGCGGGACGATTACACGTAGATGAGGAAATGATGAATGAGGTTGCCGAAATTAAGAAAGCGGTTAATCCTCACGAAATCTTATTTGTTGTGGATGCGATGACCGGACAGGACGCCGTAAACACAGCAAAAGAATTCAACGAGCGCATTAATTACGACGGCGTGGTTCTTACCAAGCTGGATGGCGACACCCGTGGTGGTGCCGCTCTTTCCATAAAGTCTGTTGTAAACAAACCCATCAAATTTGTAAGCACCGGCGAAAAGCTGGAAGCGATGTCTCCTTTCCACCCGGACAGGATGGCTCAGCGAATTTTAGGGATGGGTGATGTTGTATCGCTTGTTGAAAAAGCACAAAAAGAATTTGATCAGGATGAAGCTGAAAAACTTCAGAAGAGAATCCAGTCGGATAAATTCGACCTGGAAGATTTTCTTGCTCAAATTCAAAAGATCAAGAAAATGGGTGATTTCACCGATCTTGTATCTATGGTACCCGGCGCCAGCAAAGCATTAGATAATGCGGAAATCGATGACGATGCCTTTAAACCGATTGAAGCTATGATCTTATCAATGACGCCGGAAGAGCGTCAGAACCCTGAAATGTTGAATGGTAATCGCCGCAGGCGTATCGCGAAAGGTTCTGGCACCACTGTGCGTGAGATTAATGATCTCATGAAACAGTTTGATCAAATGAAAAAAATGATGAAGACCATGTCTAAAATGGGTAAAACCGGACGTGCTCTTCAGGGATTGAAAAATCTGCCTATCGGCCGATAAGAATTATTAAATCAAATACACTGGAGTAAATCATTGCTAAGAATTAGACTACAACGAAAAGGCCGCAAAAAGCGTCCTATCTGGCACATCGTTATTGCCGACAGCCGCTCAGCAAGAGACGGCCGCATTATCGAGCAAGTTGGACGTTATGATAACGTAACCGAAAAAAAGGAAGTAATCCTTAACGAAGACCGCATTTTCTACTGGTTAGACAGCGGCGCACAACCATCCGATACTGTTCGCAAAATACTTCGCAGAGAAGGCTTGCTATACAAGCGCCATCTCATGGGATGGGGTAAAAGTGAAGAAGAAATTGAAGCTGCGCTGAGCGAATGGGAATCTTACAGAGAATCAAAAGACAGCTCTGAAGTTTCCCGCAAAGAACAGTATCAATCTATTCTGGATGCGGAAGAAAAAGAGTATAAAAAGCAACTCGAAGAAAAAGCTGAAAAAGCCGCTGCCGAAATAAAAGCTGAAAAAGCTCAGAAAGAAGCAGATGAAAAAGCTGCAAAAGAAGAAGAAACCGCTGAACATGGCGATACTTCTGCAACTGTTGAAAAAGAAGCTACTGCTGAGGATAAAGCTGCAAAAGCTGCCGAATCAGAAAAAGAAGAAGAAACAGTTGTTACCAAAGACGCTGCAGAAGCGAAAGCCGCAAAAGGTGCGGCAGAAGATGTGGATGAACCTGTAGCCTCGGAAGGTGATACTTCGCCCGAATCAGCAAACCTTACAGAAGAGCCTGATGCCGATGCAAAAGAAGCGGCTGAAGCTGTTGAAGAAAAGGTGACTGATGTTTCTGAACCACCTAAAACAGAAGATGCTAAGGATGAAGTTGCCGGCAACGGTGGCGACGAAGACACAGCAACTGAAGGCGAAGAAGCTACAGCACCGGTTGAAGAAGTATCTGATACACAAGCCGAAGAGGTAAAGGAAGAAGTTGAAGATACAGAGCCAAAGCCTGAGGATGATACCCCCGGTAAAGTGTCGACAGATTTAACTGCAAAAGAAGCCATTGATCATATCAATGATACAGACCTTGCAGACTTGAAAGGATTTGTACCAGACGATGAAAACCGCGTGACGGTTCAGCGTGCCTGGGAAAGTAAACAGGAAGGATAATAATTTAATATCCGGCGCCTATGAATCGGGACGCCAATACACCGGGATTTGTCCAAATCGGACAAATTATTCGTCCGCAGGGAATGTCGGGCGAAGTTAAAGCTGTTTTTGAAGCTGAAGCTGCTGGTTCTGTGGAAGAATTAGATCTCGTGTATTTGCGAAATGAGCGGGGCGATTTTTATCCTGCACGAATTTCAAAACTTCGTGTTGAAGGAAAAGGAAAAAATATTTCGTTCTTTGTACAATTTGAACATATCGCTGATCGAAACTCAGCAGAAGCCTTAAAAAACCGCGGACTGTTTTTGGAAACAAGAAATGCCCCGGGATTTATCACAGCTCCAAAGGAAAATTCTCTTATGGATCATGAAGTGATAGATGAACATAATGCTTCTGTAGGATTGGTTGTGGATGTGATGGATAATCCGGCGCACCCTATTTTAGTGGTGGCCACAACATCCGGAACACGGCTTATCCCTTTTGTAGATCATTATGTCACAGAAGTGAGCGATCAAAATATCTACTGTCAAAATCTTGATCAACTGGAGGGAGTCTAAATGAGAATTGATATTATATCTGCCGTTCCCGCTTTGTTGGAAGGTCCTTTGCAGCACAGCATTGTAAAACGGGCTCTTGATAAAAACCTGGTTGAAATTTACGTGCACGATCTTCGGGATTATACCGAAGACAAACACAATAAAGTAGATGATTATCCCTATGGCGGCGATGCTGGAATGGTGTTGACTCCCCAGCCAATTTTCTCCTGTATTGAAAAACTGGCAGCCGGGCGTGACTATGACGAACTCATTTTCACCGCACCCGACGGAGAGTTATTTAATCAACAGAGTGCAAATATGCTTTCATTGAAAAAAAATATCATCATTCTTTGCGGCCATTATAAAGGTGTAGATCAGCGAGTACGAGATGAATTAATCACCAAAGAATATTCGATTGGCGATTATGTGCTTTCGGGCGGCGAATTACCCGCAATGGTTATTACAGATGCCATAGCACGATTGCTCCCCGGAGTATTAGGCGATGCCGGAAGCGCATTGAATGATTCATTTCAAAATGGATTACTGGAAGCACCGGTTTATACCCGGCCGGCAGAATTTAAAGGGTTGAAAGTCCCTGACATTTTGCGATCCGGCGACCATAAAAAAGTAGAGGCCTGGAAGAATGAACAATCCAAAAAGCGCACGAAAGAACGAAGAAAAGATTTATACGATAAGTTTAAAAAAGAACATTAATCAATAGCCTCCCGGTTTTCGGAACGGGAATAAATTATAGAACCATGGATAAGTTAAAACTTGTAGAACAAACCCTGATTAACGAGGACATTGCTCCGTTTACCGCCGGGGATACTGTAAATGTGCATTACCGTGTACGTGAGGGAGAAAAAGAACGAATTCAGCAGTATGAAGGAATTGTGCTTTCTGAACGAGGAAACGGGCCTAATAAAACTTTTACCGTTCGAAAAATCAGCAGCAATGTGGGTGTTGAGCGTATTTTTCCTTTGAATTCACCATTTATTGCAAAAGTTGAAGTAAAGCGTAAAGGAAAGGTTAGGCGCTCTAAACTCTTTTTCCTCCGCGAGCTTCGTGGTAAAAAAGCGCGTATCCAGGAGAAAGATAACCTGAACAAAAAGTAAATTTTATTGCGAAAGATAAATTAACCAGAAAATTTTTGCACGTTTTCGGGATTAATTTATTTCAAAAGCTGGTATTCGCAATAAATATTTTTTAATGAAAAATCCATGAATATAATTCTGTTTGGCCCTCCGGGTGCCGGTAAAGGTACACAGGCAAAACTGTTAGAAGAAGATTTTAATATACCCCATCTTTCTACAGGAGATATTTTCAGAGCGGCTATCAAAAATGAAACACCGCTTGGTATGAAAGTGCAATCTATTCTGGATTCCGGGCAATTGGTGCCGGATGAAACCGTGGTTGATCTGGTTGCCGATGAACTCTCCAATGAAAAGTATACGGACGGATATATTCTGGATGGCTTTCCCCGAACTGTTCCCCAAGCCGAAGCCTTCGATTTCTTCCTTCAAAAAAATAATGATCAGCTGGATGCTTTTATTCTCCTGATTGTACCTGAACAAGAACTGATCAACCGCATTCTCTCCCGGGGCGAAGGTCGTTCGGATGATACCGAAGAGAAAGTTAAAACCCGCCTAAGAGTGTACCATGAGGAAACCGAGCCGGTTATGAATCACTACAAAAAGCAGGGGAAGGTTCAGGAGATAAATGGCTTGGGTAGTATTGAGGAAATCTTTAGAAGAATTAAATCAGTTATCGGTTAATGGTTATTTGTGATGCAGGCTTCACCCAATGAAAATAACCATTAACTTATTTTGAAAGTTGGCCGGACCTGTTCGGGCATCTTAGATGTTATTAAAATTGAGATTCTGCCTTCGCAGGAATGACTCTAAAAAAACTCATTCCACCTTAACCCAGTTCATCCATTTATCCTTGCTGCTCCGAAATTCTCTGTTTTTTCCATGAATTTTGTCAGCTTTTACACTATCCGGGTCTGGAAAAAGAAATACAGCACCCAGTAAAATCTCATGAGCTGGAATTCCAAGCATTTCCAAAACCTGGGCTCTTCTTATAATTCCGCCGGAAGACCAATAGTTTGTTATTCCGCGTTCTGTGGCTGCTAGCAGTAAATTTTGAATAGCCGCGCCGGTAGCCGCAATATGCTCCATGTTTTTCACATTAGGATAGAACTTCCTGGATTGCGAAGATGAGCGCTCGGGCAGCCATGTTGCCAGGATTAAGGCATCCGCTGCAGCCAGCATTTGCCGGATACCTTCAGAAGACTTTACCGCCGTTCCGGTTTTCAGCACTCCAAGCAATTCGCGGCAGGATGATGAATCCAAAGCATGAAAACGCCAGGGTTCTTTTCCTGCTAATTTATTTTCCGTTTGATAGAACTCATCACAGGTATAATGAAAAGGAGCCTTGCCAGCGAGCTCTATAAGTTCCTCAACTTCTTTCCTAAAAGCCGCTGAAGTATTTACCGGCAGCGGGTCATTTTCATCTGCCTTTAGTTTGATGGTTTGGCGGGAACGGATGGTTTGGGAGTTACTCATCTCTGATTCTAAGTTTTTACTTCTATGAATGGCCTCGGCTAAAAAACGCAAAAAATGTGTAACAGAAAAGTTATCTGCCAAAAATGTTCTGATTCTTTTGAATTAATTGAATGATATTTTGGAATCTAATTGGCAGGTTTTCCTCTGCCCTTATTTTTATCCTTCATCCAATTTAAGAATCTGGAAAGCAAGTATGGCAGCGCCGATTGCCGCAACAATGAAGGTGATGATTGCAAAACCGGGATATCCAAAAAGTGTGAAATTTGTTTCAACCCGCATCAATAATGAAGAACCAATAATAAGTGAGGCAAGAATTAATCCCATTGTAATACGATTGGCAATTTTCTGAAAACCTTTCATCAGGTGCTCTTCATCAAGAGCGTTTATTTTAAACTCGAGCTTATTATCTGCTGCATTTTCAAAAAATTTATTAAGCCTTGCGGGAAGCTGACCTATAAGCTCTTTACTTTCTAATAAGGCAGAAAACAGATTGTACGAGGTAAGATCTTCCTTCATATGCTCATTCATCAGGTTCAGAGAATGGCGTTGTATGGCTTCATTCGGATTGAAATCCGGCGCAAGTATTCTTCCAGCCTGATCGAGGTTTAGCATAGTTTTACCAATCATGCTCATTTCCGGGGGCAGCAGGAATCCGAATTTTCCGGCTGTTTTCACCATTTCCAGAATCAGTCGTCCCGTTTGTAAATCTTTGGCGGTGGTATTCTGGTTTTCAAGTATCATGCTGCTTATAACCGACCGGAATTTCTTTTCATCTGCACCTTTTTGTTTTTCACTCAACTTCAGAATAATGTCTACGGCTTCATCTGCCTCACCATCACCTGCATTCAAAAAAAGCTTGAGATAATTCTCCGTGATATTTTTGGGGATATGTGCCACCATACCAAAATCGAGCAGGGCAATATGGGAGTCATCCATTAAGTGCACATTTCCGGGATGAGGATCGGCATGTACAAATCCATCTATTAAAATCTGCTTCAGGTAAGCCTGGAAAAGTTCATCGGCCAGACGTTCACCATCCAGTTCCAGTTTTTTTAAGGGTGAAATACTGGTAATTTTCTTCCCCTTCAGGTACTGCATGGTCAGAACTTTCTCTGTGCTGTAATCATCAATGGGAGTTGGCACCACTATGTGCCGGAATTCCGAAAGGTTTTTTTCAAGTATTTTTATGTTCTGCGCTTCGGTTTTATAATTCAGCTCCCGTAGCAGGGATGTTTTAAACTGTTGTACATTCTGAGTAAACCTAAACTGTTTCCCGGCTTCGGTATTTTTCTCAAGGAATTTAGCTGTGGTTTCAAGCACCTCCAGGTCCTCCATTACCTTTTCACGAATATGAGGCCTTTGAACCTTTACCACAACGGTCTCGCCATTCGCTAATTCTGCAAGATGAACCTGCCCCAGGGAAGCGGATGCAATGGGTTGTTCACTGAACGTATTAAATGCTTTGGAAATACGCACTTTTAGCTCGGATTCTACAATTTCTCTGACCTCCTCATAAGAGAAGGGACCAACCTGATCCTGCAAATTTGCCAGGGCCTCTGTATAAGAAGGCGGGAGTAAATCAGGCCGCGTGGAAAGCAACTGACCCAATTTTATAAATGCCGGCCCCATATCTTTAAGATCCTCTACCAGTTCATCAGGGCTGACTTTACTCTCTGAATTTTCCTGAACCGCTTTGCTGTCAACGGCATCTTCCAGTCCGGCATATTTTATCAAATCACTATTGCCGTATTTCCACAATAAAAGTGCGAGATCTTTGTATTTACTTAAATTCTTCAAGATGTATCAGATACGTTATCGTTTAGAAGGTTCCTATGAAATTTCCTGCTGTTGTACAGCTTCATCTCTGACTCTTCTAACTGTTTGTGGCGGTAAGACGTTCTTTTTTAGTGTATGGTGGGAGGGTGTAGGTTTGGATGAATCCGCACAAAAATCCCTCATGCTGAATTGGGATTCGCAGGATTAGTGGATTGAAGGATTATCCTATTCATGGTCAATTTACTTTAGGTATGAATGAATTGCTCTCCTATTTACTACTCCTCCTTCTGCGCTTCGTTGCCAGGGTAAATCACTGCTCCCACTTGTACAACAATAGAAAACCCCTTTGAATAGCATTTTAATCCAATCTCTCTAAAATATTTATTATACCGGTCGAGCTCCTTCATTTATTATCTGATGTATTTCACTCCGAGAAAAGCTTCAAAATAGATTCGTTTATTCTCATCTGCCTCTCTGGATTCACGATAGTTATTTAGAAGAAAAGCACCATATACCATAGAAAAACAACTAAGGGTTTGTCTGCTTTTAACCGTTGTTATAAGGGGTCTAGGTAAGCTAATTTGAGACAATATTTCTCTTCCATGTCGAGACCTCATTAGAAATAGATTCTTGCCATTGAGGTGCTCTTACATTTCTAAAAACTAAACAGCGGTCTAAAAGATTTTTGAATTCATTGTTTGAGAATTTCTTTTCAAGAAAAATCTCAATGGTTGAAATAAAATCAGTAAGACTCATGGGAACTATATTAACAAATTCTTCCTCATCTTCTTTATACCAAACTCCTATTCTGAAAGTCTCTGCAACATTGTTGTCAACAGAAGGAGCTACAAATAGGCAATAGACATCTTTTTCAGGAAATTGCTCTTTATATTGAACGGTATGCCTACGAACAGGCTCACTTTCTACAGCCATTTGTCTGTGCGAAGTTGTCAAAGTCACTTCTACAACAAGAACATGAGAGTTGAATTCAAAAATTAAATCTGAACCACCACCAGGTGCCGTATTTCTGGGTAAAAAATCTTGATCTATTGGAAATCTTCTTGTAGTGTGAATTGGTGAAATTATCTCATCAATTGCTAAGAAACTTCTCCAAACTGCCCATTCTAAAAAGGCTGGTCTATCATCAATTTCAGGGCTATCATCAACTTTTTCTCCATTGAGAACTTTCAGATACTTTAAAATATCTTTAACTGCATTTTCATCTTGTTGAAAAGATGCGAAATCTTGTTCTCTTTCCCAGTTGTTATATTCTATTAATAGTAGTCTAACTGCTTGTATTTCAGAAAATAAT
Source organism: Balneolaceae bacterium (assembly GCA_040877545.1). GTDB lineage: Bacteria > Bacteroidota > Rhodothermia > Balneolales > Balneolaceae > Gracilimonas. The sequence continues at coordinate 10,980 of JBBDNN010000064.1, forward strand.
GAGTCTACTGTAATTCTATTTGCAGTTTTAAGCAAACGATTTGATCTATCTCTGATACCTTCTTTAAGCTTGTTTATTTCCTGTATAGCAAAAACTTTTTCATCGGTTGGGATTGGATAGTTATTGTTATAAAAATAGTCAAAATATTTTTGCGGGTTATTTTCAAAGACAAAATTTGGTTCGCTCTCCAATAGTTTTTCAACAAAATCATATTTGTTAGGTCTAATGACTAACGTGTTGCCAATTCTTGTAAACAAGCCTGAAAGAGAAAAATATCTAAAAGTTGTATCTGAATAGTCCCTTACGGATCTACTTTTAAGTCTCATATCTATATCAAAATAGAAATCTTCGAGGTATTTTTGGATGATTTTTTTCTGCTGTTTGGAATTTAAATCACTTATTTCGTTACGAAAACGAACTATTTCTTGGACAATATCAGTTGATAAATTATCATCATGGTTTCGAAATTTTTGTAAGAAAAGTTCCACCTCTAATTTAGTAATGCCCTCGTGATTTAAATCTTGAAGTTTTTTCAAAACTTCAAGAAAAAGAACAAATGGCTTTAGTTTTCCTTCTGGAAAGCTCCCTTCGAGTGCATTTGGTAATTCATAACAAATTAATTGGCGCGAATAAATTTCTTCTATTTCTGGAACCGTCTTCGCATTCAGTAACTTATTGCCTGCTGGGGTGATTTCGTAAGGCTTTGTAATTGTACTTAAACCAATTTCATTAAAAAAGTCGATTACTGACTTCTTTTCTGAATTTACTGTATAAGTTTTACCACTTATAAATCCTAACTGGTAAAAACAAGATCGCCATTTTCGTCCATTTAACTGTTTGTCTTCCTCTTTTATATCACCATATTCTAATACCTGATGCTCAATAAAAGTATCAATTAATTTACCTTGCTTTTCCTTTGAGTCTATATCACCTGAATAGCCTGTATTTAGAAAAACGTTAAGTGCGTAATCAATTCTCTTAGGATTTCTTACTGTTGTGTTCCCTATGTTCCAAACATTCGGCATATTATATGATATTAGCTTCCCACGAATAAATATTCTTTAACTCTATTTGCACCATTGCCTGCTTTGTGGTTTTGGTTGCCGAATGAATATAAGTGATCGATTTCATGAGTTTCCACTCGATTTTTATGTTTTTCAAGTATTTCGATCATTTCTTCTTTGGTGGGGTATGAGTTAGAAGAATAAGAAATAGCAATAATCGAATCGCTGTACTGGCTAATCAAGTTCTCAAAAGCTTGATAGGCTTCTTCCTTTTTTGAGAAGGGGGAAGTATAGCTCTTAAATTTTTTTGTTTTCGTATGTTTTTGTATTTCTAAATCCTCCCATCTTTTAACCAACCCTTCAACGAAATGATATCTTCTGACATAATCATTATCAGAGTTTGGGGTGAAGTAGGGTGGATCGAAATAGACTAAATCAGCTTGTACATCTAAATCTTGTGTTATTGAATTGTATGCCTTGCACTCTTCTCCATTTTCAAAAACGGCTTTATTGAAAAGCTGAACATTTTCGAGAAAATGATCCTTAAGACTTAATTTTATATCTCTTCTACCATCATCGTATCTAAAGCCGGTGTATGTAAAGATGCCTCTAGGCCTTTTTTTCATACAGGCTCTCACCAAAGCTGACAATGCAATAGCTTTTTTATATTCACTTTCCAACGTGGAAATATTCTCTCTAACCTTATCTAAAAATTGGTTGTCCTCGTCTGAAAAATAAAGACCCTTGAATGTTTTAGTTATATAGTTGCAGTTATTTTCATTCTCCAAAAGAAAAGCTACCTCTTCTTCGGTAAGTTGAATTTCTGAGTTTTCAATTACCGCTTTGGATTTAATATAACTGATGGACAAAAAGTCATTAGTGAAAACTTGTTTGCCCTGACACTTCATGAAATAGCCGACGACATTGCTACCTGCAAATGCGTCAAAGAAACTTTCGAAATCATACTCTTGAAGCACATCCCAAATTTCAGCAATAATCTTATTTTTGCTACCCATATAACGGGTCCCGGGGAAATATTCAAACTGATTCGATAGCTTTTCAAATGTTAATTGCATTATTCCGGGGCCCCGATTACGATTATGTCTTTTCCCGTTCGTGTTTTTGGATTGCTACTAATCATTCTCCTTGTTTCGACTGTTTGAATTTCATAATCCTTGTACAAATCAAGTATTACAGGGTTATCTGAATTTGTTAAAATCACATTACATCCTAGTTCGACAAGCCGATCAAATTCATTCTTTAAGTTGACATGATCATCATGATAGAAGAACTCTTTCGTATATCTTTTAAAGTCTGAATATTCTCCAACAGGGTAATAAGGTGGGTCGAGAAATATAAAATCACCCTCTTCTGCATATTTTTTTAATACATCCAAATAATCTGAATGGACAATTTCTGTACCCTCAAGAAATTCAAATGCATCTTTCAGAGATTCTTCATTTAAAAAGTTCCCTTTTCCTTTACCGTAAGGCACGTTAAACTCACCTTTTTTATTCACACGGTATAAGCCGTTGAAACAGGTTTTATTCAAATAGATAAGGCGTGCGGCTCTTTCAGCAAGAGAAAGATTTTTAGGTTTAAGAGCTCTTATATCGTAGTAGAAAGATTCTTCATGCTTATAATCTTTGAGTATTTCAATAATCTCATCTACATTGTTTTGAATTGCCTCATACGTGATAATCAGTTCTTCGTTTAAATCAGCAATTACAGCTTCCCTTGGATTAAGAAAAAAGTAGAACGCTCCTCCGCCAATAAAAGGCTCAATATACTTGTTGAAATTTAACGGGATACATTCAGAAAGTTCTGATAGTAACTGTGTTTTTCCTCCCGCCCATTTTAGAAAAGGTTTTATTCCAACATATTCGGGAAATAAACCAAGAGGTTCATCTACACGTGAATAATCAGATTTTTCTTTGTACATATGTTTATGAATGAGTATGATATTTAATAGTTTCTTCTGCAACTTTTAGAGCTTCATGAGCAACCTCTTCATTTTTAATTTCGTCAGCTATTTTTTCCCCAAGCCATAGAGTTAGCAGTTCCTTTTCATTTGTATCAAAAAATTTTGAGAGTGCAATCACATGCTTCTTTGTGGCAATTATTCTACCTCTTTCAATTTTACTAAGTAAACCTTGATCTATCTCAATTGCTGCAGCCACTTGCCGAAGTAGTAATTCCCTAGCATTACGAAGTGATCGAATTTTATTGCCAAAAGAATTCATTAGAAGTTATTAGACATGAGGTATTAACACATGACAATTAATTACATGATAATATAATTCTTGACAAATAATGTCAAGTACTAATATGTCAACTACTAGATGATTCTAGTACTGTTATTTGAGAATATAATTCCCCGCCACCTCTTTAAATTCTCTAACCTGATCCTGAACCCACTCACCATCCTTCCCCATTTCCTCTGCCATTAGTTCTGCTACCGTTTCTGCAATTTCAATACTCGCCCGCGCATCCAACAATAAAGCCCGTGTTCTTCTGGAAAGTACATCTTCCACCGTTTGTGCCATTTCATTTGTGACTGCCCAAATTACTACTGCTTTTATATAGGGAAGTTTCTGATGGAGGTTTTCTCCCAGCTTTTTATCCTCTTCAATTAATATCTTCAGTGCCACTTTATCCGATCCATATACATACAGAAGATCAGAGTTACCTCCGTTTTTGAGCCAGCCGTGAATTCGAAGATCTTTGGTTTTACAATGTGCGTGTTCAAGTCCTGCCACAACAGCCGCTCTTTCTACCGTGTCCTCGGCCATTTTCCTGTAGGTAGTCCATTTTCCACCTGTAATGGTTACCAATCCCGACTCAGAAACCTGCAGGTGGTGACTCCTTGATATATCTGCGGTTTTTATATTTTCGGCGGGTTTTACGAGGGGACGTAATCCAGCAAAAACACTTTTCACATCTGATCGCTTTGGATCTTTGGTTAAATATTTTGCCGCATGACGTAATATAAATGCAATTTCACTTTCCAGTGCAATAGGTTCAAGGGAAGCCTCTTTCATGGGAGTGTCGGTGGTTCCAACAATCACTTTATTATGCCAGGGCACGGCAAATAACACACGGCCGTCATCGGTTTGCGGCACCATAATGGCAGACTCACCCGGTAAAAATTCCTTATCTAAAACCAAATGCACTCCCTGCGAACATTGCATGATTTTTTGATGTCCCGACTCATCCATTTCTAAAATATCGTCTGTAAAAATACCCGTCGCATTTATAACCACTCGAGATTTTATTTCATATTCATCTCCGCTGAGTATATCTCTTACGCTAACTCCCTCCACAAAACTATTCCCATTTTTTTGAAGGCCGGTAACTTTCATGTAGTTGAGCGGAGTACCGCCCTCATCATATATAGTTTGTGCCAGGTTTATGGCAAGGCGGGAATCATCAAACTGCCCATCATAGTAAATTACCCCACCGCGCAGATTTTCCGGCTCAAGAGTGGGAATTTTTTCGAGTGTTTCCTCCTTTGATAATATCTCCGATTCTTTAATCCCAAGTTTCCCCGCCAGCATATCATACACCTTTAAACCAACTCCATAAAATGGCCCGTTCCACCAGGTATAACTTGGTACAATAAAGGATTGATGACTCACCAAGTGCGGTGCGTTTTGAATGAGTAATCCCCGCTCATGCAGGGCTTCGATCACAAGCGTAACATCTCCCTGTTGCAAATATCGAACACCACCATGCACCAGTTTTGTACTCCGGCTGGAAGTACCCTTGGCAAAATCATGCATTTCCAAAAGCAATGTTTTATATCCGCGTGATGCGGCATCTACTCCAACTCCAAGTCCGGTTGCACCGCCACCAATTACCACCACGTCCCAATAATCGTTGAAGTTTTTTAGTTGTGATAGTAACTCTGTTCTGTTCATTTTATCACTTCATTTTTAATATCCATTATGGGACAATAGAAATTCAATCCACCCAATCCTTGGATTTCTCCACCGCTTTATTCCATTTTTTCATCAGGCTTTGAACGTTATCTTCATGCATTCTCGGCAAAAATCGTTTTTCAACTTTCCACTGTTTTTGGATTTCATCTGAATTTGCCCAAAAGCCCACTGCCAGTCCTGCCAAATAAGCTGCTCCAAGAGCTGTTGTTTCTAAAATTTGTGGCCGGATAATTGGTATTCCCAGGATATCTGCCTGAAACTGCATAAGTGTATCGTTAGCTGTTGCACCACCATCAACCCGAAGTTCTTTGATTTCGATTCCCGAATCAGCTTCCATGGCAGTAATCACATCTTTCACCTGGAATGCAATTCCCTCAAGAGCTGCCCTCGCTATGTGTCCGGCAGTAGTTCCACGGGTTAAACCAAAAATGGATCCTCTTGCCCTTTGATCCCAATGCGGAGCTCCTAATCCGGCAAATGCAGGAACCATATATACACCACCATTCTCTTTTTCAGAAAGCGCCAGTTTTTCTATCTCAGCGTAAGAATTAATAATTCCGAGTCCATCTCTAAGCCATTGAAATACAGCACCTGCAATAAAAATGCTTCCTTCCAGTGCATAGGTAATATTTCCATCTATACCATAGGCAATGGTGGTTAACAGGTTATTTTCTGATTTAATGAATTCTTCGCCGGTATTAAACATGATAAAAGATCCGGTACCATAGGTGTTTTTAAGCATTCCGGGCTGGAGGCACATTTGTCCAAATAAAGCAGCTTGCTGATCTCCGGCAATTCCTGCTATCGGCACTTCATGTGCAAATATCGTGGTTTTAGTATGCCCGTAAACTTCACTCGATGATTTTACTTCAGGCAGCAAACTTTCGGGAATATTCATCAGCTCCAAAAGTTCCTCATCCCATTTCTGCTCCCGGATATTGTAGAGCATGGTTCTGGAGGCATTCGTCACATCCGTCACATGAGTTTCGCCTTTGGTTAAATTCCAGATCAGCCAGGAATCGATGGTACCGAAAGCCAGTTTCCCCCGCTCAGCTTTTTCGCGTGCTCCGTTCACATTGTCGAGAATCCATTTTAGTTTTGTGCCCGAAAAATAACTGTCAATGATTAGCCCGGTTTTATCCTGGATCTTATCTGCCCATCCTTCTTCTTTTAGCTCATCACAATAATCAGAAGTCCTGCGATCTTGCCAGACAATAGCATTGTACATTGGTTTTCCGCTCTCCCGATCCCAAACCACTGTGGTTTCTCTTTGATTGGTGATGCCGATTGCAGCAACATTCTTACCATTTGCACCGGCTTCGGTAATAGCTTCTGCAATCACTCCGGCTTGTGTTTTCCAGATTTCTCGGGCATCATGCTCCACCCATCCATCATTCGGAAAATATTGCTGAAATTCTTTCTGAGCGATTGCTTTTATTTCCCCTTCTCGATCAAAAACAATAGCTCGTGAACTGGTTGTACCCTGATCAATGGCTAGTATGAAATTTTTATCCATGTAATTTTCTACTTTTATTTGTGCCTATCAAGAATAGCATTATATCATTTCATCAACTAAATTAAATAAATTATCATTTAAAGATTTCATCGTGGTCCAATCCAGAAAAGTTCTAATTACAGTTTTAATGTTCCTTCTTTGTCTTCCAGCTTATGCACAAAAACTGGAACTCCCGCTAATTTTTAATGACGGCATGGTTCTGCAAAGAGATTCTGATGTTCGTTTCTGGGGATGGGCGGAAGCAGGATCAGAGATAATTATTCATCTCGGGGATTACTCCCAAAAAACAGTAACCGATGACGACGGAAACTGGGAGACTTATCTGCCCCCACAGGAAGCCGGCGGACCTTTTGAAATCTCTATTTCTGGTGATGAAACCATCACACTAAAGGATGTTTATTTTGGGGATGTGTGGCTGGCGGGCGGACAATCAAATATGGAGTGGAAGCTGGAATGGAAAGTGGATAACTGGGAGGAGGAAATTGCCAGGAGTGCTGAATTTCCGGAAATACGATTTTTTGAAGTTCCACAGGCAACTTCCTATAAGCCTCAGCAAAAATTAACCGGAGGTGAATGGAAAACAGCGCATCCCGATAATGCCGGAAACTTCTCAGCTGTTGCCTGGCATTTTGCAAAATTGAATAATCTCGAAAAAGGCGTTCCCGTAGGAATAGTAGAAAGCAATTGGGGTGGAACTCCCGCCGAATCATGGACTCCTGCCACCCGGCTCCTTAGTGTAAAGGGTTATGAAGAAGCAGCGAAAGAAGTATTGGATACCGCCAAAGTTTGGGAAGAGGAATTTGCAAAGAATGAGGAACGAGAAGAGCAAAAATGGGCATTGGTTGAAAGCCCGGAAGTAGGATTGCAAAATGGTGTTCATCAAACAGATTTTAATGATTCTGAGTGGAAGGTTATCTCCTTACCAACAGAAAAGCCTGTTACTGATGTAGTTTGGTTGAGAAGATCATTTATCGTAGATGATGCGGAAATTGAATCTGCACGTTTATTCTCCGGAGATGTGGTTCAGGAATCCTTTTTCTTTATCAATGGAAAAGAAGTTGGAGCCAAATCATGGCAGCAGTCACATACAGAGTTTGAAGTAGGTTCGGAGCTGCTGAAATCCGGGGAGAATGTAATAGCCTTACGTGCTGTGAATTCCTGGGATAACAATGTGATGGTTGGCGGTAATAATAATATTTCCCTTACCATTAATGACAAAAAACTGGATCTGACGGGCGAATGGAAATACTCCAATACTATAGAACCCAAAATGCCAAAAGTAACCCGCTACGAATGGGTGCCGGCATTTTTGTACAATTCGATGATCCATCCTCTCGCTGGATATTCTATGAAAGGGGCTATTTGGTATCAGGGCGAAAGTAATGTGGAAGAGAATCAATTTTACAACGAATTATTTGAAGCCATGATTGAAGAGTGGAGAAGCAGCTGGGGGCAGGGTGATTTCCCATTCCTTTTTGTTCAGTTGGCCAATTACCTGGATAAAAAGGATCAGCCTTTTGATAGTGGCTGGGCTCGTCTCCGGGAAGCACAAACACAGGCCCTTCAGTTAAAAAATACTGCAATGGCTACCACAATTGACATCGGTGTGGCTGACGACATCCACCCCAGAAATAAACAGGATGTTGGAAAAAGACTTTGGCTTGCCGCCGAAAAAGTGGTTTTTGGTAAAGATGTGGTTTACAGCGGACCTGCATATCGTGATCATTCTGTGGAAGGAAATAAAGTCCGGTGATCATATCGGTTCCGGCTTAACCACAAATGGATCAGATGATGTACTCGGTTTTGCGGTTGCCGGCGAAGATCAAAAATTTCATTGGGCAAAGGCAGAAATTGAGGGAAATAATGTAGTGCTTTGGTCGGATGAGGTTGAGAATCCTGTAGCAGTACGATATGCCTGGGCCGATAATCCCGATGTTTCTCTTTACAATAAAGAAGGTTTACCTGCGGTGCCTTTCAGGACGGATGAGTGGTAGGGTCGGGCTAGATTATTTACCGGGATTTAAGATGAGTGGTTATTCTTTGTTTTTCCTTCTCTGAAAATTCATTCCTGTAATACCTGAGAAAAAGCTCTGCTGTTACTTCTCTTTCATCCAAACCCGGATTTTCTTTTTTAATGGTATTTCGCACAAGTCTATAGATTGAGTCTGTCATTTCAATCCCCATCATCGCCCTTTCACTTGGTGTTTTAAACATGATAATTTCCAGCTGTTTTTCATGAGCTTTTTTTGTGGTATCATTCATTCTTCAACACTCCATATGTTTGAAGGTTTAGCTCTTCACACCAATATTTCACGTATTCCCTATCCATATCATCAATTGATAATAGGTTTTTTATATCATTCAATTGAGTGTCACTTTGTAAATCCTGAATCCATTTAAGTTTGGAAATTATAAGGTCCTCTTTTGATACAACCCAAACATCAAAACCAAAATAACTGACCTTTTTTCTTCTTTTGAATTCATTCAGATGAAACTTGCTATTTTTTCTAATTATGAAATCTATTTTAACTCCTGAAGTATTATCAATAATATTAAACATTCCTCTGTTTTTTATCTCCGTTTCAATGCCCTCTTCATATAAATAAAATCCATTTCTAAAGATTTCTACGAATTTTGAAATATCTGGATTATTGAGGTTTATAACTATATCAATATCACGAGTCATTCGTGGTGTTGTATAAATATTCATTGCTAAACTTCCGGAAAGCATGTACTCAAAACCTTTATCATCCAATTGCTTAGATACTTGCTTAAGAAGATCTATAATCATTTTTTCTTATCGTTTTTAATTATGGCTTCCACCTCTTTTTAAGCTTTGGCAAGATGTCTTCGACTACTGTCCAAGCAACAGGACCTTAAGTCATTCAGAATGATTTTAAGATCTTGAAAAATCTGATCTTTCCGTAACAAGATCAACATTCACTCCGAAAATTTCACTTAACTCTTGTTCTAAACCAATTAAATCAAGCAGATTTATTCGCTTTATAAAATTTACAAATATATCTAAATCACTTTCTTTTGCATTATCCTTCTTGCATAGGAACCAAATATTCCAATCTTATTTGGTCGAAATGACTTCGATTTTTCAATTATAATTTTTTCTTGTGCTTTAGGTTATCATAATTCGAAATATTTATCTATTCAATTAACGACATTATTTGATCTTTCACATCTATCAAACTTTCTACTTCTCCAAAAGCTTCAACTCCCTCACCCATTACAAATAATGGTACTTCATTTCTGGTATGTGTTTTTGTTGATAAATCTTCCAGGTTTCCATGATCACTGGTAATCATCAATGTATCACTGCTTTTTTTATTTTGTATGATGTGAAGTAAAAACTCATCCAGTGGCTGTAAAATTCTTCGTGCATCTTCATGACTTTTTTTATGGCCGGCTTTGTCGGTGAGGTAATATTCGTAAAGGACCAAGTTATAAACCGGAACTACATTTAATAGGCGTTGTGCAGCTTCTGTTGGTGTTATTTTTGGAATATTGATGCCTAACTGTTCTTTCCATGCATTTTGTACAATTTCTGCAGTTAAAGCTGTTTCATTTAAAACATCTTCTGTACTATTTATTTTGGTGCCCGCACTTTTCACCATTAGTGTTGTACAACTCCATCTGTTTCGTTTGGCAGCATGCTCAAAAAATTGTGGCGGATAAGCATTAATGAAATATGGCTTTTTACCTGCTTCGATAGCCGCATTAAAAATGCTGTGTTCTTCCAACAAGTATTTGATTCCCGAATGGGGATATGGACCGAAATGTTTTCCTATAACTTTGGCTGCATTCACCCCCGAAAAAAGGGTGGTTTGTCCGGTGCCGCTTTGTGGCAAACCTTCTACATCAAGATTAGCATCAATGGGTTTGAAAATGTGGTTTTTTGTGATGATTGATTCTGATCTGCTATCAAAGTTCCCGCCAGAAAGTTTTTCAAAGGATTCGTATTTATTGGTATGAAAGGGGTTTTCCTTTCCGGGATTTCCAAGTCCAACACCATCAATAAAAATAAATATAACAGCCAATTTATTTCTCCAGTATCAGGGTAACCGGACCATCATTTTCGAGTTTTACACTCATCATGGCACCGAATTCTCCCGATTCAATTTTTAGCTTCGAATGGGTTTTAAAATAACGGATCATCTCTTCATACAAAGAGTTTGCTTTCTCTGGACGTGCAGCCTCAATAAAGCTGGGCCTGGTCCCTTTCCTGGCATCACCAAATAAAGTGAATTGCGAAACCACCAGAATTTCACCATTTATATCCTGAACCGATTTATTCATCTTTCCCTCTTCATCTTCAAAAATACGCAGTTTTAAAATTTTATTGCACATCCACTGCATTTGTTCTGGAGTATCCTTCTGATGAATGCCAACAAGTAGCAAAAGTCCTTGCTTTATGGAGCCGGATATTTCACCATTTACTGTTACCGAAGAAGAATTCACGCGCTGCACAACTACTTTCATGGTCTTTAATTATGTGGAATACTATGTGGATTATTTATTACAACAGATGGATAACTATTATGACGAATAGTTGTACACAAAATTCTACATTATCCCCATCAAATCAACATATAAAAAGAATAACTTTCTTTGTGAATAGGAAAATTGAATTTTTATGTATGAAGCATAAGCGCTTGTGGAGAACTTCTTTCTCCTTTCTCTAAGGTTTTAATTAACAGCTCTATTTTATTAACAAATCTATCCACATATCGTGCTGCCATTTTGTTTGAATTATCATAAGAATGTTATCCACTTTTCCACAGTCTCTATTACTTACTATTAAAATAATTAATCTAATTCTATTAGTAAGACCCTGTGGAAAACAAACCGAAAAAGCTTTTAAATCACTCTGCCAAACTTGGTATATTTGTGTAATCAAAAATTCCGCTATACGAATTATCACTGTAGTCAACGAAATCTGTGATCGCATGAGTAACAAAAAACAATTTACCTATAAAGATTCAGGCGTAGATATCAAAGCCGGCGAAGAACTGATCAATTCCATTAAAGGTGTCGTAAAAAAAACCCACGGACCGGAAGTTCTTACCAACATCGGTGGGTTTGGCGGATTTTTTAAACCGGATTTAGAAGCAATCAAAAAGCCTGTTTTTGTGAGTTCAGTGGATGGAGTTGGAACCAAATTGATTGTGGCATTCAAAGCCGGTAAGTATGATACCATTGGACAGGATTTGGTAAATCATTGCGTGAATGACATCGCGGTTTGTGGGGCTACTCCTCTTTTCTTCCTCGATTATTTTTCCACCGGGAAACTGGAACAGCATGTTGGGTATGATGTGATAAAAGGATTTGCCCAGGCCTGCAAAGAAAACGCGGTAGCTCTCATTGGCGGCGAAACTGCCGAAATGCCCGATATTTATGATTCCGGTGAATTTGATCTGGCCGGAACTATTGTGGGAATGGTGGATGAAGAAAAAGTAATCAATGGTTCCGATATTCAAAAAGGAGATGTGCTGTTAGGATTTAAAAGTTCTGGCTTACACACCAACGGATATTCCCTCGCGCGAAAAGTCCTCTTCAGTAAATACAACGTTGAAAATTATGTGGAAGAATTAGGTTCTACCGTTGGAGATGAACTCCTGAAAGTACATCGATCCTATTTATCACTTATCACCGAACTTAAGGATATGAAAGGCATACATGGCTTTTCCCACATCACCGGCGGCGGAATTGTGGGTAACACCAAACGCATTCTCCCCGAAGGAATGAAGCTGGATATAACCTGGAATTCCTGGGAGCGCCCGTCCATATACAAGCTCATTCAAAAAATCGGCAACGTTCCCGAAGAAGACATGCAGGCTACTTTTAATTTAGGCATTGGTTTGATTGCTGTGGTTTCAAAATCAGAAGCAGATTCAGTTAAGAAAAAAGCTGAAGAGCTGGGAGAAGAGGTTTTTGAGGTGGGGTGTGTGAAGTAATTTTATATGTTGAAATTTGATTTATCTTACAAAGATCTTAGAAGTCTTCAGCGAAGCGGTGACTTCAGGATTTTAAACAAGAAAGTCTACGACTTTTCATAACGTGCAGCCAGACAAAATTTTAGGCAAATCAATAATTGTTTAAACCGTTTTCATTTTTAAATTATCTGACAAAAATTTACCTATTTGTTTTTTTGAAATGCCAAGCTGCAGTAAAGCCTTTATCATCAAATCCAATGAAGTGCCGGGATCTCCTGCTTCTATTTTAGCTATACGGGATTGACTTGAACCAATAGCGCTGGCTAATTCTTGCTGGGTCCAACCTCGTTTATTACGCTGTATTTTTATAAGGCTACTTATTTCGAGTCTAATTTCAATATAAGCTTCTTCCTCAGCACTTAGTTCGAGAAAATCAGCTGTTGAACCAACTTTAAATCCTTTTTCTTCAAGTTCTTTGCGTTTTTTTGTATCCATAATACTTCTCATTCTTTATAAAATTGTAATCGCCGTTTACAGCTTTCAATAATATTTTGTGGTGTTTTCTGTGTCTTTTTAGCAAAAACTTCTAAAATTATAATGGAATCCACATCAATCGTATAGATGATTCGCCAGGTTTTTGTCTTATCATTAATTCGTAATTCATGACAATTGGCTCCTATACTTGGCATGGGACGTGACAACGGCATTTCAATAAACTCTCCCTTTTGTAATTTTCGGAGCAGATAGCCTGCCTTTAATCTGGCATCTGATGAAAAAGGAGGAGTTTTAATTTCTCCTTCTAACCAAACAATCATTTTATCGGAATTAGCCATTAATGTAATATGTCATATATGACATAAAATAGCAAGTAACACTCTTAAATTTGATGATAACCTTTAGAGAAAGGTTAATCTGAAGTCATTCGGGGAGCGGTAATATCCCCTCTAAAAAAATCAACATCCGCCAAATCTGGGTCATCCGCCTTCCATTCAATGCTTGCATCACAAATTGAAAAATAGTAATTAAGGCTGAATTTCCGCTTTAATACATAATCATTTATGCAAGCAAGTTGGGTAGCCGCCGCCTCTTTGATCCTGTTTTTTATCGGGTATCGATATTACTCGAAATTCCTTGCCGAAAAAATTTACCAGCTGAACCCGGATTTTATGACGCCGGCTCATGAGTTTAAAGATGATGTGGATTATGTTCCCGCCAATAAATTTGTATTGCTGGGACATCATTTCACCTCCATAGCTGGCGCTGCTCCTATTGTAGGCCCGGCCATTGCGGTGTACTGGGGCTGGGTTCCGGCAATGCTTTGGGTGGTTATAGGAACCATTTTTGCTGCAGGAGTACATGATTTTGGTACAATGGTTTTATCGGTCAGAAATAAAGGCCAATCAGTAGGAACGCTTGCTGACAAGCTAATCGGTTCTCGGGCAAAGCTTCTTTTTCTTTTTATCATCCTGATTCTCGTTTTAATGGTAAATGCCGTTTTTGCGTGGGTTATTTCAAATCTCTTCATCAATTTTCCGGCAACGGTTTTATCCATATTTATACAAATTCCCCTCGCCATCTGGATTGGAATCCGGGCCTATCGTAAAACGGGTAACATGATTGTGCCGTCCGTTATAGTTTTGGTGGTAATGTACTTCACAGCCATTATTGCCAGTTATGTACCTCTCCTGCAAATAGATTTGGTGCAGTATTTCGGAGGAGCAGAAAATGTGGTTATCTTTGGAATGACGGGAATTGAAATGGCCTTTTTTATTTGGATCGCTGTTTTAATGATTTACGTATATTTCGCCTCAACACTCCCGGTGTGGATGCTCCTTCAGCCACGGGATCTTATCAATGCTTATCAACTGGTTTTGGGTTTGGGAATTTTATACCTGGGACTATTCATCAGCAGTCCGGAAATTACCGCTCCCGCTACAAATCCCGATACTTCTGATGTCAGCTGGTTTCCACTTCTATTCATCACAATTGCCTGCGGTGCTATTTCCGGTTTTCATGGATTGGTTTCATCGGGAACTACAGCCAAGCAGCTGGATAAAGAAACCGATGCTCGTTTTGTGGGATATCTTGGTGCCATCGGGGAAGGATCTTTGGCCCTGATTACAATTGTAGCCATCGTCAGTTACTTCAATACTACCGGCGAATTTATGGACGTGTATCATACGTTTTCGGAAGCGGGTGCGGTGGGGCTTAAAATTTTTGTGGAAGGAGCAGCTAAACTGGCAACCGCGTTATTCATCCCCATTGAAGCAGCGCAAACCATAATTGCTGTAATTGTAATCAGTTTTGCCGCCACAACGCTGGACACCTCCGTCCGGTTAATGCGCTATATCCTCAACGAACTGGGTGAGGAGTACAAAATCAAGCCGCTGACCAAATTGCATACTTCCACCTTGATTGCGGTGGGAACGAGTGCAGCTTTGGTGTTGATTCCTGAAGGCCCGCGCGGAATTGGTTCAGGAGGATATTTACTGTGGCCGCTTTTTGGCACTTCAAATCAGTTATTGGCTGGAATCAGTTTATTATTGGTAACCATTTGGTTGAAGCGAAATGGTCGGAGCATAATCTACACGCTCATACCCATGATTTTTATTTTGGTGATGACATTATGGGCAATGACCGAACAAGTAATTTTCGATTGGTCGGGTTATGGAGAAACAGACGCTAACCTGCTGTTATTTTCTTTTGGGGCTTTGATACTTGGCTTTACCATCTGGATAATTCTTGAAGCAATTAATCTTGCCCGAAAATCTCAACAAAAATAGAAAGATTTTAACACCTGTTATATCAAAAATGGAATGAAATTATCAGCCATAAGAGCCGTTTCATTTGTAATACAAATTCAATAACCTGATTTGAAAGAAAATAAATGCCGCTTATGAAATCTGTTTCATTTCTTATAGGTACAGCAGCAATTCTGCTGTTTATATTTTACAGTGGCAGTGAAGATGGTTTTTCGTTCAAAAGCACCGCTTGCACAGAACCGCTTACCTACCGGATTGGGGAAATAGATCCTCGCTTTGATCTTTCTGAAGAAGAAGTGAAAAACTCATTGCAGGAAGCCGCTGATGCGTGGGCGAATGTTGTAAACCGACCGGTTGCTGAATATTCTGTGCAGGGGGAAATTGTAGTTAACCTGGTTTATGATGCCCGGCAGCAGTTGGTGAATGAGGAAATTCTGCTCAGAAAAGAAATGAGTTCGAAAGAACAACAGATTCGGAATTATGAGTCGGTGTATAAAGGCTTGATTGATAATTTTGAACGTCGGCATGATGTCTATAAGCAGCAGGAAAAACGTTTCAATGTACTGCTGAAATCTTTTAACAAGTGGATACAAGAAAAAAATGAGCGGGGTGGGTTACAAGAAGATGAAATTCCTGAATTCAAAAAAAAGAAGGCGAATATAGAGTACCTGAAAGAACAAATAGTCAGAGAGAAAAATGAGCTAAACCAAATGGATGAAAAGCTTCGGATCAAGGTGAATGAGCTTAATAAACTGGTCGACGAAAAAAATGGTTTGATTGATGATTACAATAAAAAATATTCGGGGAAGAAAAATTTTGTCCAGGGGATTTATGAAGAAAGAGGCAGCAATAAAAAGATAGAAGTATATAAATTTCTAAATGCCGCTGAGCTTCGTCTGGTACTGGCTCATGAACTTGGCCATGCTCTTGGCATAAGGCATGTTCCCGATCCCGGGGCTGTGATGTTTGATCATACCCGAAACCAAAGTAAAACCATGCTGGAATTTGCCGAACAGGATAAAGAAGCCATACTGAACATTTGCAATGCCATTTGAGCCATTCTGTTTTTTACCCGTTTTTTTATATTAAAACCGTTTATTTCTGAAATCCCGGATAATCGGTTTCAAGATATCATCCAGGCCATTGGTTTTAATTTCGAACATGGTAGCCAGATATTGGCCAAGCTGGCCATCGGGAAATCCTTGCCGGCTGAACCATTCGAGATAATGCACCGGTAAACTGGTGAGATACCAATCTTTATGTTTTCCGAAGGGCATTTTTGCCTGCACAAGTTTTATGAGAAAAGAGCGATCATACATGTCGTAAAATTAATCTAACCCCTCTTTATAATAATCAATAAAACGCTGCTCCGCCTCAGAAGGGCCAATCAGGATAATTTCACTTCCCTCTGGTATAGGCTGATGAGGATCGGGATTTATAACCTCGGTTCCATCATGCTGAAAAGCAATAACATTGCATCCCGTTTTATTCCTGATATCACTGTCAGCGAGAGATTTACCTGCAATTTTTGGCGGAGTTTTGAAGCTGAATACATTCAGCCCCTCGGCAATCATTACAATGTCATTTTCTTCGAGAATATTGAAAATGGCATTTGCTCCCATTGAAGCATAAGACATCACAAAATCGGCCCCGGCACGATGAAGGGTATTTACATTTCGTTCCAGTGTGGAGCGGGCTACAATATGAATATTGGGCCTTAAGCTCCGGCAATAAATGGTAAGATAAATATTAACGTCATCTTCATGGCTGGTAATGATTACAGCCGGTGCTTTTTTAATTCCGGCTTTATGAAGTGTTTCTAAATCAGCAGCATCGCCATGAATATATTCCTCCCGATTCCGAATGCGATTCTTATTCTTCTCTACAATTTTATATTTAATGTTTCTGTTCTTCAGGTGATAAGCCGTAGCCCTGCCAACACGTCCGGCTCCGATAATAACGATCGGGTCATCACTGACACCATAAATGCCAAGCAATTCATCATATCTTCTAAGCTGATTTATTGAACCCGCTATTACCAACACACTAAAGTTGTTGATTTTAGTTTCAGGGGTTGCGTTAATAAAAGTTCCGCGCTCCCAGATTCCCACCACATTAATTTTCATGTCTTCGCGAAGACGGCTTTCTCTCAAGGTTTTTCCCACTAAAGGTGTGCCAAAAGTAGTTGCCTCGGCAATTACCAATTGCCCAAAGCGACCAACGGGATGAACGCGGGCATCTTGTCCAAGTGTGCGCCGGGATAATGCACGTCCTAAAATGTTACCCATATGCAATACATGATTACTGCCGGCAAGCTTCAAAATATCAATAGAATTATAGGAGTTTGCCGTGGAAACTACTTTAACATCCTGGCTTAACTCTCTTATCGTATGTGCAACATTTGTATTAGCCATATCAGTGGAAGTAGTCACCACCATTGCTGCATCTTCTACATACATCTTACGAAAAGTTTCCGGATCATCAGGATCTCCTAGCATAACCTGATAACCTTCGTCATGCAATTCGAGGGCTCTTTGAAGCTCATTTACCAGGAGAAAATATTCATACCCGTATTGCCGAAGTTTTTCTATCAGAGTTTTTGTAACAGCATCGAAGTTGGTAATTATTACATGATTTCTTGTGCCCGCAGAAAGTTTACGGGGTGCCCGGGCCCGCGATTGCGCTTCCATCCATGGGGCATAGAAAAACTCAATAAAGGTAAAGGGCAGCATAATAAGCAGGAATACTACACCTGAACTTAGAACCAGGACAGAAAAAAGGCGTCCCAAGTCGCTTGTAAAAGTAATATCTCCAAAACCCAGGGTACTCATGGTGGTTAATGTCCAATAAAAACCGGTTACCCAGCTATGGTTTTGGCCTTCCATCCTCATGAGCTCATGAAAAATAAAGCCATAAATTAAAATGATAACCACCAGTATAATAATAAATCGAGCCAGCTTGCGAATGTTAGTCTTCGCATTTTGATTACCTATAAAATAGCTGAGCTGGGAAGTAAAAAATTTCATTGTCTCCTTTTTTAAGCACCGGTAATAAAGGGTAAAATTTATAGATTTACCAACAGATTCTTTGGGTTAAATGATAGTGTACAAGTTATTATTACATGTGCTGTAAGTAACAATTTACATTCGTCAAATGCTTTTATTACAGCTATTTCAAAGTCCTGATACTAACATTCTACACCCTGCCGGGTTACTATGATTTGTACTCATCCAGCATAAATAAATTTTATCATACAGAGGATTTTAAAAATGAAAGTACAACCTTTTGATCCAAGATGGACAGCAATAGCAGCCGGATGGCTGAATGAAGAAGAGAATTGGAAATGGCTTCAGTTCGGCTCTAATACCAAAAAATTGGATCCCCTCACTTTTCGGCTTATGACCCAGAGCCCGGAACATGATTTCCACCTGTATTTTAATGAGTTACAAAACCAGCCCATCGGCCTTGTTTCTTTTAGTGATATTGATCAGACGGCCAAAACAGCCCGGATGTGGTTTGTACTTGGTGATAAGAAGTATGCCAACCAAGGTTATACCAAACAAGCGGTGAATGCCTGCCTGCGTTATGCTTTTTTCGATTTGGGATTGCAATCAGTTCACGCAAGAACAGTACATGATAATGAAGCATCGGTTGAAATCTTGGAAAACAACCGGTTCAATTATATTGGCCGACGCCGGCAATGCCAGCCATTGAACGGAGAGTTGCGTGATCAGTTGCTCTACGATCTGGTTTCAGCAGAATTTGTGGAAAATGATGTGCGAAAATACCAAAGTGTGTTTCGTGTGGCTAAGAAGCATCACACCAAACGAATTCCGACAAGCGTCATAACCTGAGTGCGTTAATATTTTTCCCAAATGATGTGAACAATATATTGGCAGGTGATTCTTTATAACCTACATGCTTACCTTTTGTAGGAAAATTTTGGAATCAATACATCATTCATGGAAGAGAAAAACCAACGCAGTTCTATCATTTTAGGGATATCTATTTTCTTAGGGCTTGCCGTGCTCGGATATTTGCTGAGCAATGCCGCCATCACTTTTAAAGAATACGAACGAACCGTTACTGTAAAAGGACTTTCGGAGCAGGAACATCCGGCGGATATAATCATCTGGCCTATTCAATTCACCGAAGCCAGCAATAATCTTGAAGATATTTATATCGCCCTGGAGAATAATGCAGGCAAGGTGAAATCCTTTTTGAAGGAGCAGGGAATTGAGGAAGATGAAATCTCTATGGCATCCCCGGTTGTTACCGATAAATCAGCCCAGCGCTATGGTGGAAATAATGAATCACAGTTCAGATTTGTGGCCACTCAATCCGTAACAGTCTATTCCAAAAAGGTTGATGCTGTTCGTGCGGTAAGGAATAAAATGGCAGATCTGGGAAAACAGGGAGTAACTTTGAGTGGCGAAGAGTATCAGGTACAAACCGAATACCTGTTTACACGGCTGAATGAAATCAAACCTCAAATGATAGAGGAAGCTACAAAAGAAGCCAGAGAAGTAGCTACTAAATTTGCTGAAGACTCTAACAGCGAACTTGGTAAAATTAAAACTGCTTACCAGGGGCAATTCAGCATCAGTCCTCGCGACAATAACAATCCCCATATAAAAAACATCCGGGTTGTTTCTACGGTTGTCTATTATTTGTCGGATTAATTGGCATACAAAATTATGATGTTGTATTGGGCGGTGGAATTTTTCTAATTCACTTTTCCTTATTGCCAACTAACCGCCAAAACCAATACCTTTACAAAAATTCAGCAGATAAAAAATTATGCCAACAGTTAAGCTTTTGAAAATTGCACACGGCCGCAGCGGCGATAAGGGAAATGGAAGTAATGTGGGGATCATTGCCCGCCATCCAGATATTTACCCATTTCTGAAAGAAAATTTGACAGCAGACCGGGTAAAAAACCATATGAAAAATGTCTGCAAAGGTTCTGTTGAGCGCTACGAACTTCCCAATATTGGCGCACTCAACTTCCTGCTGAATGAAAGCCTCGGCGGCGGCGGAACGGTTTCGCTGAAACTGGATGCCCAGGGAAAAACTCACGCCTCCCAGGTACTGCGGATGAACATCGAAGTGCCGGAAAGCCTGTTGAAGTTAGTAGAGTGATTTCTCTCTCTGCCTGATTATCCTCAATAAAACCGAATAGGAATATCTACCTGTACAATATCCCATTTTAAAGACATAAGGGTAGTATTGTTGCTCGGTTCAGAAAACTCGATTGAAAAAGCCTCTACAGGTTCCTCGAGATTTTTTACAGGGAAATCCATGCGTTTAAAATCTCTCTCTTTGTTGTAATCAAAAGCTCCCCACTGGCCCAGACTGTTATTCAAAATAATGGTCCAATATTCCGCATTTGGAATGGTGAATAGGGAATATGTACCGGGATACACTGCTTCCTCTCCCATCAAAATAGTATCGGTAACGGTAATTTCTGTTGCCTCATTGGCGCCGGTTCTCCACACTTCCCCATAGGGTTCTAAATCTCCAAAAACTGTTCTTCCCCTGCGATAAGGCTGCCCATATACAACTTTTATATAAGCCCCGCTATAAGAAACTGAAGAAATGGCAATCGGGCTTTTCCTATTGTCTATACTCGAATCCGGGGGTAAATCGGGTGGAGTTTTTGCACAAGATGCAGTCACCGTCAGCATGATTAATGCATAACCAAAACCTAAGTGAAACTTTGATCGTCTCATCAGAACTGTCCAAATATAAATTGGGGTTTATTGCGGGTGGGCTCGTATGCGATGCCAAGGCCAAAATCGAAAAGTACATTTGAAAGCTTGAACTGCACATGTAAACCCGCACCAAAAATGCTACGGCTTGAAGCTAACAAATCATCCAAATCTTCGGAATTTAAGTTTGTAAGAGTGTGTGAAAACCCGGTCAAATACACGCTGCTTAAATAAAGAGGAAGGGTTAGGCCGCCTGTATCCGGAAACAAAAGTGGAACAGTATAACGTGTACTAAACCGGCCAATGTTATTGAAAACCGTTTCTTCTATCGAAGCAGGAAAGGGATTTTCGGAAAAACCCATAGGCACGATTGTGCTGTTACTGTAAATGGGATTTTGGCTTTGCTGCAAGAACCGAAAATCTAATCTCAGCGATTGATTAAACCTGCGAAGAGGTGACAGATATGTGAATGCCCCGTAATAAGCCGACCATTGTTTTCTAAACAAAGAACGTGCGCTCCCCTCTCCAAAAGTGATGTCTACAGAAGGTTCATTAAGTGTGTGTTCAAATAAGCCAAACAAGGATAAACCTGCAGAAGGCTGAACATCACGAGCCAAATTCAGAATGCCCAGGCTTAATTGTGAAAATATGCCGGCTTTGTAGCGGGTAGCAAAATCAGAAATTTCGTTGGGTGAAAGATTAAAGTATTTAAATTGTTCTGCGGAAATCTCGGGATCAAAATAAATAGATGAAAGGCGGGTATCGCCCCGAAAAGTATAATTAATAGGAATTGAAAGGCTAAGGCCACGCGTTTGCTGCATGGTTGCAAATCGATTTTGATCCTGATCTTGAATCACAAAAAAATCAGGTTCACTGTAGGCATTCAGCTCAAAGCCGGGATAGAAGGTTTTATTGTTATAGGAAATATCATACCAAAGCCGCTCTTGAATGCCCGTAACTTCTGCGTAATAGCTTTGTCCGGAAAGTGCATCAATACTGGAAATTCCAGCTCCTGCTTGTGTGGTCCCCGAATTTTCATGGATAACCGGAAGAACAACCCGGGGCTTCAGCCATGAAAGTCCCGCTTTATAAGGCTCTTGTTCCCAATATTCATTCTCGAGTATTTCGCTGCCAATCAGTGGACGCGAAAACCTTTGCTGAACTTCTTCCCCCGTCAATAATTCCTCATTCGAAAGGGATTCATTCAGAAAATCAGAGCGGCTTAAAATTGCTAATCTTTGCTCATCTCCTGCTTGAAAAATATAAGCAATAGAATCACCGCCCGGCGAATAGGAAGCCTCAAAGGCATTATATAGTGAGCTGGTTAATTGTATGATCTCTTCACTTTCTAAATCATATTCAAAAATATTCATAGATGGGGCTGCATCCATAGCGAATAGCAGTTTTTCTCCCTCGGGATGCCATTCCGGATCGTGAATAGAACCTTCCCGAAAAGCCAGGGTTGGTTCCCTTTCTAAATCATCACCCAAAGAAGAAATTGAAGCAAGCCATAAAGCCTGCGTTCCCCGCCGATTTACAAGTACTGCAATTTGATCATCATTTACCGGGTTGATTTTTATGCTGACCGGATTTGCATCTGTGAATTCCTTTAGCACCTTTATATTTCCATCCTCCAAAACTTCAACAATTCTGCCAAAATCGCCCAGAGATTGAATACCGAATATTTGTCCGGCACCGGTGGTTGGTGCAAATACACGCGCTTTTTTTGTTAGGGAGATGTCTTCGCCTGTGGAAAGATTCAGGCGGTGCAGGTCGGTGAGATATACTCCTGAATACAACGGGTCCCGGGAATAGCTGCTGTAATAGAAATTAGAATCGGCATCAATTTCATAATTATAATCACCAACAGAAAAGGTCTCTTGAAGTAAGGTGAATGTATCCGATTCCAGATTGTACCGGTAAAACCCCAGGCGGCTGTTGTAAAATGATCCATAAAAAAGAAGCTCGGAATCGGAAAGCCATTTTGGCCCATGAGCCTGCTCTCCTTTAAACGGAGTTTTTATGATGCGGGATTTTTCGGTGGTATTAATTGGAAGTTGAGAAAGCCGCTTCTCTTCATTTTGCTCCATCTCCTGTTCATAAAGATCATAAAGCTGGCCCGGCCATTTTCCTGTTACACGCCTAAGAGCATATCCATATCCCAGCATAAAATGACTGTAGTGCATCCTGATGGCTTCTTTGGAAACCGATTCTCCATAAGTATCATGCAGCCAGTCGGTAAAAGAATATCCAGCAATATAATGGCGGTTTCCCGGTAAAGAATAGTCGGAGGGAATTAAGGTTTGGCCCATATTCCAGCGCTCTGGACCCCCAAAATTTGCATTAAAGCGATTGGTGGAAAACGTGTAATTACCCCTGCCGCCCTGAGGAGTTATTTCTTCCGTTTCAAAATAAACAGCCAGGCCTTCATGAATTCCGACCGGAACAAAGCCGTGGAAGGATCGGGCAAGATCGGGCGAGAAATAACTAATGAGATTGGGAAGGCTGACTTTTTGCTCTCTCTTATCCTGCTGTACATTGAAATGAGTGGCATGTACCAGTTCATGAGGAAGCACGGTTTCCAGCCAGTCGCCGGTTTTAGGATTCATGCTTTTGCCCTTAAGTGGAGAAAGATCGATCTCGGACCGAAAGTTAAAAGAGGTGACAAACCCGTTGGAGAAATCATTATACGATTTCAAAACCACCGGAAAATTTTTCAGTGTTCCACCGGTAAGGTCAGAAGCCGCGGGATATTGATCTTCCAGGATTGCAGCGGCACGACGGGCAAGTGAGTCTTCGCCATGGGGAAAAATAATGCGGAAGTGATCGGTTTTGATTTGCTGCCAGTTTAATCCAGCCGGACGATGCTGCGGGTTGTAGGAAAAATACTGAGCTGAAACCATTGCAGGAGAAATCAAAAAAAGGAATAAAATAAAAAGAGAGAAATATTTTTTCATTAACCTGAAAAGTTTACTGCGGGAAGGAATTTATAGATAGCCCAAAAATGAGAAAAAGCACCGCCCATTACAAAGAGGTGCCAGATTTCATGTGAGCCGAAAGTATCAGGATATGGATTAGGACGTTTGAACCCATAAATAAATGCACCGATGGTATAAAAAAGTCCGCCGATGGCGATCCAGTAGGTAAAAGTCCGCGGAAGATAATCCCACAATTGCGGAAATATAATGATCGCTGCCCACCCCATAAATAAATAGATAAGGGTTGAAAGCCAGCGGGGGGCATTAATCCAGAATGTTTTTTTAACAGCCCCGGCCAAAGCGAAAATCCACACGCCCAGTAACATGCCCAGCCGCCATCCGCCGTCCAGAGAAATCACACAAATGGGAGTATAACTACCGGCAATCACTATATAAATCATTATGTGATCTATTTTCTTTAGAACAGTTTCACTGCCCCGGCTAACATTCAAGCTGTGGTAAATAGCACTGGAAAGAAACATAAAAATCACTGAGATTCCATAAATAACAAATGAAGCCTGGTAAGCAAAGGGAGTTCCAATAGCGGCTTTCATCAAAAAGAAAAGCCAAGCAGCCGCAACAATAGCGCCTAATAAATGTGAGTAGGTATTAAACGGCTCTCGGGGTGGAAGAAAATGTCTTAAAGTAATTTTATTCATGCGAATGTTAATATCTCAAAAGATAGCATTTTGATCATGAAATATTCTAAACATACTAATTTTTTTTTCTGAAGGACGGGTCGCCGACCCGTCCTTCAGAAAAAAAATTATCACATAAACAACCGCCAGTAAAAAAACAGAATAGAGAAAGCGGCTAAAAAGATAATCCCGCCCCAGCTCAAAATTCTAAGCCAAGTGGGAGGCCGGTGCTCATCCGGGAAATGCTTGGCCATTACCAGTCGGTAATTGATGAAAGCTAAAACGGGTGCGGTGAGAAATGATAGAGAAGTGGCTAGGTCAATGATAAAGGTAAACTGACTTCCGGTAATAAATAGCACAAATAAGGAAATGACAGAAATTGCAATCAGTAATCCTTTATAGGATAAAATTCCTGTGGCAAAGGCAGATTCTCCTTTTGTTACGGTGATGATCTCCCGGCAAACCCGCGGATAGGAATCGGTGACGGTGAGCGTGGTGCTGAACATGGTCGTGAAGGCACAAATGATGATAATCCAGTAGGTCCATTCGCCCAGGGTAGCGGTATAAATTGCCACCAGCTGATTTGCAAAAGCTGTTCCGCTTGCTGCAAAAGCAACACCTGAGCCGTACATCACCAGTGCGCCGAGCGATAAAAAGAGGAGCGCGAGAATGGCCGCACCAATATAGCCGATGTTAAAATCGAGCAGGCTTTCGCGCATACTTGGTTTGTGTTTAGTTTGTTTGATGCGCTCTAATGCCCACAGCGAATGCCAGGCGGCGGCATCAATAGGAATGGGCATCCATCCCATCAAAGCGATTAAAAAAGTGATTCCGGCTACATCCCAAATATCCGGCGCTGCTGGTAAGGTAGAAGGCGGTGTTTTGGAAATAGCCACTATGAAGGCAATTATGGTGGAAGCTGCCAGAACCACCATCACTACTTTTATGATGGAATCGAGGGAGGAGTATTGGCCGCGAAAAAGGACGGCGATGCAAATGCTCAGAATGATGATGCTCCAGATGATGGGAGAAAACTCGATTCCGGTTAACTCCACTGCAAGGCTTGCAGTCACTATAGTAACCGCCGCCTGAATGGCAAACATAGTTCCCACAGTGAAAACCGCGAAAATCCCAATCGCCCATTTTCCCAGTTTTTGATAACCCGAAATCAAACTTTGGCCGGTAGCATTGGCATAACGCGGGCCATATTCTAAAAATGGATATTTGAGCAGGTTAGCTAAAACCACTGCCCAGATCAGTGTAAAACCATAATCGGCCCCGGCGCGGGTTGACTGCACAAGGTGTGAAACCCCAATGGCGGCGGCGGCCAAAATAAGTCCCGGCCCGAAAGCATATTTAAAAGTAGAAGTTGTTTTCTCTATATCCATACCCCGTCTATTTTAAGAGATAGTAACAAAAACTAAAGCTACTTTCATTTTCTATACGCTTTCGTATTTCGGCACAGCACAAATAAAGAGAGATGGGAGTTCCCCGATAATCTGTTAGCGTCACTTATTTTAAAACCCGTGCTTCACATGTACGGGTTTTTTTATAACATTTTTCATTTTGAACTGCTACCATACACTCCGTTATTATGGTGCAAATTCTCAATTATAATTTATGACTATGAAAATCTTTTTTACTGCTCTTTTCTTTTTGTTTTTCGGGATGATGGTACACGCCCAGCCCCAACCCGTTACGCTGGATTATTTTTTACCTGATGGAATCAGCTACAACACCGAAATTCCCACGCCCAAAGAAATTTTAGGGGCCGAAGTAGGCGAATGGCATGTGCGGCACGATCAGTTGGCGAATTATATGCATGCTGTGGCGGAAGCTTCCGATCGGGTTACCATTACCGAATATGCCCGCACGTATGAAAACCGCCCGCTGTTGATGCTCACTATCACATCACCCCAAAACCACCAAAATATAAACGAGCTGAAAGAGCAGCATTTGCAGCTTAGTGATGCATCCACATCTGATGAACTGGATTTATCGGCCATGCCTGTGGTGGTAACCATGAGTTACAGCGTGCACGGAAATGAGCCGAGTGGTTCCAATGCTTCGCTGGCGGTGGTGTATCATCTGGCCGCAGCGGAAGGGGAAGAAATTGAGGAGCAGTTAGAGAATACCATTATCCTTGTTGATCCGAGTATAAACCCGGATGGATTGAGCCGTTTTGCACACTGGGCAAATACCAATAAGAGCAAAAATGTGCTGGTCACAGATCCCAACAGCCGCGAATTTAGTGAAACCTGGCCGGGCGGCAGAACCAATCATTATTGGTTTGATTTGAACCGTGACTGGATGCCCCTGCAACATCCTTCAAGTCAGGGACGCGTAGCTAAATTTCATGAATGGAAACCGAATGTGTTGACGGATCATCACGAGATGGGAACCAATGCTACCTTCTTTTTTCAGCCGGGAATTCCTTCCAGAACCCATCCTATCACCCCGCAGAGAAACCAGGATTTAACCGGCGCCATAGCCGAATATCACGCCGATGCGCTGGATAAAATACAGTCGCTCTATTACTCGAAAGAAAGCTTTGATGATTTTTATTATGGAAAAGGCTCCACCTATCCGGATGTAAATGGTTCGCTGGGAATCCTGTTTGAGCAGGCCAGCTCGCGCGGACATGCACAGGAAAGTGTGCATGGAATTCTGGAGTTTCCCTTCACCATTCGAAACCAATTTACCACTTCTCTTTCTACACTTGAAGCGGCGCAAAGCCTGCGGGAAGAGTTGCTTGCAAATACCCGCGAGTTTTATCAGGAAGCGGCAGAGGAAGCGAGTTCAGCTTCTATAAAAGGATATGTATTTGGTGAGGAAGCAGACCAGGGGCGCACCAAACATCTCGCTGAAATGCTTACCCGAAATCAGATTGATGTTTTTGAATTGGCACAGGATTACCAGGATTTCAAAGCCGGGAAAGCCTTTGTGATTCCAACTAATCAGCAACAGTTTAAGTTACTTACTGCAATGTTCGAGCGGAGAACCGAGTTTAATGACAGCCTGTTTTATGATGTTTCAGCCTGGACCATGCCCTACGCTTTTAATCTTCCCTTTGCTGAATTAGGGCGGGATTTCAACACCAGTCTCCAGGGAGATACGTTCACTCTGGATGATTTAAAACCTAACGGCGAACTGGTTGGCGGGAAATCCGAATATACCTACGCTTTTGAATGGGATGAATATTATGCACCAAGAGCCTTGTACCGTTTACTCTCGCAGAGAGTGAGGGCAAAAGTTGCATCCCGAAAATTTACTTCCGTCACCAGTACCGGTGCAAAAGAATTTGATTATGGAACTATCATTGTGCCGATGGGCGTGCAGGATGATCAGGATAAGGTTCATGAAATCATTCAAACAATAACCGAAGAAGACGGCCTCACCGTGTATGATTTATCCACCGGCCTGACTCCAAGTGGAATGGATTTGGGAAGTAGAAATCTTCAGGATTTGAAAGAGCCAAAAGTTGCCATGATGAGTGGCCCTGGTACTAATTCCAGCGAGGTAGGCGAAACCTGGCACTTAATGGATCAGCGTTACCACATGCCGCTTTCTATTTTGGATGTAGAAGATTTTGAGAGAAGAGATTTGAGCCGGTACAATGTAATAGTATCCAGCGGCTACCGGATTTCAGACAGAGCCTCGGAAAACTTAAAAGAGTGGGTCCGAAATGGCGGAACGCTTGTGGTATATAAAGGAGCCCTCCGATGGGCAAAATCAAGCGGCTTTGCTAATTTTGATTATGTGGAACCTGAGGAGTCGGATGAAGAAGAAGAGCGTGAGGTACGGCCTTATGTAAATCAGCGAAATGATTCCGGAGCTGAGTATATCGGTGGTACTATCTTTAATGCCACATTAGACCTGACGCATCCTATGGGTTATGGTTTTAATGAGGAGGATATCACCGTTTTCAGAAACAGCACCATCTTTTTGCAAAAAGGTGAAAACCCATATTCCACGCCTCTCTATTATACAGAGGATCCTTTGGCAAGCGGGTACATCTCGGATGATAACCTGGAAAAAATTAAAGGAACAGCGGCGGTGGTTGTAAGCCGCTTAGGCAGCGGAAAAGTGATTGCCATGACCGATAATCCAAATTTCCGGGCTTTTTGGTACGGTACAAACAAGCTCTTTGCCAACGCAGTATTTTTCGGGCACACCATAAGCGGGGGAACAACTAACTAGATCATAGCTTGGTGGGGTGGAGGGATTCCACAGATTGTCTTTGCGGAAATTTGATGTAGGATTAATAAACTACCAGCCACTTAAAAGTCATACCTGCGAAGGCAGGTATCTACGAAGTTGCCTAAGAGACAAAAAGTGAAAACAAAGCAAGCGTGTTCCTATGCCGCCCACTTCATCCACAATTTCCTTCTGCTTCATTTTAATTAGATGTTGATTAACCCTCCGCCTGTTCGGCGTTCCTTGCTCAACATTCAATATTCGATGTTCATTTAACTTTCACCCCATTAATAAATACGCCGGTAACATGAGTAACATACTCCAGCGGATCACCATCAAACAGTGCAATATCGGCGTCTTTTCCAGCTTCCAAAGAACCCACACGATTATCAATACCTAAAAGTTTTGCCGCATCAAGTGTCAGAACCTCAAGGGCTGCTGTTCTGCCTAAACCATTAGCAGCGGCAACTCCGGCTTCAAATAAAACCACGCGGGTTTTTGGAACATAGCCTTCAAAGCCGCTTTGAAATGCGATGGAGATTCCAGCTTCATATAAACGTGCAGGCGTTTCCAGGGAAGCATTTCTGCTGTCGCGGGATGGCCGGATCATCGTTGGATGCACAATTACCGGAAAGCCGGCATCTCTTAGTTCATCTAAAATGAGATAAGCTTCGGCAACGCCATCAAGCACCATGGGAAAGCCGAATTCCTTCTGAAGGCGAATGGCTGTCATAATATCATTTGCTTTATGGACGGTAACCAGGGCTTTTATTTTTCCCGCGAGTAAATCAGCCAGGGCTTCCATACCCAGATCGCGGGACGGCTTATCATCCCCATTTCGTTTTTCGGCATATTCCTGAGCCTTTACCAATTCCTGACGCAGCATGGCTATTCCTTTAGACCTGCTTCCCGGCTTGCTGATGTTGCGGTTCATCATATTTCCGAGTGTAAAAGCAAGCATCGTAGTAGAATCTATCAAAGCTTCAGCAACTGTCTCGCCGGTGGTTTTTACAATCATGGTTTGGCCGCTGATTAACGCCCCCGGCCCATGCCCGGTATGTATTGTTGTGACTCCATGATCACGCAAATGTCCTACAAGTTTTTCCCTTGCATTATAGGCATCAATTGCTCTAAGCTCGGGTTGAATGGCACTGGAAGTTTCCAGTTGGTCCTGGTCGTGATCCTGATTTAGATGTCCCGCCAAACCCACCACAGAATGAGCATCAATTAAACCGGGTGTAATTACTTCTGCTTCATGCACTTCATAATCGGAAGGAATATTAATATCTGAAGCAGAGCCCACGCGTTCTATTTTGCCGTCTCTGATTAAAACCACGCCGTCTGTAATAGGATCACCAGCCATGGTGTAAACGGTTTCTCCTTTTACTGCAATTTGTGCCTCGGCGGTTTGATTGGCCAGGAACAGTGATGGAATCAATATTAAAATTTTAAATAATCTCAATTTAAACCTCCGTCAGAATGATGTGTATGTGTACTACCGCGAAAGACATCATAACCGCCGGTCGCGAATTTTTTGTCTTCATCGTCACTGCGATCCCAAACCAAATCTCCTTCAATCCACGTTTGCTCCACATGAGTATACACGCTGAAAGGATCTCCGGAAAGAATGATGAAGTCGGCATCTTTGCCATTTTCAAGTGTGCCTGCGCGATCATCAATATTCATCATAATAGCGTTGGCAATGGTTACCGATTCGAGGGCCTTTTCGCGGCTCATCCCTTCGCGTACAGCCATCGCTGTGGAACGAAGAAATAAGCGGGAATCCGTAATACCATCATCGGTATGCATACCAACAATAACCCCGGCTTTTTCGAGCGCAGCACCGTTTGAATTGCTGATGGCTTCCGTTTCCAATTTCCCGCCAAAAGAATCGAGGGTAATAATAGAAGCTGGAACACCGGCAGCGGCAATTTCATCGGCCACTTTCCAGGCTTCGCTCACATGCTGAAGCACGAGTTTATAGCCAAACTCCTGGGAGAGACGAATGGCGGTTAAAATATCATCGTGGCGGTGGGTATGATTGTGAACCGTCCGTTTGCCTTCCAATACTTCAATCAATGTTTCCATTTGAAGATCCCGGGCAGGCATTTTACTATCATCGCCATTTGCCTTATTTATTTTAGCCTGATAGTTCTGGGCTTTCACAAAAAGTTCCCGAACCATAGCAGCTGATTTTGCACGGGTTCCGGGAAAGGGAGAGCTTCTTAATGGATTGGTGCCATTTGCCATTTTAATCCCGCCATAAATATTATTCTCTTCATCAACAATCAGCAGCATGTCGTCGATTGTATTTGCTTCACGAAGTTTCAGGTACACTGTTTGTCCGCTCATAAGGTGGCCGGAGCCGGGCATTACATTAACAGAGGTAATACCGCCGGCGCGAGCTTTATTAAAAGAAGTACTGCGTGGATTTATGGTATCCATGATGCGAATATCCGGATGCAGCGCTGATGACCGGTCTCCGCCATCTCCTTCCCCAATGTGAGAGTGAGAATCAATGAGTCCGGGCATAATCACTTTGCCGGAAACATCATGTACATCGGCATTTTGAGGAATACTGGTATCGGAATCCCCAACCGTTGATATTTTTCCATTTTCTATTATTAATACCCCGTTGTCGATAGGTTCGCCGGAAATTGGGATGATTTGTGCTCCTCTAAAAACCTGTGTAGTAGATTGGCTGAATCCACTGAGGCTAAATAAAAGCATACAAATCGAAGCGAGTAAAAGGCTTCGGATAAGCTTCATATATTTTTTTGATTGGTTAAAGAATTTGTGCGGTCAATTTATAAAAAAAGAAGTGGGAGAAAAGGATTACAACGTAAAAAATGGAAAATGGAACGGGAACAGGTTTAAGTAGGCTTTTAACAATAACTGTAATGAAAAATGAGCTATGAAGAATAAAGGGTGGAAAATTTTTGGCGTGGTTGTTTTAATATTAGCTGCGCTGGTTTTAATTGTAACATTGACCATTGATGGAATGGTGAAGTCTGCCATTCAGGATAAAGGTTCCGAATTATTACAGACCACCGTAAATGTGGATGATGTAGATATTTCAATATTTGGCGGAACAGGGAGTATCACCGGGTTAATCATCGAAAATCCAGATGGCTTCAGTGAAGAACCGGCTATGCGATTTGACCGGGCAGATATAAGGCTTCAGCTTTCTTCTTTAATTTCTGATGAGATCATAATCCATGAACTTATTATAACCGGCCCGGAACTTTTCTTTGAACAACAGGAGATGCAGGCTAACCTGAAAACGCTCAATGATAATTTCAACAGATCTCCCGATGAATCAGAGAAATCTCTTATTATTGATTATTTCCTGATTGAAAACGGCCTGGTAAAAGTAAGCACATCTATAGACCGTGAGCGAAGCGGAGAAGCTACTATCGATCGTTTTGAACTGGAGGGAATTGGCCGTGACGGCAACAATACCGTGAAAGAAAGCCTGAGGCAAATCCTTGATCCGCTACTGGAACGAGCCATCGCCGAAGCTGTTCAAAGCGGAGTTTTTGACCAACTCGAAAACCGGGTACGGGATTTATTTGATCAGTAGTGAAAGCTTATCCATCTTCTGGCTCAAAACCGTCTGAGGGATTGCTGGGCTGAAGATGAATCAGAGCATCCAAAAGATCTTTGGGTTAAATCCTCAAAGCATCTTTCACTACGTCTCCAAAGTCGCCTCTCTTTATTTTAGCATCGGTGTACTCTAAAACTTCGAGTTTTCGTGCTCCGCGATAAAAAAGATACATGCTTATGGCCATCACGGTATGTGCCAGGTCAAGATGATTGAACCAGGTATGAAGCCCAATTTCACTTGTATAGAATACGGCAGACAGTGTGGCGAAAATCACCGATAAAAATATAATCCGGCTGCCTTCATTGCGGGTTCGCCAATACACCAGGAAGTGAATCGGCAATACTACTAATCCCAATCCATATGCCGAATGCACCTGAATGAAAAAGAAATTCAAAGTGGTAAAGGTGATTACTGCAAAAGTGATTAGTTCCACAATATTGGCTACTTCCAGAATTTTACCAAACCGGTAATTAATTACCGGCTGAGCATGGATAATTGTAGCACGTTCAATTGCCATTATCGAAAGCATGCTTATCAGCCAGCCAGGCAGCTTCCATTCATAGCCCACCGCATATTGAAAAGCATGGCCCAAAATTCCACCTAAAAAAGTTGCCAGCGCCATGATGGCAAAATACCACCGCATATTCCGATGTACCTTTCCCTTCATATTTAGCTTCTTCAATTTAACAACGGCATATATGCAAACAGCCGTAATCCATAAATCAGTAAATGTAACCATCGGCTCCATGATGGTTAGATCAAATATTTCTATGGAAGGTTGACCGGAATCGGATTGCATTACACGTTATGCTGAATTTGATGAAGATATTATATGATAGAACAAAACGGCTAGAATTTTAAGTCACAGCACATGAACCATTTTTTTAAATACATTTTCTCCAATACAGCTCAGCTTCTCCATCTGCCCACTCAAAGCCGCCTGAGTATTGTTTGATTCGGTGAAAATTTTAATTTTGAAAAGAAAAGCCGTTCGGCATTTTTTCTCATTAATATTTAAAATATCCTTGCTCACTGCTTTTGATAAGCCTCGGCCATAGCCAGCAGTTTCTTTAAATCTTCTATTCGTTCGGGTTGTTTCGCTTTCTCGTAACTGTGAATCAGGTTTCGGATGCAGCGGATGACAATGTCCAGGTTTGTGGCAATCTGGAAGTGATCGGGACGTGGTTCAATATTGTTTTTTTTTAGGAAGAAATAACATTGGTCATAAGTTACAATAGCACCATTATCGTATGGATCAATCAAAAGCTCTTCGGTATCACCTACATAATTCAGCATAAAATGAATGGGCATATTTATTCCGAAAAAAGGCATTTCAAGCCGGCGGGCGATAAACATCACTACCAGGCTCAAAGAAATCGGCAGCCCCTTTCGGCGGTCAATAACCTGGTCGAGTAAACAATTTGAGGGGGCGTGGTAATTTTCAGTATCACCCCGAAAATTCAGGTTCTCAAAAATGAACTTCATTAGTTGTCTCATCTTGCGACGTTCATCCAGCTTGTATTTTATCTGCGGCTCAACCATTTTGGCAAAATGATCCAGTTTCTTTTGATAGTCCCTGATTCTGAGGGTTGGATTTCCAAAACGCGCCAGGGTAAAAACAGCCGTTTCAAGTGATTTCCTGGTTTTTAGCCCACCTTCAAGTATATCTAAAAAATCGCCCTCCAGGTTATCAAAAGTAAGAAGGTGAATCACCTCATTTATTCGATCTCTCTCGTCTTTGCTTTTTATTTCTGTGCGATATTCATCGAGCAGGGGAACAGCTTTTTCGCCTAACTCATGTAACCTGTTTTGAACTTTTTCTTTCACAAAAGGATCGGGATCCTCCAATAAAAAAAGCAACGATTCTATTTCTGATTTTGAAGTCATAGATGATATTCTTTTGCGACTCTCTCTTTTAAGATATTGATTCAACTTTACAATTACTTCTTATAAATGGTGATGGTAACCGTTATATTTCATGGATCTTATCAACCATTGTAACCTGTATATGAAGATTAATGTTTCTTCCGAAATCGGACACCTGCAAGGCGTAATTGTGCATACACCCGGCCATGAAGTTTCTTTGGTGAATCCGGAATTAAAAGACGAACTTTTATTTGATGATATTATCTTTGAGGAAGATGCACGCGTAGAGCATCAGGATATGCTGAAAGTTTTTAAAGCCGCCATGCCTGAAGGCGGTCAGGTGATTGAAATAGTGGATATTTTTCGGGAGGTAATTCAGCACAAAGATGCCCGGTCTTATTTTATAGAAGAGTTGATCCGGGAATTTCCCGCAGAAAACCTGCACGTAATTGAGCACGAGCTGAAGGAGTTGAATCCCGAAGAACTTCTGAAATTTGTCACCGAAGGCCGCATCAAAAAAGCCAAGGGGTTTACTCTTCATCCCATGCCGAACCTGCTTTTTACACGCGATTTAGCCGCTGTTGTGGGTGATGGTATTCTCGTGTCCAGGGCAGCAAAAAAAGCCCGCCTAAGAGAGTCTGTTTTGATGGATACACTTGTAAATTTTCATCCACTGTTTGACGGAGTTCGTGAAAATGCTATTCGCATTACCGGCCATCAATCCATAGAAGGGGGTGATGTGCTGGTGGTCTCCGAGAAACTGGTTTTAATCGGGATGAGCGAGCGCACGTCCTTTAGCGGATTGATGAAAGGTGCCGAAGGTTTATTGAAAGCCGGCGTGGAAACAGTGTTAGCTATTGATATTCCTAAACAACGTTCCTCCATGCATCTTGATACCATTTTTACTGTTGCCAGCCAGGATGAATGTATAGCATTCCCTCCTGCAATTACAGAGCAGCAGGATAATGTGGTGGCTATTGTCAGAAACGGGGATTCTATTATTACCGAAAGAAAAAATTCTCTTAAAGAAGCTCTTGAAGAATACACCGGCACAAAATACACGTTCATTGAATGTGGCGGAGAAGACAGAACCAATCAATTTCGTGAACAGTGGACAGATGGCGCAAATATTTTTGCTCTGGCTCCCGGAATAATCCTAGGCTATGAACGTAACACCAATACCTTTAACACGCTGATTGATCATGGCTACGATTACATGACGCAGTATGAATTTATTGAAGAGTATACCAATAAAGAGCTGGAACCGAACGCTGATAAAAAAATTGCCATTAGTTTTCAGGGGCATGAGCTTTGCCGCGGACGTGGCGGCGCCCGTTGTATGACCATGCCTATTTCAAGAAAGCCGATAACATCCTAAAAAAAAGCTATTGAGTTCGGATCCTTTTAAAAAAGACGTTTCTGCAAATTTTGAAGTTCTGTCATCAACAGAAGAGCCCAAAAATAATCCCGACAAAAAAACACTGATAAAGCACCTGTCCCTTTTTCTGCTTACCGTTTTTTTCGTAACAATGACAGGCGCTAATTTCGTGGGATTTAACCCAGTTCTCTTCCCTTTTGCCTTACCTGATGCGGTAGATCTTTTGCGGGGATTATTATTTGCAGGATTACTCCTCGCTTTTCTTACCGTGCACGAGTTCGGGCATTATTTTGCGGCTGTATATCACAACATCCGGGTCTCGCTGCCTTACTACATTCCCATCCCTTTAGGTATTGGCACTCTTGGTGCGGTGATCCGGATTAAGGAGCGTATCAAAGAAATGCACAAGCTTTTTGATGTAGGGGTCGCCGGCCCGGTCGCCGGATTTATCGTCTCCCTTCTGGTTTTGTTGATTGGTTTTGCGACCTTGCCTGAACCTGAATATGTGTTGAATTTTGCCGGCCACGAAGAGCTGAAAGAATATGTATCACAGAATAGCGCCTTTCCCGATTATATCACCGACGAAACAGAACAAGGAGTATTAACCATAGGAAATACGCTGCTGTATACCAGCCTTGCTTCGGTTTTTGATAATGTACCTCCCATGTGGGAAATGTATCACTATCCTTTTTTATTTGCGGGATGGCTGGGATTGTTTTTTACTGCACTGAATTTAATGCCCGTAGGTCAGCTCGATGGGGGGCATATTTTATACTCCCTGATTGGGTACGACAAGCACAAAATAGTTGCCCGTTTATTTTTCACGTTGATTACGATTCTTGCCGGAATTGAAGTTATTCCTTTCCTGCAAGATTATTTAGCTCAATACACTTCCCTTCCGGGAATTGCCTGGCTATTATGGGGCCTTCTTTTGTATGTATTGATGAACCGTGCTTTTCGCACCGACCAAAAGTGGATCACCGGCATGATGGTTACCTCTCTTGCCGTTGCTGCGTTAACTATTTTTGTGATTGATGCCGACACTACAAGGGAAGCTTCCTTTATCTGGTTGATTTGGAGTTTCTTCATTGCATTTATTGTGAAAGTGGAGCATCCACCCGTAGATTACGAGGTGAAATTATCTCCCGGACGACGGATGATAGGCTGGCTAAGTATGCTTATATTTATTCTCTGTATCAGTCCGAATCCTATATACATGAACTAATGAAACACACGAAATTATTTATTTTTCTTTTGATGATTGGTTTTGCAGCAGCTTGCTCGCAATCCGACACTGAAAATGAAGCATCAGCTATTCAGCAAGATGACACCATGGAATCCCCGGAGCAATTTGAAAAAGAATTAGCCGCCCTGGAAGCCGAAGATGAAAGCACTGAGATTCTTGCTCAAAAAGAACAAACACATTTGAGGTACGGTATTTATCTGATTTATACTGCTGATCCATCCAATATGCGTGAAAATGCAAATGATGCATTGCGGCAGTTTATTGAGGTTCTGAAAATCAATCCTGAAAATGAAAAGGCAAAATCAGAAATAGAGCAAATTCTTGGCATTTACCGCACCTTCCCCGACCGAAAGCCAGCAGATGATGTGGTGGAAGATCTCCAGGAATTAGGTTTTGAGCTTTAGACGAGGATATTCCTAAGCTGTAAAACAAAGCGATGTTTTTCGTCTTTCAGTGAAATTATGAATCTGAAGTTAGTCCATCGGCATAAAAATCAGAACAATCAGCGAAATCAATGATTGATGAGTGAAAAAAGCAACACACCGACCATACAAAACCGAAAGGCTCGCCACGATTACCAGGTTGACGAAACCTTCGAGGCAGGACTTGTTCTGAAAGGAACTGAGGTGAAATCGCTGCGTCAGGGAAAAGCCAGTTTTACCGATTCTTTTGCCTTTATAGATAATGAAGAGGTGTTTTTGCGGGAATTGTACATCAAGCCATACGAACACGGTTCCTTTTATAATCATGACCCGGTACGGCCGCGAAAACTGCTCCTCAACAAAAAAGAAATTCGCGCCCTGGATAAAGCCACTCAGCAAAAAGGGTATACGATAATTCCATTGAAGCTCTATTTCAAAGGTGGAAAAGCGAAAGTATTAATCGGCCTTGCAAAAGGTAAAAAGCAATACGACAAGAGAGAGTCCATTAAAGAAAAAGACGTAAAACGCCAGATAGACCGTAATGTGAAAGGGAATTACAAAATTAATATGTAGGACTTCCGCCGCCTGTTTTAGGTTTCCACATACGCTTCATCCTCTTTCTGTTTTAGAACTGCTTCACCAATACCCCAAATAATCAGGAAAGCGGCAATGAAAATGCCGATGAAAAGCCACGGCTGGTCCGGCCACTCAATAATAGTTGACACATGCCGGTGCAGGAATCCTATAGTAATAGCACCCCACCATCCAATTTGTGATAACATTATTGCTAAGGTAAGCCGGAATATGAAGATGCCAGGTACTACATCTTTATCTTTAAATTTTTCCAGTTTTTTCTGGAGCAGGTGCAAGGGGTAGCCATTAATTCCAACCAACGCAACAAAGGCAAGCTTAATAGTCATCAGGTTATCTACTTCTCCCTTCAATGCTATCATGGGAATACCGACAGCGACCATTCCAAACCAGCCGGTTAAAATAAATTTTTCAGTAACTCCGCTAACGTCTACAATCTGGTTGAAACGAACACGGTCCAACATCCAAAGTAAACCATAAAGATCAGTAACCAGAACCGAGCCAAAGGCGAGAATCAAAAAACTCAGATGAAAAAAAAGCAGGATATAAAACTCTGTTGATTCCATACTACATCAGATTTTTAAAGATTCGCTCTTATTCATTTTTTTATGGGACATATAGACATGGATTAGCCTGTGTTCCTCAGTATGTTCAACAATGAAATAATTTGAAAACGTTCGAAGGAAGAATCTCCGGATAATGTGAAGCAGCAGGACGCCTTGAAGAATTAAATTATGCTGTGATTAGAGCTACAAGTTGCCGCAACTATCCAGAATCATTTAATTCTTCTAGCCGGAAACGAACCACATATTGTTCATCCAGCTCTCCTTGAACTATAGCCCATACCTGATCATTCTTTGCATCTCTAAAGTTAGCATTTAATGGTAGGATTACTGTAGCATAGAAAGATCCATCCGGTAAAAAGACATCATAAGTGGGTGGCTCCCACCAGTTATGGGAATCGTATATATTTTCCTCTGTATAAACTGCTTCAACATACCGATAAATCCATATCCTCCCTTGCATGTCGGTTAGTATTTTTTTGTAAGCAGGTTTTGTCTCAGGAACGATATTGTTGACGCCATAACTGCGAATAAAAGATTCCCATTGTTTTTTCTCTTCCGGTTTTACTTTTACCGGTGTGTAATTCCGTTCAATTATTTGTTGAGAGGAATCCGGTAAATTCAGTTCAAATGAATATTCATCATCATTACTCCCGGTTATTAAATATCCAAGAGGGCTCATACTCGATAAGTGCCATTCAACAAAAACATGTGCATCACCGGACGCAGTAAAGAGTACAAAAGTCAGTTCGCGTACTTCATTGTCGAGGGGTACTTTTATAGTGTCAATAAGTTCACCCTTGGGATTTATCTTCAACCAACCATATTCCCAGTTTGACCCATCAGATGTATTTCCAATAGTTGTTCGAACATAAAAATTCCCGTCATGACCGACTTCAAAAACATCAGCAGAAAAAAGTCCGGCTTTAACAAAGTGACTTACGACATAATCCCCTTTTTCGTCATAAACATTTATCCTTGCATTATTTTGATCCCAGGTAGCTAATCGTCCATCCGGAAATGTTCGCATTCCACCCAAATAGAGATATTCACCCGGCCCCTTGCCTTCCCGGCCCACATTGCGAATGAACTCACCTTTTTTATCATACATTCGGATGATTGGAATTTGAGTATCTGCAACAAAAATTTGCCCCTTAGTGCCTACTGAGACGTGATTTATGTTGCCAAAAATATATTCACCCTCACCATTCAATTTGCCAATCCGCAGTTCTTCGATGGCATGAAGCGTGAGACCTGATTCTTTTTTTACTGATGGTTTATCACCTGTACACCCGTCCGATAAAAACGCTAATCCAAATAAAAGGATAAGTAAAAAGAATGAGGAGAGGGATTTCATGGCATTTGTTTAGAACTTACTGCTACCATAAAGTGATTAATAACAGAATGTAAAGCAACTATAAATAAATGTGAAAAGGAAGCTAAATGATAATCCTCTAAGATTCTCACTAAAGTGGTCATAACCCGACCGGACTTGTAGCTGATCGCAATTTCATTAATTATTAGTAAACTCAGGCATCAGAAATATTTTTTAGCCGGCGCTGGGCTTCATAGCCTCTTTCCCATTAAAAACGCTTCCCAATCCACCAAAGGTTATTGTCACCACTGCCTATAAAGAACATGCCTTGGAAGGGTTTGAACAAAATATTACGGACTATTTATTCAAACCATTTAGCTTTGAGCGTTTTTTAAAAGCGGTAAATAAAGTAAAAAGCCCATCGGGAGACCGCCTCTCTGTAAAAAATAAAATAGGTACTACAGAACAGCGTATTTTTTTTCGAACCGATAACAAACATGTACAGGTATTAATTAATGACATCCAGTTTATTGAGGCCTTCAAAAATTATGCAAAGATTGTCACTACCGATCAAACCATCACTGTACGTGAGAAAATATCCGAATTGTTGGAACAGTTACCTGCAGAAAGTTTCATACAAGTTCACCGGTCTTTTGTGGTGTCTGTCAAACATATCCAACGAATAAACGGAAACCGCATAACCATACATAAGCATGAGATTCCCATCGGGAAAGTTTACAAAATGAATCTCACCAACTTATTGAAGTAGCTCCAGCTATTGTGGGTAAATAGAGGTTACTATAGTTTTGATTTTAAAACCTATGACGGCAATTACCTTTTCTTTACTCCGCAGAAGTAGGGTCGATAATTGATTTTACCATTTCAATTCTATCCGCCGGGAATCCCGATTTTGCTGCATGCTCTTGCACTGCCTCCGGGTTTTCTGCGATGTACACGCAATACAATTTATCGCCTGTTACATAACTTTGTTGCCATTGAACGTTACTCGACATTTTCCGGAGCGTCTCGTTTGATTTTTGGCAGGCGGTTTTTATTTCCTGAGGAGTCGATTCTCCTACACCAGGCATGGTTCTTTCTATTATAAATTTTGACATGATGTTGAGGTTTATGAAGTTGAAAAATTTAATTCCACTTCAATGTAATAGAAGGATTATCATTTGACCATGTCAAAAAAGACCATTATTCGGTTCTTTCGGGTCAACCAGGAGGTTTTTTTCGGTAATCAGTCGGGTTGTGATGTGTAGCGCCTTTAAATGCTTTAGAAAATGCAGCCGTATCGTTATAACCTAATTTATAAGCAATTTCTGAAACGGTATAATCCGTATTTGAAAGTAAAGATATGGCATTTAATATACGCTGTTCCCGCAACCATTTTCCGGGAGGAAGATTAAAATGCTTTTTAAAAATTCTCTTAAACGTAGATAAACTCATATCTGCCGTCCTTGCCAGCTCTTTTGTCGTAAAATTGAAATGACTGTTTTCACGCATCAGTTTTACAAAGGCTACACTTTCGTCATTACAAATCCAAGACAAATATATGGGAAACAAGTTAGATCCCTTTTCCCGCAACAGGTTTACTAAAAGTTCCTGGAATTTAAATTTTAAAGAGATTACGCTTTCTGTGGTTGGTTGTTTTAAATACTCAAGAGATGATTTAAAAATTGATTCAACAAAAGAAGATGAGTTTAATTCCAAAACCACAGGTTGCTTCATAAAATCTTCTTTGCCATGAACCGTGTTAATCAGCAAATCAGGATAATCAGCTAATAAAGATTTAACAGATGCATCTTCAAACATAAAAATCAGCGCCCGATATGGACTCTCAAAATGTTGATGTAATACATAACCTCCTTTGCGGATAAATAAAACCTGATGCTGATGCGATGTGAAGTAATAATCAGTGGAAGCATAACCTTTGGTTCCCTTCATTACATACATCAGGCAATTCTTGTGCGACCAAACACTTGCTTGCGGTTCGGCAATAGGGCACCGGTAATCGATAAAGATGTCCCCGCCCTTGCTAAATATCAATTGATCAAAGTAGCTGGAATTAGAACATATG
Organism: Balneolaceae bacterium; assembly: GCA_040877545.1. Lineage (GTDB taxonomy): Bacteria > Bacteroidota > Rhodothermia > Balneolales > Balneolaceae > Gracilimonas. The sequence continues at coordinate 52,743 of JBBDNN010000064.1, forward strand.
AAATCGTAAATGTTAATCATCTTTAAACCCAGGATTTGATATAACACCCGGCGTATAACCCCAACGGGACAGACGGGCGCGGGGATTAAGAGTTAATAAACGGCTAAAATTTCAAAACAAGCAACTCTGGTCTGTCCTCCGTAGCCTTTGGCGAAAGAGGGAAATCAAACATCCCCGATTGAAGTGCTCGTTATAGGGCTTCATGTAAGGTCAGAATAATAAATGTTATTTATTATTCATTTGAATTACTACACTGCCAACCTTTTGCCCGCTTTCAACATATTTGTAAGCATCTACAATTTGTTCGAAAGGATAAGTCCGGTCTATTACAGGTTCTAAATGCCCCTTTTCTGCGAATTCTTTAAAGAAAAGAATGTTTTCTTTTTTGTTTACCGGGATTGGGAAAAGCACTTTTCTTTTGCCAAAGAAAGATGTCCATAGTACCAAAAATATATTTTCAGCATATGGCCCTAACTCAGTAGAAAAAAATACTCCATTTGGTTTTAAGAGCTTTTTACACCGGGAATATCTGCTTTTTCCGACTGCATCGAACACATAATCAAACTTTTCAGCTAATTTAGTAAAGTCCTCTTTGGTATAATCAATTACATATTCAGCACCAAGGTTTCTCACCAGCTCCACATTTTTTGTTTCAGTTACGGCAGTAACTTCCAGCCCAAAATATTTAGACAATTGAACAGCCGCGCTTCCGATTGAGCCGCTACCTCCATTTATAAGAATTTTATCTCCCTTTTTCAGGTCAACTTCCTTGAGGTTGTTCCAGGCGTACCAGGTTCCTTCACAAATCGCCAATGCGTTATCTAATGTAAGATTTTCGGGTAAACCAGAGATGCTTTCATCTTCATCGATACATAAATATTCTGCATGTGCACCGTATTTAACTGTGCTGAGACCAAAAACCTTATCGCCGGAATTAAACGATTTTACATTTTTACCAACCGCATCAACCACGCCGGTAAATTCACTGCCCAGTATCTTGTGTTTAGGCCTGAGTAGTCCTGTAAATAATCTTGTGATATAAGGCACTGCCATTCTTAAACCACAGTCTGTCCGGTTTACTGTTGTAGCATAAATTTTAACTCTTACTTCCTTTTCATCTGGAACGGGCTTTTCTACCTCCAGCAAGCGAACAACTTCAGGAGGGCCATATTTTTCAACAACAGCTGCTTTCATGGTTTTTGTACTTGAAGATTCATTTAAGTCCCTAATTTAAAAATAAATTCTATACATCATATTAGGAAACAACCCGAAGGTGGTTCTGTAACCGATGCCGGTTGACTCGCCGGGCGAGTAAAATTCTGTTAGCCTGTCTTGATTGTTGGTGGGACCACGTTCACAGTTGATGCGATTCTTAGCCAAATCTGCATTTAGTACAGATTACTTGCATGGCCATGTACAAGTCTCCATTCTCCTTCTATTTTCTCAAAAATATTTGTCTGCCATGATTCGAATTCCAACGTGTCTTCTGCAATCATTTTAATTTTAGTTTTACAGGTTAACCAAGCCATTTTAGCACCACTAGAGATTTGAATATTAACATCGCTGCTTTCAGCCTGAATGTTGAGACCTTGTTCTAAAAAATCTTTATAACTCTGACCGATTATGTCCCATCCTTGTAACCACTCTTTTTCTTTCGGATGGATGATTTGTATATAGTCTGTATGTGCCCAATATTCAGAGTAGGTTTCCCAATCGTTGTTTTCGAGTGCATTTCCCCCTTGTTCCCATGCTTGTATTATCTGCTCTTTTTCATCTTCCATACTGATAGTTGACTGACTACAATTGCAAATTACTAAGAGAAGAGAGATAAAAAAGAGTGGTTGTTTTGAAACTCTTATCATAAAATTAATTTAAAGAATCTAACGACTCAGCGCATAATCCCAAAGGGACCGGCGGGCGCGGAGATTATGAGTTAATAAACGGCTAAAAGTTTTAAACAAGCAACCCTCCTTTTCAAAACCACGGCCACGTCCGCAGTTGATGCGCTAGTTACTGCTTTAATTAGTTTATGGAGTAAATTCTTTAGGATGGATAGCAATGTCAGGAAATTCACGAACAATCTTTTTGTCGAATGTTACTAATGGTACATTTAAATCGTCAGCCAATGCTACGAATTCACCATCGTATGCCGAACACGATGAATCTGAAACAAGACTCATAACCTGTGTTGAGTTTACTTCGAATTCATTGGCATCCATTAATTGCTCGGCTTCTTCTATTGCCTGCAAGACAACCGATAATTCTAAAATACCCTTCCGGAGATATATCGATAATACATTTCTGAATTCAGATCTCCAGAGAAGAGGGGCAACCCAATCATCATCTTTCTTGAGTACCTTATAAACCCATTCATCCATATCGTTTGGTACCCACATGCTGGCAATCACATTAGTATCGACGACAATCATGGACGCCCTTGATCAATGGCTTGTTGAATTTCTTCTATAGAAAGAGTGCCTTTCGCTTTTTGTTTAAGTTTTTTGGCACGAGTTATAACTTGATCAGGATCTCGACGATTACTTTGGACTAACTTTTTCAAATAAACAATCACTTCACTGTTAATACTTCGGTGATGAAGTTCAGCCTGTTTTTTTATTTTAGCATAAACTTTGTCGGGTATATCCCGGATTGTGATATTTGTTGCCATAGCAAGTGGATTTAATTTGGTATCAAAATAAAACTATACAGAAAAGACGATTAGTGCAACTAAAGCAGTATAACGACACAGCGTTTAAGCGGCGTGGAGATTATGAGTTTATAAACGGCGAAAAAAATTAAAACAAGCAACGCTGGAAATCGAAGCCCCGTCCGCGCCCCAGTTGATGCGCCTTATTATGTTTTGAATTTACTGGATTTCGAGCTTTGCTTTCTTACCTAACGCCTTAGCATATTTGGAAAATGTAGAAAGCTTGATGTCTTCGGCATGATTCTCCATTCGGGAAATAACAGACTTTGTTGTACTCAGTTTCTCTGCAACATCAGCCTGAGTTGCTCCCATATTTTCTCGAGCCTGACGGAGAATTACTCCGATTTTGAAATTGAGATATCCTTCCTCAAAATTCTCTGCAAACCCAGGGCTTTCCACTTTCTTTTGATCGATAAAAATTTCTAAATCATCTTTACTTTTTGTTTTCTCCTCTGGTAATAATCACGATTTCGTTCTTCGGCAGTTTCTATTTCCTGTTTAGGGACTTTATTCGTTATTTCGGTCTTGATTTGTCGTCATAGGGTGTCACACCAAACAGTCGGGCATATGGTTTTATTATTTTTTTTATCAAATTAAAAAATGCCGGGGGTGTCCCCAAAATAGCGCTGTCAAATAATTCGTCAAGCACACAAATTTTCGCAAACATTTTTAAACTTAGTCCACCATCGGATTTCATAAGTGGATATAGCTGTGCAAGTGAATAAGCAAATTCAGCTGGAACATAATCATCGTTCTTTTCCGAACGAACAATAACCACCTCGTTAGTTTCATTATACATTCTATGATAAATTCCCCTTTTAAAACATAGTCTATCTCCCTGATTTAGTTTGCTGATATGTCCACCAACTTTTATTGTAAGCGTGCCTTTAATTACAGTTGCATGTTCATCAAGATTAGTGTGCAAATGTTCAGGTGGTCCTATCGCATTGGGATTAAACTTTAATTCACAATAAACTTTATTTCCGTCTTGTCGGATGAAGGTTTGTGTGACCCCTTCAGCTTTACTTATAAACGTCTGACCAGGCAAAAAATAATTGTCCAATAATGGACGCTTGAAGGGAAATGAAAGGTTGTATAAAACGGGCAGAAGTAACAGTCCGATAATGATTAATGTTACTGTCATAGTATGAAGAATTATTATTAAAGCTTATGATGGCGATCGCTCAAAAATTACCACTAACACCGGGCATATCACTAACGTAGTTCAGGCATCCTCGCTTCGTACGTAATTATTATTCATGTTATTATAGACATAAGTTTATATAAAAGTTTGAATATCAACTTACGCTCAAAAGATTTCTAAGTTTTTGATATTATATTAGCCATAAGGGACCCTGCGTTTAATCCCAAAGGGACAGGCGGGCGCGGAGATTATGAGTTAATTAACGGCTAACCTGCCCACTGTAGCCTTTGGTGAAGGTGGGAATTTCTAAACAAGCAACACCGGCTTTTCAAATTTTACTTGCTTTGAGATCTTTCTTAAGGCTGGAAATTTTGAGTCTCTTATTTATTAATAAATATTTGATATCAAATCTATTGTCTACCATAAGTTGCCGGTGGTAATAATTGATATGCTCTAAAATGCCAAAGATATTTGCAAAAATGGCCCAAAAAATAAAATTCTCTTCTAATAAGGTCCAGCCATTTAAATAAAATTGAACGAGTAGCATTAAAGGGATAATGGCAATCATAGTCATATTTAATTTTTCAGAGAATCTGAAAAACAGTAGTGCTTTTTCCTGATTAACAAACTTTCCTTTCATCGCGTCTAATTTCAACTTCCAATAATACTGTCCCTGAAAAAGGATGATTACCATCAGTAATAGACCGTAAATCAAAAAAACTATATCAGAAAAAGAATATTCAAGTATTAACCAAACTGCAATCCCAGAAAAGAGAAATACATTAAATAGCTCTGTGGGATAATACCAGCTCAATCGTCTAATTAATCTTTTTTTGCTCACATTTCCCTATTTAAATATGTATCTCGGTTTTATGGTTTTTGCAGGTGCAATCAGCAGGTTAATAAACGGCTAAAAATTCAAGATTAGCAACTCAGATTCCGTTGCCTTCCGATGTCTGTCCCGATAGATATCGCGGATTCCCAGTTTATGCGTTTGCTATACCAACAATGATATAATTAATGAACTTATAGAAATTACTAAAGATACAAGAGCTATATTTGTAGCAATCCAAAACTTCTTGCTTTCTTTTCTTAAATCTGCTAAAACAGACGCAGCTAATGGAAAATTAATGCAGTGTTTATCATTTCCTACCACCATTGCAAAAAAATGAACTAAAGAATTGTCATCTTTTCTGTAACCATATTTTTTATCTAAATGATAGTATAGACGTCCGAATATTATATCACCATTAACATCCAAAGTCTTTGCAATCGCATCTATTTCAATTGGAACATAAATTTTTGAGCTCCTTGAGGGATTATCTTTAGAAAATCTCACAAATTTGTCATAATACTGGCCATAAATTTCATCCAATATCTTCAAATCTGTTGGTATTTTTTTTCTATTAATATTTCTCATTTTAGTTTCTTGCGTAGCTAATCTCTTGGTGAGGATAAGAGGATACTATTTCATGCATCTTTTCCCACATCAGCTTAACATTACTTCCTAAACTTTTCTTGTTTTCTACTTCAAAGTCAGTTCCAATTCCCATGTTGCCATTTCCAGTAACTTGAATTGTGGTCTTATATCTTGAACTAATCGAAATATTCATCGAAAAAGCATAGCTATTAAGAGCATTACCATAGTCCTGAATATCTGTTTTGATTATCATCAAATCTTTATCAGTATTCTCAAATCCAAAGCCATAATCAGAGAGATGTTGAGCAAAATGCTGATAAGCTTCTTCAGCAGTCTCCTCTACATTTAATAAAATTTTATCTGCTCCATCAATCATTTCATTTGTAGGGCCAGCAGGAGGTAGTGTTGTAGCACAACTGATTAAAAGTAGTGGAAGTAAAATGAGAAATAATTTTTTCATAATTTTTAGTCTTATTGTTGTTTGTCTTTACCCACAGAGCCTATTTTTACGGATTTGTTTTTAGAAGAAAAGCTTTCTTTTCTTGAAAATCGAATAAATAAGTTCTGTCAAAATCTGAAATGTACTGTTCTTTCAAAGCACTTCCTGAAACGTCAAACCATGTTGATGGTAAGAATCCATAAACAACGATGAGCAACCAAATTCATCACATTTTATTCTGTAATTACTGACCTTCTGATTTTTCCTGTTAATGCTTTCCTGAATAAAATTAAATGGGATTTCTGGAATAGCACCACCTAAACTTACAGGTGCCCATCCTGATTTCTCCCTATTCTCAAATCTGATAACTGTTATAGAAGTTATCTCTTTCGGCAGTGGATCATCGGCTTCCCAAGTTTGTCTTATTTTAATCGTTTCATTCTGTTCGGGAATATTATTTTTAACTCTCTGAACTAAAGCCTTTGCAATAGAATCTATCTGACGTTTTGAAAATTGAGTTCCTATAGAAAAACTTACCCAAACAACCACAGGCTCATTGTTTGAACTGTCAAAAAGCCTTTTGGATTTATTTAAAATTTGAAAAATGTAGTTTTCCTCCGCCTGCATTGTAGTTCCATTCTTCCGAGGTTCATGGAACACTTCAGTATGCTCGATTCCTACTATTTTGTTGGATGTCGAAATTGGAAAATCTGGATGTTCTTTATCTTTAGGGATTTCACCCTCAGGGAAGTCTGGTATAGATTCCTTGAAGGCCAACAAATGAGCCAATTCTTGATTTTTTTGTTCTTTGCGCGACATAAGCTTATGGGTAAAACATATTAATGATGAGCATTTTCATCCCCCGTAAATGTATATAATTCAGCTGTAAATGCCTCATTCACAGAAATAACTATTCACCCCAAAAATAACAAAACCCCGCCCTTTTGGGGACGGGGTTTTCATGTAATTAGCAGGAAAGCCTGTAAGCCGGATTTTGTTCCTCCACCTTTCGGCAGATTCGGTAATCATTTATCTGGTGCGTTCCACCCGATGGCGTGGCGACAAGCGGCACATACCATCTGCATGAACTTGCACCCCGTAAGGTTTGCACTGCCTCCTCGGTCGCCCTCGGAGCGGTGAGCTCTTACCTCACCTTTTCACCTTTTCCCTCACGATAAATCGCAAGGGTAGTTTGTTTTCTGTTGCACTTTCTGTCATGACGGGATTTCTCCCGCCAAGCCTCCCCTTCGCCGGCTTAAGCCGAATCGGGGAGCACGGTGCTTGTTGGTGTCCGGACTTTCCTCCCCGCACATAAATTTATGTGCGGAGCGATTACCCGGCTTTCCTGCGTGTAAAGATAAGAAATTTATCGCTGAATTAATTTGGACGAGGGAGGGGGTGATTTCAACCTTACCCCAACTTTTCCAAAGATGTCAAGGGTTAGGAAGAAGGAGATTGCCGGTAATAACTTTGGAAAAGTTATTACATGCCACGGCAGGAAGAATCGATTTCCACCTCCAGCTTTTATAAAACTTTCAGTGTAGGGAAAAAAGATTGTTATTAGATAGTAAGATCTTCTTTGGCTTTATCGAAGAAAGACTGATCCACTACAATTCGCCCGCTGCTTTCATCCACAATGATTTTATTCTTTCGTCGCACTTCAACCTGTACCTGTGGCGGAAGAGCCATTCCAAGAGCGGCGCCGCGATCCATTGCCACAACAGCCATTCCGTTATTGAGGCCTTCGCGCAAACGTTTATAACTTCTCATATAGCGATCATCAATTTCTTTTTCAACTTTTTTCCGCTTTTTTAGCAAGGCTTCTTCTTCATCTTCAGTTGATTTTACCACCGTTTTAAGGCTGCCGCTTTTTTCTTCGAAATCTGCTTTTGCTTCCTCAAGATTAGCCCTGGCAACTTCAAGTTCAGGAACTATTTCTTCTTTTCGTTTCTCGATTTCCTGCAGGCGAGATTGCGCGTTTTCGATTACCTGTTTTTGAGCCTCAATTTCTTTAGTGAGGGCATCATATTCACGGTTATTACGAACGCTTAGCTGCTGATCTTCATACTTCTCTATTTTCTCTTCCGAGCTTTTTAGATCCAGTTTCAGTTTATCATATTCTACCGTAAGATTTGTCTCTTCTTGCTCTAGTTTTTCGAGCTTGGCCTCTTTACGAGCTATATCGGTTTCAATATCAAGAACCTCTTCGGGAAGATCGCCGCGCAATTGCTTCAGTTCATCTATGCGGCTGTCAATATATTGTAGGTTTGCTAGTTTTTGGAGTACTTCTTTCATGGAGTGAGATTCAACTTTGTTGAATAGTTTTTGGTTCAGTATTCGATACATAAACATGCATCGGGTTGGTTACAGTTTGGGTAACAGAAACATTTAACGCCTCAAAAGCTTCGGATAATTCATTCTTAAGTGCTTCAGCCACAGGAAATTCACTTTCATAATGACCTACGTCTACCAGCAGAAAATTTTCTTTCTCGGTGAAGTAATCGTGATATTTAATGTCAGCGGTTACAAATGCCTGAGCGCCTGCCTGCACGGCTTTATTTTTTAAGAAAACACCGGCGCCACCGCAAACGGCCACACTCTGGATACGGTCAACCTCGCCCGAGTAGCGAATGGCTTTTACATTAAGGGCGCGGGAAACCAGGTGAAGAAATTCATTTTGGCCAATGCCATCATCGGGATAATTGCCTATAACACCCATTCCAAAATTCTGAGAAGTGGAGGCAAGATCAGTAACCTGAAAACTCCCCTCTTTCATCATACCTTCTGTTTTTAATGCTTTTTTCAGGGCAGCTACATTTTGCTTGTCAATAATGGCTTCGAAACATTTTAGGCCATCCTCCCTGCTGTGCACTTCAAAATAATGGCCTTCTTCAGCCGAGTAATAATTTAAAAGTTTAAGTACGGCTTTACTGTCTTTGTGAGCAGTTACCAGCCGGATTTTTCGGCTGATCGAGTAATTTTTATCCAGGAATTTGAGGTTATCGAGCCCAAGCATATTTGCAAGTACGAAAGAAACACCATCTAAGGCGGCATCTAGGTTAGTATGTGCTACCAATAAACCAATATCATTTTTAATTAGTTTATAAATGATACGTCCTTGTTCGTTGGTGGGATTAATGCTGCCGATCTTGCTGAAGATAAGTGGGTGGTGTGCTACAATTAGCTCGCATCCTTTGCTGATGGCTTCTTCTACCACGCCATCCGTAACGTCCAGACAGGTGAGAACAGAGGTGATGGTGGCGTTAGGATCTCCAACCAGTAACCCGACATTATCATATTCCAATTTTACTTCGGTGGGAGCCCACTGATTGAGGAAAGTAGAGATATGTCGGATTCGGGTTGACATGCTATCTATCTCCTCTTTTCTTTGATCCAGACAGCCGATCCGACATTGGAACTATGTAATTTTGGAATATTAATATCAATAAATAACAATTAATGAAGTTATCATCAGAGCTTCCAAAAATAAGGCTTATCTGTGAATGATAAAAGATTATCTTTGCGTTAATTAAATAATTTCTTCTAAAGAGTGATTTTTATGAATGAAATCGATATTTGCCAAAAGCTGGAAAATATTCAGCAGAAAATTAAAGATACCTGTAAGAGGTGCGGGCGGAATCCCGAAGAAATAACTTTGGTGGCAGTGAGTAAAACAAAGCCGAAAGAAGCCATTTTAAAGGCGGTACAATGTGGACAGCTACAGTTTGGCGAAAACCGGATGCAGGAATTAGAAGATAAAATGACGGAAATTGATAATCCTTCTATTAGCTGGCATATGATTGGAAACATTCAAAGCAACAAAATTAAATATATTGCAGAGCGGGTTAGTTGGATTCATTCTGTGGAGAAAGAAAAATACCTGAAAGAAATAGATAAGAGGGCTGAAAAATTTGAGCGCGTTATTAACGTTCTGATTCAGGTAAACATCAGCAATGAAAAGCAAAAAGGTGGCTGTAAACCGGATGAATTAGCTGGAATCCTCGAAGCGGCTCAATCCTATAAATACATTCGAATAAAAGGCTTGATGGGAATGGCAACTTTTGTGGACGATGCTGAGGATATCCGGCCTGAATTCCGGCTTTTGAAGCAGCTGTTTTTCTCCCATCAAAAATATAATAAAGGAAGTGTGGATTTGCAGCATCTCTCCATGGGAATGACAAACGATATGGAGGTTGCCATTGAAGAGGGCGCAACCATGTTACGAATCGGAAGCGCCATTTTTGGAGCCCGTAACTATGGTTGACTTGTTGCGTAGCAAATTGCACTTTTAAAAAACACAAAAAGGAGGGCATTATGTTATTTGGTATTCCATGGTTCGCAATTATTCCCATCGTAGCGATAGTAGGCGGCTTACTTTTCGCCTACAAAGAACAAGAGTTAAAATTTGAAGAAAAAAGACTCACCAGCTCACGGGAGGTAAATGAATTGCGAAAAATTATTCATAATCTTAAATCCCGCATTGAAAATCTTGAGGCAAAAGTCGCAGCTGGTAATACAGACCAGAAAAATTCCGAAGCAGACCCTTTAAGCAGCATTGAAATTGATGATGAAGTTGAGGCGCAAAATAACGATAATGCGGGTTCTAAAAGAAAGTTTAAAGCTGATAATTAGGAGATCCCATGCCTTTTGAAATAATGGTTGTTTCAATAATTGCTATCATTTTCGGTACCGGCTTAGTTGCATTTGTTTTGGGTGGAATTTACAGGCTCATTAAAGCGAAAATTGATCAGGGAAATTCAACCGGAGAGATAAACCCACAGTTCTTTAAAGCTCTTAGTGAGTTCAAAAAAAATACCGAGCGCAGGCTTACCAATTTGGAAGCGATTGCTTCTGACCTGGAAGAAGAAAGATACCGCGTAAGCGATAGTGATGAAGATAACAGCCAAATTGAAATAGAAGACGAAAAAACGCGTTCCTCATCCACCAAAGAAAGCGATGGTAATCTTAGGAACATGTTAAACGAATAAGCCTTATTTTTTATAGGCTTTTAAAAAAAATCTTTTATGAAACTGACTCCACTAGAAATTAAGCAACAGACATTTGAAAAAGGCCTTCGTGGTTATGATGTGTCTGACGTGCAGGCTTTTTTAACCCTAATGTCGAACGAGTTTGAGCAACTGATAAATAAAAACAGAGAGCTTGAACAACAGATTGATAAACTTACCGAACGGGTAAAGCATTATGAGCGTGTAGAAGAGGCGCTTCACGAAACGCTTCAAACGGCTAAAGAGTCGATGGAGCAAAAAATAGGCGGGGCAAAAAAAGAGGCGCAAAATACAATCGAAAAAGCCGAGATGGAGGCAGATGCCATCATTAAAGAGGCAAATCATCAGCGCCAACAAGTGCGGCAAAGTATTCTGCGGTTGCTAGACCGGCGCGAGGAGATTATAAATGGCGTAACTTCTTATCTTGAGAATGCTCAAAAATCGGTAAAACAATTTAGTAAAGATGAGATGGGGGTATTTAAGCTTCCGAAAGAAGAAAATCTGGATGAAGCTATTGATAAAAGCAAAAAGCGGGCTAAATTTGCCTTCGATGAATCAAAAGACAGAGAGAAAGAGGAAGAAGCCAACAGGAAGTCTTTTGATGAAGAGGAAGATGATCATGCCTTTCCACCGGGAAGTGATCGGTTGGATGACATTCTTGACGAAATAGATTAGTACCTTCCATCTTACCAGGTTTTCATTACCCCTATAATTCATTTTCATGGCATACGATACTGTAGAACAATTCAGGAAAAAAAGAGATGAGGCTGTCGCATTTATACAGGATGAGACGGATTTTCAGCCTGAATACTTGCTTATTCTGGGAACAGGCCTGGGGCAGCTGGCCGAAGAAATTGAACCGGTTCATACCATCAGCTATTCTGAGATCCCCCACTTTCCGGTTTCCACCGTAGAAAGTCATTCCGGGAAATTAATTTTTGGAAAACTGGGCGGCAAAAATGTTGTGGCAATGCAGGGAAGGTTTCATTTTTATGAAGGCTATAGCATGCAGCAAATTGCATTTCCGGTTAGGGTGGCAAAATTTCTTGGAGTGCAAAGCTTGTTAGTAAGTAATGCCTGTGGTGGATTAAATACCAATTATTGCCGCGGTGATATCATGCTGATTACCGACCATATCAACTTTTTAGGTGATAACCCGCTAATTGGCCCAAATGATGATGAGCTTGGCCCGCGCTTTCCAGATATGAGTGAACCGTATACCGAACGGCTTTTGGAGCTGGCTGAAAACGTAGCGCTCGAACAATCAATAAAAATGCATCAGGGGGTGTATATGGCAGTTTCTGGTCCTATGCTGGAGACTAAGGCAGAATATCGCTACATGCGCCAGCTGGGCGCCGATGTTGTGGGAATGAGCACCGTTCCTGAAGTTATTTCAGCGGTACATATGGGAATGGATGTATTGGGTATCTCTGTTATCACAGACGAATGTTTCCCTGATGCGCTGGAGCCGGTAAATATAGAGGATGTACTAGCGGCCGCAGCTATGGCTGAACCGAAATTGACGCAGATAATTATTAGTGTTTTGGAAAGGTTATAGCAATTATTTTTCCACAAAAAGCGTTATTTTTCCACAAAGTATTGCATTAGTACTATTAATTGCTTTCATATAATAAAACTGAAATCAAAAGGCCTTTCATGAATATGAATTTTGATGGATTCGAGGACGATCAGTGGGACGAATTCAAGTGGGAATCTCACTTAAACGAGGTTGAGAAGAAAAGTGAACAACTTCGAAAATTTATAGCTTCCGATCATAAAGGAAATACTCCGCGCTGGATTACTTTATTAAAAGAAAGTCAAAATGAAGATGATGCCTATGAAGCTTTTGTTGAAGAAGAGCTGTTAATGGATGAAGCCTATTTTCCCGAAGAAGAGGATGATTGGGAAGATGACGAAGATGAGTTTGATGATGAAGACTTTCTATTTGGTGCTTCAGACGAGTTTATGGGTTTCGAAGAAGAAGATGAATTTGATGATTATGATGAAGGCGAAGATTGGAAAAGCCTGAGTGATGATTACATGTATTCCGATTTCGGTTCGCTTGAGAATCTCACCACCTACTACGAAGCCAAAGAACTTGCCGTTAAAATCCTTAAATGGGCCGAGCAAATTCCGGCAAAATCTCAGTCTAATGATTTTCAGGAGTTTGTAAGCGAATCCCTTAAGATTGGCGCCAAATTAGCCGGAGGCCATTCCTTTGGATTTGAGCCGGATTACATCGGGGCTAATATCGCGTATTCCAAAAAAGCGCTGGGAAATGCCAATCGTGCGCTGGAACTGATTCAATCTCTGAAAAAGAAGTCTTTCTTTCAGAAAAAAGATTATACCCAAATTCATGAAAGGCTTTTTGAGCTAAGAAATGATATCGGCGTGTATATTCAGGAGCTCAGAGATCAATTCCGCCTGGGGTTGGAATAATAACGTGTTTAGGTGTTAACGTGTTACAGATCTTAAACACGTTAACACCTAAACACTTTCTTACCAGATAGCTACTTCATTATTTCCTTCAGAGTCTGCTGCGGCGCGGAACATTGAGCCGGTATTTGTTTTCATGGAAAAGTTGCCATATTTATCAACGGCGATAAAACCGGCATCACCCGGCTCAAGCACATCATCAACCAGGTAATTCATCGACTCATTTAAACTTGCCTCTTTGTACTCCATATATGCCGCCAATGTATGAGCCGACACATTAAGCATGATCTTTTCACCCCAGCCGGTAGCTGATACGGCTACTAAATTATTGGCATAAGTACCGGAGCCGATAATAGGAACATCTCCCACGCGGCCAAATTTTTTGTTGGTCATTCCCCCTGTTGAGGTTGCGGCGGCCAGCTTTCCTTCTTTATCTAAAGCTACCGCACCAACGGTTCCGAACTTCCATGCCTTTTGTTCATCAGGCTCTATTAAACTGCTGGATTGTTCTTCAGCCTGTGCCCTTTTCAGGGATTGATATCTTTTTTCGGTATAGAAGTATTCTGGATCCACGCGTTCTACGTCTGTCTGGTCAGCAAAAGTTTCAGCCCCGTCACCGGCAAAAAAGACATGCTTTGAGTCGGTCATTACTTTTCGGGCCAAAGAAATTGGGTTTTTGACCGTGGTTACGCCAGTAATTGCACCAGCATTTAAAGTGGCGCCATCCATGATGGCTGCATCCAGTTCATTTTTTTCTTCGGCGGTAAATACCGCACCTTTCCCGGCGTTAAACATATCATGATCTTCCATATAATTCACCGTTTTTTCAACGGCATCTAAGGCCGAACCACCATTTTCAAGGATTTGCGAGCCAATGGTTACTGCTTCTTCAAGTGCAGAGAAATAGGCTTCTTTTTCATCCTCCGGCATATCTTCGGAAACATATCCCGCGCCACCATGCAGAGCTATAGACCATTCTTTTTGATTGTTTGCAGGAGAGTTTTCCTGTGTCTGACAAGCTGAGAATATGAGTAGGAATGAAAATGATGCAAATGCAGCTAAATATTTCATATGAATATCTTTGATTTGAAGAAAGGGACTATAATAAGCAATCTTTGAAGATTAAAGCAGGGTTTTAGTATCTATATAATTACCGCTGGAGATTTTAGATTTCTCCCATATATTCAACATTACCATTTTGATCAAGCTTGAATGAATATTCATCATGCCTAATACATCCCGAAGGACAATCTCCATAGGAATGAATAAAAGTAACTTCATAGTACATATCCTTTTTCTGAAATATTATGTCACCGCCATCTCCCACCATGCCGTTAATTTCAGCATATAAAAAATAAGACGTTTCTTCCAATAGTTGCGTAATTCTTAGAGTATTTACTGCTGTATCTGTATCAAGAACAAAAGTAAGGGTTCTCTCATCATTATGAGACCAATCATAAATTTTTGAAATAGCAAAATCATTTTCAACTAAGATATTATCAACTTCATTTAAGCCGGTTAAGATTACCGAGTCTTTCCAAGCCTCAAGAAAAGGAGCCTGGCTATTTGGTTGCGCAATTATTCCATGAAGATTTCTGTAATCAAAAACCCGCAGTTCTTGTATAATTTCTTGATTCTTACCTGCATCAGAATTCAAGATAACAGCCAAAGCATTGTAGTAGAAATCAATAGCTTGTGCTGGAATATTTATAAAGGTAGAATCCTGTGAATATAAATCTCTGAAAGCGAGAAGCTCAGCATTGTTTTGAGTTATTTCCTTTTGAGTGGAGGACAGCTGTGAATCATCCGGAGTTTTCTTAAGCCAGTCAAAATCATCCGCACCGGTTGTTGAGGAACAACTAACTAATATTGTTTGAATGAAAAAGAAGAAAAATATATAGAAGTATTTCATAGGTGCTAAATTTTTAATTTGAATATGAAATATTGCAGACTGAATGATAACTAATAACCACCATAAAAAAAGCCGCCCCTTTCGAGGCGGCTCCAACAAGCCAAAAATTTTAGCTCTTTACAACTTGTACGTTCATCAGCAGCTTAATGTTGTCGCCAACAACTACACTTCCAGCTTCTGTTACTGCATTCCATTTCAGGCCAAATTCTTTTCTGTTTAAGGTGCCTGAGATTTCGAATCCGGCTTTTGTTTGTCCGTAAGGATCATCAACCGTTCCGCCATGCTCTGCTTGCAGAGTCACTTCCCGGGTTACATCACGAATGGTGAGCTTTCCATTTAGTTCATAAGAATTACCGCCGGTATTTTTGAATGAAGTTGATTCAAAACTCAATTTCGGGTATGCCTCAGCATTGAAAAAATCATCCGACTTTAAATGAGTATCACGATCTTCATTATTTGTGGTAATGCTGTTAATGTCAGCATCGAAAGAAACATCAGCGCCATCGAATGAATCGCCTTTTGTTTCAATCTTACCATTAAAAGTTTTGAAGTTTCCAGTCACAGTCGAGATTACAAGATGTTTTGCCTTGAATTGAACTTCTGTGTGAGTAGGGTCTATGTTCCAGGTTGCCATAAATAATAGATTTAAGTTAAATAGTTTAATATTGAATCAAATATATAGCTTGTTAACCTTTTAGAGCAATAGATAATTCCTATCGGCTAATTATTAAAAGCTAATCACTCGTAGAAAAAAACAGAAGGGTTTAATAAACCAGTAGTCAAAATCTGTAAAGATATGGCAGCTTATTTACTCGGCTTCTTCATAGTTACTATTTTAAAGAAGCTAAAAATTAACTATGACTTCATCATTAAGAGAGGAAACAGCCTCACTCCTTGTTTTATTAATATTTTCGGTTGGCTTCTTTTCGCCAAGCCTGGCGCAGGAAACTGCCATTAGCGGAAATATTTATAACAAAGAAGAAAAACCAATTCCTTTTGCAACCATTGCCACTTACGACTCAACGGGCGAAAACCTGATTACTGGAACGCAATCGGATGAAACCGGCACCTTTTATCTTGAGTTAGATCCGGGTGATTATCTACTTCACATTTCATCTGTTTCATACGAAGAATTTGAGGAGGTAATATCTTTAGAAGCCGGGGAGATCAGAGATTTCCCGGAAATAATATTAGAACAAAGCCCTGAAAGCCTGGATGATATCGATATAGAGGCAGAGCGATCCCAAATGCAGCTCGATTTTGATAAAAGAGTTTTTCAGGTAGGTACAGATGTAACAACGGTGGGTGGCTCGGCTATTGATGTGCTGGATAATGTACCTTCAATTACCACAGATATTGAAGGTAATGTGAGCCTACGCGGAAGTGAAGGTGTGCGAATCTTAATTAACGGCAAACCATCCAGTACTTATAGTAATGGCTCGGGTGCTCTTAGAGGTTTACCGGCTAATATGATTGAAGAAATCGAGGTTATCACAAATCCTTCGGCCCGATATGAAGCGGAAGGCTCCGCAGGTATTATAAATATTATACTTAAAAAGAACGAAGAGCTCGGGTTTAATGGAAATATTGCTGCGGGTATTGGCTATCCAGGCAGGTATGAGACTTCATCCAGTCTAAATTACAGGGTTAACAATATTAACTGGTTTTTAAACACAAGTATAGATTATGACGCTGATAGCCGTTCAAGCTGGTCATTCCAGCGGTACTCCTCAGCCGATACTTCTTATATGTATCGCGAAAACAGCAGTTCTGAAGATTGGGAAATTGACGGAAATATCCGCTTCGGTGCCGACTTCTACCTTACCACCAGGCAAACATTAACAGCAAGTGTGGCAATGGACATGGAATATGAGGAAGATGAAAGGGTGGTAAATTATACAGATTTGACGATTGAAGATGAGGTTATTCAAGATGTACGCAGAAATGATTTTACGGAAGAAGATGAAAGTGATTTTGAATTTGAAATGCAGTACGAGAATCTTATTGATGAGGATGAACATGCATTAACAGCCGACTTTGATATAGACATCAGCATAGAAAAAGAGCGGTCTGATCTTAATGAAATTATTGAGGAAGGATTAGGAGAGCCTTTGCTTCAGCGTACTACAAATAGAGAATCAGAGACAGATTACAGGTTAAGAGCTGATTATAAGCGGCCACTTTCAGAAGAGTCCAAGATAGAGGCAGGTATAAATTCATCCTACGAGTATCTCGAAAATGAATTTGTTGCTGAAGAACAACAAAATAATGAATGGGTACTACTCGATACTTTTAATGACAACTTTACCTACCACGAAATAGTAAATGCAGCCTATGGAATTTTTTCTACAAGATTTGGAAAATTTTCCACTCAGTTAGGCTTAAGGTTAGAACAGACTATTATAGATACAAAACTGAGAAGTTCGGGTGAGGGAAGTGAGCAATAGTACCTGCAATTGTTTCCAAGCCTGTTTTTGAATTACGAATTTAATGAGCAACAGTCGGTACAAACAAGTTACAGCCGAAGAATCCGACGGCCCTGGTCTCGTATGTTGCTGCCATTTTCCAGCTTCTCCGATTCCAGAACAGAATCAACCGGAAATCCCAACCTGAGACCGGAATTCAGCAATTCTTATGATGTGAGTTTTTTGCAGTATTGGAATACCGGGTCCCTTTTATCCAGTCTTTATATTCGCCATACAGAAGATGAATTTGAGCGTATAACTATTTTGGGGGATGATGGAATTACCAGGCGATTTCCAATTAATCTCTCTACAGAAATATCATGGGGCCTGGAGTTTTCAGCAGAACAGGATTTTATGGACGTTTTAGCTATTACTGGAAATGCCAACTTCTTTAAAATGAATTCTAAAGGAACCTATGAGGGGGAAGACTTTTCCAGTGAGACACAAGCTTTCTATGGACGGCTAGGTGTTCAGTGGGATATTACCGATGAGTTTAGATATCAGGCGAACATGCGTTACAGAGGGCCTCGAAGGACCACTCAAGGCCGCAGAGGTCCCCGAACCAGTGTAAATTCCGGAATTGCTTACCAGGTATTTGACGGCCGGGGTGTGGCTTCATTTAATGTAAGAGATCTGTTTAACAGCAGGAATAGCAAAAGAACGATAGAAAATCCTGATTTTTATTCAGAAAGTGAAAGTAGATGGTCCACACGTTCATTCATGCTCACCTTTACATGGTATTTTAATAAGGACAGCAAGTCAGGAAGGTAAAACAAATTTCAATTTTGCCGGGGTTCTTTTAAAGTTCACAAATAATTAGTTCCTTTAAATACCCTTTAAACAAAACCGAGACTTATGCTAAAGAGAATTCTCTCCACAAATGTAAATGAATTTATTGACCTTCACTTATCAGTTTTGCTCCTCAGGGTGAGTGCCGGTGCTTTAATTTTTACCCATGGCCTCCCAAAGCTAATTAAAGTATTTTCCGGTGATTTTTCCTTTGGAGACCCCATTGGCCTGGGGCCGGAACTCTCACTGATCCTGTCTGCTTTTGCGGAAGGTATTTGTGGCCTTTTACTGGTTTTTGGAGTAGGAACTAGGCTGGTATCTATTGTTCTTATTATCAATATGTCGACAGCCTTTTTCTTTGCACATGCAGCAGATCCTTTTGCTACAAAAGAAAAGGCACTGCTGTTTCTATTGCTGTTTGTAATACTGTTATTTACCGGCGGCGGGAAATATTCTGTGGACAAAAAGCTTTAAAGTAAAATAGGAAAATAAAGCTATAGAACAGGAACGGAGTCTTTAGGCTTTATTCCTGTTTTTTACTTTATATACCGTGCTAATTCTGGCATAGGGTCACCAATTCTGTCCCACAAATCAGTGTATACCGAAGAATTATTTTGATATAATTTTGTGGGTGAGAATATTTTTTTAAAATAGTATCGCAATGAATCCCTTCCCGCGAAATAAATAATTTTTTTATACTCCGGCCGGTTAAACGGAACATCAAAGGCTGAGAGAAAACACAATAAGATAAAATCTACACCGGCTGCTTTTGAGCCTAATACAGAAAACCAGAACCGGGCGTTGAAGTCAACAAGTTTTGGCTGGTTATCTCTTTTATCTATGCGGTAATCCAGATGTGCAACACCGCTGTAGCCGGTTTTTTCAATTAGTCTGCGGGTCTGTTCAAAAACAGCATCATTGTCAATAAATTTGATAGCTGTGGCAACACCATATTCTTTATGTCCCAATACCTTTTGGATAGTATATGCTTTAATATGACCATCAACGGCCAGCACACTGCACCCTACATCCTGACCGGGTATTAATTCCTGCAAGATGTATTTATCTGTATCAATATCTGCGGTTTTTTCAATTAAAGCCTCGCTTGAATTAATTTTTATGATACCGTCACCAGATGACCCGATTATGGGTTTTAATAACAGTGGAAAGAAATCCGCATCTATTTCTTTTGGGTCAGTTGTAGCTAAATGCCAGGTTTCAGGATTAGGAAAATTATAAGCAGTTAATAACTCTGCCATTAGGTCCTTTCTTTCAAGCTGATCATAAATATTCAATTCAGGGAGCGGGGGTAAATGAACAATTTTTTTCAATTCCTCTTTAAGTGAAGCTAAATTTCGTACAGAATTATCGCCAACCGGTAACAAAATATCCGCATTGGTTTCTTGTATTTTGGCTTTCAATTTGTCGGGAAAATCATCATTCCACGAATTGAAATAATGGCGTGAGGCAATATACCTCGATCGCTCTGATATAGATTTCTTTCTTTCCAGAGGTGAGAAGGTGTGTATTTTTGCGTTGGGTAAAACAACACCCAATGAACGGATAATAGGTAAAGCAATAATATTTTCAGCCCCACAAAGCAAAATTGAGGTGATTTTGGTCATGCTTAGTCTCTCTTGATAATTTTCCATATATCTATTTAGTAGTTCCTTTCGCTGATTTTGTTTCCATAAAACTGGAAGAAAATCGCCATTAGCAAAGTTTTAGAGGGTCAAGAGAGGCCTATAAACTCTTGATAAAGGATATGGATTCCACCCAAAAGACTATAATACTCCGGCTTTAATAAACTTTCCTCTGTCAAAAGAGATCTCCTTACCTCTTCCATTCCGATTTATCCCAAGCTTTTGCCTCTTATAAAGCCTGAGCGATTGCTTAATGACTATCCCTACTTATCACTTTTCAAGAACTATCTAATACAAGAATAGCTATGGCAAGAAATATTTTTATCTCTTACAAATACAAAGACAACCAAGTTGCTCCCTTTTTGGCAAATCAACTTTCAGGTGTTGAATCAATTGCCAGAAATTATGTTGATAAACTTCAGAAGTACCTTAAGGAAGAAGATCATATTAATCTAGGAGAGAAAGATGGTGAAAGTTTAGAGGATTTTACTGATGATACTATCAAAACAAAGCTGAAGGATAAAGTTCGTCAAAGCAGTATAACAATTGTTCTTATTTCTAAAGGAATGAAAGAAAATGGCAAACCTGAAAATGAGCAGTGGATTCCTTGGAGATTTCTTACTCATTAAGGACAACAACAGTGCAAAATCGCAAGAGTAACAGAAACGCTATACTCGGAGTTGTTATACCTGACGAAAATAATTCATATGATTGGTATTACAGAGATAATCCTGAATGTAATTCAATAACTCATTTCACCGGACAGCTAATTGAAATGTTAAAAGAAAACATGTTCAATTTGAAAAATCCAAAGACCAGAGAGTGCAACGGATCTAAAATCACAGAAGGTGATGCTTCATACATCAAAACTGTCAAATGGTCAAAATTTATAGCTTCTTCTAATTGGTATATTGAAAAAGCAATCGAGATTCGTAATAAAGCGGATGAATATAAATTAAAAGTTCAGCTAAATTGAGCGAATGAAATTAATGGTAATTTAACCATAGCAAAATATTATATAAGCGATAAAATAAATATTATTTGTCCAGTTTTTTAGCTAAAAAACTGGACATTCTCTTTCTTTTAGTAGATATTAATATCTATGAAGATAACTGAATATATAGGATTTATAGTTGATCGTATGCCCAAGGGATATGTGTTCACCTATGAGGATTTTTATGAAGAGGTGAAAAAGAAGGAAGCTATCATAAAAGCTCTGAACCGTATGGCCGATTCAGGTAAAATTGCCAAGCTGAGCAAAGGGAAATACTACAAACCGGAAAAAACTTCTTTCGGAGAGTTGCAGCCCAATCAGTACCAGGTGGTCAAGGACCTGATGGAAGAAGCCGGCAACGTCACCGGCTATCTCACTGGCTACAGCATCTATAACGAACTGGGGCTAACCACCCAGGTTAGTAACACCATTCAGATCGGCAAGAATGCAGTTCGCCCCAAATTAAAACGGGGGAAATATACCATTCGGTTTGTCCGGCAAAAAAATACCATCACCAAAGAAAACATCCCGCTGCTGCAGATCCTGGATTCCATTCGCTACATTAAAAAAATCCCGGATACCACTATCGAGAAATCCACAAATCGGTTAAAAAATATCGTTGGCAATCTTTCAGAAGAAGACAAACAATCCATCGTGAGGCTTGCAAAGAAATCTCCACCTTCAACAAGAGCCTTGCTGGGAGCTATATTGGAAGAATTGAAGCATAAAAAATACACGGAAAAACTGCGAAGCTCCTTAAATCCCATTACAACCTATAACTTGCCGGGCGTATCTGAGGTGCTGTCTGTGGCGGAAAACTGGAACATCAAATGAACCTGCATGAAGACAAAAAACTATTTCGGGATGCGGTAAGAGCTACCTCTGAATTTAAAGACATTCGGGAAGTCTATATTGAAAAAGACTACTGGGTGACTTATGCCCTGAAGACCATTTTTACACATGAAATTGGTGAGGATACGATCTTTAAAGGTGGAACGGCTTTATCCAAATGCTTTAATCTAATCGAACGGTTTTCTGAGGATATTGATCTTGTTGTGTTGCGAAATGAAGAAGATAGCAACGCACAAATGACAAAAAAGATTAAGGCAATCAGTAAGGCTGTTGAATCAGTATTACCTGAAATAGAAGTTGAGGGAATTACCAGAAAAAGAGGTATGAATCGGAAAACGGCTCACACCTATTCCAAAGAATTCAGCGGAGAATACGGGCAGGTACGCGATACCATTATTGTAGAGGCAAGCTGGCTCGGCAGCTCAGAACCCAATACCGAACACCACGTATCCACCTATATCTATGAAATGATGGAAGCCAATGGTCAGGCCGAAATGGCTGAAGAATTTGGAGTTCTCCCATTTGAGATTCGGGTCCTGGCTGTGCGGAGAACGCTCTGTGAAAAAATTATGAGCCTGGTTCGGTTTTCATATACCGATGACCCCATCACCGACCTTGGCAATAAGATTCGGCACACCTATGATCTTCATCTGATGTTACAAAATGAAGAAATCCGGGCGTTTTTCGAATCCCCTGATTTTGATGCTTTATTAAAGACCGTTGCCAACGATGACGTTGTAAGCTACCGAATTGATATCGAATGGCTGGCTGTTCATCCAATAGAAGCTACCATTTTTCGTGATCTTGACATGGTATGGGATCAGTTGAAGAATATATATACTCAGCAATTCCAGTACCTTGTATTTGGTGAGCTGCCTAAAGAGCAGGATATTCACGAATCACTTTCAAAGATCAAAACACGTCTGAACAAGATTGAATGGGATATAAAGCCGGATGATGAAACCTAAGATATTTTGATCCTCACACCTCTGGACCTATGAAATTCACCGAAGTCTAATTTTAAAATGCATGAAACCAACCGCATAGAATACAAACACAAGTTCACCGGGGATCTTGACCTTGTTGAACAGTTAGGTTCCGGAGTTCCTCGCATTCTGGATTATTACTCCAGAGATTGTTTCTCGTTTTCCGATAACTTCCTGCGTATGGCTTTTCCATCTCCTGAAATGGACTATTCGGGAGATACCCCCCAAGTCACCCCCCAAGTCGAACAATTGCTGCTTTTGCTGGATGGTGAAATGAGCCGAAAGGAGCTTCAGGGTAAATCAGGCCTTTCTGAACGCAAAAGCTTTGTTCAAAATTATATGGAACCGGCAATGGAAGGGGAGTTAATTGAATATACAATCCCCGAGAAACCAAACAGCCGTTTGCAAAAATACAGGCTTACAGAAAAAGGAGGGCTTATAAGAAATCTCTTCGAACATGAAATTTACCGAAGCCCAACTTGAAAACGCCATCACAGAGCTCCTGGAGCAGGAAGGAATGCCCCACCTCCAGGATTTCTGTCAAAGCATGTATGAAGACTTAGATCTTATCACCGAACATAATTACATAAATCAAAAAAAATAGGAACGGGTTATGCCTCTTTTCTGGGGCTTTTGTGAAAACTGTAACAAGTACACCCGGAGGGGTTCGAACCCCCAACCTTCTGATCCGAAGTCAGACGCTCTATCCAGTTGAGCTACGGGTGCATGTGTTTAAAAACGCTCTCAGAGGGTGTTAAATAAATTTCTTGTTTCCTTCTGATTCACGTTTTTTCTCAGTATTTCAAATTTTGTTCCCCCCGTGTTCCCCCGAAATAAAATTCGTTTTCGTGATCAAATCTTATAGTTAGTTCTAAACAGGAACTATAAAATGAATACAAGATTTAATTTCACAGACTCAAAAATACGAAGCATTCAAACCCAATCAAAACGAAAAGAGTACTACGACAAACATACCAAAGGGCTATGTCTCAGGATTACTCCAAAAGGTACGAAGTCATTTAGTTACGAATATAAAAACAGTGTCGGATCTAAGAAAAGGATGACGATTGGCAGGTATCCAGACATTTCTCTAAAACAAGCGAGAGATAAGATCCTACAATTAAAAGCCCAACTTTCCGAAGGTATAGACCCTAAGCACAATCAGGAAAAAGAAAAAGAGTATTCTGTAAGGGAACTTTGCAATAAATATCTGGACGAAGGAACAACTCATTTAGTGGTTAAAACAAGATCGGAGTATGAGCGATACATACACGATTATATATTGCCAAAATTTGGCGGGGAGAACTCAGCTCGAATAACAAAACGAGAAGTAGCTGAATTCTTGGATAAGATAGCTTTTCAAGATGAACATTTAACCACTTCAAACAGAGTTAAGTCAACCTTATCTTCGGTGTACTCCTTTGCGAATCGAAAATTTCTAATTGATCATCATCCTGTTCAGGGAATAGAAAAGAAACCAGAAAAGTCTAAAGAGAGAGTTTACTCTGATAAAGAGTTACAGCAACTATGGTTTGAATTTGAAAAGTATCCACAGCCCACAGGTTTATTATTTAAAATTCTACTCCTTTGTGGAAGAAGATTATCTGAGGCTATGCAGGCAAAATGGGAACATGTAACTTTTGGTGATAACCCAATTTGGCTGATACCTGCAGAGAATGCGAAAAATAAAAAAGAGCTTACTATACCTCTCAATGGTTTAGTCCTGGAGGAGTTTATTAAGCTAAAGGAGCTTTCAACAAAAGATCGGTATGTATTTGAATCGCCTGTAGATCCAAATCTGCATATAAGTAGTATTAGTACTGCAAAAAAATATGTAAGAGAGAGATCTGGTATTGAAGACTTTACGCCTCATGATTTAAGACGAACTGCAATTACAAAGTTGGCAGAATTGGGAACTCCGAGAGAAGTAATTGAAAAGATTTCTAACCACAACCAGGGAACATCCAATAATGTACATTTAGTTTACAATCGACATCATTATTTAAAAGAAATGGACGAAGCACTTCAGAAGTATTCGGACCACATTCGGTCAATGGTAAATAATTGTTAAGAAAGGCTCTAAAATTTATCCAGTAAATTTTTTGCAATAATTAGTGCTGAATTAAAAATATAGAAACAACATGAAAATTCTAACAACAACAGCATTAACCGAAAAACTTGCAATCAGTAGTGTGTTTTCTCCATATTCGAATCATTTCAGAAATCAAGAATCGTGATTCATATTATGATATTGTCGACTATTACAGGTACCTGATTAATTCCGGTTTAAACGAAGAAAATGAGCAATTAGAGTATCTTATAAAGGGGCTTGAAGCATAATTCTGGGAAAATAAATCAAATAGCACAATTGAACATCAGGTTTTTTATTGCTTAATAGTTGATATACATTATATTAGGCAAGCTTAGTACTTTAAACAATTTATCTACCTTGAACTCATAAGCGTGTTAAAATGACAGAATATTTAAGTAATCTCTCATTTATCGATTTTCTCGAATTTATTGTTGGTTTAATTGGTGGATTATCTATTTCTTTTATCAGATTTAAGAAAAAAAGCAAAGATAACACTGTTACTCAAAACGACAACGTTGCTGGTGGAGATATTGTCGGTCGGGATAAGAAATAATTATGTCAGAAGGGGTAACACAGACCGGAAATACTGCGGCAAATGATATTGTTGGGCGGGATAAGATTACCTACAGTGGGAATCCTTCTCCTATTTCCAACTTATTAGAACAATTTATTTCGGGCGATAAAACAGTAGATACAATACATGAAGAACTAGAATATTTTAGAAAGAGAATTAATTCAGATATAAAGGGGCTGGACGGAAAACTTAAGGAACCTAAATATTCAAAAAAAACTTTATCAAACGCGAAGATTGCAAAAGAAAAGTATGTGAAGAATTTAGAAAGGCACATTCACTCAGAGAGTGCTCAAAAAATTCATATTCATTTATTGTCAGATGCTTTTTCAAAGTTCAATAACTTAATTACGCCAAATATTGAAAACCTCTCAGAAGGTGAGGTCTTGGAAAAAGTAGAAAAGGAAATAGTAGTTCATATTATGGAATTAATGTCTAAAAATGTTTTGGATTTTAACAATCTGACAGCGACAGGAGTTGTATTTTTCTTAACTGGCAATTGCCACTTGGAATGGGAATAATATGATCTGGTATCATCAAGCATATGATTTTAATCATTGTCTTTTCCGAACACTTTCTGTTTTGGAGTTTGAGGAAAACATCTCAATTGAAATTGAGAAGATGAAAATCTTAAGTTTTTATCTTCTTTTTCCTGCTAAGCTAAGTGATGTTCGATTTCCAAGAGATGGGGTTAAATACAAAAAATATTTTTCAGATATTGATGATAGATACAATAATGTTTCTTCAGCCAAGATTACATATGCCAAAATAAGCGCCTTATCTGATATCTGTTTTTCAGCTTTAAGTTCTTTTGGATTGATCGAAAGAAAGGCTTTTTCAAAAGGCGTTTTGAAAAGAACAGAACATGATTTGTCAGAAAAGCTAAGCAATAAAATCTCTGAATATCATGACCAAAATCAACATCTATTTGAACTTCTTACAAAAGTATTTGCAAATTTACCTTTGTCTGGTCAATTAGGATTAAAAGTAAGAACAGACCTTATAGACTACAGATATGATGCGAGATAATTATCTACAAATTAGACTAGAAAGATTTGTTGTTACAAATGGCGACTTTATAGTATTTGATGAAAATTTTCATTCTGGAATAAACATAATTAGAGGTGAAAACGGCTCTGGTAAAACTAGTTTAATGCGCTTAATATATTTTGGGCTCGGAGGTGCTTTAAAGGATTGGACTGATGAAATGAAAATGTGTGACTATGTGATTGCAGAGGCTAACATAAATTCTAGCATTATTACCTTAAAAAGAGAGGTCAATGAATCGGGGAGAACTGGCATAAGTATTTTTTATGGAGGATATGAAGAATCACTGGAGTCTAGCTTAGAAGGATGGAAATTATTTCCGTATAGCATGTCTGACAATAAGAAGAGCTTTTCACAGGAATTATTTGATCTGTTACGATACCCTGAAATGCGTTCAGAGTTTATGAGTAACATAACTATTCATCAGTTGCTCAGATTAATTTATGTTGACCAATTATCACCTCCAGATTTATTATTAACTAGAGAAGATTTTGATGCACCTTTGACCAGGAAGGCTATTGGGGAATTTTTGTTAGGAATTGATGACAACGAGCTATACGATCTCCAATTAAAGAAAAAAGAAGCAGAAAAACTTCGTGACTCCTTACGTGATCAGGTAAAAAATATAACAAGTGTGCTAAATGAAGCGGAGTTTGATAGTGATGAATATAAAATCGAGGCAATAATTGAGGAAAAGAAGAAAAGGCTTCAAAAAGTAATAAATGAGTTAAAAAAAATAAAAAAGAAAGAAAAACTTGAGCAGGATAAGAATGAATCTAACACAATCGAAGAATTAAGAAATCAAATAGTTCCACTAAAAAACAACTTAGTAGAGAAACTAAATTTATATGAGTCTATCTCCTTCGATATATCTGACTCTGAATTGTTTATAGATAATCTTTACAATAAGTTAAATTCATTAAATCAATCTGAAGTAATCAATAATGAAATAGAGGAGTTAGAATTTGAGTTTTGTCCAAAGTGCTTATCCGAATTAGAAAAACACAGCTCAGGAAGTAATGTTTGTTCATTGTGCAAAACCGAATTAGACCCTGACGATGATAGATACACTCGTATTAGACAAGAATTAAAGATTCAAATTGAAGAGTCAGAATCTTTACTAGAGGAAAAAATAGAGGACTTGGCTAAGGTTAAAAGAGAAATACCTGAATTGAGAGATCGTTATACACAATTACAAAGTAGGCTTGATGAAGTCTTGACAGAAGCTGACTCTACAAGAGAAGAGGAAAATGATGAATTATTAATTGAGCAAGGTTATTTGGAAAGCTCAATAAATAATCTCAATAGACATTTAAAGTTTATAGGAATATTGAATGAACTAAAGAGGCAAGAACAAACAGTTGCCGGTAGAATTGAAACGCTAGCAGTACAGATCGCACAAAAAAATAGAGTTCAAAATAAAAATAAGAAAATAATAGATAAGGCTATTTTTGAGAATACTTCATACTTATTGATGAATGATTTAGATAGAGAAGAACAGCTCTCAAATCCTATTAATATAGAAATTGATTTTTTTAGAAATACATTTTCGTTAAATGGAAAAAACCAATTTTCCGCCTCATCAATGAATCTTTTAAAGAAGTCAATTATACTATCTATTTATTTTGCCTCAATTGATAATTCATTTGTTAGGTTTCCTCGATTCCTTTTGATAGATAATATCGAGGATAAAGGAATGGAATCAGTGAGGACAAAAAACTTTCAAAGAACAATAGTTGATTTAAATGAATCAAATGATCTTCCAACAGAAAATTACCAACTAATTTATACTACATCAGATATACCAGATGAGTATGAAGATTCAGGTTATTGTGTTGGTGAACACTACACACATAATTCAAAAACGTTGAATCTACCTTCTAGTACAATTTAGTTTATTCGGTCTAAATACTAGATGATAAAATCAGATCATACTGAAAGTCATATTTAAAAAATATATAATGACTTATCAAATATTATCGAGTCCTTAATAATATTTTTTAGTTTATTTATTATCCTAGAATTATTATTTCTGCTCCTTTTTTATGTAAATGTTTTCTTTTATAATACTCTGAGATTCTTTATGTAGGTGATGTGTAAAGATGCTTAACAATGGGATTAGATTTGATTCTAAGTTCTTCAAATTACAAAGTAGGGTATTAGGTTGATTTATGGATTGAGTTCGGGGTACTTCCGCTTACCTATAAAGAAATAGAAGGTAAACTTGAGTAGAAAGAATGATGAATTAACTATTATCTTTTTTATTAAGGTTTATTATCAACATCTCTCTTCTATATATAAATTTTCTATAATATATATTTTCTCTTTTTTCTTTATTAAGCTATACTCTATATAATTTATCAAAGCATCTTTATAAATATGGATGGGAAAAGGAAGGGGATATAAACTGCCCCCAAATTTTTTAAATTTAGATAGTTTAGTTTGAAAAACCGAATTTACCCCATGATGTACTTCTGTAACATTTTAATAAAAAAAAAAGGTAATCGTAGCTGAGGGTAGTTATAACAGTGGATCAAAGCCTTTTTATTACTTATCGAAAAAATTGTCTTATACAGGAAAAAATTTCGATGATGGAATAGAGGATTGAGGTTACAATAATATAAACCATTAAGGCTAACATATATATAATTAATACCTATGATTTATTAGGAATAAACATGGAAAACCCCTGAATAAAGCAGAATAAGATTGTAGCGTAGTGTAAGGATCCAGATCCTTCTTAGCTTCAAAATTCTGGACTTATATCAACAAGAGTGACTGTATTACTGAAAAGTTCGATTATTATATTTTAAATACAGCATTTCAAAAATTAGCAAGATTAAACACTGCTACTGAAATCAGCTTTCCCATTTTAGTAAAACTGAGTTCTATTTTACTTTTGAGCGATATAAACAAGCTTGGTAAGAGGAGAAATTGCTCAACATATGATAAGTAATTGAACTTCTTCTTAAAAGCACCCGGTGTTTTCGTTTATATACTTACATATGTTAATTCTAATAAAAAAATTAAGAATCACATTATGGGTTGTATATATGGTATTGTTCTTGGACTCGTATTTTTCTTTCTGATTGGAATAGCTGTTCAGTCTGGCTATTTCGGTCATATAGTGCCACTTTCCATGGGTGATATTAGTAGTTACAGGTTAAGGGGTCAAGC
>JBBDNN010000065.1:0-18093 GCA_040877545.1 Balneolaceae bacterium
GAAAGTGGCACTATATCCTCCGAAATGGGTGGCACTATATGACCGAAATAGCCATTCAATTGATTGGGGATCACCGAAAGTTCTTGTCCAAGGCTGAGGTACTTGAACTACAGGAGTAGTTGCGCAAGATGAAAATAGAATGATTGTAAAACAGAATAGAAACGTAATTTTAATAGTATTCTTCATTGAATTCCCGAAAT
This sequence comes from Balneolaceae bacterium, assembly GCA_040877545.1. Classification (GTDB taxonomy): domain Bacteria; phylum Bacteroidota; class Rhodothermia; order Balneolales; family Balneolaceae; genus Gracilimonas. Next base: position 201 of record JBBDNN010000065.1, read on the forward strand.
GTTTCAAGTTTTAATGGATTAGGTGGTATAACTGGGTATTGAGCAGATTCTACCGTCCGCAATATTGTGACGGATAATATTCCACATCCCCTTTAAATCCAAATAGCTCCTTGTTTTTCAATATTATAGGAATTTCAGAGTGGCGGAATCCACATAATATGGGAAACATAAATTGTTGGAGAAAGAAGCTTTTGCCTAAATCCAGCCGGCGCCCAATTCTCTGAATGGCCATGCAGCTAATATGATCAGCAATAGCGTATTAAGCTTTTCGATTTTTTTGTAAATTTCATCTTCAGAGTAAACATAATTCATAACAATTTTTTATGAAAGCTACATAACGACCTGGCAAATAAGCGGCGCGGCTAAGTCCCTGAAGTAAGTATCTAAACGCAAACGCGTCCGCTTGATTTGCTTTGTTAGGCAAACTAATCAAAAATGCATGACAATTTCTTCTGCTATTCGTTTAATAATATTTATGTAGGGCTGAAGTAGGTAATCATTGGATTTAGAATGAACAATATGGAAACCTTGCCTACTTTCTCGTCCATGAACTAAGGCATTTCTAATTTTACGAATTGTATGAGGTAGTTTAGGAATCCACATTGCTTTGAAATCTTCAAAACTTGTTTTCTCACTGATAATTGGAGACAGCTTGAAACCACCCTCAAATTCTGTCTCACTACAAAAGAACTCCTTATTCTGTTCTATTTCCCCCCAAATATGTTTAGGATTGCAAACATCATCAATAATGCTCACAATCTTGGCTTCATCCTCTTTTCTATCTTGGGCAAGAATATCTAAAATTTGGCCAGTATAATTTTTAACATTCGATAGTAAATCTGGAGTATTAAGGATTTTTCCAATTTCAAATTTAATTTGCCGATCTAAAAAGTAAAATGAAGCGTACTCTAATATCTGATAGAAGTAAAGAAATTGTAATCTAGTTTCAACTTCATTAGCTGTTAAAACTAAATCTAATAAAATTGAATCCTTCTTATTGATTTGCAATTTTTTGGGAAATTTATCGCGTATCAATTCAAGTTGACCAAAAGTAGTTTCCTCAGTTGCTTCTTCAGGATGCATAATGATGACAGCTGAAGATCTATCATAGTAAGACATCAAAAAATTTAAATGCTTTGATACATCAATCATTTTATTTTCATCAAAATCATCAAATCCTTCTATAAAAAATGATGCAGGTACTAATTCCCTAAATTCTTTGTCTTTTTCATCAATTTCTTCCTCCATCACTTCTTTTGCCAGAACATTTACATAATAATTTAAACTAGCTAAGTTTCGATAATTTGTTCTTGTTTCTCTACCTGTTAAACTGAACATTGCACCGATGATTTTTAACTGTGGTGTTGCGGGTTTATATGAACATTTATATTCTTTTCCTTCAAATGAAAATTCAAACTCTCGTTCAAATAAAGAATCCTCCTTTTCTATTGGAACAAAAATAAACTCCATTTTCCCCTCTTCTAAATGATATATACCAGAAAATCTTTGAGGTAATAGAACAGAATTTAAGTACTTAATTAGATCTTCTTCAAAACTTTCAAATATATTGATCACTAAAGAATCATCATTCCAAGGTTTTATAATACTTGGAGTGTCCTCGTGAAAATCAATTTTTGAGTAGGGATTATTTTCAAGAAACGGAAGAAGTTGCTGCTCAAGTTCATCTATCTTTTCTTTACTCATATATAGATTTTTTTAATTGTTAGTTAAACATAATTTATATTATTTCAAGTCCTTCTTTACCGTATGCACCAAACAGAATTTGCTCTTCAGTTTTTTCTGCGATGTTATCAAATCGGGTGTAATATTTAAATCCTACTTCTTTTGCAATTGAAACAATAGTAGGGACTAATTCATCTGGTAAGTATTTAGATATTGAAACAAGTTTTAAAGAAGGGGGCGCATCTACTCCAAAAAGTGATATTCCCAAAACCTTTTCTTGAGAAAGTCTTTTTTTGATTTCATCAATATTTGATAAGTGTTTGTTTATTCCTATTGGAATATCCTTAAGGTCATGATCGTTTGATTTTACAGTAGATTGGCTTGTTTTTTTCTCAAGCTCTTGGATTTTGTTAATTAATTTAGCATCAATTTTTTTAGAGATAGGAACCTTGACAATTTGATTTGTTTTCTGATTTAAATAAGTAGAATAATAGTGGTCTTCTTGTAACTCAGGTCTAAATTTTGTTTGTAAAAGAAATACTGCCAAAAGAAAAAGAGGGACATTTGCAATTGCAGCGATTACTAATGCAGATTCATGCCAAGCCCCTGAATCCATATTCACAGCTGCATATAAGAAACTACTATTAATAGATAGCAATCCAATTAACCAAGCTGCAAGCAATTGAATAGGCTTTGTTATCAGTTCTGGTTTAATGTTGTCAGAAGACATAATTTTGGTTTAGTTGTTTGCCTAACTAGGTATTGAGCAGGTTCTACAGCCCGCGATATTGTGACGGATAATATTTCACATCCCCTTGAAATCCAAATAGCTCCTTGTTTTTCAATATTATAGGAATTTCAGAGTGGCGGAATCCACATAATATGGGGAACATACATTGTTGGAGAAAGAAGCCTTCGCCTAAACCCAACCGGCTCCAAGTCCTCGGAATGGCCATGGAATTGCAGCTAACATAATCAACAAACCAAATCCATAATAAACTGCAATCTTTTTATGTTTTGCTGTGGCATCAATGGTGCGTTTGGCGGTGCTGAATCCAGCTGTGATAAGGGCGATGGCGATGATCATCATAAGTGTATGTTCAACAGTGAAAAAGCGCATTATGGAATCTCCCATCATTCCTTCCACAAAAGCTACTTTAGGACTGATGAAGAATAAAACCAGTCCAATTAATAATTGAATGTGGGTAAAGATCATTGCAAACAGGGCTGAGAAGCGGTCGGTTTTGCTATATTCTTTTTTGCCGTACCAGCCGGAGACGGCTTGAACCAAAGCCCAGATTATTAAAACTAAAACTATCCATCGTATACCAGAGTGAGCGTGCAGTAAAGCGTTGTACATTTTGTAATCCCTTTTTTCTGTTGTGTGTTTGAATATAGCTAAGAAATAGTTCTTGTTCTACGGGTTGAGGATTACGAGGTATGAGGGTTCTGCCAGGCCGAGGAATTTAAAATATTGGGAAATAGCTAATTGGAAATTTACCTGCTTAAAACAAAGATTGAATAAAAAGAAATTTATTCTTTCGACTCTAAATACTTTTCGAGTAATTCGAAACCTTCTTCCAAAGTATCGCAGGCGTTGAAAAGGGAAAGCTGTTGTTTGTGTACATAGCCATTCTCAATTGCTGTTTTGGTAAATTGCAGTAATCCGTCAAAGTAGCCGGAAGAATTTAAGAGAATGATTGGTTTATTGTGGATACCGAGTTGTCGCCAGGTGAGGATTTCGAAGAATTCATCCAAAGTCCCGAAGCCGCCGGGGAGGATGAGGAAAGCATCTGAGAGTGTTTCCATCAGCGCTTTGCGGGTGTGCATGTCCTGGGTTTCATGAAGCTCGGTGAGCCCGGTATGGGCAACTTCGGCTTTTTTCAATACGGTGGGTATCACCCCAAATACTTTACCGTTTTCTGAAAGAGCAGCATCTGCCACTTTTCCCATCATGCCAACTTTACCACCGCCAAAAACGAGTCCCCAATTCCGGCGGGCTATTTCAATACCGGTTTGTTTAGCTAAATCAGGAAATGCAGAATTGGAACTATCTCGTGAGCCGCAATACACACAAATATTTTTCATCAAGCCACCGTAAACATGCGATTGAGGACAGCGTCCAATTTCTCTACAAAATAAAGTACGTCTTCTTCGGTGTTTTGCTTACCTAAGCTTATCCTGATACTTGATTTGGCAAGCTTTTCTTCAACTCCCATTCCACTGAGAACATGCGATGGCTCCACCGCACCCGAGGTGCAAGCCGAGCCGTTAGAGACGCAAATTCCTTCAATATCCAGGTTCAGCAACAGCATTTCGCCATCAATATACTTTCCCTGATCATCACTGAAGGAGAGGTTTAGAATATGGGGCACCGTATTTTCTTTAGCGCCATTTATTGTGTAATCGAATTGCAATGTGGCATCCATTTTTTCGAGAAGCAGCTTTCTGAGTTTTCTGAATTTTTTTTGGTGCCCATCCATCTCATTAACCGCCAGTTCAAGTGCTTTGGCAAAACCGACAATTCCCGGCACATTTAATGTACCTCCACGACGGCGGCGTTCCTGCGAGCCGCCTTGCATCCAGGGGATCCAGCGTGAGCCGTTTTTTACGTACATGATTCCGGTGCCTTTTGGCCCGTATATTTTGTGGGCACTTCCGCTTAAAAAATCTACCCCGATATCCTTCACTTCAAAAGGAATTTTACCCAAACTTTGTACGGTATCAGAATGCAGTTGTACACCTTTGGTCTTACAGACTTCAGCAATTTCATCAATCGGATTTATGGTGCCGATTTCATTATTTACGTGCATGATTGTTACAAGCGCTGTGTTATCTGTAATCACATTTTCAACCGCCTCTGCTGTTATGGTGCCGCATTTTCTTGCTTTGGCAAAAACAGGTTTTATCCCCTGCATCTTAGCCAACTCAACGGTATGTAAAACGGCGTGGTGTTCCAGTTCTGAGGTCACAATTTCTTTTTTATCTCCGGAAACAGCCACAACCCCTTTTATGACGGCATTATCACTTTCTGTGCCGCCGCTGGTAAAAATAATTTCGGATGGCTCGGCTCCAATCAGTTGAGCTACTTTTTCGCGAGCATCCTCAACCACTACTTTTGCCTTTTGCCCCAGGTGATGAGGAGAATTGGCATTCCCGTAATTTTCTTTTAGGTATGGAAGCATCGCCTCCAGAACGCGATCATCGAGAGGGGTAGTTGCAGCATGATCTAAGTAAACCGTTCGCATAGTTTTTTTTTAAAGTGATTTTATCGTCTCAAAAATATTCAAATTAGAACTGAAAAGCAGGGATAAAAGAGGGGCTGAAAATCTCCCCATTCAGTAAGCTCGCAGCGGGCGGCTGTTTTTACCGATGCTTATCATAAACTTTAGGCGCAAGAATAGAAGCCATTTTTTGAAGGGTATCTGAAGGAATGGATTCACCATAATGCTGCAAAATATCATCCAGTTGATCTTTCGTTCTTATACCGACTACAGCCGATGTCACCGCCGGATGCTGCAACACATATTGAAGCGATGCACCAACCGGATTACCCGTCTCACATGTTGCAGTTTGCATTTGCTGCACCTTAGCTTTGCTATAGCCCAGATACTCTTTCGCCGGTTTATCTAGCAGCAGTCCCCTGGCCAGGCTGCCGCGAGTGAGTACGCTGATGTTATGTTCAGCAAGCAGGTTAAGACAGGATTCTTCGGGACGGCGATCCAGCAGGCTGTATTGCATCATCACACAATCAATGTTGGAGCGTTTTATGTATTCGCGGATGACATTAGGACGAATGGAAGAAATCCCATAAGCACGGATCTTACCTTGTCTTTTTAGCTGTTCAAATGCTTCAATAATCTCATCAATGGGGTCCTCGATCGTACCGCCGTGCAACATGTAAACATCAATGATATTTGTTTGGAGCCGGTGGAGGCTTTCTTCAACACCAGAGAGAATGTGTTTTTTGGTGGGATTCCATTCCCAGCCGGAGCCATCTTCGTTCCACACATTTCCAACTTTGGTGGAAATCACCACCTCATCCCGAATGGGTTTTAAGGCTTTTCCCACCATTTCTTCATTGAGGCCTTTGTCATATAAATCGGCGGTGTCAAAGAAGTTGATTCCGTGTTCGTGGGACCTGCGAAGGAGGGAAGTGGCTTTTTCCTGATCCAATTCCAGTGACATACTCCCAAAACCAATTTCACTGATTTTGATATCTGATTTTCCCAAAGAGGAATAGTTCATTGTGGATGATTAGTTGGATTTTAAAGTTGTGAATTGATAGAAATATTCCCCGGCCTACGGGAAAATTGCCGATCTGTCCTACACGAAAGGCTAAGAGCTGATTTCTCAGAATTCTGTAAAAACAAAAGGAATCATCTAAACACTTCATATTGTTTCAAACATAAGTACCGGCGCTTCATTCAAAAAAAATTTATTTCAAGAATAGAAATGGTACCTTCAGTCTTAAAATTTTATTCCCAAAAATACCACAACGATGGCCAAACTTACCCTGAACGATATTGATGTTAAAGATAAAAAAGTGCTGATGCGTGTAGATTTTAATGTACCCATCAAAAACGGTAAAATTGGTGATGATAATCGTATAGTTCAGGCTTTGCCATCCATCAGGCATGTAGTAGAAAATGGAGGATTATTGATTTTGACAAGTCACCTTGGCCGGCCGGGCGGTGAGATTAAATCTGAATTTTCATTAAAACCTACGGCCGATCACCTGGCAGACCTGGTGGATGCACGGGTTCATTTTGCGGATGATTGCATTGGCGAAAGCGCAGAGTCGGTAATTGAAAAAGCTGATTTTGGTGAAATCGTGGTGTTGGAAAATGTTCGCTTTCACAAAGAAGAAACAGAAAATGATGAAGGCTTCAGCAAAAAATTAGCAAAACATGCCGATGTTTTTGTAAATGATGCCTTTGGAAGTAGTCACAGGGCGCACGCTTCCGTAGCCGGCGTCACCCGATATTTACAGCCAGCTGTATCGGGGTTCTTGCTCGAAAAAGAAATTCAGTATTTTGAAGAAAGCATCAATGATCCGGATCGTCCTTTTATTGCCATTTTAGGAGGCGCAAAAGTATCGGATAAAATAGGGGTGATAAAAAACCTGCTATCCAGGGTAGATTCAATTCTGATCGGCGGCGGAATGACCTACACTTTCTATAAAGCCAAAGGGTTGCCTATCGGAAATTCACTTGTCGAAAATGACAAAGTCAATCTTGCCAAAGAGTTGCTTGAAAAAGCCAGGGAAGCCGGTGTTCGGTTTATGCTGCCCATGGATTCAGTTGTTGCCAAAGAATTCGATAATGATTCCGAGCATAAAGTGGTAGATGAAGATGGAATCGAAAATGGCTGGATGGGAGTGGATATTGGCCCGCAAACCACCATCGCTTTTGGGAATCAAATTAAAGCAGCTAAAACAGTTTTGTGGAATGGACCAATGGGCGTTTTCGAAATGCCTAATTATGCCGAAGGAACAATTGCTGTGGCCGAAGCTTTAGCCGATTCTACCTCATTCGGGGCAACAACTATTATTGGCGGGGGAGACTCTGCCGCAGCCATCAAAAAAGCCGGGTTAAGTGATAAGGTATCCCACGTTTCTACCGGCGGCGGCGCCAGCCTGGAGTATCTGGAGGGGAAAATTTTGCCTGGTGTGGCTTCTTTGACGGATAAGTGATTTCTTGTATTTTTGTGAAACCAATCTAAATACATTTAACCGGCTATTGATGAGAATTTTTTTACTAATGCTTTTTGCAGGTATAATTTCTATTCCTGCAAAAGCGCAATTTCGTATTACAGCTGTACCTTTTATAATAGAAAACGAGGGAATCAGGAGCTATTCATTAGGCAATTCATTAATTGCATTTAAAGGAGATGTTGGTGCTCATCATTTGAATCCGGCCAGCATTAATCACAAAGGACTATTCAACTTTGGGTTGATGAAAAACGAAGATAATTTCGGTGAATCAGATTGGACAAATACGTGGAAAAATCTTTACCTGGGATATACTTTTGGCTCTTTTGATGTTGCTACATCTTATAAAAATTTCAATTCTGATTTTCCTAATTATTATGGTACACAACAAAGAGAGATTAATGAATCATTACTGAATGTCTCCACAAGCTATTCATTCGAGAATGGGATTCGTGCAGGATTCGGGCTGAATTACATAAGCAGTAGATTACCCTCCAATGAAGGAATAAGTGCACAGAAGTATAATTCCAGTAAATCATTCTCCGTTGATTTTGGAATCCAATATGAAACAATAATAAGTGTAAAAGAATCCTGGAGCTTCATTCCTAAAGTGGGAGCCTCCTTAACGGATTTTGGTTCTCCAATTCGATACACTGAAGAGCAGTCCGGAGATCCCTTACCCATGAGATTAAGACTTGGTTCCGGATTTACTTTAGAAACCAATCAAAAACTTTTGGGGATGAAAGCCTTTGGTATAAATACCTCCCTTGGTTTTTCTAAGCTGATGGCTCGCAACAAAGTTGAAGTGAACAATAGTTCTGGAATAAATGATTCAACTTATGTACCAATGAAGCCTTTAGAGGCATTGTTTAATTCCTGGGATACCTACGAATGGTTTGATGGAAGTGTAAATAGGTCTGTACTGAGAGAGCAGATATGGACACATGCTGGTTTAGAGTTGAACTTCTTAGAAACACTTGCAGTCCGGTTTGGATATCAGGATGGAGGAAAGCCTAATGCTTCATATAATTTCAGCTCCTTGGGTTTTGGAGTAAATCTTGGTTATCTGCAGTTTGATTATGCGAAGATCCATTATCTCGAACACCGTATTAATGAATATAGATGGCAACTAATCGGTCGTATCCCCTTAAACGGCAAACGCCCCGACAGCATTTTGAATCTCCTTTTCTGATTAAGATTCAATCTCTCCAAAGCTCACATCAACAGAGATAATTTTACACATTTAGCTTTCTGCTAATTGTGTAACATCTTCATACATACAAGCTTCCTCTTTTTTGTATGAATTTTCTGAAATAATAATACTCTCCATTTTCTGCTCTCTTAATGGATTCAGTGCATGTTAAGATATTTTAGCAAAAACAGGCATACTTATTGTATCTGCTCAAAGGAAAAAGGCATTTAATCTGACGAATTAATAACAAAAAAAAGAATGATGAGAAAAATACTATTACTGTTAACTATTCCTGTGCTGATGTTACTGAGCATTAGCTGCAATATTTTTAATAATAATTCTCCTTCGGTTTTTACATTTTCTACAAATATTTCACCATCACAAGGTGGTAATGTATCACCGGCTAAAGGGGAGTATGAAGAAAAAATGGCCTTGGAAATTACGGCTGAGCCTATGGAAGGGTACAGATTTGACCGGTGGGAAGGCGATAATACAGGGAGTGAAAATCCGGTTACAATAACCTTCGACAGCCATAAAGATATAACGGCAGTTTTTGTTCGAAAAGAGTATGCCTTAACAGTTAATGTTGATGGTGAAGGCTCAGTTGGAGAGGAGGTTATTGAAGCAACCGCTAAAACAGATTATGAACATGGAACTACCGTTGAACTTAAAGCCGAACCTGTTGAAGGCTGGCAGTTTGTAGAATGGCAGGGGGATTTGTCTGGTACAACTAATCCCGAAACCATTCATGTTGAAGATGAAAATTCGGTAACTGCAGTTTTTGAGCGGATTGAATATGCACTCAATATAGATGTGCAAGGTGAAGGTGATGTGATTTTAGATCCGGATGAGGACTCATTCTATTTTGGGGATGATGTAACTCTTATAGCGCGAGGCTTTGAAAGCTGGCGTTTCCTTGAGTGGCAGGGTGATGCGGAAGGAACGGATACTGTAGCCGTTATACAGGATATCCAACGTGATCAGGATATTACGGCCATTTTTGTACCAGTAGAAGATCCTCTTTGGGGGATGGGATATAATCACAATGGGCAGTTAGGCGATGGATCACAAACAGAACAACACAGTCCTGTTCGCAATATTTACAACGTGGAGGAAGTGACAGCCGGAGCCTTTCATTCTTTATTTATAAAGACAGATCAAACATTATGGGCTATGGGTTATAATCTATACGGGCAAATTGGAAATGGAACAAATACAGATCCGCATATCCCGGTACAGGTAGATTCTGAGGTTTCAAAAGTAGCGGCTGGCGAACATCACAGCCTAATTATAAAAACAGATGGAACTTTATGGGCAATGGGACAAAATGAGGACGGTCAACTGGGAGACGGAACCACTACCGATCGCTGGGCACCTGTTCAAATAGATTCGGATGTTTTAGAAGTGGCTGCCGGAGCCTGGCATTCATTATATATAAAATCGGACGGTTCCTTGTGGGCAATGGGGAGAAACAATTTTGGCCAGTTGGGAGATGGCAGTACTGGAAATAAAATCGGTCCCGTTCAAATAGATTCTGATGTGGAAACTATAGCGGGAGGCAAACGTCATAGCCTGTTTATAAAATCTGATGGTTCTTTATATGGAATGGGACGAAATGCAGCCGGACAATTGGGCGTCGGTGAAAATTCAAATTCAAACCTGCCACCTGACGATCAGTTCACACCGGTTTTAATTGATACTGATGTGGAAACTATTGCAGGCGGTACAGATCATAGCCTCTTCACTAAAACAGACGGAACTTTATGGACTGTAGGCAATAACGAATTTGGACAATTGGGAGATGGATCAACTTCCAGTAAGGCAAACCCTGTACAGATAGCTTCCGATGTGATAAAAGTATCCGCCGGAAACAGACATAGCCTGTTTTTAAAAACCGATGGTTCATTACATGCTATGGGTAACAATGCAAATGGACAGTTAGGTGATGGAAGTACCACCAACCGACACAGCCCGGTGCACATAGACGACAACATAAGTGCAATTACAGCCGGTATTAATCACAGCCTGTATATACAAGACTAGCCTATACTTATTATTTCTCCTTAGAAAGACATCATGTACTCATTGTAAGGTGCATGTTGTTTTTATTCCTGTTTTGACACTCCATTCCTGCTTTATGTTAGCTGAGCAGTAGAAATAGCAACAGATAATTATTTTACAAAAGATATATCTATGAACCAGAACTCCTTACTATTAAAAAATGTGCTGCGGCTAATGCTTGTTTTCTTAATAGTAGCCGCACTTATTTTAGCACGGCAGCTTTTGGTTCCTCTGTTTTTGAGTGTATTGGTTGCATATCTGTTATATCCACCAGCAAGGTGGCTCGAAGCTCATAAAGTTCCAAGAATAGCAGCCAATCTTATGGTTATAATAGGATTTATCGTATTGCTGGTTGGGCTTTTTATTGCCATAGGAGCATTGTCTTCAAACCTGATGGAAAATATTTCAGAGATCAGAAATCAATTTGCATCAACAATTGCATCCTTAAAAGAATCATTAACTTCATCTACTGGCATTTCTGAAGCTCAGATAGATAGTATGATAGAATCAGTAGGGGAGACGGGGCAGTATCTTTCACAATTGTTTACTGCAACCGCCAATACTATTTTAAATCTTGTGCTATTGCCTGTTTATACTTTTCTGTTTTTGTTTTACCGTAACAAAATTCAGGAATTTATTTATATGAAAATAAATTCCAATAACAATTCTGCCGTTCACGACATTATTGAACAAGCCTCCGAAGTGGTTCCAAAATACCTGAAAGGATTGGTAATTGTATGCGGAATCTTAGTAGTGGTGAATTCCCTCGGGTTTATGTTTATTGGTGTCGAATTTGCGATTCTGCTAGGAATAATTGCAGCCCTCTTTAACCTGATACCATACATTGGCACTATATTAGGATATGGAGTGGTATTTTTATTTGTACTCGGTACACAATCATCAACTGTAGCTTTTTATGTAGCTATTCAATTTTTCATAATACAGTTCCTGGAGAATAATATTCTCACCCCAAATATTACCGGCTCCTATGTACAAATAAATCCTTTTGTCACTATTTTTTCATTAATAGCCGCAAGTACTTTATGGGGCCTGCCGGGAATGCTCATCATTATTCCTTACTTAGGCCTGTTTAAAATTGTGTGTGAAAATAAAGACGACCTAAAACCCCTCAATTATTTATTGGGCACTGCGGGCACGGAAAAATATAACATCAACCTGAAATCAGTAAAGAAAAAATTCGGCTGGGAAAATGAGGAGGAATAGAAAATTAAGGCTGAGACTAAAATCCCTCCCACATCAGGCATTGTCTAAGTTGAGAGCAGCAGTAAAACAAGAAAGGATACCAGCATTGCCAGTATTTTAAATTTCCTGAACTTTACGTTTTGATTTTCCTGTAGGTAATACTCTTCGTAGCTGTTCTCTGAAATCATAAAATTTGGGTTGTTTTTTGGTACAAGAGGAAGAAAGGGAAGAAATGTTACAATTTTCTAATAAAACATATTACACGATTCTGTATTAGCGGCACGTGGATTTAGAAAGCCCTCACTTTTGTTGCTATCAAACCTGTTTTGGCAATGTTAAATTTTGGATAAAGCTGAAGAAAGTAATACTGAAACAGTAGTTGAAATGGCCTTGTTCTAAGACAAAATCTCTCGGTTCATTCGGTCACATTTTACACAGTCCAGTTTAACGCCCAGCTTTTTGTCACGAGATTCTTTGGAGATTACCCACGGGCGGAGCTGCCAGGGCGGATTATGCCTCACATGCTGATTATGGCCACACTCCAACTCAGCGACCCAATCTCCATCTTTATCTTTATGAAAACCAATAATTGGCTGTTTCATTTCTTGGAGCCTGCTTCCAGGAGCACTTCATTCAGATTTAGTTTTTGAATAGCACCAATGGCAGCTTCCGCTGCACCTTCCGTACATAAACCACTCATCGAGGCATTTATAAATCCTTCTCTGGCAGCATTTATGCACGCCTTCCTGATTTGTTCAGCCTGTTTTTCAGTTAGTGATGGGCTATCATTTTTATTCATTACCATCTCCCATTTCTAAGATGTATTAAAGCAATTACTTGTTCTTCATCTACAAATAATTTCCGTACAATTTACACAATTATTTATGTTGAAATGTCTGCTCCTTATCCACTAAAGATTACTCCATACGAATGTTCTGGTGCGTGTACTCATTCTGCGCCTATTTTTTGGCTGATGGTAGATTTCAATTCTTTTAACCGAACTACCCCAGACTTCTGCCACAGGATATTTCCCTGGTGAAAGAGGATCAGAGTTGGTACACCACGGACCTGATACAAGATTGCGGCATCCGCATTTTTTTCAGCATCAATTTTTACGATGTGGATATCATCCTTCATTTCTGCTTTAAGATCCTTAAGAATAGGCTCCATTAATTTACAGGGGCCGCACCAGTCGGTATAAAAATCTACTAAAACCGGTATATCACTTTTGATGAGTTCAGAAAATGGTTTGGCTTTTTTTGTTGCTGTATTCATATCAATGCTTCTTTACTTCTGGGTATAGATATTTTGGAAATTTATGCATTGCTTACCTATAAAATCAGGAGAAAAATGTTCTATTGAGTTTAAATTTTGTTATAGTAAAGCTATTCAAGCCACATTTTTCATTAAGTATTACTTAATGAATAAAAAAAAGTGAAATTTTTTTGTAAGGAATTGTTCTGAGCGAAGTCTTACATTGCAAACGAAACAACAAAACGAGGATACGAAATGAGTTCACTAAACAAAGCAATGTTAATCGGGAACCTGGGTCAAGACCCGGAAGTACGTTACACACAATCAAATACAGCCGTTGCAACTTTAAGTATAGCTACCAGCGAGCGTTATAAAGACAGCAATGGCGAATATCAGGAAAGAACTGAATGGCATCGCGTAGTAGCCTGGGGCAGAACAGCAGAAGTTTGCCAGCAATACCTTAAAAAAGGTTCTAAAATATATGTTGAAGGCCCTATCCAGACAAATTCCTGGGAAGATAAAGATGGCCAAAAAAGATACACCACCGAAGTAAAAGCCTTGCGTATGATCATGCTTGACAGCAAAGGCGGTAGCGGCGGCGGTAATAGCAGCAGCCAGTCAGATAATAAAAGTTCTGAAAAGCCAATGTCCAGTAATGTGGAATTAGGCAGCAACTTTGATGATATGGACGATGATCTTCCATTTTAGTTAAGCTATATTTTATGCATCTTAAAGCGGTGCAGGCATAAGCCTGCAACCGCTTTTTTATTTTGCAGGAATTAATAGCGTATGTACCTTTCGTTAAATTATAAATATAGATTTTATTGAATATTTTAGACGAACCCTATAATCTGGTTCAGGATACACTGGCTCTTGCCAACCAAAGCGCCGATATCATCAGCATAGATCCGGTGTTGCTAATGGTTCAGCTTACCCTGATGTTTTTGGGATTGGCCTTTTCGGCTGTTTTTTCAGGTTCAGAAGTGGCTTTATTTTCGCTTGCTAACCGCCTGGAAGAACTTAAGCAGGAGGAAAGTGCAAGTTCGGCAGACGATCGAATTATAAAAATGCTGGACAAGCCCAGGCGACTGCTTGCTACCATTCTAATCGGCAATACCTTTGCCAATATTATTGCTTCGGTTCTTGCAGCTGTTATTACCGGTAATCTTGTGGCTTACTTCGGCTGGTCGGATCTTGTGGTTTTTGCTACGGAAGTTGTGGTACTGACTTTTATGATCTTAATTCTCAGCGAAATCACCCCAAAAATAATAGCCATTAACAACCCGCTAAAAATTTCAAGGATGAACAGTGCTTTTCTTTACGTGCTGTTTATTTTACTAAAGCCTTTCTCTAAACTAATTGCTGACAGCACCATAAGCATGGAAAGGTATCTCCCAAAGCCAGCCAGTAAAATGACTTCTGACGATATCCGCACTATGGCCGAGGTTAGCGAGCAGGAAGGTTCTATAAAAGAAGATGAGCGCGAAATAATTGAAAATGTAATTGAGTTCGGGAATATTACCGTGCGTGAAATTATGACTTCCCGGGTAAATATGGTGGCGGTTTCCCTTGATGATTCACTACAGGAAGTTCTGGATAAAATCAGAGAAAATGGCCTTTCCAGAATGCCGCTTTTCGAAAATGACCTGGATAATATTATTGGGGTATTATATGCGAAAGATCTTTTAGCCTACCTGAAATCCACAGAAAATGAACCCTCTCTTAACTGGAAAACACTATCCAGGAAAACCCTCTTTATTCCCGCAACTAAAAAACTGGACGACTTGCTAAGGGATTTTCAGCAGGAAAAAACCCATATCGCAGTGGTAGTTGATGAATATGGGGGAACTGAAGGAATTGTTACTATGGATGATATACTGGAAGAAATAGTCGGCGATATTTCAGATGATTCCGGGGAAGAAGTTACTTTATATACTCGTTTCAAAAGCGGGATTTATATCTTTGATGCCCAGATTGATCTGGATGATATGGAAGAAATCCTGGAATGCGATATTACCGATGAAGATGATGAATTTGAAACTTTGGGAGGCCTCATTTATCACCTTACTGAAAACCTGCCTACGGTTGGGGAACGGATGAGGTATAAAAACCTGGAGCTAACGGTTCATTCTGTGAAGAATAACCGGATTAAAAAAGTCCGTGTAAAAGTAGACGAAAAGAAAGAATCTGCCTCAAAGCCTGTTGAGTAATTTTATGCCCCCAGTCATTCAAGAGAAATTTGATCTCAAACACCATAATACAATGGGTATATCGGCAATTGCCCGATATTTTGTAGCGATAGAATCTGTTGATGACCTGAAGTCAATTCTGAAAGATAATCGTTTTAAAAAATTGCCTCTTTTGATAATTGGAGGAGGGAGTAATCTTTTGTTTGTGAATGATTTTGAGGGGCTGGTTATTCATAATCAAATAAAAGGAAAAGAGCTTATTGAGGAAACCCATAATTATGTTGACCTGAAAATTGGTGGCGGAGAAAACTGGCATGAACTGGTTTTGCATTGTGTTGAGAAAGGTTGGGGCGGCATCGAAAATCTCTCGCTGATTCCCGGCTCGGCTGGTGCGGCACCCATTCAAAATATCGGGGCTTATGGGGTTGAACTGGAAGAAGTGTTCGTGAGTCTTGAAGCTGTGGAGATATCTGCCGGTGAGAAAAAGTCATTCAATAAAGAGGAATGTGATTTTGCCTACCGCGACAGCATCTTCAAAAATAGTTTGAAAGGAAAATTTGTAATTACTTCAGTCACACTCCGTTTACAGAAAAATCCCACCATCAACACAACCTATAGGGTACTTAATGAAAAATTAAAAGAGGAGAGAATTCAAATCCCTACTATCAAAGATGTCAGTGAAGCGGTAATTGAAATCCGGCAAAGTAAACTTCCTGATCCTGCACAAATCGGCAATACAGGCAGCTTTTTTAAAAATCCTGTAATTTCAAAGCAGCAATTTGAGAGACTACAGCAACAGTATGCTGAGATTCCACATTATCCAGCCGGGGAGAAGGTAAAAATTCCAGCTGCATGGCTTATCGATCAGTGCGGGTGGAAGGGAAAAAGAGTCGGCGATGCCGGTGTTCATGAACTGCAAGCTCTGGTGATCGTGAACTACGGAAATGCGTCGGGACAGGAGATTTGGGAATTGGCCGTACAAATACAAAAATCAGTACAGCAGAAATTTGGAGTGGAGTTAACGCCGGAAGTAAATGTGGTTTAACGAAGATGCAACTTTACCAAAGTTAATGCGAGGACAGGTCTGAAAACTGTGTGGATTTACCTTTGGAAAAGTTAACCCAAGGACAGATTCTAACTCTGCTCTGCTTTTCCAGGTTCATTTTTCTTAGTCAGCTGCTGAAGGTGAGGTTAATTTCGCAACAGTGATTGAACCTCCTATTTCCTCTACTCCTCAAACATTTCGTTCAACTGTTCCTGTACACGAATGAAGGTGGTGCGTTTTGTAAGCTCTTTCAGTTTTATAGCCCCCACATAGGTACAAGTAGAGCGAACACCTCCAAGTATATCCAGCACGGTTTCTGAAACAGGGCCTCGAAATTCGGTTTTCACCGTTTTACCTTCAGACGCACGATATTCAGCTACTCCGCCTGCATATTTATCCATAGCTGTTTCGGAACTCATGCCATAAAAGAGTTTATACTTTTCTCCGTTTTTCTCAATCAGTTCACCGCCGCTTTCATCGTGTCCGGCAAACATGCCGCCAAGCATTACAAAATCGGCACCGCCGCCAAAAGCTTTGGCCACATCCCCGGGTGATTTACACCCGCCGTCGGAAATTATTTGCCCACCAAGGCCATGAGCGGCATCCGCACATTCAATAATTGCTGAAAGTTGCGGGAATCCAACTCCGGTTTTAAGCCGTGTGGTACAAACCGAACCGGGACCAATTCCAACTTTAATAATATCTGCTCCAGCCAAAAGTAACTCTTCCACCATTTCCCCGGTCACCACATTTCCGGCAATGATAACTTTATCGGGATGCCTGCTTCGCGTTTGTTTTACAAACTTCACAAAATGTTCGGAATAGCCATTCGCCACATCAATACAAATAAATCGAAGCTTTGGAAATTGATTAATAATTGTATCAAGCTTTTCGGAATCGTTGGTGTTGGTACCTGTGCTTATGGCAATATGCTCGTATACATCATCAATAGAATTTAAAAAATCGGCCCATTGCTCATTAGAATAATGCTTGTGGATGACCGTGAAAAGCTTGTGTTCTTTGAGCGCTTTCGCCATTTCGAAAGTCCCCACCGTATCCATATTTGCAGCCATTATCGGGATTCCGGACCAGTCCTTTTCGGCGTGCATAAACTTGAAAGAACGCTCTAAAGAAACTTCTGCTCTCGACTTTAACGTTGAGCGTTTGGGGCGAATCATTACATTTTTAAAACCAAGCTTAATGTCTAATTCTATACGCATTTTTGTGGGATATTTTTGATTGAGGAAGTGGGTTGCAAGATCAGAAAAATTGCAATAAAAAGATGTTTCATATTTACAGGTGCATTTTATTTTTGGATTATGACTTCAAGAATCTGATCTACCGAATTTTGGCTAATTTCTGGTAAAGTAATAACGGTTCCCATGTCAGTAATTTGATATTCAACCTCATCCCTGGAATCAAAACTTTGGATCGTTTTAATTTCATGTTCCAACTTAGGTAACAGGAAATTTTCATCCTGCCAGTTTAAAATATGAATATCAGTAGTGTCCAATTAAGACAATTTCAATTTCTTATAACTCATTGAAGTACAA
>JBBDNN010000066.1:0-17643 GCA_040877545.1 Balneolaceae bacterium
CGGGACTTTCAGTCCCAAATCAAACCTCTGCACTTTCAGTGCAGAGTGGTTTAGTGTAGCAAGAATCTATTTTTAGATTCTTGCTTTTAAATTTAATTTTATGAAAAAAGTAATTTCAATTTTATTTTTTCTCTTGGTGGGGATTAGTAGAGGAAATGCCCAAGATTTAAAATGGGGAGAAAATAGCAGTATAAACTGGGAGAAACTTTCAGAGACCACGAATGCCACATATAACACCTATGGAATGTGGTTACTTGGCGAAGACAGCCTTTTGTTTGAAGACCTTGCTATTCATGAAACCCCACTTCTACTATTTGATGTTGATAGAGATACGGCTATAAACCTTATTCAAACTGGAAGGGGCCCCGGAGAAGTTCATCCTACTTTTTATAAGCGAACTACCAAATTTAGTAATGGCAATATTTTGCTTTGGGATTCAGGCCACCAAAGAGCTTCCATTTATGACCGTAATCTAAAATATCAAAATACCCTTTCTGGAGATGTCTTTAACCAACGCATATACCAAGTAGGACTTATTAATGATTCTACCCTTTTTGTTTCAGGCAGTAAAAAAGCGAGATTTGAAATCGTTCGTTTAAAAAGGTTTATAGTGGATGAAGCTAACATTATAAATACTATTGACTTTGATGATTATGGGGAATTACAGGGGTTGAATAATTTTATGCACAGGCAGGCTATTTATCTGGCTAATGACGGAGATCGTATTTATTTATCATTTGAATTTTCATCGGTTATAATGGGCATAAGTGAAAAGGGAATAGAGTTTAAAACGTCTCTGCCGGGAAACCTTACTCTACCTGACTTTCATGAAAACTCCCCTACCTACTCTTTACCAAAAATGGGAGAGCACCCAGAGTGCTCCAGATATATAGCCGTTAATAACCGGTTTGTATTTTCTCTCTTTAACGGTGAAAATATTTCCAAATGGCAACAAATTCGTTACGCGTCTAACTTTGATTTTTTAATAGACAAAGCTAAGCATACTAAAAACCTGCTTATTTATGATAAAAGAGACGGTTCTTTTATTAACGAGATTGAACTTCCGATAGAATCTAAATTCCTAGCCGTATCAGGAGATAATATATTTTACTTTATTAATTCATTGAATGATAAAACAGTTTTATTCAAATACTTATTAACCAATTAATCAAATACTTATTAGAGGCAGAATGGGGAGTTAAAAAGAACTGGAGCCCGGGAATATATCTTACTGTTTACGAATGATAACAGTGGTGAGTTTAATTACGCCGCAACTTGTGTTATCAACAATAATCTCAGCATGTATCTCTATATTATTTTATTGATAAATGTGAAAAAAAGATCAGGCAAATTGCATGAATATACTTATTACAGGCGGCACCGGATTTATTGGCGAAGAGCTCCGAACCATTCTTTTAAGGGAAGGCCATAACATCATTATTGTGACCCGTGATCCGAAAAAGCATGAAGGTGAAGCAGCCAAAAACCAGCGATTTATTGGCTGGGATGATGATCTCTCTGCCGAAATGAACGAGGTAAACGCGGTAATAAATCTCGCCGGAGAAAATATATTTGGCCAGCGCTGGACCGATGAAGTCAAAGAACGGATTATGAGCAGCCGCATTGAATCTACCCGGCAATTAGTGGAAGCCATGGAAAAAGCGGAAAATAAACCCGGTGTTTTTATTTCTGCTTCGGCCTCAGGTATTTATGGAGATCATGGAGAAGAAATATTGGACGAGGATTCACAAACAGCCAATGATTTCCTGGCTGATGTTTGTATAAAATGGGAGGCAGAATCTCAAAAAGCTACTGATTTTGGTGTTCGGGTGGTAAATCCAAGGATGGGAATTGTGCTTGAAAAAGGCGGGGGGGCTTTGAAACAAATGGTTCCGCCTTTTCAGTTTTTTGTGGGAGGGCCTGTCGGGAGCGGCAATCAATATATGAGTTGGATTCACCGCACCGATCTTTGTCATTCATTTTTATTTATGATTAAAAATGAACAGTTGAAGGGTGCTTGCAACACCTGCTCGCCGGAACCTGTGACGATGAATAAATTCGCCCAAATTTTAGGAGATATATTGAACCGGCCGTCCTTTTTCCGGGTTCCAAAATTTGCCCTTGATTTAGCCTTGGGAGAATCTGCCAAACCCATCACCGACAGCATTCGGATGCAACCCAAAAAGCTGCAAATAGTTAATTTTGATTTCAGTTATGAATCACTCGAAGAAGCACTGGCAGAGATCCTTTGAAGAAGGTCAAGGTATAAGCAAAAGTGGAAATTTCATGGGCTCTTCTCTTACACCTTGAACCTGATATCTTATCCTAATTCCCTAAAATTGTCCAGCAGCGAAGACCTTCCCTGGTTTGAGCGATAAGTTCCTTCCGGCCATCTTCGTTCAGATCTGTTATGACTGGATATTTTATTCCTGAAGTAGGAATGCCATACAGGCGCTCGTTGCTAAGAATTTCCCAGGCGTATAATCTCCCGAACTCGGCAAGTGCAAGAAGCTCCTGTCTTTGGTCGGCATTTATATCAACAATATGGGGTGTTAATGTCAGGGAAGCAGGTTGCCCCAGACTTTGAGTAAATCTCAATTCACCATCGGTATTATATAGAAATAGAGACCCATTCACACTTTGTGTGGTGATTAAATCTTCGCGGTAAAAGTCATCGCCTTTCAGGAGTACATTCTCTTCCACAGAAACGGAAGAGAGTTCACTGCCAGCTACATACAGTGATTTTACTGATACAGAGCCATTATTTCCTTCTGAAATATTAGTAGCAACAGAATCATCAAACAGAGGAGTTGTACCAATGGAATATAAATAACCGTCAGCGGCGCTCCCCAGCACCTGATTTTTATAGATAACGGGAGAGCCGGTAAACTGGGCATTTATAAATTGGGGATAATCAGGGCGGGGATTTCCATTCCGCAGCCAGCTGTGCAACGTATTTTCGGAATACGCCCAGACGCTCCAAACATCTTCCAATAATTCAAGAACAGGTGTAGTGGTAACAGTAGTATTTGTGTTTTGAGGCCAACCCCTGACGTTATCGCCTCTGCCATCTATAACATGAACCTTGCGATTTTCGGTGGCTACAACAATTTCAGGAACTCCGTTTCGAAGCACATCAGCAACCAAAATGGGAGCCGTAATTTTCTGCCCCATTTCAAGAGGAAATTTAGGCAGCAGGTTACCGCTCGAATTCCACGCAAAAATCTTACTGCCAGCCGCCAATAGTATTACCTGCTGGCCATTTCCATACCAATCGTAAAGTACGGGGCCACCCATAGGTTCTAAGCCGTTGGTGGTGAATTGCGAGGTGATAGTTCCATCCGAAGCAAGTACCATCACCCGGCCATCCCTTGTTGAAACGATTATTTCGTCTAAACTGCTTCCAATCAAATCTCCAAAAACTGGTTTTCCGCTAAGATCGAAATCAGCCAGTGCAACCACCCATAATTCTTCATAAGGAGAGGTTGAGCCTTCTCTGGTATAAGAATTTATGGAAAGCTCCACTTTGTCATTTTCGGTAGTCATAGAAATTGAGGTAATATCAAAACGGCTGAGGATACTTCCGGCTACACTTTCAGGCTTTAAATAAGGCCTGATAAACTGCATAAAATCATCCGAAGAAGACCAGATAAAGCCACTAATTTCATCAGGTAAAGAATTTCGTACATTTGAATAGGTCTCATCATAATAAATAACGCGCCGCCGGGTACGGTCAGAATTCACGCTTTCAGCAAGTCCCCTGCGCTTTGCAATAACCATTACATTTCCTGAAAAGGAGAGATAAAAATCATTAAAAGTTGAAAGTTCAGAACCAACTAATTTTGATATTACTATGCTGTTCATTTGGTAGGTAGATTGCTGAGGTTTATAAATTACCCCCTCTTCGGCTAAGCGGTCTAATCTATTTTGAAATGCTCTTTTATCTTTTAGTACCCGCATAAATAAGTATTCACCGTCTGCTTGCAATCCAGACTCAGGGAAGGCAACAAAGGCAAACTCATTGCCAAGGGCAGCGGCCATTTCCTGGTAAAGATCCAGGTCCTTTAGCAGAAGCGAATCTAAGGAACTTTGATGATCTGCCGGTTCAACAGGAATAGAAACCGGTGGTAAATGAAACAGAGCAAAAGCTGCTGCATTACTTCCTATATGCCGGTCGAGTGTAATGCGGTTATTTTCATAGGAAAAAGCGTCCGTAAGTGCCGATCGGCCATCAGCTTCGAGGTCAATTGATCCCGATAATCGGAAATTGTTTAAAGTGTCGGAACTGGCTTCAAAAGAAAGTACAACAGGTTTTGTGCCTGCAAAACTTTCCATCACAGATGGGCGGGTGCTGGTAGTTGCGAACTGTTCAATCCATTTATCAAGTCCGGGAGTATTTAATACCAACGTTCCCGGCGAGGGTTCTGAATCGAGTTTAATGGTGGGAATTTCACCTGTGTAAGCACGAAGTGCATTTTCTACCACACTACTCGATTTTGATAAAACCAGCCATTTACCAACCTGAGCTGCAAATAGGTTACTTTTATTAAAATAGAGTTTATGAATTATGAGGTCTTTGAATTCATATTTATTTTGTGTAAAAGGCTCATAAAACTGCGGCGCCCAATCCTTAAGCGTTGAACTTGGATGCAATCCTATCCAAAGAAAGTGAGACTCGGTTGAAGTAGCGGGTGACAAAGCCAGGGCTTTTAAGTTAATGGATTTAGGAATTTCAAAATCCAAATCGGAAAGCTGCTGGATGGCTGAAGGTGTTAAATCATCCAAATAAGAAGCATATTTTTTGGTAGTTATATCACTTAAATTCATACCCGCTTCCGCCAATATTATGAAGGAGGTTTTCTCATGGATTAATTGAGTCCATTGTTTATCCGGGACAGAAGAACAGGAGGAGGTCAGATAAATGAATAAAGACGAAATTAAGACTGTAACTATTCGTTGCATCAAAGAGATTAAATGAGCTTTTTAAAAGAGAATGAATTTGTTTTAATAAAATCCGGGTTTAACACAATTTCCGGTTAATTTTTCCTGAAGGTAACATTTTTTGAGCGCTAAATGAGTTTTCTGAATCCACTTTTTTTATTTGCATTAATTGCTGTTGGTTTACCACTTTTGATTCATCTGCTGAACCTGAGGAAACCACAGAAGATAGCTTTTTCCACACTGGCTTTTTTCCAGGAATTAAAAAATACCACCATAAAACGAATCAGGATAAAAAAGTATCTATTACTCTTTTTGCGTCTTGCCGCCATAATTTGCCTTGCATTGGTTTTGGCCCGGCCTTTTTTGCCACCAGGATTATCGGGCGGAGGAAACAGCCAGGCACCTGCTCTTAACGCAATCTTGTTAGATAATAGTATTAGCATGTCAAGAATTGGTAATGAAGGACCGCTTTTTGATTACGCAAAAAAAATTATCGGGGAGATTGAACAGGCCTCCAAAGAAGACGATCGCTTTGTATTGCAGGTAACAAATGGCGAGGCTGAATCAAGCAGCATTCTGAATCACGCTAACCTGCAGAAAATCCTGTCCGATCTGGAAATTACGCCATCAGGAAATTTTTCTGCAAATCGTCTTACTGCCTTGGTTGAGATGCTGGAAGAAGCTCCTTATTCCAATAAAAAAATATTCATCGTTTCGGATGGCCAAAGCAGTCAGTTTAGCCAGCTGCAGGAATTAGATGATGAAAATATCGTTTTTACGTTTATAGATGTGGGAGAAGTTCCGGTTCAAAATACGATGGTAGAAAATATTAGCACCTCCACAAATATGATCGGCACTAATATCCCCTTTACCATGAATGTTGATGTAGTTAACAGGGGGGAAGTGCAGGCGGTAAATCAATTTGTATCGCTTCAGTTTGAAGGGGAATCAGCCGGGCAGTATTCGCTGTCGCTACAACCGGGAGAAAGCAAAACCTTCACTTTTGAAGTGAATCCTTCAAAAACAGGATCATCGAAAGGCCAAATTTTTATTGAAGGGGATGATTTCCAAGCGGATAATGAATATTATTTCACTGTCCAGATACCGGAAACCCGCAAAATTCTGTGGATAAAAGGAAGGGAACAGGCCGGTAATTTAATTTCCTATACCGGTGCAATGCTTCAGGCTGCCGGAGAAAATGACGCTCAGCTTTCTTATGATGAAGCTTCACCGGATATTTTAGAAACAGTCAATCTCACAGATTACGATGCAGTTATTTTAGATGGCGTTGAAGAGATTCCTGAATATACATTCCAGCCTTTACAGCGGTTTGTGCAAGAGGGTAACGGGCTGGTTTTCTTTCCCTCCGAAGTAGGAAATCTGAATAATTACAATAACTTTCTTTCCCAGTTTAATGCCGGCCGTTTTGCAGGAATCCAGGGCGAATATTCATCCTTTAATTCTATTGCCTCGGCTGATGAGTTACTGGAAGATCACCCCGCTTTTAGTGGTTTATTTGATCGCGAAGCAGACGAACAGGTTCGCTTCACACGACCAAATATTTATTATTACCTGAAGTTAAATCCTAATAATTCTGGAACAGGATTTGATTTGCTTAGTCTAAATAATGGCGACGTGTTAATTCATGAAAAGAGATTTGGTCAAGGTAATTTATTGATCTCAGCCATTGGAAATGATCCGGGGTGGTCAAACTTTCCGGTGAAGCCTTTATTTGCACCATTTTATTATCGGATGATGTTATTTGCCGCTTCCTCGGATGAAGGTGGTTTTTTGAATCATCAATTAGGCAACCAATTTAGCTGGACGGGCAATATTGATGCTGAAAATGCCGTAATAAGAACTGACGATGAAGAGATCAAGCCAACGGTAAATGTGGTTTCTTCCGGAATTCAGATAACATATTCGGCACAGGAGTGGCAGCCGGGATGGATCACAATTTCCGATGGAAACCGGGAAGTGATTCTCTCTGCGAATCTGGTTCGAGAAGAATCTATGTTCACTGAAACCTCGGAAAATGAACTCCAATCACTATTAAGGGGCACGAAAATAGCTATGGTTGACGCTGCCCGTTTAGATGAAGAAGAACTTCAAAATAAAATATTATCCTCAGGATTCGGCAGGGAAATTTGGAACTGGTTCATGTTAGCAGGTTTATTATTTTTAATCGCAGAAACATTAACTTCATTATGGTATAAAACAGAAACGTAAATTAATGGAAGAAGCATTAGCCATATTTTTTAAGGGAGTAATTGTGCTTTTTACAATTGCCTCTACCTTACTGGCAGGATATTCGGTTCAGAATAAACTGCGGTTAAGGAATGTTCGCCTTAGCTGGCGGGCAGGTAAGCTCCGGGGATATCCATTATTCGCTACTGTTTTTCTTGCTTTGATTTTGATCCTGTCAGCCTTTGTGTTTTATATAGAGGATGCGTTCCGGTATCCTGTGTTTTTTGCTTATATCTGGATAAGTGGCATGTGGTTTATCTCCAGTTATTTGGCCTCGAAATATTATATTACTGATTATGGAATTGTGAAAAATATCAACGAACCCTCACAAACTATTCCATGGTTTCAAATACTTGATTATGTAGAGAAGAAAGAAAAGGATGGCGTCAGATATACCTTCACCTACTCAGAAATGGATAAAAGCTTGGTAAAAGGATATAAGCAACTCCGGCTGTTTGTTCCGGAGGCCAGGCACAATGCAGTCAAAAAAATAGTATCTTTAAAATTGATAAATCGATTTGAAGGGCAATTTATACCGGATATCGATCTCAAGAGAATTCAAGAATAAAAATAAAGAAGAAATCATTTGCTAGACGACTTAAAAAATTCTGATATAAAGCAAGAACGGGTAATATTGGTAGGTATTTATGGCCTGGAAACCACCCGTTTTCAAGCACAGGAATATTTGGATGAACTGGCTTTGCTTGCGCGAACAGCCGGTGGAACTACAGTAGAGAGGGTACTTCAAAATAAAACCCGCCCGGATATTTCCAGTTATATTGGTAAGGGAAAACTGAAGGAGCTAAAACGTATCATGGAGGAAAACAAAATTGATACGGTGATTTTTGATGATGACCTTTCTCCTACTCAAATTCGAAATATCGAAGTGGGAACTGATGCCAAAGTATTGGACCGCAGCGCGCTTATTCTGGATATTTTTGCCGCCCGTGCGAAAACAGCGGCTGCAAAAACACAGGTAGAACTGGCTCAACTTCAGTATTTGTTGCCCCGTCTTACCCGCTACTGGACTCACCTCTCCCGGCAAACAGGTGGTATTGGAACTAAAGGGCCAGGAGAAACTCAAATTGAAACTGATAGAAGATTAATCGGCCGCAGAATATCTGTACTCAAAGATAAACTCGAGAAGCTTGATAAACAGCGTACTACCCAGCGTAAATCCCGCGAAGATATGGTGCGAATATCACTGGTGGGTTATACAAACGCCGGAAAATCAACCCTGATGAATGCATTAACTGATACAGGAGTGCTGGCAGAAAACAGGCTATTTGCCACGCTCGACTCCACCGTTCGCCGCCACGAACTCGATAATCACTCTGTACTGCTTTCCGATACAGTCGGCTTCATTCGCAAGCTGCCTCATAATTTAGTGGAAAGTTTTAAATCTACGCTGGATGAAGTGCGGGAAGCCAATATATTACTTCATGTGGTAGATGCTTCTTCAAAAATGGCACATGAATATATTGAAGTGGTAGACTCAACACTGGAAGAATTAGAGGCCGTCAATAAAAAAACTATTTTAGTTTTCAATAAAGTAGATATGATGGATGTGGATCAGGTTGCAGAAATGAAAAGGATTTATCCTGATGCCATATTTGTTTCTGCTGAAAGAGGTATAGGTTTATCTGAACTGGAAAATGAAATCGAAGAAATGATTGAGCTTGAATACAATCAGCACACACTTCAAATTCCGGTTTCGAAATACAAAGCAGTTGCCTTTATTCATGAAAATGCAACAGTTGAAAAAGAGAAATATAAAGGTACAGACGTTGAAATGACCTTCAGTATGTCCAAAAAAGATTTTCAGCAATTATCCCATTTGTTAGATACTATAAGTGCTAATGGCGAAACGGTTTAAAATATGCAAGTAAAAGATATATTAAATACAGAAATATCCCCGCTAAAATTAGATGATACGGTAGCACTTGCTCTCAGCAAACTGAATACGCTGCGTCTCACTAAATATGCTGTAGTTGATTCAGCGAACAGGCTGGTGGGTATGGTTTCTTTAAGTAAACTTGTAGAGTCGGTGGATGAAAACACACCGCTTTCTGAAATTAGCCTGGAAGAAGTTTTATTTGTGCCATCTAATCAACACTTATTTGAAGTAGCCAGAGTAATGCTGGCTCACGAATTATTTGTTCTGCCTGTAGTAGACAACGATATGATTTTCCAGGGAGTAGTCAAGAAAAGAGAACTGCTTTTGGAACTTGGGGATGCCTTTAACCTTTCAAGTTTTGGATCGGTAATTACAGTGGAGTTAGGTCAGGCAGATTTCACATTAAGCGATTTGGTGCGAATTATAGAAACCGAAGGCGCTAAAATACTTGGGGTAGCCGTTCAACAACCAGATGCTGATAATTCATTCTATCGCATTTCGTTCAAACTAAATATGAAAGATTCATCTGTGATAAGTGCAGGTTTGCGCCGTTTTGGTTACATCGTAACTTCCGAAGCAAACAGCGAAACACTGGAACATAGTTACACTGATCGCGCCGACGAACTTATTCGCTATCTTGACATATAAGTATATAAATTTAACCTTTTTCTGCCGCGCTACATGCACCCCTTTTTAAAAAGCAGCTTCTTTACAACCCTATTTTTGTTTTGTGTGGTGAATTTACTTCCGGCACAAGACATCCCATTTCCACCCACACAGAAATATCATGTGGGAATTAATCTTTATGAGGAAGGTTTCTTTGAAGAATCCATAGAACAGTTCGAAAATTTTGAAAAGGCCTTTCCCACACACGAACTGCGAATTTCCAGCGAATATTTTTTAGCCCGGGCCAGAGCAGCGGCCGATTCTGCCAATACCGAAGCTTATTATCAGCAATTTATTCTTGACTATCCCGGCAGCGATTTATCAGTAGTTTTGCTGAAAGATTTAGGCCATCGTTTTACAGAGCAGGGAGATTATGATGCAGCAATCGAATATTATCAGCAGGCTATTGATTCGTGGATGGGATCAGTAAAGGCAGCAGAAACTAAATACTGGATTGCGGAAGCCGCAGCCGAAAATGAGGATTTTGAAGCATCCCGCCGCTACTTTTTAGAACTGGCCGATGAATATCCCAATAGTGAATGGACACCAAAAGCTTTATATACCCGCGGCCGGCTGTACCTGGAGGAAGAAGAATATGACGCCTCGTCCCAGGCTTTCGAATTGCTGAAGGAGAGATATCCCCGACATGAAATCACCCGTAGAGTGGGGATCGCTCTTGGGGAATCTTACTACCAACAGGGAAGGTACGAGGAAGCAGTAGAAGCCCTTCGAAATGCCCTTGCTTATCTTGATACTGAAATGAGAACAAAAGCCGTATTCCTGATAGCAGAAAGCCAAAATTATCTCAATAACTATGATGATGCCGCGCGATACTACCTGCAACATATAAATCTCACAAAAGGAACTCCAGAGGAACGGATTTCCCATTATGGTTTAGGCTGGCTTTACAACAAACAGGAAATTTTTCACTGGGCGGCAGAATCCTTTGGTAAAGCAGCGGTTGGTGAAGATGAAATTGTCCGGAAAGCTCAATACTACAAAGCGGTAAATGAAAAGTTGGGTGCACAATATGCCAAATCTATGGAATCCTTCAGAGAATTTGGCGATCGCTACAGAGAAGGTTTGTGGGTGGAAGAGGCCTATTATGAATGGGCTATTTCTGCTTTTCAGGCGGCTTTATATGGCGAATCAATTGAAACGCTTCTTACACTTATCCGAAATGAACAAGGTTTAAAGGAGCCCGGGAAAATCTATACCATGCTGGGTGAAGCCTATTATGCCAATGCGGAGTATACCCGTGCTACACAGGCTTTTGAAGAAGCAGAAAAAGTAGCAGATATTGATCCCGAATTAAAAAGGCAGGCACGTTTTCAAAAGGCCTGGATTTTATTCAGAAACCAGGCTTACGAGCAGGCTCAGCCAATTTTCGAAAGCGTTTATACTGAAGCTTCCAATACAGAACTCGGAGGCGAAGCTTTATTTTGGAGTGCCGACAGCTATTACAAAATGAGACAGTTCAGCCGGGCAGCACAAAGATTTGACATCTTCCTGAAAAATTACAGCGGCAGCGAATTGTTTGGGGCTGCTCAATATTCGCTTGGGTGGAGTTATTTTGAAATGGGACAGTTTGGAAATGCTGTTGAACCATTGGAAAATTTTCTTAAAGATTATAATCCTCCTCCTATTGCCCTCTTCCCTTATGATGTTGATACCAAGCTGAGAATAGGAGATGCCTATTATGCTTTGGGCGAATATCCTGATGCCATTGCCAATTACAATAAAGCTATTGGTGCAGAACCAGGAGGCGATTATGCCATGTTCCAGGTTGCCAACAGCTTTTACCGGTCGGGGCGGACTTTCGAAGCGGTTACCAATTTCAGAAAAATGCTTCGAATTTACCCATTCAGCCGATTGCGCGAACAAGCACAGTACAACATTGCCTATATCTACTTGAATACGAATAATTACTCGCAGGCAGTTGAAGAGTTTCAAACCGTCATTAACAAGTATCCGGGAACAGAATGGGCGGCTCGTTCACAGTATAATATCGGGGATGCCTATTATAATTCCGGTGAATATGATCGTGCCATTTCTGCTTATAAAACCGTGCTCGATAATTACCCCAAAAGCAGCTACATCATTGAGGCAATCAATGGAATTCAATACGCACAGCTCTCTGCCGGAGGATCTGACAGCAGCTCGGTGATTTTGGAAGAATTTTTAAGTGATAATCCCACAAGCACCACCGCCGACCGGCTGCGTTATCGTCAGGCTTTGAATGTTTTTCAATCCGGAGATTATGAAAATGCTATCAAAGAATTCCGGCAGTACCTGAGGATTACAAATTCTGATGAGTTGGTTCCTGAAACCTATTCAAATCTCGGAGAAGCATACAAGCAAACAGGACAGATTGATAATGCCATTGAGGCTTATGAATCCATTGTTGAAGAATTTCCAAATGATGATTTGTTTGCATCGGCTTTAATTTTATTGGGAACGCTGCATTATGAAAAAGGAGAGTACCAACGCTCGCATGGCCGATATGCTCATCTACTCGAAAAGGCGCCCAGATACCGGCAGGAAGCCCATGTGGGAATGGGGAATGCCAGCCTTGCTCAAAATCAGCTGGAAAGGGCAAAAGAGGAATATGAATCGGCACTGGCGGTAAATCAGAATAGTGAAGCCGCTAAAGCCGGACTTGGGAAAGTAGCATTGGCCGAAGGAAGATTTGACCGGGCAGTGGAATTATTAGCCCCTATAGCTGACAGAAGCACTACTGAAGTGGGTGCTGAAGCTCAATATTATTTAGGTGAAATTGATCAAAAACAGGGTAACCTGAATGCTGCCATTGAAGAATATTCTAAAGTAAAAGTTCTCTTTGCGGCCTTTGATTTTTGGGTATCAAAAGCAATGTATAATACCGCTGAATGTCACATTCGATTAGGAAACCGTGGTGAAGCAATGACAGTTCTGAATTCAATTGTAGACACATACCCCGGAACAGAAGTGGCAAAACAAGCCCAGGATTTACTCAATAAAACCGGTGATTCATGATCACTGATTATTGGATTTATGGTTCTCACAAAAATTCTTATTCAGAATACGCATGATTAACCAGGTCTCACCTGCTTTGTCTTTAAAAGGCGAATTATCTCTTCCACCGGATAAATCCATCTCTCAACGCGCTGCTATTTTTTCATTATTGCACGAGGGTATTTCAGAAATCAAGAACTATTCTCCGGCGCAGGACCCACAAAGTACCCTCAGCTGTGTTCAGCAATTAGGGGCAGAAGTTCAGCAAAAAAATGGAGTAATTCTTATAAATGGTGTTGGAAGAAGTGGATTGATTACACCTGAAAAAGATCTGGATTGTGGAAATTCAGGAACAGCCATGCGTCTATTTTCCGGGGTTTTAGTGGGCGCGGGAATTTCAGCCAAAATGGTAGGAGATGAATCTCTTTGCGGAAGAACGATGACGCGGATTATCAACCCGCTGGAAAAAATGGGAGCTCATATTCTAGCAAGAAACAGTGCCTATGCGCCATTATTCATAAACCGCAACGAACCGCTGAATCCTATAACTTTTGAATTACCCATTCCAAGTGCACAGCTGAAATCCTGCATTTTGCTGGCGGGATTATTTGGGAAAGAACCTACACAAGTAGTAGAAATATTACCCAGCCGCGATCACACCGAACGCTTATTAGGTTTAAAAGTGACAATGGAAGAGGCTGGACGAAAAGTTATTTCAGCCAGCATGTCAGATGAAATACCCAACCAAAGCTATACCATTCCCGGTGATTTTTCGGCAGCTGCATTTTGGCTTGCAGCAGGATCTATTCACCAAAATGCTGAAATAACATTACAAAATGTGGGGATTAATCCTACCCGAAATGCCTTTCTGCAGGTGTTAGGTGAAATGGGCGCCGATATCACTATACAAAATGAGCGAAAAGAAGGAGCCGAGCCGGTTGGTGAAATAAGAGTAAAAAGTTCGACTTTAAAAGCCATTCAGGTAGATCCAAACGTCATACCAAATTGCATTGATGAGCTGCCCGTACTTGCCGTAGCCATGTTATTTGCCGAAGGCACTTCAGTTATCTCCGGTGCGGAAGAACTTCGTCACAAAGAAACCGACCGCATTATGGCCATTGCCCAAATGCTAAAAGCTGTTGGGGCCGATTTTGAAGAAAAAGCAGACGGCCTCATCATCCATGGCAATCCCGATTTCACCTTCCATTTCGCAACCTTCAAAAGCTTTCACGACCACCGCATTGCCATGGCATCCGCAGTCCTTTCCCTCAAAGGCAAAAAAGCCAGTCAAATAATAGATGCCGAATGCGCAGCAGTTTCTTATCCCGGCTTTTGGGATGATTTGGAGCGGGTTGTTACTGGTTGATTGGTATCTCTTGCTTATTGCCGCAACTCCAAGAAAAAAGAAACTATATTTACAGGTAAAACAGGTATATAGGGCGAATTTAATAAAGCCAGGTCAGCACCAGCCATATGAAGTAAAATTAAAATTAGTCATCAATCCTGCAAATTTGAACTACAAAGTTTCCCCGCCAGTACATCGGATTTCATCATTCCCGAACAACCTCTCCCTCTTTACCGGCCTGATGCATCACATTTCCCGAAGTTATAGCATAAAAGGGAGTAATCGGGTAACCGGTTTGGCGAAGAGCACGGGCTGTCCAGGTGTTTGATGTTTTTGGGAAGAAGTATAAACCTGTTGCTTTAAAAAATACGCTGTTATTATAGAGCCCATCAGCAGCAAACTGAATGGAATCATTTTCACGCCTGAATCGATCTTCAATATATTCGGCAAACTTATCAGCTCCTTCCTTACTGATTTGCACTTTCACAATTCTGCTTCCGGTAAAATAATCCTCAACCGGTACATTAAATCCAACCACATGAATTACGCTGCGGGTTGGTAGAAATGCGGCACGCATTAACAGCCAAAAACCTGCATCTGGATTAACGTAATACTTGTCATCGCCCCACCCAAACATCAAAAAATCAGCTGTGGGCATCTGTTCATGTTCTGGTAGTTTATGATTTATATAGGAAGATTCAATTGCGATTCCTACATGCCAGCCGTGGCTTACCACGTAAATAGGAATTGGCCGAAGCTGCTCATCTTCAGGATAAACATCTGTAACAGGTCCCAGGCATCCGGTACAAAAAATCATTAGGAATAGCAGCCATTTACTCATCATTCTGCGGTTTAAAGCTAATTTTTCTATTTAACAAAAAACCAGAAAGCGGTATTCAGTTATCAAGGGAAATATTTTTTAATCCCTGAGCAACAGGAAAATTATAGATATCTGAAGCATTCACTCACAGGCTCTAAAATTCAATCACCTGTCAACTACTAACTATTAACATTCCCTGTCATTACGTCCGTCAATACGTCAGTTTTACGAAAGCCCTTCTTGATTGGCATTGCTATTGCTTGCTCACTATCGAACCTGAATAAAACGCAAGCACAATGAGCGAATTTACAAGCTTTGGTATCGAGATTGAGAAGCATCTTTCGAAGCTGGGAAAAGATATTCAGCAATTTGTTGAAAAGGTAGTTCCTCTTGCAAACGAGGATAAAGATTTCGCCCCCGATTGTGACATCGTGGAAAGCGAAGATTCTTTTAAAATTCTACTGGACCTTCCCGGACTTTCAAAAAAGGAGATAGGAATTGCTCTAAAAGATAATGTGCTTACAGTGAAAGGAGAGCGAGAAATTACCGCAGGTGAGGGGGAGGAAATTAAGCGCCAGGAACGAAAACGAGGTGCTTTTGCCCGGTCATTCGCGGTACCGCAAAATGTAAATGCGGCAGAAATACAGGCTAATTTTAGAAATGGCGTGCTTACCGTAAGCATGCCCAAATCGGAAGCATTGAAAGACTCTCAATCCATACCGGTTAATTAATTTTTGCCCCTGATCCAAATAAATATTAGTGTTTTAGTGGCAGCATAAAATTTTTAATACAATAAAATAAGACACAGACCAATGGGAAAGATTATAGGAATTGACTTAGGAACAACGAACTCATGCGTTGCCGTAATGGAAGGCAACGAGCCGGTTGTAATACAGAATAGCGAAGGCGGGAGGACCACTCCGTCGGTAGTTGCTTTCACCAAAGATGGTGAGCGGCTGGTAGGAGCCCCGGCAAAACGTCAGGCTATCACCAACCCGGATAAAACCGTTGCCTCTGTAAAACGATTTATGGGTCGCAAATTTGATGAGGTAAAGGAAGAAACCAAACAGGTAGCTTACGAAATTGCCAAAGCTGATGACGGCACTGCCCGTGTAAAAGTAGAAGACCGCTTATATGCACCGCAGGAAATTTCAGCAATGGTACTTCAGAAAATGAAGCAAACGGCAGAAGAATATTTGGGCGAAAAGGTGACAGAAGCAGTTATTACCGTTCCTGCCTATTTCAACGATGCCCAGCGTAAAGCCACGCAGGAAGCAGGTAAAATTGCCGGCCTTGATGTAAAACGAATCATCAACGAGCCTACTGCTGCATCTCTGGCTTATGGGCTGGATAAAAAAGAAACCGACCAAACTATTGCGGTGTATGATCTCGGTGGAGGAACTTTTGATGTTTCCATTCTTGAGTTGGGCGACGGTGTATTTGAAGTAAAATCAACCCACGGCGATACCCATCTTGGTGGCGATGATTTTGATCAGCGCGTTATTGATTTTCTTGCCGACGAGTTTAAAAAAGAAGAAGGAATTGATCTTCGCAAAGATCCAATGGCCATGCAGCGTTTGAAGGATGCAGCCGAGAAAGCCAAAATTGAGCTTTCCAGTTCACAAAAAACAAATGTGAACCTGCCCTTTGTAACCGCTACACAGGACGGCCCAAAGCATTTAAATATTGATTTAAGCCGCTCTAAATTTGAACAGTTGGTAGATGATCTTGTGAAACGATCTATCACACCATGTGAAAAAGCACTGAAAGACGCCGGTTTCTCCAAAGACAAAATTGACCAGGTAATTCTGGTAGGTGGATCAACACGTATTCCTAAAATTCAGGAAGCCGTGAAAAAATTCTTTGGCAAAGAACCAAGCAAAGGCGTTAACCCTGATGAGGTAGTTGCCGTTGGTGCTGCCATTCAAGGCGGGGTACTTTCCGGTGATGTTGAAGATGTTGTATTGTTGGATGTAACTCCCCTTACACTTGGTATCGAAACACTGGGCGGGGTTATGACTCCGTTGATTGAAGCAAATAGCACTATCCCAACCAGTAAATCCCAGACCTTTTCTACTGCTGCGGCTAATCAGTCGAGTGTGGAAATTCATGTACTACAGGGTGAACGAGCCAAAGCTGTTGATAACAGAACGCTCGGACGCTTTCACCTTGATGGAATTCCACCCGCACCACGTGGTGTACCTCAGATTGAGGTTACCTTTGATATTGACGCCAATGGCGTGCTGAATATCAAAGCGCTGGATAAAGGAACCGGAAAAGAACAAAGTATTCGAATCGAATCCTCTTCTGGTTTAAGTGATGAGGAGATCGAAAAAATGAAAAAAGCTGCCGATGAGCACGCTGATGAAGATCAGAAGCTGCGCGACCGGGTAGAGAAACTGAATCAGGCCGACAGTTTGATCTTCTCTACAAAGAAACAGCTTGAGGAATACGGCGATAAAATTTCTGAAGACAATAAAACTGCTATCGAAAGCGCAATTGAAAAATTGGAAACCGCTCATAAAGAAGAAAATATCGAAGAGATAGATTCGGCTATTGAAGCGGTGAATGCAGCATGGTCGGCTGCTTCCGAGGAGATTTATAAAGCTACTCAGGAAGAAGCCGCTGCTGAAGGAGCCCCCGGAGGGGAAGCTGCTGGCGATGCCGGTACATCAACAGAAGATAGTGACAGTGAAGGCGGCGATGATGCCGTTGACGCCGATTACGAAGTGG